>DAITOS010000018.1:0-33498 GCA_036834025.1 Limnohabitans sp.
GTAGTGACTATTCCAAACTCTTTGGCAAGTAAAACGTTTGAGGTCAAGCCAACAAAATGTTGATCAATTTTTTTACCACCCCCATTGATAAACCACTGCTTGGCAGTTTGCGCATTGGTCATCGTCTCAATCGTCGTAAAAGATTTCGAGGATATTAAAAACAAAGTTTTATTAGGATCTAATTTATCCAAGACGCCTGCGATTTCATGTGCGTCTATGTTAGAAATGAAATGAAAACTCTTTGTAGGAGTGACGTATTCAGCCAGCGCCCGAATAGCCATCTGCGGTCCCAAATCCGACCCACCAATGCCAATATTGACCACATCGGTTATTGAGTCATTAGACCTTACCTTCTCAGCAAAAGACAAAAATGCATCTAAAGTAGTTAAAACCTCTGCGTGAGCGCTCCCAAGCCCCACAGGTATTTGAGTACCTTTTGGGGTGCGCAGTAGCCAATGCATCACGGATCTCCCCTCCGTGGTATTGATCGACTCGCCCTTGAAAAGGGCGTCTCTAAGACTAAAAACTTGAGTCTCATTGGCCAACTCTAACAATGCATTCTCGACCTCCTCATCCCACATACATTTGGAGAGATCAACAAACACATGTGGGGCGTCAACGCTAAAGTGCTCAAATCTATTGGCTTGATTTAGAAATGCATTTGTAAGGTCGAGGGAGGATTTGGTAACTTTTAACTCATTCAACTTTTGCCAAGAGGCTACTTGATCACAGCGATTTAACATCTTTATTTCCAAAAAATTATGATCAAAACAAATTAAGATTGAAGAAAGTGTTCCAACTTGACCGTGTCAGAGCAAAACGCTCTAATGCCTTCAGATAATTTATCACTCGCCATGGCATCCTCATTCAGAGCCAATCTAAATTGGGATTCCGAGAGCCCATGGTGCAGAGCCTGAGAGGGGTCTAAATTGATCCCATGCATTGGATCAAAAGCCGTGGTTCGTCCATCTACTAGCGGATCCAAAGCCCTAGTAAAGCCAGCTACACCGACACCTTCAGTGCCCTCTACAGATACTGATTCAGATTGACTCAGAGCCTTCAAAAGATCAGGGCTTATCGTTAGTAAATCACACCCAGATAAGGCTTTGATTTGGCCAATATTTCTAAAACTAGCCCCCATCACCTCAGTTGTAACACCACTTGATTTAAAGAAACGATAAATATTAGACACTGAGCGAACCCCGGGATCATTTGCGCCGCTACTCGCTGCCTCATCCCAGGACGCACCGGCAGATTTCTTATACCAGTCATAAATTCTTCCAACGAAGGGAGAGATTAACTGAACCCTTGCATGCGCACAACTAACGGCTTGCGCAAAATTAAATAAAAGAGTTAAGTTGGTATGAATACCCTCAAGCTCAAGCGCCTTAGCGGCTTGAACGCCCTCCCATGTCGCAGCAATTTTGATGAGCACCCGAGAAGCGTCCACCCCCTCACTGGAATACATCGAAATAATCCGCTTTGCCCGAGCGACAGTTGCATGTGCGTCAAAGCTAAGTCTTGAATCCACCTCAGTTGAAACACGCCCAGGTATTAATTGCAAAATCTCGCACCCCAAAGCCACAAGCAATCGATCCACTAACTCATCAATTGAAGAACCCGGGAACCTTTGTCGAATCGTTTTGATCAACTCTGTACTTTGCGGCATCTGCAAGGCCTTTAAGACCAATGAGGGATTGGTTGTTGCATCTTGAGGTCTGTGTTGAGCCACCTGGGACAAGTCGCCAGTGTCAGCAACCACCACAGTCCATTGTTTAAGTATTTCTAGATCGTTCATGGCGTTTATTATGACAAGTTTCTTTAAAAAATTGATGAATATGTTTGCTTCTAAGCGTGACTTGAACGAAAAAATCTGCTAACAGGTACTTAATGCCTGTAATTCATCAAGCAACCCTTAAAAAAAATACAAAATCTAGCGAGGATCCAAGCCGTAAACTATACTTAATAGAAAACAATACTTGCAAAAATACTCCCCTCCATGTGCAACTACCCTTTACAAAAGAGACCCCACTAATATGAGCTTTCAACTCGTACTCTTTGGTGGAACTGGGGACTTGGCTTGGAGGAAGATTCTTCCCGCACTTTTTCAAGCCTTTCGGCACAATACGCTGCCCAAAGGCGGTCGAATTTTAGGCGTCTCTAGAGATGTGCTAAGTGATGACGAATTTAGAAATCTCATTGGCGAGCGTTTTCAAAATATTGAGGGAGAGAAACGTCCCACAAAAGAGGAGTTTAGTGAGTTTGCAAAACTACTGCGCTATCAGTCTTGTGATTTATCAAGCTCACCTGACTATGCGTTACTCAAAAATCGACTCAATGAGCATGTGTCAGATGTAAGGGTTATGTACCTTGCAACTGCCCCACAACTCTTTACAACTATTTGTGAAAATTTAGGTGCACAAAGTCTTAACAGTGACAGCACTCGTATTGTTCTAGAAAAACCGCTAGGTCAGGACTTAAAGTCTAACCAAGAAATTAATGCAACAGTCAAACGATTTTTTCAAGAGTGGCAAATTTTTCGAATTGACCACTACCTTGGCAAACCATCTGTTCAAAATCTATTCGCACTTCGGTTTGGCAATTCGTTGTTTGAGCCGATCTGGAGAAGAGAGTCAGTCTCAAGCATTCAAATCACACTTGCTGAGGAAATTGGCATCGAATCTCGAGGACCATTTTACGAGCGCACAGGTGCATTAAGGGACATGATTCAAAATCACGCTCTACAACTTCTTTGCGCTATTGCAATGGAGCCCCCTATCAACGCACACGCTGATGCAATTAGAGATGAAAAACTCAAAGTATTGCGCTCTCTAAAGCCTTGGACCGCTAAATCTTTAAAACACGATTTGGTTAGAGCACAGTACATGGAAGGCTCAGTAGCTGGGTCAGCCGTAAAAGCTTATATCCAAGAGGACGGTGTTGCCAAGGACAGCAAAACAGAAACTTTTGTTGCCCTCAAAACAGAGGTCAACAATTGGCGCTGGGCAGGGGTTCCTTTCTTTATCAGAACCGGCAAACGATTAGCGCAGCAAGACGCTCGAATCGTCATCAACTTTAGACAAACACCTCACCCCATTTTTCAAACCCCTTTTGGAAGTGCGAATCGACTCACCATACACCTTCAACCCCAAGACGGAATGGCGCTTCATCTATTTGCCCAAGGTCCTTCACAAAATACAACAAAACAAGCCCATCACACGCAAAGAACCCCACTAGGCCCGATGCTCTCCCCCGTTCAACTCAACCTGGATTTTGAACAAAGATTTGGAGCTGACAGGGTCGGAGCTTATGAGAGGCTACTCCTTGACGCGCTTGCTGGTAGGCTAAACCTATTCGTTAGAAGTGATGAACAAGAGGCTGCTTGGTCATGGGTTGAACCAATTATTGATGATTGGCAAAGCGGGGACGCCCCGCTTTACACCTACCCAAGTGGCAGTTGGGGCCCAATTGAATCAAAAGAAATGATAGAACACTCAGGTCATCACTGGGACGACGATAAACAAACTTGAAAGATTTTTCCTATGGATATAACCACCACCCATAAAGTGCTCATGTTGGGAGGCTCTGGATTTTTGGGCAGTCACATTTGTGAAAGACTCAACGAATTGGGCATCAAGATGACCGTTATGACCAGGCGCGCTCCAGCGAAAAGTGTCAAATATTTACCTTTCGTAGACGTTATCGAGGGAGACCCTTCAAAGCCTGAAGTACTCAAAAGAGCGATGAAAGGCCATACGGCCGTGATCAACCTCATTGCCATACTTCACGGCAACGAAAAAGGTTTTGAACAACTCCATGAACGCTTGCCCGCCACTATTGCCAACGTATGCAGTGAGATGAATATCAAAAGGTTGATTCATATCAGCGCCTTGGGCGCTGAGCAAAGCGCACCTTCAATGTACCTTCGCTCCAAGGCACGGGGAGAACAGGCTCTTCACAGCATAGCTCAAACTAAGGGACTCAACCTCACCCTTTTGCGCCCGAGTGTGATATTTGGAGAAGATGATAAATTCATCAACGTTTTTGCAAAGCTTCAAAAAACTTTTCCATTCATACCTCTGGCCTGCGCGGATGCCGCATTTCAACCCGTCTGGGTTGTGGACGTAGCACACGCTGTTGCTTACGCTTTGCTTCACCCTCAAACTGGCAACAAAACCTTTGAGCTCGTTGGGCCTGAGGTCTTGAGTTTAAAAGAACTGGTTGAATTCGCAGGTAAAGTTTCAAATCACAATCGACCCATTTTTGCACTGCCCCCTTTTAGCTCTTATTTACAAGCACTTGTGATGGAGAAACTACCTGGGCCTACGTTGATGAGCCGAGACAATCTTTTATCAATGAGAGTTCCAAACGTGCATACCGGCAAGTTTCCTGGATTAGAAGAACTCGGAATTCTTGACCCCCAAACTCTCAGCGCAGTGTTTGGGGTCAGACAGGCCAAAATATAAGTCATTCATTAAATAACCAAAAGTTTTTTTACACTCATGAAAACATACCTTGTTGGAGGAGCAGTTAGAGATGAGTTGATGGGACTTGGCGGCTCTGATAAGGACTGGGTGGTCGTAGGTGCTTCGCCTGAGGATCTCATCTTTCAGGGCTTTACACCGGTTGGCAAAGATTTTCCAGTCTTCCTTCATCCCGAGACCTCTGAGGAATATGCACTCGCTCGTACAGAGCGTAAAACCGCAAGAGGTTACAAGGGCTTTGTCTTTCATGCCGACCCAAGTATCACCTTAGAAGAGGACTTAGTACGCCGCGACCTCACCATTAACGCCATCGCAAAAGACGAGCACGGAACCCTAATAGACCCCTTCAACGGTAAAAGAGATATTCAAAACAAAATTTTCAGGCACGTCTCCCCAGCCTTCAAAGAAGATCCCGTACGCATCTTAAGATTGGCTAGATTTGCCGCACGCTTTCCAGAGTTCACCGTTGCAACTGAAACCCAGACCCTTTTAGAGCAAATGTGCGATGAAGGCGAGGTGGATGCATTGGTGAGTGAACGAGTTTGGCAGGAAATATCAAAAGGTTTAATGGCTGAAAGCCCTTACAGAATGTTTACTGTCCTCTTAAGCTGCGGGGCTTTTCAAAAACTCTTTAAAAACATAGAGGCCAAATATCTAGACGAACGCCATCTAAATGCTTTAAAAGCCTCAATCGACCGCTTTAAAGAAGTGCGTGCTTCGCTTGCTGTTCGTTTTGCTGTCCTCAACTACATTTGGCCTATTGCACAGACACTTAGGGTTCCAAAAGAATGCATTGAAATGGCTGATTTACTAGCCAAAACTTATACAACCCTTTGCAATTCAATTCAGCTAAAGGGTGATGAGCTCTTATCGCTTCTCCAAGTTTGTGATGCCCTCAGAAGGCCAGAGCGCTTCGATGATTTACTCCTGGGTGCGCGTTGCCTGGTCCTACCATCCTCTGACAAAGAAGACTCTAAAAAGGCTTTAGAAAAACTTGATAAATCTACGCATCACATCAAGTATATGCAAAAAGTAGCCCTAAGCGTAGATCATAAAGAAATTGCTCTTCAGGCGATAAAACAAGGATTAGTTGCCGCTCAAATCGGTGAAGCAATTGATCAGGCTCGCTTAAAAGCATTAGAAGCCTCATTGAAAAACTTCTAAAAAAATCAAACCAATTCGTTAATGATTTCTCAGAGTTTTAAAACTTCACAGACTACTGGTTCTCTGAGGACTTAAGTGATCGAGGTTTAATTTGGGCGGCGTCCCACTCACCCGCAAGATTTTTAAGTAACTGCGTAATCGCAAGCCACCTCCTATTTTCAATATCCATCACCGCCCGCCTTGCCTGCAGTTCACTGGTTTGAGCAGTGATCACGTTTAAATAACCAACGGTACCTGATAAATATTGTTGCTGAGTGGCTGCTAAGTTTTTCTGTGCCGCTTGAAGTGCCTGCACTTGTACGTCACCCTCCTCTTGAAGGAGGGACGTAGCTGCTAAATTATCCTCAACCTCCTGAAATGCCGCCAATGCAACTTGACGGTAATTTGCAACTGCCTGGTCTAAAACCGCCATTGCACTACTTTTGTTAGCTTGGCGTTGTCCACCATCAAAAATTGGCAAAGACAGTGTGGGCCCTAGTGACCAATATGCATTATTGTTACCAATCAACCCTGGTAACTGCGTGCTCCGATACCCAAGACTAGAGGAGAAAGTTACTGTTGGAAAAAAAGCAAGCTTTGCAGCACCAAGCGATGCTTGTGCAGATTCAACATTTCTCATGGCCGCCCTCACATCAGGTCTTCTTTTTAGCAACTCCCCAGGCACGATATCCGGCAATGCAATGGGTAAGGCTATCGTGGCCGTTGGCTCGAGCTTGAAGGATGAAGGTGTTTTACCTAGCAACGCAGCTATGGCGTGGAGCAACTGCGCACGCTGAATACCCAAATCTATTCTTTGAGCTTTGGTGCTATTCAGTTGCAACTTGGCTAAGGATACATCCGTTGAAGCCGCCACACCCGCGCTATACCTAGACTGGGTGATCTCCAAAGCTTTTTCATAAGCCCCCTCTGCAGCAAGTAAGGTGGCCTGGACTCGCTCGACATTTCGCATGGTAAGGTAAGTCTGCATCAAGGTGGCTTGCGCAGTAAGTCTAGCCATACTCAAATTCTCTTCGCTACTCATTTGTTGCGCTTTAAGCGCAATGATCTGCGCATCTAATGCCCCCCAAATATCAGGCGTCCAAGTAAAGGGGAAAGATTCGCTGATATAAGTGCCTGATGGTGCAGTTAGATAACTTTGACTGCGTGCAACATTTGTGTTGGCATTTAGATTAGGCCATAAGTTATTTTGAGCCAGGGCAACTGATGCCTTAGCCTGCTCAACAACTGCAGCAAGTGAAATTAAATTTGGATTCTCTTTGGCCATCTGATCCTGAAGATCATTGAGAATGGGATCGTCGAGAACACTCCACCACATAGCTCCAATGTTAGTCTTCACTTGTGTTTGTTCGTTGGAACTTAAGTTCTTTTCTTCAAATTTTGCAGGCACTTCTAGTTGAACACCCATAGGGTGCTCAGGCATTCGCCACGCGCAGGCACTCAACAGAGAGACCATCCCAAAAATCATAAATCGAACAAAGGGGTTATAAAAATGTTTCATTTTGCTCACGCGCTCTTTTGTTGGAATGATTAAGGTTGGATGGGTTTAAGTGCACAGAATGAAACTTTTTTAAGAAACTTTGTGCGAAGTCTCTCCAACGCAAGAAAAACAACTGGCGTAGTGTAGAGTGTCAAAAGTTGGCTAAGAACGAGTCCACCTACCACCGCAATGCCTAGGGGCTTGCGCATCTCGTCTCCGTCTCCGCTTGCAAAGGCAAGGGGTAACGCACCAAGCATTGCTGCCATCGTCGTCATGAAGATGGGTCTAGATCTGATCTTGGACGCCTTGTAAATTGCCTTAGCTGCAGAGATTCCGTTTCTTTGGCGAACCAAGGCAAAATCAATCATCAATATTGCATTTTTCTTAACAATACCGATCAACAAAATAATTCCAATCATTGCAATAATCGAGAGCTCGGTATCAAAAGTCATCAAAGCCAACAATGCACCCACCCCAGCAGACGGTAAAGTGGACAAAATGGTGATGGGATGCAGCAAACTTTCATACAAAATACCCAGTACTAAATAAAGTGTAATGAGAGCAGCCAAAATAAGGAACGGCTGAGTGCTTAATGAGCTTTGAAAAGCATTTGCAACGCCTGAAAAACTCCCCCTCACAGTCACAGGAATTTGCAAGCGATCGATTGCAAGTTTAATTTGATCACTTGCCTGGGATAGGGAAACACCCTCTGCAAGGTTAAAGCTAAAGGAGTCTGAGGGTACGCCGCCCTCGTGACTGACTGATAACGCAGTATTGGTCAACTGCGTCGATGCGACTGTAGAAAAGGGTATTAGACTGCCCTTTGAATTGACAAATTCAATGTGCTTTAAGGACTCCGCAGTCTCTAGGAATTCAGGATCGATCTCCAAAACTACTCGGTATTGATTTAAAGGGTTATAGATAACGCCAACCTGTTTTTGTGAGTAAGCATCTGATAGCGTCGTATCAACCCCTCTGACTGTTAAGCCGTACCTTGCAACAGCGTCCCTATCCATCACAATTGAAGTTTGTAGACCCCTATCCTCATAATCGGTGTTGATATCCTCTAATTCTTTTAGTTTCGAGAATTCACGTCTGATTTTTGGCTCCCAAGTCTTTAGACTTTCCAAGTCATCTGCTTTTATTGTGTACTCGTACTGAGAGCTTGATTGCCTTCCACCAATTCGTAGGTCTTGAGCAGGAACTAAAAAGAGCCTTGCACCAGCCTCTTTAGATAACTTTTGACGAAGTCTACCGACCACTTGGTCAGCACTGTCTGTTCGCTGAGCTCTAGGCTTTAATGTGATAAACATTTGTGCAGAGTTACGCTGCCCGCCCCCCGTAAAACCAGTCACATTATCTACTGCAGGGTCGGCTCTAACGACTGCAATGAAAGCGTCCAAGCGCTTTTGCATTGACATAAAAGAACTGCTCTGATCAGCTCTTATCGATCCAAAGATTCGTCCAGTATCTTGTTGCGGAAAAAAACCTTTGGGTATAGATCTGTATAAACTGATATTAAGAGCGATGGTGGCTATCAAAACAATCCAAATCACCCATTGATGTCTAAGAGACCATTTCAACGTATATGAATAAAACTTAGTCCATTTAAAAAATCTCAAGAAGTTGATGCCCTTAAGCTTAAAATTAAACTTTAATTTTGCCCATGTGTTAGTTTTGTCCTGATATTCAAGTTCATTCTGGCTATTGGCATTTTGTTCAAGAATGTTCTTGGCATCAGGTTTAAATTTCTTCTCTCTACCTTTTAAAAGCGCAGCACACATCATTGGGGTTGTGGTGAGAGAGATCACCATTGATATCAAAATTGCAACCGACAAAACCACCGCAAACTCTCTGAATAAGCGTCCAAGTACACCGCCCATTAAAAGAATGGGGATAAATGCAGCGACAAGCGAAAAACTAATTGAGATCACCGTAAATCCGATTTCTTTGGTGCCCTGTATTGCCGCTTGCATCGCCGAGCGACCATGCTCCATGTGGCGTGTCACATTCTCAAGCACTACGATTGCATCATCCACAACAAATCCGGTTGCAATGGTAAGTGCCATCAAAGTCAAGTTATTAAGACTAAAGCCAAGCAAGTACATGACTCCAACTGTCCCCAATAAGGACAATGGAACAGCGACGCTTGGAATCGCTGTGGCACGGGATTTCTTTAGAAAAAGGCCTACAACTAAAACAACAAGCGCAATCGAAATACACAATGACTTTTGAATCTCATACAAAGAGGCTCTTAGGGTCGGCGTTCTATCAGAGACCACGTCCAAATCTACCGAACCAGGCATGGATGCCTTTAGCACAGGAATCAAGGCTCTTACTCTGTTTACAGTTTCAATCACATTGCTGCCTGGCTCCTTGTTAATAATTAACAAGATTGCGGGCTTAGAATTTGACACTCCGTAGTTGCGAAGATCTTGGACAGAATCTTTAACGTTTGCCACATCAGACAACCGAACAACTCGCCCATCGCTTGAATAATGAACAATGATGGGTGCAAACTCAGCGGCGGAGCCAGCTTGGTCGTTGGCCTCTATTTGCCAACTTCTTCCCACAGCCTCCAACGCCCCCTTGGGCTTATTTCCGTTGGCAGCGTTCACCGCGCTTTTGATGTCCTCTATACCTATACCCATCGCACTTAGACGATCGGGATTGATATCAATTCTCACAGCAGGTAAGGCACCGCCTCCAATTTGGACCTGCCCTACCCCTTGTACTTGGGAGAGTCTTTGAGCAAGCACTGTGGAGGCAAGATCATACATTTGTCCAGGTGACTGAACGCTGGAGGTGAGAGCCAAAAGCAAGATAGGAGCCTCAGCAGGATTGACCTTCCTGTAAGACGGAAGGCTCGGCAGACCCGTTGGCAATAGACTTGCAGTTGCATTGATTGCAGCTTGGACATCACGCGCTGCGCCGTCTAGACTTCTATTCAAATCAAACTGTAGGGTAACCCGCGAATTTCCCAAAGTAGAGGATGAGGTGATCTCGTTAACTCCAGCAATCGCCCCTAAACTTCTTTCAAGCGGGGTTGCAACCGTAGCAGCCATGGTCTCTGGACTTGCACCTGGTAAGGAGGCTTGAACCGATATCGTTGGAAAGTCAACTTGAGGTAGGGAGGCAACTGGCAAATTAAAATATGCCAAAACACCGGCCAATGCAACACCTGCCGACAGCAAAGTGGTTGCAATAGGGCGCACTACAAATATGCCTGTCCAGCTGTAACTGTGGTCAGATTCAAGAAACCCGTTCATTAACCGCGGTCCTTTTTTGTGTCCACTTCACAAAAGTCAAATAAATAACTGGGGTTGTAAAAAGGGTCAACAATTGGCTTAGTATCAATCCCCCCACCATCGTAATCCCCAAAGGATGTCTAAGCTCGCTTCCCATACCTGTCCCCAACATGAGTGGCAAAGCACCCAGCATGGCGCAAAGAGTCGTCATGAGGATGGGTCTAAAACGAAGCAAGCAGGCATTGTAAATAGCATCTTTCGCGCTCATCCCCTGCTCCCGCTGTGCATCAAGCGCAAAATCAATCATCATGATTGCGTTTTTCTTAACAATGCCAATTAAGAGCACAATCCCAATCACTGCGATGACATTTAAATCGTGGCCACTTATCATCAATGCAATTAAAGCTCCCAATGCAGCAGAGGGCAGCGTAGAAAGAATTGTGACTGGATGAATATAACTCTCATATAAAACTCCCAACACAATATACATGGTGACAATTGCAGCCAAAAGTAGGTAGATAGTTTTTAAAAGTGAGTTCTGAAATGCAAGTGCTGCCCCCTGGAACTGAGTTTCAATGCTTTGCGGCATCCCGTTTTTACTTAGCTCTTCAGTTTCCTCCCTGATCGCTTGGACCGCCTCGCCCAGTGCGTACCCACTGTTTGGAGCAAAGGACAAAGTTACTGCTGGAAATTGGCCCACATGCATCACACTTAAAGCGCTTTGGCGTTCGATCACCTTTGCAATGCTTGAGAGAGGAATTTGCTGAGCGTTAAGGCCGGGCACAAATAATTTTTCTATCAAAGCAGGACCCACGGGCTCATTGTTTGACTGATTTATTCCTAGATTTATACCCTGCTTTGTACCCACCTCTAGTACCACTCTGTATTGATTGCTCTGAGTAAAGATAGTAGAGACCAATCGCTGTCCAAACGCATCATATAAGACATTATCTATAGCGGCCATTGAAACTCCAAAACGGCTTGCAGCGTCTCTATCAATTTGCAAATAAGCTTGAAGTCCGAGATCTTGCAGATCAGTTGCAATTTGAGACACTTCGGGTCTGTTTTTTAAGCGCTCGATGAGTTGTTTTGACCAAACACTCAAATCTTTTTCGCTTGGACCATTCATTAAAAATCGATACTGCGTTCTCGCCACCCGGTCCTCAATCGTGAGATCTTGAACAGGTTGTAAATAAAGCGCCAAACCGCTAACTCTTAGACTGAGTTTATCTAACCTCTTTAAAATCTCCTCTAATGAATCGTCTCGCTCCTCTTTAGGGACTAAATTGATTGTGTATCGTCCAGAGTTTAGACTTGTGTTGCCTCCGTCCACTCCAATAAAAGAGGTCAAACTCTTGACTGCTGGATCAGTCAATATCTCCCTGGCTAGGGCCTGCTGTTTGGATGCCATCGCAGCAAAAGAGGTTGACTGAGTGGCCTCAGTGATTCCTTGAATAACACCGGTATCTTGAAGTGGGAAAAATCCTTTGGGAATCCAGGCATAACAGCCAATAGTTAACACCACAGTTGACAAAAATATCCACAAAGTCTTCTCGGGACGCTCAAGTACCCAAGTCAAAGCTTTTGCATATCGATCAATCAAATCTTGAATAGCCGATCCAACTTGATGAGACCAGTGCCCCTGCACAGGCTCAACATGTTTGGAAAGTAATTTTGCACACATCATCGGAGTCAAAGTCAGTGAGATGAAAGCGGAAATCAAAATGGACACAGCCAAAGTGATTGCGAACTCATGAAACAAACGCCCCACGATATCCCCCATAAAGAGCAATGGAATGAGCACAGCAATTAGTGAGAACGTAAGGGAGATGATGGTGAAACCAATTTGCTTTGACCCCTTTAATGCAGCCTCTAATGGCGTACAGTCATGATCCTCGATGTAGCGTGCAATGTTCTCAATCATCACAATGGCATCATCCACAACGAAACCTGTTGCAATAGTCAATGACATCAATGTTAAATTGTTAATTGAAAATCCCCACAAATACATCACCCCAAAAGTACCCACCAGCGAGAGCGGCACCACTACGCCGGGAATGATCGTCGCAGCTGAAGTACGAAGAAATAAAAAAATAACAAGCACAACAAGTGCAATAGCCAACAACAGTTCAAACTGAACGTCCTTAACTGAGGCGCTGATCGTCAGCGTGCGATCCGTCATCACCTCAAAGTCTAACGAATCCGGTAAGGATGCACGCAGTTGCGGGAGGAGGTTTTTTACTCTCTCGGAGGTCTCGATTACATTTGCGCCTGGTTGCCTTTGAACATTCAAAACAATAGCAGGTACATCGTTTGCCCAGGCGGCGAGACGAATATTTTCTGCAGAGTCAACAAGCGTTGCAACGTCTCGCAACCTAAGGGGGTTCCCGTTCTTATATGCCAACACAATTGACTCATACTCTGCCGCAGTCTTTAGTTGATCATTGGCGTCTAAGGATGACGCTCTTTGGGGCCCATCAAGACTACCTTTGGCTAGATTAACGTTTGCGTTTGTAATTGCAGTGCGCACGTCTTCCATTGAAAATCCCGCCGCAGCAAGAGCCGTTGGATTGACCTGAACACGAACTGCAGGTCTGCGTCCCCCAGCAATACTGACCAAACCAACGCCCGATATTTGAGATATTTTTTGTGCTACTCGGTTCTCGACCATATCGTGCACGCGGGTTATAGGTAGGGAGGGTGAGCTTACTGCAAAAGTTAAAATCGGCGCATCCGAGGGGTTGACTTTGCTGTAAACAGGAGGTGTGGGTAAATCGGTCGGCAGTAAATTTGCACTTGCATTGATTGCTGCTTGCACTTGTTGTTCAGCCACATCCAACCCCATGCTCAGTGAGAAACGCAGCACGATAATGGAGGCCCCTCCCGAACTAGTTGAGCTCATCTGATCAAGTCCAGGCATTTGACCAAGTTGGCGCTCAAGAGGAGCAGTAATAGAGGAAGTTATGACCTGTGGACTCGCACCAGGATATAACGTTGTCACTTGAATGGTTGGGTAATCGACCTGGGGAAGCGAGGCAACGGGGAGGAGCTGAAAGGCCAGCAGACCAGCTAGAAATATGGCCGCCATCAGCAACGAAGTGGCAATAGGTCGAAGAATAAAAAGACGAGAGAGGTTCATGTAAGCAAACTATTTTGATGCAATCTATTCGCCTTGCTCTTGCCTACGACGTTCACGCATTTTTTGAAAAAATGCTTTTCGCTCCTCAGGACTCATGGCTTTTACTTTTTCAACCACTTCGGGGGGGAGTCGCTCCATCCAACGACGGCGTCCCCCGTCTTCGCCGCCGTTATTGTTGGCCTCATTTGTTGGTACACCAACTGCATTAGTATTAGGTGGATTGGTGTTAGCCGACCCAACTCCCGACCCCACAACTGAGCTGTTGGAGCTGTTGGAGCCATTTGAACCAGACGTGCTGGGTGAGGGCAAAGTTAAGGGCGATGCCGATGAGTCACTCTTTCCCTGACTCTTTGCTTTTTGATCAGCCGAATTTGGGTTAGTGGGTGCTGCAGTGCCCATAAAGGTTTGCCCTTTAGCGTCGGTTGTCTTTACAACTTCTACCTTGCTTTGATCCCTCAGGCGATCAGCACCGTCTAAGACCACTCGCTCACCCGGCGTTAAGTTACCCTCAACTGCTTGAGCGTCCCCGTCTAACGCCAACAACTTAACAGGGCGAGTGCTCACCTTGCTTTCCTCATTGATCACGTAAACAAACGTCCCCACCGCACCTCTTTGAACTGCTGCGCTTGGAACTGTTATTGCATTTTTTAAAACATCTAACTGCAATTTGATATTGGCAAACTGATTGGGAAATAATGCCTCATCTTTGTTCTCCAACAGTGCCTTCAGCTTGAGGGTCCCAGTACTAGCATCAATTGCGTTATCCGTGAGGGACACTCTACCTTTACCTAGGATTTTTGACATCTCCGCGTCCCAAACCTCGACCGGCAAGGGCTCATTTTGGTGAAGTTTCTTTTGAATGGTTGTAACATACTTCTCCGGCACAGCAAACACGGCAGCAATAGGTTGAAACTGAGTAATACTCACAATACCGTTGACGTCCCCAGACCTCACCAAGCTACCCAATTCAACCTGCTTAAGCCCAAGTCTTCCTGAAATTGGGGCCACGACGTGGGCATAAGAGAGTTGCAAGCGGGCATTATCAAGCGTCCCTTGATCTGCAAGAACAGTTCCTTTGAGTTGCCTGACAAGCGCGTCTTGTGTATCTACTTGTTGAACCGCAATAGCGTCCTTAGATAAAAGTTCTTTGTACCGCTGTAAATCAATCACAGCATTTTTATATTGCGCGTTATCACGGTCGAATTGCCCTTGCGCCTGAGTGACTTGAGCGTCCAAGTTTTGAGTGTCAAGATCTACGAGCAGCTGTCCAGCTTTGACAATCTGCCCCTCTTTGAAATGAATGGCTTTTAACTCTGCGTCAACTTTAGCCCTGACAGTTGCTGTATTCAAAGCAGCCATGTTTCCAAGCGCATTGACTATTACGCGGATATCCATTTGCTTTACAACTCCAGCACTCACTGGCTGAACTCTGCCGCCTGCGCCTCCTGGGCCCCCTCGCATTCCCCAGCCGCCCCCGACCATGCCTACACCAGTAGGGCCCTTGGCCGATGTGTCCAATCCAAACACCTCAGCTCGATAAATCCACAACCCGATTGCAACTCCTATTGCAACAAAGATCGCAAACACTAAGATAATTTTTTTAAACGCACCAGGCGTTGGTTTTTTAAATACAAACATCATAAATTAGAGATAAGTCATTTCAAAGATCATATAGACGCTGTGCAAATGCTGTGTAAAGAAAAGTTACTTTTTTATACTCAGGAGCTTTTAAAAGCTAAATAATTTTAGAAATCAACTCCAGCAAAACACTCAACAAAAATGCAGAAGTAAGGGGAAGTCGCCACACTCGTTTGAACAATATAAAAGTTAAATCCCCCGGCAATCTGCCGAATTTAATTCGCCTTAACCATGGGTCAAAGTATTGAATTAAAACCATCACAATCAAGATCAAAACAAGCCATCTAAGCATTTTCAAAAACCATCGTGTTTGTTTGATGACATATTGTTATGTTGTTGTATAAGAATAACTCATTTACCTTTTTTAACACTTACAAAGTGTGGGTTCTATCTCCCCTCAAGCATCCAATAGGATCCCATACACTTCCTAAGCCTATGATCAACACTTTAAAGAGCTCACCCATCTCGTGCTCATGAATCAACTTCAAAGCTCTTGCGCGCTCGCTCAAATCTGCGTCCTCTAGGAAGTCTAAAAAACCATTATTTAAAAGAAAATGAGCTTGACTTGTATATCCTAGGACATTTGCACCACACTCCTGCGCTGCCAGCGCGATCCCAGTAAAGTTTACATGGGTCGTAATGTCTTTATGGCCAACAAAGACCAACGGATTATCATCAGCAACATGTCTTAAATGACACATCAGTGTTCCCATATGCCTTTGGGGATGATAATACTCTCGCTCGGGAAATCCGTAATCGAGAAAAAACATTGCCCCGACCTCCAACCGATTAACCAGTGTTTGTACGAACGCTTCAGCCCTGGGATGAACCTCGGTTAAATAATCTCCCGTCAATCCCTCCTGGCTCGGGGGTCTCAAATCGGTGAGTCGTCCTGCCCAACCCAGCCATGCAGTTTTATTTCCCTCGACTTGGGTAGCACCAAGCCCCTCGCTCAAGCAAACTCCCTGCTCATACCATATTCCATCTATTCGCTTGATGATATTCACAGGTATAGCGTCTAAGACTTCATTGCCAATAACTACGCCTTTCATAACCTCTGGTAACTCACTGACCCAGTTCACTTTGTCCGCATAAGCACTGAGCAAAGCCGATTGCCTTGCGCGCAATCCGCCAGACACTTCAACTAAGTTGTATTTGCAGATGCGATCCCCCAAACTCTCCAACAGTTGCGAGGCCAAAACACCAGTTCCCGGACCAAACTCCCATATCTCTTGGGTCTGAGTTTTATCCAAGGCCTCACGCACAGAAACGGCTAATGCCTTTGCAAATGCCTTTGTTAAAACAGGTGCGGTAACAAAGTCACTTCCACTAAGTGGTGAATACCCAATTTGTTGATTTTGAGAGCTGTAATATCCTGATTTAGGATCATAAAGTGCTATATCCATAAAGTTAGCAAAATCAATCCACCCTCCAGCTTCATCAATTACACGACGAATTACGCCTTCCAACTCCGTTTTAGGAGCGGGTTTTAAGTCAGATTGCACCGCTTCATTAGAAAATTTGTGAGAATACAAGTTGTAAGTTTCCAGGTGATAATTTTCTGTATTTTAAGAGCAGGGTCGAAACAATTACTAAAAGTCTGATCCACAATGTTAACCGGTGCAATTTTAGAAGTCGTAACTCTCAAGCTCTTCAAAAAATAATTAGCTAAAGCTCTTCCGTTCTTAAAATACATGATGATACAAACATGAGTAAGTTAAATTGAACAATCCGCAAGTCCTAGATCGCCCAGAGAATAAGAAAATGAATGAAATCTGGAGCACTGTGCCAGAAACTCAAGCTGAGCTGTCTTCATCAACAGATAATGGCCACACATCCAGTGCAAGGGCAAACAAAGAGCGCGAGTCTCATAAGCTTGAGAAACGTCTTTGCCGGTTGATGGGTCAAGCAATAGTTGAATACGACATGATTGGCGAGGGCGACAAAGTCATGGTCTGTGTTTCTGGGGGGAAAGACAGCTATGCACTGCTTGACATACTGCTCAAACTAAGAGCACGCGCGCCAATACACTTTGATATCGTTGCTGTTAATTTAGATCAAAAGCAGCCCGGCTTTCCTGCCGAAGTGCTTCCTCGTTACCTGGAGTCAGTTGGCGTTGATTTTCATATCGAAAACCAAGATACCTACTCGATTGTTAAGGACAAAGTTCCAGAGGGCAAAACGATGTGCAGCCTTTGCAGTCGTCTGCGCAGAGGAATTTTGTACCGGGTCGCAGACGAGCTAGGGGCTACAAAAATCGCCCTTGGTCACCACAGAGATGATATTTTGCAAACATTTTTTCTAAACATGTTTTTTGGTGCAAAACTAAAAACGATGCCCCCCAAATTGGTCAGCGACGATGGTCGTCATGTCGTCATCAGGCCTCTTGCATATGTGCCTGAGCATGATTTAATCGATTGGTCTTTGCACAAAGAATTTCCAATCATTCCTTGTACTTTATGCGGTAGTCAAGAAAATCTTCAACGAAAAGTCGTAGGCAATATGCTTAGGGAATGGGAGAAGAAACACCCTGGACGAGTACAAAACATCTTTCGCTCCTTGCAAAATATTGCGCCCTCTCATCTGATGGATTCTGCCCTATATGATTTTAAAAACGTAAAAGCAACTGGCACACCTAACACTCACGGCGATACACTTTTTGACGAGCCAGAATTTAAAGTACCAAGTAGTCTAGATGCATTTGAAATCAAAGTTGAGGGCAAATCCTAGATTTACCAAAACAAAATGGTCTCTCTAGCTTATACACCAGAGAGACCACTAATTAGTTGGCACTTCGTTACTTAAAAGAAGAGCGTAATTTACAAATATTTATTTTTGCTTTTTATATGCAACCACTTTTTGAGTTTGATGGCCAAGACCCTCAACTCCCAAAGTCATCACATCGCCTGCTTTCAAAAATAATGGGGCTGATTTGCCGTTAACTTTTACGCCCATTCCAACACCTGGAGGTGTACCGGTTGTGATGATATCGCCGGGATAAAGCGTCATGAACTGACTGGTGTAACTGATTAACTTAGCAACATTAAAGATCATAGTCTTTGTGTTACCTGTTTGCATACGAGTACCGTTCAAATCCATCCACATATTAAGTTTTTGCGGGTTTGGTACCTCATCTCTCGTTACAAGCCATGGTCCGATAGGGCCAAAAGTGTCACAACCCTTTCCCTTATCCCATGTGCCGCCGCGCTCAATTTGATACTCACGCTCGCTGACATCATTAATTGTGCAGTAGCCTGCCACATGGTCCAAAGCGCTCTTTAAAGAGACATGTGAAGCTTTTGTCCCGATAACCACACCGAGTTCAACTTCCCAATCGCTTTTGACAGATCCCTTAGGCAACATGACATCATCATCAGGTCCTTGGATACAGCTGGTTGGCTTCATGAAAATAATCGGCTCTTTTGGCAAAGGCATACCCGCCTCAGCGGCGTGATCTGCATAGTTCAAACCAATCGCAATGAATTTACCAGATCCGGTGAAAGGGCATCCAAGGCGCTGGCTACCGCGCACGAGGGGCAACTTTGCAGGGTTGAGCTTTGAGAGCTTGCTCAGAACTTTATCGCTCAACTGCTCTGGCGTAATGTCAGAGATGATATGACTTAAATCTCTGATCTTGCCATTCTCATCAATCAGCCCTGGTTTTTCTTTGCCAACCTTGCCGTATCGTACTAGTTTCATTTTGACTCCGTTTAAAAAAATATAAATACTTGAACGCTCAATTATGCTTGACTTAAATCAGTAAGTTGCACGACCTCCAGATAAATCAAACACTGCACCCGTTGAGAATGAACAGTCCTCAGTGCAAAGCCAGCACACCAAAGCAGCAACTTCTGCGGGCATACCAAAACGCCCCATGGGTATCTTACTCAACATGAATTGTATGTGCTCTGCAGACATTTGATCAAAAATCGCGGTCTTAACTGCAGCAGGGGTCACACAATTGACACGAACACCCGTATCTGCAAGCTCTTTACCAAGAGATTTGGTAAGCCCAATCACCGCCGCTTTGCTTGCACTGTATGCACTGGCATTTGGATTTCCATCCTTACCCGCAACTGAGGCAATATTAACGATTCGACCAAAGGCGCGGTCTTTCATGTGTTTGGATAACTCTTTGCAGCAATAAAAAAGGCCATTGACGTTCACATCCATCACCGCACGCCATGCATCATCTGGATAATCCCAGACTTTAGTATTGGGTCCAGTTATCCCAGCACTATTCACCAATATATCCACGCCCGCCTTTTCAAGTGCGAGTGTCTGTTCGGTTGCTTGCACCACACTCTCATAGGAGGCAACGTTGACATGTACAGTATTCACCTTTGAATTTGGATATTGTTCGGTCAAAGTTTTACGTGCTCGCTCTAAGCCAGGCACATCCAAATCCCAAAGCGTAGCGCGCCCCCCTGAGACCAATATACGTTCAGCAATTGCATAGCCCAAGCCAGTTGCACCGCCAGTAACTACGCCGTGGCGACCATTCAGATCTAATTGATTCATTTTTTATTTGCCTTTTAAATTGTCATGCCACCATCAACCATGAATGCATTTCCAGTTGCAAACTGTGACTCATCAGACGCTAAATAAACAACGATGGGCGCAATCTCTTGCGCATTCGCCAAACGGCCCATAGGTTGTCGAGCGATAAAATCTTTTCTAGCTTGTACTGGGTCTTCAAACTTCGAAATCCTGTCCCCTAAAGAAGGCGTGTCCACTGTTCCGGGGCATATGGCATTGACTCTGATACCGTTTTTAACGTAATCTGCTGCCACACTCTTGGTCAATCCAATGACTGCGGCCTTGCTAGCACCGTAAACAAAACGGTTCGGTAGTCCCTTCACACTGGAGCATACGCTAGACATATTGATAATGCTACCCATTTTATTGGCGATCATCTTTGGCAAAACGGCCTGGATCATCCAAAACTGCGCACGCACATTCAAATTAAAAGCAAATGACCAGTCCTCATCCGTGGCCTCGAGAATTGTGCCGCTATGCACAAATCCAGCGCAATTAAAAAGTACATCTACTCTATCAAGTCCACCCACAAAGGCGCTTATCGCCTCTTTATCAAGCACATCTAGTTTTGCAGTGTGCACATTCTCTATCCCTGCGTATGAGTTGAGCAATTCAGCGTTTATATCGGTGGCCCAAACTTGAGCGCCCTCTTTTGCCATAGCTAAAACACTGGCCCTCCCAATGCCTTGTCCAGCTGCGGTGACTACTGCAATTTTTCCAGTCAATCTCATTTTGCGCTCTCCATTAAGGTGATGTGATGAATTAAATTATTGGGGAAATTAAACAGAGTTTAAAAAAACAAGCAAATCTAGCTCAAGAAATGCTCGAATAAGTTGCGCTCAGTTTAGATAAGTAAAAAATATGAATCTATGGATCCTATGTTGATCAAACTCTTAAGTGGTTGAGTGTGGTTTTAAAAATTAAAACAGGTCCAGAAATTAGCAAAAACCAATCAGCATATGAATTGAGATTGCCTTTGTAAATCTCGACAAACCAGGCTCTACATTATGCTTTTGCAGTGTCTATAGGGTGCGTAAGTAATAACCCTCCCTTGGCCATTATTTGGCATCTCTTTTAGTCGGAGTGAGCTAATATCAGCGCTTAATTTTTCTTTATTCAAATTACACTTTTTGTTAATTTTCAATGCAAAACTTTATACGACTCCACGCCAACGACAATGTTGTAATCGCCCGGACACAACTCATTGGTGGTTCTAATGTTGAAGAATGCAAAATCAAAGGCCTCATTCCAGCAGGCCATAAAGTTGCAACACAAGACATTAAATTAGGTGCACCTGTTAGGCGCTATAACCAAATTATTGGTTTTGCAAGCCAAGCTATTAACATGGGTGAACATGTTCACACCCACAACCTGAGCTTGGGTGCAGAAAAAGGAGCCTTTGAACGGGATTATGCATTTTGTTCGGATGTAAAGCCCAACCCTACAAGAAAAGAAACCACCTTCATGGGCTACGTGCGAGCAGACGGTTCGGTTGCAACAAGAAACTATATCGGTATTTTGTCTACCGTTAACTGCTCAGCTACTGTTGTGCGTGCAATCGCAGACCACTTCTCAAAAAGAACAAACCCTGGCGCGCTTAGCGCGTACCCAAACATTGACGGCGTTGTTGCACTAAGCCACGGCCTGGGTTGTGGAATGGATAACAAAGGTCTGGGTATGCAAGTACTTGAGAGAACACTCGCCGGCTACGCTCGTCACCCCAACTTTGTAGCCTGTCTAATGATCGGCCTGGGTTGTGAGGCCAACCAAATTTCCACTTGGTTAGAGAACTCACACCTCAGTGCAAGTAAATCTCTATATACCTACAACATCCAAGATACAGGGGGTACTGCAAAATCTATAGCGCTTGGAATTGCTCAGATCAACGCCATGCTTGAGGAGGCAAACAACGTAAAAAGAGTTCCCTGCGACATATCACACTTAACTGTTGGGCTACAGTGCGGGGGCTCTGACGGTTACTCTGGTATCAGTGCAAATCCTGCACTAGGCGCAGCTGTTGATTTACTAGTTGCACACGGGGGCACCGCCATTCTCAGCGAAACTCCAGAGATCTACGGCGCAGAACACCTACTCACACGAAGAGCTATTTCAAAAGAGGTAGGTGAGAAATTAATTGAACGTATTCGTTGGTGGGAACACTACACAGAAATAAACCAAGGAGAGATGAACAACAACCCTTCCCCAGGTAACAAGGCTGGGGGACTCACGACCATTTTGGAAAAGTCTTTAGGGGCTATTGCCAAAGGGGGTACGACCAACTTAAATGCGGTCTACGAATACGCACAACCAGTTAAAGCACATGGGTTTGTTTACATGGATACGCCTGGATACGATCCAGTAAGTGCAACAGGGCAAGTCGCTGGCGGAGCAAATTTAATATGTTTCACCACAGGTCGAGGCTCCGCCTATGGCTGCGCCCCCTCACCCTCTCTCAAATTATCAACCAACACCGCTCTTTGGAATCGACAAAAAGATGATATCGATATCAACTGCGGTGGAATCGTAGACGGCACTGACAACATCGCGCAAATGGGACAAGTTATTTTTGAACATATGATAAAAAGTGCAAGCGGCGAAGCTACCAAAAGCGAACTTCACGGTTATGGGCAAAGTGAGTTTGTACCTTGGCAACTTGGCGCAGTTATGTAAATTAAAGGAGTATTTGAATGTCAATATTAATTTCTGCAACTGAACTAGAGGAGAAAGTTGCTTCTCTCTTTAGCGCTGTTGGTAGCTCAAAAGAAGAGGCCACTCAGGTGGCTGCTAATTTGGTTTTAGCCAACTTGAGTGGTCATGACTCCCACGGCGTGGGTATGGCTCCCCGTTATGTGGACGCAGTCCTTGAGAAGAACTTACTCCCCAATGCACGTGTTCAAACCCGCGTTGACACCGGCTCCATGCTTGGCCTAGACGGCCAACAAGGGTACGGCCAAAACGTTGGTGTACAAGCCATGAATCTGGCTTTTGACAAAGTAAGGGAACACGGCTCATGCATTATGTCCCTCTCCAACGCACACCACCTGGGCCGTATTGGCTACTTTGCTGAAATGGCGGTTGCCAATCACTGGGTGTCTATTCACTTCGTGAGTGTTAACTCGCGCCCAATCGTAGCACCCTACGGCGGTGCAGATGGACGCTTCGGAACCAACCCCTGTTGCATAGGTATTCCTCTTGGTATTGGCTCAAATACAAGAGAGCCTTTTGTTCTGGATTTTGCAACCAGCAAAGTTGCTCAAGGAAAAATGCGAGTCGCATACAACGAAGGTCGAACCGTTGAGAGCGGTACCTTAATTGATGAGCACGGCAATCCAACCAATAACCCAGGCGTCGTCGTTGTCCCCCAATCTAATGGCTTAATGGGGGCGCTACTCCCCTTTGGTCAGCACAAAGGATTCGGTATCGCAGTCGCATGCGAACTCCTGGGTGGCGCCCTATCTGGAGGCGGAACCTGGCACAGACAAGGAGACGGTAGAAGAGCCGTAATCAACAGCATGCTCACCATCGTGATCGATCCTGTAAGACTTGGCACCCAAGATACGTTTGCTGAGGAGTCACTTGCATTCATAGATTGGCTCAAGAGTAGTCCAAGTGCACCGCCATCTGAACACTCCAAAGCCAGTGAAACAGCGGGCGTTTCGATTGCAGGTGAGCCAGAGCGAAAGACTCGAGCAGATAGACTTAAAAACGGTGTCCCCATCGACCAAGCGACGTGGGAAGAGTTAATTAAAGCCGGTCAGTTGGTTGGGGTGAGCTTCTAAAAGAGACCTACCCAAAAAGACTCAAAGAGGCCTCTAAGTGCTCACTTGGAGGCCTTTTAAATCCAGACCTGGTAAAGCGCAGCAGCCTCCCTAAAATATAAGATACCAAAGCGCTTGCCTGCATTTGAGCATCTACAGTAGGTGTGGCAGATTTATTGGACTGCGCGGCCTCCTTGTAAACGATTCGCAAATTAGACTCTATACGGTCAAATAATTGATTCATGCGGGTCTGAAGTCGATCGTTCTCAAACACCAACGCGTCACCCACCATAACGCGTGTCATACCTGGATTTTTTTCTGCAAATTGCAGGACCACGGTCGCTATCTGGTGAGCTTTGAAATGGACAGGCATCTCTTTTTCAAGAATTTGATTGATTAAACTAAATAGGCTGTGCTCAACAAACTCAATCAAAGCTTCAAACATTTGTGCCTTGCTGGCAAAATGCCTATATAAAGCGGCCTCACTTACCTCTAATTTTGCCGCAAGTGCTGCAGTCGTGATCCGGTCAAATCCGGGCTGCTCAAGCATCAGAGCAAGAGTTTGTAATATTTGCAGTCTTCTCTCACCGGGCTTAGGGCGCTTACGGCTAATGGCTGTTTGATCGCTCTCAGGCAAATCTAAAGCATTTGAATCAGTCTCATCAACCATTCACAATCCCTTCTTAGTTTAGTGGGAGCGTATCATTGTCCCAAAAGCTTGCTCAGTCAGCACTTCCAACAACAACACGTGAGGTACACGACCATCAATAATATGAACTGAGTTTACGCCACTCTTTGCTGCATCTAACGCACCACTTATCTTTGGGAGCATACCACCACTGATCGTACCGTCTGCAAAAAGTCCGTCAATCTCCCTAGCAGATAAATTTGTTATCAATTTGCCGCTCTTATCCAAAACCCCCTCCGTGTTGGTCAAGAGCACCAATTTCTCAGCCTGAAGTACCGTAGCTAGCTTAGCCGCTACAACGTCAGCATTGATGTTGTATGACTCATTGTTAACACCAAAACCAATCGGACTGATCACGGGAATAAACGCGTCATCTTGTAAGGCCTTTACAACCGATGGATCGATGCCAACGATTTCACCCACCAAACCCACATCAAGTTCAATTGATGGGTCTTTGTTATCTAGCATTTTAAGTTTACGGGCGTGAATGAGTCCTCCGTCGCGCCCGGTTAGTCCAACTGCCTTACCACCGGCTTGGTTGATCAGGCCAACAATATCTTGTTGAACCTCTCCAGCCAAAACCCACTCCACCACCTCCATCGTTTCCTCATCCGTCACCCGCATACCCTGAACGAATTCTCCCTTCTTGCCTAGTCTTTTGAGCACAGTTTCTATTTGAGGTCCACCTCCGTGCACAACGACCGGATTCATACCCACCAACTTTAGTAGGACCACATCAGCCGCAAAGTCTGCCTGTAACTTGGGGTCTGTCATCGCATTTCCACCGTATTTGATCACCAAGGTTTTACCATGAAATTTCCTAATGTACGGTAACGCTTGAGCCAAGATAAGGGCTTTATCGTGTGCTTCTTTGTGTAATGAGTCGCTCATATATTAATCAACAGTTTAAATTTGAAGAAGGGCTAAACAGATTAAAAGAATGGGGGAACCCGTCAGCAGTCAAGCCTAGATTAAATATAGTCTTGAAGACTACTTCATCCTCATTTGTACAGATTTCAGTTTTTTAGGTAGTGTACGAAAGAATCGGCAAATTTAGTACCAATTACATCCTGTTATTTCAAAAATACGAGATAAAAAAACCATCTCGCCCAAAAATATAGGCCCGATGTCTTGAAAATAATCAAAACATGGGGCCTGTGTCAAAAATGAATTTTTCTTAGTTATTGAATAAGGTTTTCAAAGTCAAATCATGACATCTTGACGATTTACGAAAAAAACATCACGCCACTATTTCAAGCATGCACGAGCGGATCTGCAGGCAATGCACCAGCTGCTGCAGCTGCGGCGGCCGCTGCTGCAGCGGCCTCCTCAGAAATACCAAGCACCGTATTTCTAACCATCTCACGCAACATCTTCTTCTCAGGAAAGCTAAGTGGACGCTCTAGAACTTTTCTAACTCTTAGTAATAAATGGCGATCCACTTCTTGAGGAATACCTTGATTGTTTAAAAGCTCATCACGCAGATCATCTTGAATATCTTGTGGCTCGTCTGACCACCATCCCGATACGACCTCGAGCAGCTTAACCCGCATTGCCTCAGGATCTAAAGGCTGCGCAGGTGCAGGCGGCGTTGCAGGGGCAGCCTTAACAGTGTGGTTTAAGTCACGCATGCCTGCAGCTTGCAAAAAGATTCGGCGATCTGCGTGCGCTAAAAGTCTACACCAATCAGGATCTGCGAGTGCCAATTGATCCATATGCCTGGCAGACTCATCAGCCAACAAATGCACGCCAATGCCCCTGAGTTGTGCATCGTCAACTAACCCCAAAATTCTCTCATCATCACTTGCAATTAAAAGATGATCACATGCGCGGTTTTCAGCAAGTCGTTTTAAGTCAGAGCTGAGGAGCTGTAGTAATGCATCGCTTCCCTCAACTTGATCGGGAGGTACTACTCGAACAATTTGATCGTTAAGATATTGCTCTTCCTCTGAATCGGTATACCAATAAACGCGTTGAATATCAACAGACAACCCAGATGTCTTCAAAGCCTGGGAAAGTGCAGGAATCAAAGCTTGACGATTGACAGAACCACCATCTTCGTCAGACTCTTGTTTGAGTAACCAAGCCATGTAATGACTATCAATCATAGCTATGCATTTGCCAGTACGTTGCACAGAATGGTCCTTGCGGGGGTGGCCCGGACGATTTTCACTCTTCATGAGGTTTAGCCTTAATAAAACTTAATAAAAAAATTGACAGTGATATTGCTGTCGAAAAAAATAGCAATCCCGTCGTGGATGGCGGGTAATTGCCAACAAATACCCTAGAAGGTAAATGATCTCTTTAATAAGATGATGCGTATTTTTCCACAAAATTCAATGAATTAACAAATTTTTAATTCATTAATTCAGTTTTTTTGTTTTTTTAATTCTGAGTAGACTAATTTTCACCCAAAACTTGTTCATCGGTCTTGCCAAAACGCCTGACTCGCTTACCAAACCATTCAATAACACTGCGCAATTCTGCAGAACCAAACTCAGGCCAGTAAGTATCCGTAAAATAAAGCTCTGTATAAGCCATCTGCCAAAGCAAAAAATTACTTAGCCTTGACTCACCACCGGTACGTATCAAAAGATCAGGGTCCGGTAGTCCACAAGTGCTTAGGTATTGGCTAATTGCACTCGGCTCTAGCGATGAAATCGGCAATGTTGGATTTGCAAGTACCCATAAACGAGTTGCATTCAAAATATCCCATTGACCTCCATAGTTTGCTGCAATTGTTAGATTAAGTTTAGTGTTATGACTGGTTTCTTGTTCTGCGCGTGCAATTCGCTCTTGAAGTGAAGGTGCAAAGGCCGAACGATCCCCAATAATTCGAAACCGAATGCCAGCGTCTTTCATCTCACTGACTTCCTTATCCAGATATTGAATAAAGAGATCCATCAACGTAGAAACCTCATCCTCAGGTCTTCTCCAGTTTTCTGTACTGAACGCAAACAAGGTTAGATACTCTACTCCGTGGTCAGAGCACGCCTGTACGATTGATCTAACATTTGCAGCCCCTTTTACGTGACCAACCGCACGAGGTAGTAAACGCTTTTTTGCCCACCGACCATTTCCATCCATGATCATTGCAATATGCTTAGGGATCAATTCCATAAATTTTTTATTTTATTTTTAGTTAGTAGTTGAGTGGCCTAAGCTCTTGCATTGAGACTTGAACTTTATGCGACTGATTGATAAGCTCAATCAAAATCATAGCTCTTAGCTCACCGTCATGTTGATCAAAAATACCCTTCACTCCTTTTAAGGGACCCTGCATAATCTCGACCTCATCTCCTTGTTTCAAGATATGCTTGGAGTCTTGAAGTGGAGTACGCTGTAGCATCTCAACAAATTCATCTGAAATGCTAGCCGCTTGATTTCCAAAAGTTACCAACTTACTTACCCCGAGCGTCGACCGAATTGGGCCCCAGTTGGTCGTGACCTGGTCAAGTTGTATAAACAAATAACGACTGAACATTGGCTCGATCACCTTGGTGATTCGACCTCCTCTTAGCTTTTCTACCTCTAGCCAAGGCATCCAAGCCTTGTAGCCTTGCCGGGTAAGATTCTCGAGGGCCCGCTCCTCTTGCCTAGGGCGGGTGTGGATAACGTACCATTTCATGCTGAAGAAATTATTTTATTTATAAATTACAGGCTATTGTAATTCTAGAAGTTTTGATAAGATTTTTTCTTTTTGGCCTAGAAGCGCTAGCCAATCAAGAAACTTGTGTTAAGAGAGTGATACATGATGGGTCTTATTACACTGAATGGTATGAAAATATGCTTTAATACAATTTAGTTGATTTTGCCCCATAATTTTTTAATCAAAGGTATTCTAAATGACTACTAAGCCCAATCACTTCGACCCCGCTGCACTCACTGACTCCATGAAGGAATCAGCTCAGCAAATTTGGCTTGCTGGACTCGGCGCATTCTCAAAAGCTCAACAAGAGGGGGGCAAAGCATTTGAGACTTTGGTTAAAACTGGTATTGATATACAAAGAAAAACACAGGAAACCGCTGAAGCCAAACTGAATGAGGCCACTCAGAAAATGAGTGGCATAGCAACCGAACTTAATCAAAAGGCAACAGGTCAGTGGGATAAATTGGAGACCATTTTTGAGGACCGCGTTGCCAAAGCATTGCACAAAATGGGAGTTCCAAGCGCAGAGCAACTACAAGATTTACTGTCGCGAATTGAAGCACTAGAAAATGAGCTTCAGAAGGCAAAAAAAACCACTAGAACGACCAAAGTAAGCAAAAATACAAAGGCGCCTCTCAAGTAATTACTATTTATGGTCAATTGAATTTTTAAAGGACAAAAGAATTAAATTAAGTTCCTCAAAAGTCTGATCATTGGTAAGAACCCGGGTTACTTTTGTCCATGACTGAGTTAGAGTGACTTTTACCTTTTTAACACCCTTGCAGCTTCATCCAATATGGCTACAAAAGCGCCTAGACGCACAGCTCAACGCATACTAGATGCTTCGCTTGCCCTATTCAATCGGTTTGGGGAGCCCAATGTATCAACGACCCTGATATCTTCAGAGCTTAATATTAGTCCTGGCAACCTTTACTACCACTTTCCAGCTAAAGAGGAGTTGGTCAACGCGTTATACGATCGGTACGAAAAAGATTTAATACCACTGCTCGCTGCAGCTACTGACATCAGAAATATCGAGGACGCTTGGTTCTTTATACATTCGTTGTTTGAAATTGTGTGGGAGTACAGGTTTTTATACCGAGATCTTAACGATTTACTGAGTCGGAATAGGCGTCTAGAGTCAGAAATAAAAGACGTCCTACTTCATAAAACAAGTGCCTTTAAATCACTTCTTCAAGGGCTTGAGCTATCAAGTGCGCTTCAATTGAGTGCCCAAGAAAGGCAGGCCTGCGCTGTACATATGGTAGTCATTTTGACTTGGTGGCTCAGCTATGAATACGTTCGCGACCCCAGAAATGCATTGGAAAATAACAATGCTGAAAAATCAGTTTTAAAAGGTGCAGTACAAGTGCTGCGACTGCTCTTGCCTTACTTAGAGACCAAAGAGCGTGAGCACTTGCAACTCCTTCTCAAAGCTTACGACAGCGAACAACCTCACCTCTAAGACCTAAGGCAAAGCGGATCTCGATACAGGTTGAGTTTCTATGTGTATTGGGTTATCTAATCAATTTAACCATCTGACACCGTAACAAAAGATGCTACTTACTTAGCCAGCATAGCCTCAACCAAACGAACCCAAACTGTACCGCCCAAGGGAATCAGATCGTCATTAAAATCATAACTCGGGTTATGCAAAGTACAAGGACCCTCGCCATGTCCCAAGATCCTGTGTGCGCCCTCACCATTACCAATAAAGAAATATGCTCCTGGTACTGCTTGCAACATGTATGAAAAATCTTCAGCTCCCATCGTTGGCTCTTGAGCAACTACATTGGTCTCACCCACAACATCTGACAATAAGGCTTTCACATCATCAGCGGCACTAGCGTGATTGATGGTCGGAGGATAGTTCCTCTTGAAGTGAAATTCACACTGCGCCTCATTTGCTGCACAAATATGCTCGGCAACAACTCTCATTCGACGCTCAATCATATCTAACACTTCAATTGTGAAAGTTCTAACGGTTCCTTGAAGCGTACATATATCTGGAACCACATTTGTAGCATGTCCAGCATTAATCATCGTCACAGAGATCACCCCCGCATCCACGGGCTTCTTGTTTCTGGTGATGATGGTCTGAAATGCTTGTACCATTTGACAAGCAATTGGGACCGGATCAATGCCGTTATGAGGTAAAGCAGCATGTGAGCCCTTGCCTTTTATAACGATTTTGAATTCGTTACTTGAGGCCATTACGGGACCTGAACTCACCGCGAACTGACCCACCGCCAATCCAGGCCAATTGTGCATACCAAACACTTGTTGCATCGGATATTTTTCAAACAAGCCGTCTTTTATCATCTCCCGCGCACCACCCCCTCCCTCCTCAGCGGGTTGGAAAATCAAATAAACAGTTCCATCAAAATTGCGGTTTTTTGCCAAATGCTGCGCAGCAGCCAAAAGCATAGCAGTGTGCCCGTCATGGCCGCATGCATGCATCTTACCTGGGTGAGAGCTAGCATGCTCAAAGGTATTCACCTCTTGAATTGGCAATGCATCCATGTCCGCTCGAAGTCCTATTGCTTTGGAACTAGGGCCTCCCTTAATAATTCCAACAACCCCAGTCTTTCCCATGCCCCGCTCAATAGGTATTCCCCATTCAGTGAGTTTTTGAGCAACGATATCTGAGGTCCTTAGCTCCTCAAAACATAGCTCAGGGTGCGCATGGATATCTTTTCGAACCGCAGCAATAGAGCTAGCTTGAGTTAGTATAGAGTCTATTATTTTCATAAAAATTTACCTTGATAACTTCTGTATAAAAACTGGGGACTTCCTTAGTGTTTTTTGCTGAACCGAACACTTGCAACGTGCAAAATTCCATCAAAAATTAGGCTCTCTATTAGTTCAAATGGCGTACTAATGTAGGGCTCCATCTTCCAACCCGCTCCTCCAGTCATCAAACAAACTGGCTCAGTACCCGTGCGAGCCCTTAAGTGTTGAACCATTTGCTCTATTGCTCCTGCAATTGCATAGGTGCCTCCACTCGTCAAAGCATCACTGGTATTGGTTGGAAAAGTCTTAACCTCACCCGTAGGAACTTGAAGGCCTGCTGTTCCTGACTCCAAAGCCCGGAGCATAATTCCGTGCCCAGGAAGAATCAAGCCCCCCATAAAATGACCCGTCGCATCTACAGCATCTACAGTCACTGCAGTCCCAACCATTACGACGACCAAAGGTCTTTGTTGAGCTCCCAGTTGACGCGACCTGTGCTTAGAGAGAGCTCCTATCATGGCGACCCACCTGTCTGCACCTAAGCGGGTCGGGTGTTCATATCCATTCGTCAAACCGGCCTCAGACAAAGAAGGGACAATCCATTGAGGCACAACATCCCATATCTCCAACTGCTCTTCAACCCGCCGTCTTATGGCCTCGCCAGCAACAATGCAGCCCAACATATGAGTGGGCACCGCAAGGGAGTTCCAAACCTCTTCGCCAAGGCGATCGATGTTTTCTAAAAAAACAGCCCCCTGTCCCAAGAGCTTAGAACCAGGATTAAAGCTGTCGTACAACGCCCACTTAAGACGAGTATTGCCTACATCTAATGCTAGAAATGTCATGCGTTAAAAAAAGAGCCAGCAACAATGCCAGAATTTCAGATTAACATGCATTTTCTCCCACTTTAGAGCTTTGAGCAAAAATTCATGCAAATAATTGATCTCCCCGCGCACATCTTATCCGAGAGGATTCATAGCAAGGAAATATCCTGTGTTGAGGTATTAAATGCTTATTTGAGCCGCATCCAATTGCTCAATCCTAAATTCAACGCAATTGTCAACTTGGTTGACCCATCAGAATTGCTCAAAATTGCACAGTTAAGAGACACCCAACTCAGTCGAGGCGAGTCAATGGGTTGGATGCACGGCATGCCAATTGCCATTAAAGATCTATCATCTACTGCAGGCATCAAAACAACCCAAGGGTCCCCAATCTACAAAGATTTCATCCCTAAAACGGATGCTTTGATGGTCCAACGGATTAAAGAAGCGGGCGCAATATTGATAGGCAAAACGAACACCCCAGAATTTGGTCTTGGCTCTCACACCTTCAATGAACTGTTTGGAGTCACATCAAATGCATACGATCCAACCAAATCAGCAGGGGGAAGTAGTGGGGGCGCTGCGGTTGCAGTGGCTCTTCAAATGCTACCCGTGGCTGACGGATCAGACTTTATGGGTAGCCTTAGAAACCCAGCAGGATGGAATAACATTTTCGGGATGCGCCCCTCCTTTGGACGGGTACCCTCATCGCCTGTTGGAGATTTTTATACGGCTCAACTCTCCACAGAAGGACCGATGGCTAAAAACATAACCGATCTAGCTGCGCTCCTTGAGATTCAATCTGGACCCGATTTGCGCGCCCCGTTAAGTCTAGAGGGCAAGCTTACAGGACTTACCAAAATTCTCAATCAAACCCCCGCCTCCATAAAAATTGCATGGCTAGGTGACTTGAATGGCTATTTACCCATGGAAATAGGTATCCAAGATACCTGCTTAAAAGCGCTTCAACATTTCACAACAACCGGACCACATGGCTCATCTCTTGATCTTGTTAAGCCCAACTTTACTCCCGAATCAGTTTGGCAAACTTGGCTTGTTTGGAGGCAAGCTCTAACTGCAGCCAAGATTGCCCCTCACTTAAAAAATCCTGACAACCGAGCTCTTTTCAAACCAGAAGCGCTATGGGAATTTGACGAGTCTATCGGTCTTGAGTTCAGCACTTTCTCTGATGCCAGTGCCCAAAGGGGAGTCTTTTACCAACAAATGTTGGAGTATTTCAAAAGCCATGATGTCTTGGCACTGCCCAGCGCTCAAGTCTGGCCCTTTGATAAATCATGGAGATATCCAAAAGAAATTAAAACAGCTTCAGGCCTGGTCAGTATGGACACTTACCACCGATGGATGGAGGTGGTTATTTATGCGACCTTGGCAGGACTTCCCTGCATCAGCGTACCTGCCGGGTTCGGCAGTAACGGACTACCGATCGGTATTCAGTTGATAGGCAAGCCACGTGGGGACTCTGAGCTATTGCAAATAGCTTTCGCTTATGCTCAGACCATAGAAGACGTTTTAAAAATAAAACCTGCTTCAAATTAGACTATTAGGGGATATGCTTGTGTGAATTTTTTGAAATAGTGTTTTAATTACAATAATTACAACCATATTTTATAAAAATTTTTAGAAAAGCTCCTATGCCACGCATCAAAGTCGAATTGGTCATACTAATTTTGATAGCAGGTCTTTTGTATGCTGCGCTGCATCGCTTTAACGAATGGGCTTTTTATTTCGCATCTGTAACAGGTCATATCAATTGGATTTATTTGCCAGCCTTTTTAAGGTTGGCAAATGTGATTGTGCTTGGTTATTATGCTGGAAGCATAGCAACTGGCCTGGGTGTTATGTTCCTCTATGTGATCAATCCCAGCACATTTCCAACCCTCATCCTCAACACATTAGCTGGAATTCTCAGTCCCTTGCTTGCTTTTTGGATTTTCAAAATTCTAAAAAACAGAGAAGTATCGATCACCTACTTAAAAGACTTAATGCAGTTGGCAGTGATCTACGCATTGATGAACAGTATCACTCATCACCTGGCTTGGATATGTGTCGAGCCTGATCAACTTTTTAGTTTTGATCAGGTTCCTATTATGTTTATAGGGGACTTGGTTGGCGCGTTTGTAGGCGCCTTGGTTTTTA
>DAITOS010000018.1:33598-43857 GCA_036834025.1 Limnohabitans sp.
TTTCTGTAAAGATGAGTTCTCTCAAGACCTGTTTTCTCAGCCACTCGCGTCATTGATCCCCCCTCTTGTACCAAATGAAACTCAAAATAAGCTTTCTCAAACGCATCCCTTGCGTCTCTGAGTGGCTGATTAAGATCGAAGCTTTGCAAATTGGACCAAGGCACGTTCTCACCCATTTGTACAGGCAAAGGAGTCAGAGTACTCAGTTCTTGGGTGACAGTAGGGCTAGGTGCAAATGTGTTGTTAGACCCTAAATTACTGGGTCGTACTAAGGGCGCCGTTGATGAGGGCCGAGTCAGCTCTCTGGGTTTTCGGGCAAGACCTTGCTCAACGGATTTTAATAATTTTTGCATTGTGATTGGCTTTTCTAAGAAAGCCAACGCTCCTATACGGGTCGCCTCAACTGCGGTATCTATCGTCGCGTGACCAGACATCATAATAACTGGCATCGTAAGTAACCCTGCAGCGGACCACTCTTTAAGCAAGCTCACACCGTCCGTGTCTGGCATCCAAATATCTAAAAGTACCAAATCAGGCGCAGCACCAAGTCTTGCAGCACGAGCCTGTGCCGCATTTTCTGCCAACTCAACTTGGTGTCCTTCGTCATTTAATATCTCTGACAAAAGATCCCTAATTCCTAATTCATCGTCTACGACTAATATATTTGCCATATTACAGTGTCAGGCCTTTTCGATTTGTGTCATGTTTACGCTTCCTATCTTTTCACTTTGAAATGAGATAGCTACTCTAGCACCTGTGATCGCACCGTGATCCTCAGTGTTTCTAAGCTCAATTCTCGCATTATGCTCGTCTGCAATCTTCTTTACAACCGCCAATCCTAGGCCGGTCCCCTTCGCCTTGGTCGTTACATAGGGCTCGAATGCCCGTTGTAACACCGCCTCCGTAAAACCAGTCCCACTATCTGATACCGACATCCGCACTCGCTTTGATCTCTCTCGCCATTCAGTCTCAATAACAATCTCTCGGCGATCCAAACTCTCTATCGAATCTTGTGCATTTTGCAGTAAATTATGGATGACTTGTCTTAACAACTGCTCGTCACCCAAAATATTGGGGCATTGTGCATCAAAAATGGATTTTATGATAACACCATCGTTTTCTGCCTCATATAAGCTTAAAACCTCTTTAATTAAAGAGTTCAAATCTAGTGGTTTCAAATCAGCTTGCGGCATCCGACCAAATTCACGAAACTCATTAACCAGCCTTTTCATTGCATCAACTTGGTCAACAATTGTTTTCACAGACTTATTCAGTAAGTTTTGATCCGTCGCATCCACTTTTCCTTGGAGTTTTGAGGCCAAACGCTCTGCAGACAACTGAATTGGCGTCAAAGGATTTTTAATCTCATGCGCCAATCTTTTCGCAACCTCGCCCCAAGCCTGCGTTCTTTGAGCAGAGATGATTTGAGAAATGTCATCAAAAACCAGCAACCAATCCCCATTAGGCAAAACGGCGCCCCTAGCAACCAAAGTCACCACGCCAGTTTTATCTCCCAAAATACCAGGCCCGCTCTCGTCTATGCCAGGTGGCACAAACTCAAAGGAGTCTTGCCAATGGTCTAATTCTTGGTTGATTTGATCTCCAACAAAATTTTCAAATTGTTGAACAACAGGTATGACGAGTGCACTAATCGTAGGAATCTCTTTAAGATTGGCACGACTAGTTCGAATTGCACCACTTGCCCCATTAATCTCAATAGACCCATTCCCCAAACTTCCAGCAGTATCTTGGCTAAGGTTTACCTTCAGAATTCTATTTGCTCCGGGGTTTGCGGAAAGTATCTCCCCTGAAGGTTTAATCACAATCACCCCGGCCGTTAAATTGTCCAAAATCGTTTGAAGGTTCGCTCTGGCAAGGCTAACTTGATTCATACTGTTTTGAACATCTGACCTTGAGTTGGCAAGTTGTTGGGTCATCTGAGCAAAGGCGCGGGTTAACCCATCAAGCTCATCTCTTCCCTCCAAAACCTCTTTGGGGCTTAAATCGCCTGCTGCAACATCCCTCACACCCATTGCCAAAACAAGTAAAGGTTTGGCCAATTGGTTACCCAAAATTGCAGCGAGCAATACCGCCCCAAAAACAGCTAAAAACAAAGTTAAGGTCAAAGTACCAATATACATTCGCTTGAGACCGTCTCTTGCCAAAGCCCTTTCCTGATATTCCCGATTGGCCTCCAGCACTGCGAGTGCATTGGTTACCAAGTTTGTCGGTAAATTCTTAGTCACTTGGAGTACAAGTTGCTCTGGTCTTAGTTTGATTTTACTGACGTTGACTAATACAAGCACTTTAATTCGCGGCTTCAAACCTTGAGCACTCAACCCCTCCTCTAACCCCTCAACGCGCCAAGTAAACCCCTCTGTAGCTACTCTTTTCATCTCTAACGGGTTTGGGGTCTCAGGAAACAAATCGTATTTAGAGGTTCCTACATTGGCAATGGGTTTGAGTTCTTGAGACCAAAGTATCACGTCCTCTGCACTGGTAAGCTCTTTGATTTTTTCTAAAGTCTGAACTTGTCCTGTATCGGAGGAGTTAGCCAACAAATAAGAAGCGCTTTTTGTCTTGTTACTGAGCTCAAGGGAGATGTTGTCAATCGTTGCGCGACCCAAACTGAGTCCGGCATCTAGGGCCCCCTCCACTTTCACATCAAACCAAGACTCGATAGATCTTGAAACGAACTGATATGAAACTGTATAAATAACAATACCAGGCACGATACCAATCAAAGCAAATACAGCCGCTAGTTTCAATAGCAAACGACTCCCGAATTTACCCCCCCTGAGTCGTTGCACAAGTCTAAATCCAGCCCACCCAATGACGAGCATTAGACCTGCTGCGACAACCGAGTTTAAGGTAAATAGGAGTTCATAGTTTTGTTCATAAAGCTCCCATTTCTGTGTGGCTTGGGTAAGCAAAAATAACAAAACCAAAGCAAGGGCGAGCACCGCAAAAGTCACGACCCCTAAAGCCCAACCCATCCTTTTTTGATTAAAACGCTGAAATCCAAGCGTACTCATTCGAGCGTGTCTGCAGCCAAGCGTTGCGAGCGTGTAAAGCTAAGTACCCACTCAGAATCCCCAATTGCCCCCATCTGCAGTGGTCTTGGCAACTGGGAAAGGTCAAGCCTGAAGTTGAAGTTGTAATGGTAACGACCACTCAGGTCAATTTGCTGCTTATCTGCGATTCTCCAACGGGTAACCCTTTTAACCATTGCCATGGCCTCAGACAATGTATCAAAGCTTTGTCCCATCGCTACGCCAAGTCCGGTATTAGCTATCGGCTGGGAAGAAATGTATATCTTCCATCTTCTTGTTAACGGCTGATAACTCAGCCTCATATGACGTTCGTTGTGCGTGATCAACTTGTCACTCCAGTACCAACGTTCTTTTAAAACATCAGCCTCTGCGATAAAGAACAAAGGAACGCCTTTGTTTAAAGCTTCCTCAACACCTGTCGGCAAATCAAAATTAAAGGTCGCCTGCAAATAATAACCATCATCCTCTGCTTTAACTCCAAAATCACCCGTCTGAAGTTGCTGCTGGGAGAAAGCACAGACGTGCATCAACGCGCCCAAAATAATAGCTAAAAGTCGCAGAGTAATTAAATCAATACGGCTTTTGTCAAAATTCAAGGGGCTAATTCTTTTGCAGTAAAGTGTAGAAGAATCCATCATGTTCAATCGGTTCATTGTCCGTCAGCAATCCCCCATTTGTGCCTAAAGTGGGTAGCAAATGCCCCAGTTGTGTGCATATTGAAGCATCTGTGTTGCTTCTAAGAAACGATTGAATACCTGCCTCCCCCTCTTGTTTGAAAACCGAGCAGGTACAAAAAAGTAATTTCCCACCTTTTTTAAGTACATGCCATGTTTGTCTAAGCAATCGCGCTTGTATTTCGGCCAGGCTCGCGATGTCGGCCTCCCTCCTTAACCAGCGAATATCTGGGTGTCGCCTCACAATACCAGAGGCAGTACACGGCGCGTCAAGCAAAACAGCATCAAATAATTCTTTATCCCACCACGATCCCAAGTCAGCAGCATCAGCGCAAATTACTTGTGCTTTAACCCCCATTCGAGCACAACTGTCTTCGACTTTTCTACAACGACTTGGGTCCACATCGAGTGCAGTAACCTCTACATTGGGAAATTCTAGTAAGTGTGTTGTCTTGCCTCCAGGAGCGGCACATGCATCCAAAATTTTTATCCTAGAACCCTGCATTTGTTGAGTTGCGAGAGCGTCCATGAGTATTTGAGTAGCCAACTGCGCTCCACCATCTTGCACGGTACACAACCCCTCGGCGAACCCAGGTATTTGGTTAACACCAATAGGACTATTAATGATCAAACCCTGGGAGCCACAAAATTGATTTGCAATACCTTTTTCAGTCCACATTAAAGCAAGCTCACGACGAGTGATCCTTGATAGGTTCACTCTCAAGCTAAGAGGGGGCATTTCGTTGTTTGCCCGCAAAATGCTCTCCCAATTATCTGGATATTGTTTTTTTAGCAGTTTAATCCACCATGTGGGGTGGTTCCATTTGGATTCGAGATCTTGTTCAAGCGCCTTCAAGAGTGAGTCTTTCTCTCGCATAAAACGCCTTAGACATGCATTTATAAATGCAGCTTGTGGTTTAAGTAATGGGTTTCGGTTTGCAACTTCTACAGCCTGACTGACCAATGTGAATTCGGAGTACATCGGTTCTTCAACTACACTGCCTACAGCTAATGCAACACATAAAAGTGAGTGAGCAGGCTCTTTAGGAGGTTTATTTGCTAACAGCTTGATCAACCCTCTCGCCGTCCCCAACCTTCTAAGCGTCATGAATAACAGTGCCTGAGTAGCAGCCCTCAACTCAATAGGCACTTCCAACAAAATTTGACTTGTTGAGGCTCCCTGTAAAACTTGCTGAAGACACGTCTGTGTTTCTTTGAGTTGTTGCCATAAAGCAAGTTGTGGAGTCTTAGTCATCTATTCATTTAATTAAGAATTCGAACCGGTTTAAAGTTAAAAAGTTTGGCGATTAAGGATGCCGGAAACATATCGATTGCCTGGTTGTATTCTTTGCTCACTGCGTTGAATTTCTCCAGCTCTGGCTGAAGCAAAACGTCTATATCGCTCCAGTTCTTTTTCAACTCTTCAGGTATCGATAAATAGTAGACATCGGGGTGTATCAAAGCGAGCCATGCACTCTCTAGCTCCTCGCTTGTCTCCACCAACTCATCCGCTGATCTAGGCAACAAAGGATGCTCGTGCATTCGGGCAAGGGCCATTGCAGCGTGGTTAGCGCAAACTTGAAGGCGTGTCCATAAACTTGCACCTAGCTCAGGTGCAACGCTCGCCCTCCATCCATTCACGGCTGTAGCAGCACTTGTAATCGCCTCTTGAACGAGATCTTGATACTTTAAGAGCACGAGTTCTAAAGCAAAGTACTGCTGCACTACAACGTTTCTCGTTTTCACCAGTCTGTTGTATGCACCTAAAGACCAAAAGATCAATACTGCAATAACTCCCCAAAACCACCAATCATCAAACAGCATCAACAATCCTTTGCAAAACAAGTCCGTTCAAATCAGGAAAATAAAAAAGGGTAAGAGTGGATTTATTCAATCCATTCCTACCCTGATCTTAAACCATCAAAGTGTCAAAAAAGAGCAACCATTTATTCCGAGGCCGCACCCTCTTGATTTGTTGGCTCAGACTCAGCAACCGTAACCTCACCGCCCTCAGAGGTTGCCTCCGCCAATTCAGCCGCCTCAGCGTCAGAGATGGCTCTGCGCTCAGCCTCATCCATAGCGTCCTTGACTTTGCGAGCTTGGTGATAAGCCATTCCGGATCCAGCCGGAATCAGGCGCCCAACAATTACGTTCTCTTTGAGTCCGCGCAGATCGTCGCGCTTGCCCATGATCGCAGCCTCTGTGAGCACACGAGTGGTCTCTTGGAATGAAGCAGCACTGATGAAGCTGTCCGTGGACAAAGATGCCTTGGTGATACCTAACAACAGGTTGCTGTAAGTGGCTGGCATTTTGCCCTCAGTGAGCAATGCTTCATTGGTGTTCAAAATCTCAGAGCGCTCAACCTGCTCACCACTGATGTAGTTGGCGTCGCCTGCGTTCTCAACCACAACGCGTCTAAGCATTTGACGAACAATAACTTCAATGTGTTTATCATTGATCTTCACACCTTGTAGACGGTAAACGTCTTGAACTTCATCAACGATGTAACGAGCCAGTTCCTCCATGCCTAACAAACGAAGGATGTCTTGAGGATCAGCGGGACCGTCAACAATGCTTTCGCCTTTGTTAACCACTTGACCCTCGTGAACCACAATATTCTTCTCCTTCGGAACGAGCTCCTCATGAACTCCACCCTCTGGATCGGTGATTTGCAAACGAACCTTACCCTTGGTCTCTTTACCAAAAGATACAGTACCCGTGATCTCTGCCAAGATACCCTTGTCTTTGGGTGTACGAGCTTCAAAGAGCTCTGCAACACGTGGGAGACCCCCGGTAATGTCACGTGTTTTCTGACCTTCAATTGGAATACGTGCAAGCACCTCACCTGGTCCCACATCTTGGTCGTCTCGGACTTGAATCAACGCACCGACTTGGAAGCCAATGGTTACTGAGTGATCAGTTCCAGGAATCTTGACTTCCTTACCTGCTGCATCAATCAGCTTAACTTGTGGTCTAACGCTCTTAGTAGATCCACGTCTCTTTGGATCGATAACAACCAAAGTTGACAAGCCAGTTACCTCATCTAACTGCTTAGCTACAGTTAAGCCTTCTTCCACGTTCTCGAACTTAACTTGACCAGCAAATTCGGTGATGACTGGACGTGTCAACGGATCCCAGTTAGCTAGGATCGCTCCAGCCTTGATGGCTTGATCCGCTTTAACTGACAAAATAGCACCATAAGGTACTTTATGACGCTCACGCTCACGTCCGTTATCATCTTGTATGATTACCTCACCAGAGCGAGAGATCACTACCAACTCTTTCTTGCTGTTGGTTACGTAACGCATTGTTGCGTTAAATCCAATGACACCGTTTGACTTGGCTTCTACGCTTGAGGCAATCGCTGCTCTAGATGCTGCGCCACCGATGTGGAACGTACGCATCGTAAGCTGTGTACCGGGCTCACCAATTGACTGAGCAGCAATCACTCCAACTGCCTCGCCCACGTTGATCAATCCACCTCGACCTAAATCGCGACCATAACATTTTGCGCACAAACCAAAACGTGTCTCACAATTAAGTGCAGTGCGCACCTTAATTTCGTCAACACCTAATGCTTCAATGACGTCGATATTGTCCTCATCAAGCATCTGACCAGTTGCAACAATTACTTCACGCGTTTCTGGGTTGAGTACATCCTCAACTGCAGTGCGCCCGAGCACTCGGTCGCGCAAAGACTCAATAACCTCTCCGCCTTCAACGATGGCGCGCATCAACTGGCCATTGTTAGTTCCGCAGTCAACCTCAGTCACAACCAAGTCTTGAGTAACGTCAACTAAACGACGTGTTAAGTAACCGGAGTTAGCTGTTTTAAGCGCAGTGTCGGCCAATCCTTTACGTGCACCGTGGGTGGAGATGAAGTACTGAAGCACATTCAAACCCTCGCGGAAGTTAGCTGTAATAGGAGTTTCAATAATTGAGCCATCTGGCTTAGCCATCAATCCCCTCATACCCGCCAATTGTCTAATCTGCGCTGCAGATCCACGAGCACCAGAGTCAGCCATCATATAGATAGAGTTAAAAGACTCTTGTTCAACTTCGTTGTTGTGACGATCTATGGTCTTCTCTTTTCTGAGTTGATCCATCATCACCTTAGAAACGGAGTCACCAGCTTTACCCCAAATATCGACTACTTTGTTGTAGCGCTCTCCAGAGGTTACTAAACCAGACACGTACTGTTGCTCAATGTCTTTAACTTCTTTCTCAGCGTCCTCAATGATCTGATGCTTCTCATGCGGCACCAACATATCATCAATCGCAATTGAGATACCAGCACGGGTTGCTAAACGGAATCCGTTTTGTAGCAATTTGTCTGCAAAAACAACAGTCTCTTTCAAACCGCATTTGCGGAATGATGTGTTGATTAGTTTTGAGATTTCTTTTTTCTTCAGTGCTTTATTCAGGTTGCTGAAAGGCAAACCTTTTGGCAATATCTCTGATAACAGAGCACGACCAGCCGTTGTTTCAACTACTGATGCATGGGGGACAAATTCACCCGTGTCTTTGTCCTTAGTCCACTCAACCAAACGAACGCTGATCTTTGCTGTCAACTCAACCACGCCGGCTTCGAGCGCCCGGATAATCTCAGGGATGTCTGCAAAAACCATTCCCTCGCCTTTGCCGTTGATACGCTCACGAGTTGTATAGTACAAACCAAGCACCACGTCTTGTGAAGGAACAATTGAGGGCTCTCCGTTGGCGGGGAAAAGCACGTTGTTGGAGGACAACATCAATGTACGTGCCTCCATCTGTGCCTCTACAGACAACGGTACGTGAACCGCCATTTGGTCACCGTCAAAGTCCGCATTGAATGCAGAACAAACGAGTGGGTGAAGTTGAATCGCTTTACCTTCAATCAAGATAGGCTCAAATGCTTGAATACCAAGGCGGTGAAGTGTTGGGGCTCTGTTTAAGAGCACGGGGTGCTCTTTGATAACCTCCTCCAAAATATCCCACACGACAGCGGTTCCAGATTCAACTTCCTTCTTTGCAGCTTTAATGGTTGTTGCAATCCCCATCGCCTCTAAGCGTGAGAAGATGAATGGCTTGAAGAGCTCTAGTGCCATCAATTTAGGTAATCCGCATTGGTGCAGTTTCAGTGTAGGTCCAACCGTAATCACTGAACGGCCTGAGTAATCCACGCGCTTACCCAACAAGTTTTGACGAAAACGCCCACTCTTACCTTTGATCATATCGGCCAAAGATTTAAGAGCGCGTTTATTTGCGCCTGTCATTGCTTTACCGCGACGTCCATTATCTAGTAATGAGTCAACCGCCTCTTGGAGCATGCGCTTCTCGTTTCTAGCGATAATCTCTGGCGCATTCAACTCTAAAAGTCTACGCAGTCTACTGTTGCGGTTAATCACTCTGCGGTACAAATCATTCAGATCTGAAGTCGCGAATCGTCCACCGTCCAGGGGTACCAAGGGGCGTAAATCTGGTGGTAAAACTGGCAACACAGACAGAACCATCCACTCAGGCTTGATACCTGACTTCTTGAATGCCTCAAGCACTTTCAGACGCTTGGAGTTCTTCTTAACCTTAACTTCTGAACCTGTTAAGTCACCACGCAAACGCTCAATCTCTGAGTCAAGTTCAATACTCTCTAGCAAATCACGAACACCTTCAGCGCCCATCTTAGCTACAAACTCATCGCCGTACTCTTTACTTTTCTCATCAAAATCATCTTCAGTCATGATCGCAAATTTCTTGAGCGGAGTCATGCCAGGATCAACTACAACATAGGCTTCAAAATAAAGTACACGCTCGATGTCACGAAGTGTCATGTCAAGCACCAAACCCAAACGGCTTGGCAATGACTTTAAAAACCAAATGTGTGCACAAGGAGCTGCCAAGTCGATGTGACCCATACGGTCACGACGAACTTTGGTCTGTGTAACTTCAACTCCACATTTTTCACAAATAACGCCGCGATGTTTCAGTCGCTTGTATTTTCCGCACAAACATTCGTAGTCCTTGATGGGACCAAAGATCTTTGCGCAAAACAAACCGTCCCGCTCTGGCTTGAACGTTCTGTAGTTAATAGTTTCAGGTTTTTTAACCTCACCAAATGACCACGAACGAATTTTCTCAGGTGATGCTAGTCCAATTTTGATGGCATCAAAATGCTCATCTGGTGTGAACTGCTTAAATAAATCGAGTAATGATTTCATAAGATTTTTTCCATTTCTTTATCAAAGGAGATCCAACTGCTTGCCCCAACCTGAACTTCAGGACGGGGCAGCTTTAAGGCTCGGTAATTCCGTTTAAGAACGCTCCAACTCAATATCAATTCCCAGTGAACGAATTTCCTTAACAAGCACGTTAAACGACTCAGGCATTCCTGCCTCAATCGCATGCTCTCCCTTAACAATGTTTTCGTAAACCTTTGTACGTCCTTGAACGTCATCGGATTTAACAGTCAACATTTCTTGTAGTGTGTAAGACGCGCCGTAAGCCTCAAGCGCCCACACCTCCATCTCACCAAACCTTTGTCCACCAAACTGAGCTT
>DAITOS010000019.1:0-41100 GCA_036834025.1 Limnohabitans sp.
GTGTCTGCCAATATTGATAGCGGCAAACAAAGAGAAATGAAAATGCACAAGCGTATAAATTTCATTTTTTTGAACTTTAGTAATATATATGATTGAGATTCTAGATCTATAACGAGTAATTATTTTGATCTTTTTGTGCACCAAAACTGAAATTTCAGCCGTACCTGACTCGTAAATTAATGTTTTGTTTTACTTGTTATGTTGGAAACTTGACATTTGCCCTTGAAATGCACCAAATCGGCACTATTTCCAATAAAAATAAGATGGCGCGTAATTTGCTCTGTGAGAAAGTACAAAATATTTATGAGGACTTCGAAAATGACACAGCATACACACGTTCAAAATATCGACTCCACTTTATCAACAACCAAACCTTTGTTATTGTGGCTTACAGTTGTTGTTGTAAGTTTGGTTTGTACTGTATTGTTATCGCAGCCAAATATATATATAAATTAAATGATTTAAAAACCGGTATGGCGGGCTAATTGGCGTGTTCGACTGGTTTCAAGTTTTTTAATGCTCAAACACTGAATCGGTAATTTCAGTTGAGTACCGTCTTAGATGTACCTTATGCTGATTTTATGGTTTTCATTCAGAGTTAGTTTAATAGAGAAGAGCATTCCCATCAGGTGTAGAAATAAGATTAGAGATGCTTATCCAGTCTTATTTGAGGTTTGAAATTTTAATTTTATAAATTCTTGTCTTGCCATATTGAACTTACTACATGCCACTTACAATTTATGTTCCTCTATTTTTCGAATGAAATAAGCGTTGTAATTAGGTGGGTCTAAATTTTTCATAAACAATTTGATACGCTAGCAGTATTCAAATAACAGTCATTCTTAGTAAGGGATTGTTTTAGTAGTCAAGTTTTACCCTCTCAACTGTGCGCAACACCTACTTTGTATTGTTAATAAGGTCATTACTTTTAAACTGTTAATTACTAAGACCCACGTTTAAAATGTTGACGACGCTTATCAATAACAATGTTTGATCTAATCTACACCTTTGTAACTGATATTTATATCTCAGCCCAGTCATACATATATGAATGGGTCCTTCAGCCCATTGCTTTCAAACTTGGTCTGGGCAGTTTAATGGAGGACGGATATGAGGCCAGTGGGTGGCTTGTAGTCGGTTTTTTTCAGATTTTGGTGATGCTGTTGGTCTTTAGGCCCTTAGAGCGTTTAAGACCTGTTGAGCCTGTAGCTCACACCAAGGCAGTCTATACGGACATGATTTATACAGCAATTCACAGGTTAGGTTTCTTTAGGCTTTTTTTCTTCTTTACAGTTCAGCCTATTTTTGATAATGTGTTTGGTTGGTTACATACACAAGGACTGGGTACGGCTCAACTCGACGATTTAATTCCTGGATTAACTGACATACCATGGGTTAGTTTTATTTTGTATTTAGTGGTTTTTGATTTTTTAGGTTATTGGGTTCACCGCGCCCAGCATCAATGGAGTTGGTGGTGGGCACTCCACGCAGTTCATCACTCGCAACGTCAAATGACACTATGGAGCGATGATAGAAACCATATACTGGATGATGTGATTCATGCTGGTATTTTTGCATTGGTTGCGTTGCTCATTGGCGTCGAGCCAGCCCAATATGTTGCGATCGTTTTCTTAACCAAACTCTCTGAGAGTTTTCAGCATTCAAATTTACGGATTTCATTTGGTAAATTTGGTGAATATTTATGGGTAAGTCCACGTTTTCACCGCATCCACCACGGTATAGGAGTTGGCCATGAGTTTAGCGAGGGTGTGTTAGGCGGACATAACTTTGCCTTGTTGTTACCTATATGGGACATCTTGTTCAAAACTGCCTTGTTTGAAAACCGATACCCGTCGACTGGCATTCGTGACCAAATTGATGACAGCGTCGATTATGGTGAAGGTTTTTGGAGCCAGCAAGGACTTGGATTAAAACGTTTTTCAGATTCAATTTTTAGGCGCAGGGCTAATCTAAATTAACGCCCGCCTTGCGCATAATCTCGCCAAGCGTTAGAGCTTCATCATTGATGAAATGATCAAACTCAATTGCACTGAGTTTAAAGGGAAGAGCTCCCAAATTATCAAACCTAGCTTGAACGTCTGGCTGATCCATGATCGATTGGATTTCCTTGTTCAATCGATCTACGATGGGCTTTGGAGTCTGTGCCGGAGCAAGCATCCCAATCCAAAAGTTAAATTGTCCCTGAGGATAGCCTGCCTCTGCGGCAGTTGGAATATTAGGTAGTGCAGAAATTCTTTTGTCTGAACTAACGGCCAGTGCAGTAATTTTTCCGTCCTTAATGAGACTTAATGCGGACACCACGGGACCGAATGCGAAATCGACATTTGATCCTGTAATGTCCATTAGCATTTGAGGGGTGCCTTTATAGGGAACGTGCGTGGCTTTAAGTTTTAGGCCGTGGACAAATTTCTCAGCGTTGGTGTGAGTAGCGCTTCCCACTCCAGCACTTCCAAATGTAAGTCCATTTGGGGATAAATTTGAACGCTCGACGAGTTCCTTGATAGTTTTAATGCCACTTTTCGGAGACACAACAAGCACATTGGGTTGGGTACCAAGAGGACTTACTGCAACGAGATCTTTGAGTTGGTAGTTCAGTTTAGTGTAGAGAACTGGGTTGACCACATGCCCTGCCGATACGACAACAAGTGTGTATCCATCTGGCGCAGACTTAGCCACAATTCCAGTTCCAATAGTTCCGCCAGCACCAACCCTGTTATCGACAATGATGGGCTGGCCTAACTTAGCACCTAATTTCTCTGCGAAAACTCTAGCTAAAACGTCTGTCGCACTCCCCGCCGTAAAGGGAACTATCAAGTTAATGGGGCGATTGGGCCAATTGGATGTCTGTGCAATGGAGGGTTGCAAATAACCGGTGAAAAGTAAGCTAAATGTGCTGAAAAAAATCGTTAAAAATGAGGTTTGAAAGCGGTTCATTTGAAGTGGGTGTTGGATAACCTATTTCCTACCCTAAGACGGGGAGCAAATAAGTTGACTACATTCTTATTGAATGCATTGATTATGAATGAGTACTGAACAAGGGGGGGTAAAAAGTCGTTAATGGCCAAGCGGGGTCTGGTTATTTTTAATCGTATCCAGTCCGAGTAAACGGTAAAGAGCACAAAATCCGAATGTACCCGAGCCCAAGATCAGAAACCCAGCTATCCACCCCCAAGTCTCTATTTGTTCTGTAGCAGCAAGAGTTAACAACAAAGCACCCATCAAAATTCTTATGACTTGATCTGATTCACCTACATTTCTAATCATAAAACCCCCACGTGTTTTTTGATATCGCGTTGAAATCGCAAATTGCTCGAGCTGTTAGGATAAAGCTAAAGTTCAAATCTCGCAATTGGTATTTGTTCTGATGTCACAGGTGTGTTATCAGTTAAATCTTAATGGTCCCATTAAATTAAGTGGGTTCAATAAGTTCAATTAAGTTTCTTGACGAACCCCATAAAAAAGTAGGGAGAAGGCGTGAACGTGAGGCGCTAGGTGAAGTCCCTAGGAGTCAAAGTATTACTGAACTTCCTTGACTGGCTTACAGTCACCACACACAAACATAGGCTGGCCTAAGAGCTTTTTAAATGAGCCTGTAGCTCTTGGCTTATGTACTCCGCATTTAAAACAGCTCATCGTACCCATTGCGAAAGTACGACCGCTAAAGGGTGAGCCAGCAACTTTTGACTTATAACGCAAGCCGTCTTCTTTAATCGCGGTAGTGGAATCTCTAGATTTAGTCATATTCAGCAATTAATTGAATCAATCGGAATTTCAGATCTTGCAGTATTGGGTCTTGATAATAAGAAATACTGCCTCAAACCAGAAAATTACTGTAACGACTATTATAAATCTTAATGCCCCTAATTAAAAGCAGTCATTAAAGGTGTTTTCACCTAAAGTCCTAAAAGAAACAAATTGTCAATTTAAGATTTGAGTTTAGGGTTTAAATTCCTATTCACTCGTTATTTGTAGCTTTGGGTAACGGGGTTGAGTCGGTATTGGAGTGTAAATGGGAGCGCTCAGCAGCAAATTTGCTGTTTTCTTGCTTTTGTAAATCCCTGAGTGCTTTTAGTTCGGCATTTACTTTTTTGATGTCCTCGGCTTCTTTTGATCTTTGTAACACCCTTTCTTTTAAATTTTCTTTGTCGTTGGTCATTTTGAGCTCGCAATGTTTTTTTGATGATGATAAAAATACATGTGAGCAAGAGTTTCTTTAAATATTAAAAAAATATCAAAAAACGAGCATCAAGCATGGATTAAGACATCGATATCGAAAGAGTAATTTGTTGATAATGCAAATTGTAGTAAAAAATAGTTCATATGGACTGATTCCGTTTTTCTCAAATTCAAAAATTGACTTGGAAACTACAAACCACCCAAATATATCCATTCACATCCAATTTACATCTCAAAATAACCTTTGGTCAAAGTAGGTTTTAAAGTCAAAGGGGTATTTTATTTTGTTTCATTTTTGATAAAAGTCGGAGAGTCATAAAGCAATCTAAAGGCTATAAATATTAGTTCTTTATAATTACATTATTAACCCTAAAAAAATATAACTTCAATATGACAACTCACTTCACAATAAATCGCTAAGTTAATAGCGATACTAAGGAAAATAAGTCATGAAAGGTCTAAACTAGAGATCACAGAGGCGATCAAATGGGGCCTCAGATCTGTTTTTATGATGACTTCAAATCGTTCGCGGTGGGTTGCTCAGTGTTGAGAATATTGGACGTTTAAACAAAATAGTAGATATTTTTGGGAGGTTTTGTGAGTGATATAAATTCAAATACTGAACTGGATCTGAACACTGACAGATTCATTCAAGAAACAATAGAAGCTCTTAAAAAACTTGATAAAGAGGAAAGAGAGCATTATCAGTTCTTGTCTAAGGCTGTACTCAAATGCTACTTTGATGAGAACAACAGAGCTGTTGTTACGATCAGCAAGGGCCTGGGTCAAACCTTCACGCTTATCTCTGTGAACGCAGACGATAATCAAACCAATCGGATACTGTCAGATACGAGTGACGCGGTTGGTTTTGGCCACTCTCGGCACAAAACTCAAAGACCACAACTTTTGAACTGAAAAACCTCTGGTTACTTTAGGCTAGAACGGGATCTTTGATAAAACAATCTAGAAAAGTAAAGTAACTAGAAGTAAAGAACATCGCCGCCAACAAAAGCATTACAGGCAGCAAGATAAAAGAAATCCAACCATCATCTTCAACGATCATGGTCGTGAGCACCAATACAGTTGCTACGCATATAAATATAGCGGCCCAGGTTAAGCCAAACATTAAAAAAGCGCGCCAATTAGACCAGCAAGCCACAAAGCTAAAGAAAAGACTTTTCAAAACTGGCTCACCGTGCCAGTGAACTAACGCAGGTGAATGCCAAAATAAGGCCGATAAAGGTAGGTAAAGGGCCGTTGAGACCCACATCGCATTTTGGAAATTACTGGAGTTTATGGTCTCTGCAGTAAAGGTTCCTCCGTTTAAGTAAAGGTTCGCAAAAACTCCGCCGTCATAGAGGGCAGAAATACCGAGGATAGCGAAGAATGCGACTGCGTAAATAAGACCCAATTGAAGCATTGATTTTCTGCGACTAGCATCCACAGTTAGTGCAATGATCAGAATAGATGGCATGGGAAATTTATCTAAATTAGCCTCTCTCGCCGCTGCCATTAATCCAAATGTTGCCAAAGGCAAAAGCATTAATGCTAAAAAACTACCTGCAAATGGGACTAGGGAGAGAACCGATAACATAGCCATAAACATAAAAAATAGTCCACTAAGTGCAACCGGTTGTTTCCAAAAGGTTTGAACTCCCATACGCACCCAAATCATTCCGTTTTTAGCGGGTACAACATTTAATTTCATATGAATGGTCTGGATATTTAAAGGGACACAGGCGAACTAGCTCGCTCAAGAAGCACGCGCTCAAAGTGGGTAGGATCGTGGGGCTGTAAAAGGGACGCCTCTCGGGGGAGGTGGAAGTCCCACAACCTGGAGAGCCAAAATCTGAAGGCTGCAGCTCTGAGCATTGGATTTAGCATTTTGCGCTCACACTTTTCAAGTGGACGTACCTTTTGATAGGCATCAAAAAAAGCGTGAAATAATTCTTTGTGCCACTGACCACTTTCATGATTTATACACCAATCATTCAAACAAATAGCCAGATCGTAGACCCAGTGATCAATACCCGCAAAATAAAAGTCAAAAAATCCTGTTAACTCAGAATCCTTGAACATGACGTTGTCGCGAAAAAGATCTGCATGGACCGGACCGACAGGGAGCGCAGCATAAGCAGATAGAGTTGCGATATGGTTTTGAAACGCAAGCTCGCTCTTTAAAAAATCTTGTTGATGTTCATTGATGTGCGGGAGGACTTGTGGGGTGGTCTCATTCCACCACCTTAAGCCTCTAAGGTTGGGCTGCTCGAACTCAAAATCCTTACCAGCTAAATGCATCTGCGCCAACATGGAGCCGACCAATTCACAGTGTTTTATGTTGGGGCTGAGTTCACTTTGACCCTCCAATTTGGAGACTATTGCAGCCGGTTTGTCATTGATTTGAAAAACGATTTCATTCCTTGAACTCGTAAGAGGCACAGGAACTTTTATTCCCTTGTGAGCCAAGTGTTTCATTAGATTCAAATAAAATGGCAATTGCTCACTAGTCAGCCTCTCAAACAAGGTTAAAACGTATTCACCTTCAGGGATCGTTAAAAAATAATTTGTGTTTTCTATGCCTCCTTTGATCGCCTTAAGCTCCAAGGCTGAACCCAGATTTAAGTAATCGAGTAAAGGTGCGAGTTGAGCTTCACTAACAGGTGTGTAAACGGCCATTGCTTTGGGTGTCAGGGAGGAGAGTAGCTAATATAAAAGCAGACTTTTATGATCGCTCCATTGTAGGCTTGCTTTAAGGGAGAATCACCAAATATTAGCTCAGAGATAACTAAAACAATACATTCAACATAACATTACTTTTGATTTCTTCAGGACCTACTGGATTTAAAGTGCACAATATGATTTATGAGTGAAAAAAAGACCCTTTTATTAGTAGATGGCTCAAGTTATTTGTACAGAGCCTTTCATGCGATGCCAGACCTTCGGGTCACCCCAGGAGATCCAACCAGTCCTGCCACAGGGGCGATTAGGGGGATGATCAATATGATGGCCAGCTTGAAAAAGGAAATTCAAGCCGATTATGCTGTTTGCGTATTTGATGCGCCAGGTCCCACCTTTAGGGACGAGTTGTATCCTGAATATAAAGCAAACAGATCTCCCATGCCTGCAGATTTGCGCTCACAAATAGATCCTATCCATGAGGTGGTAATGTTGTCAGGCTGGAAGGTATTGGCTGTGCCAGGGGTAGAGGCCGACGACGTAATCGGAACCCTTGCCCATATGGGGGACATTAAAGATATAGAGGTCATCATCTCAAGTGGCGACAAAGATCTTAGTCAACTTGTGAATGAGAACATTTGGGTGATGGACACCATGAGCGGTAAAAAACGCAACATTGAGGGTGTTACTGAGGAGTTTGGGGTGCCGCCCTCTCTAATGCTTGACTATCAGACATTGGTTGGAGACACAGTAGATAACGTACCTGGGGTGGAGAAGGTTGGTCCAAAGACAGCCGTCAAATGGTTGAATGAGTACGGAAATTTAGAAAATATCATCCATGCTGCGCCGTCCATCAAGGGTGTTGTAGGTGAGAATTTACGCAAATCGCTTGATTGGTTACCTAAAGGGCGTGAGCTTTTGACCATTCGAACCGATTGTGATTTGTCACAATATATTGAGGGAATGCCTGAGTTTGAAGACCTCAAACTCAGAGAGCCGGAGCAGGAAAAGTTACTTGAGTTCTATAAAGCTTATGGTTTTAAAGGGCTGGTAAGAACTCTGGAGACCGGGGCCGGTGCACCGGGCAATAAAAGTGCAGATGGATCGCCTAGCGAAGGCCGGCTCTCAAAGGCCCGGTCCTCTAGCCAAAGTTCAGATGATTTATTTGAGTCCTCTAGTGAAGAAGAAACTGCTCCTCAGAGCTCTTTAAATGGACCAGTTAATTACGAAACAATTTTGGACTGGGATCACTTAGATCGTTGGACAGAGCGGCTCCAATCAGCAAAGTGGGCAGCGCTTGATACTGAGACCACTTCACTAGACGAGATGCAGGCTCAAATTGTTGGAATCAGTTTTAGCGTCAATGTTGGAGAGTCTGCCTACATTCCTCTAACGCATGACTACCCAGGAGCGCCTGATCAATTGCCAATCAAGCAGGTTTTAGAAAAACTAAAACCTTGGCTTGAAGATCCATTGGCTTGCAAAATTGGGCAGCATATTAAATATGACCGTCACGTTTTTGCCAATCACGGTATACATGTGCAGGGTTACATGCACGATACCATGCTGCAAAGTTATGTCTTAGAGGTTCATAAGCCTCATAATTTAGGTAGCCTTGCGCTCAGACATCTAGGGCGCTCAGGGGTCACTTATGAATCTTTATGCGGCAAGGGTGCTCATGAGATTAAATTCAATCAAGTCGAGATTGCGCAAGCCTCGCATTATGCATGCGAAGATACCGATCAGACGCTTGATGTTCACATGTGTTTGTGGCCAAAAATTGAGTCTGATGAACGTTTGAATTTCATTTATCAATTAGAGATACAAAGCAGTGAAACTTTGTTTAGGATTGAGCGCAACGGAGTTTTAATTGACGCACCGACATTGGCTAAACAAAGTCAGGAACTGGGTCAACGTATTGGTGAGTTAGAGGAGGAGGCTTACGCACTCGCTGAGCAGCCTTTTAACCTCAGTTCTCCAAAGCAAATTGCTGAAATATTTTTTGAGAAATTAGGTCTTCCCGTTATCAAGAAAACTCCCAAAGGCGCTCCCAGTACAGATGAAGAAGTGTTGGAGAAATTGGCAGAGGACTATCCTTTGCCTGCTAAGATACTCGAGCACAGGGGGATCTTCAAGCTCAAAGGTACTTACACTGACAAGCTAGCTCAAATGGCTCAACCCAGTACGGGAAGAGTCCATACCCATTACGCTCAGGCAGTTGCTGTGACCGGTCGACTCTCAAGCAATGAGCCAAATCTACAAAACATACCAATTAGAACTCCAGAGGGTAGGAGGGTCAGAGAGGCTTTTGTTGCCCCTCATGGTAGTCTTATTGCTAGTGCAGACTACAGTCAGATCGAACTGCGTATCATGGCGCATTTAAGTGAGGATGATGCTTTATTAAGAGCATTTCACGAGGGTGTGGATGTACACAAAGCTACGGCTGCGGAGATATTCGCAATTCCAAGTGAGCAGGTCAGTCAAGAACAAAGAAGGTACGCAAAGGTCATTAATTTTGGTTTGATTTACGGTATGAGTGCATTTGGACTTGCAAAGGCTTTATCCATAGATAACTCTGCAGCTAAGAACTACATTGATAGGTACTTTCTGCGGTTTGCCGGCGTTAAACGCTACATGGAGGAAACTCGTACCAGCGCACGTCAAAAGGGTTTTGTGGAAACAGTTTTTGGTAGGCGTTTATATCTGCCAGAGATCAACTCACCCAATGGCCCAAGAAGGGCAGGGGCTGAGCGAGCCGCTATCAATGCGCCCATGCAAGGTACAGCTGCAGATTTAATAAAGCTTAGCATGGTAAAAGTCCAGCAAGAGCTTGATAGACAAGAGAAGAAAATCAAGATGATCATGCAAGTTCATGATGAACTCGTATTTGAGGTGCCAATTGAGGAGTTGGATTGGCTTAAGCAGAACATTCCAAGTTTAATGGCCGGAGTTGCTAACTTAAAGGTTCCTTTGTTAGCGGAACTTGGTCTGGGAGAAAATTGGGATAAAGCGCACTAAGTTCATCTGCGTTGGCATATTATGCAAAGCTTTAATTATTTACTGATTTCGATTTTATTGGGTACCCTAGCCTCTGGTGTGGGTAGTGTCTGGGTGGCTTGGCTATTCGTAAAAGCTGTCATGTCCAAGTACACACAGCATTTGCTTAGTTTGGCCGCTGGCGCTTTACTCGCTACAGCCTTTCTTCATTTACTCCCTGAGGCATTTGAGGCATCTCAAAATCCTAGGGGCCTATTGAGTACTCTTTTAGGAGGAATATTATTTTTCTTCCTCTTAGACAAGGCAGAGCTTTGGCATCATGGGCATGAGCATCATCACCCGCACTATGAAGATAATAAAGACAGGCATGAACACCTGACCGATCCGGCCAGTAATACAACAAACAATTTTGCGGCCGCCCATTCTCATTCTCATGTTCATGACCATTCACACATTAACGGAGGTGGATGGGCAGTTTTATTTGGGGACAGTTTGCATTCTTTTGGGGACGGTATATTGGTGGCCGCTGCATTTATGGCAGATTTTCAGGTTGGGCTTGTAGCTAGCCTGGCAGTTTTGGTACATGAAGTTCCGCATCACATGGGGGATCTAATTGTCTTAGGGGTTGGATCGAGTCAACCTAAAAATGCAGTGATCAAATTGAGTCTAGCCGGTGGCGTAACCATTGTTGGGGGCTTAGCGGGGTTGCTTTTAATGCGCGGTCATGAGGACTTTCTTCCCTACCTATTAGCACTGGCTAGTAGTAGCTATATCTACGTTTCTTTAGCAGATTTGATACCTCAATTACAAAAGAGGCTAAGTCCAAAACAAACCCTTATCCAAGTAATCTGGTTAAGTTTGGGACTCGTGTTGGTGAGTTTTACAAGCCAGTTGGGAAAGTGAAAGTAAAAATAGAAGTAGCCTAAATATGTTATCGGAACTGGTCTCAAACCAGACATTGCCAAATCAAAAGCGTTTAAAAATCAAACTTCCGTTTGTTCCGCCAAACCCAAAGTTATTTTTCAGTGCGTAGGTCATATTGATTTCCCGAGCCTTGTTAGCACAGTAGTCGAGGGGACATTCAGGATCTTGGTTGTCCAAATTAATAGTGGGTGGTGCGATTTGGTTGTGTAATCCAAGTATCGTAAAAACACTCTCAATGCCTCCAGCGCCGCCGAGTAAATGTCCAGTCATGGATTTAGTTGAGCTTATAACTGTATTCTTGGCGTGATCACCTAAGGCTGCTTGAATTGCATGCGTTTCATTCACATCTCCTAACGGAGTGGAGGTACCGTGAGCGTTGATGTAATCAATCTCATCCGGATTAATTTGAGCATTTTTCATGGCGTGAACCATTGCGCGTCTGGGGCCGTCCATATTAGGTGCGGTCATATGTCCAGCATCTGCACTCATTCCAAAGCCAACCAACTCGGCGTAAATCTTTGCGCCGCGGGCTTTGGCAAACTCGTATTCTTCAAGGACAACTACACCTGCGCCTTCACCAAGTACGAAACCATCACGGTCTTTATCCCAAGGCCTGGATGCAGACTTTGGATCATCGTTTCTTGTTGATAGTGCTCTCATGGCCGCAAAGCCGCCAAGACCAAGGGGGGAGATCGTTGCCTCAGCACCACCTGCAATCATTACGTCGGCATCTCCGTATTCGATCAATCGTCCTGCTTGACCTATGCTATGGAGCCCCGTGGTACAGGCGGTTGCAATGGCAAGGTTAGGGCCTTTAAAGCCAAAACGCATGGATACATGACCGGAGATCATGTTCACAATTGAGGCGGGCACAAAGAATGGAGAAATACGGCGTGGTCCGCGGTTCACAAGTTCCGCGTGCATGTTCTCAATAAGAGGCAGTCCGCCAATACCTGAGCCAATTAAGCAGCCAATTCTTTCAGCAGTCAGTTCGTTTAGGGCGTCTCCAACAGGTAATCCGCTGTCTAACACGGCTTGAACTGCTGCAACTATTCCGAAGTGGATAAAAGAGTCCATCGTCCGCGCTTCTTTTGGACTGATGTAGGAGTCTAGATCTAATCCTTTAACTTCACCTCCAAAATGACAAGCGAAGCCACTCGTATCAAAGTGAGTGATATTTTCTATTCCAGAGTGACCAGCAATAATGTTTGACCAGGATTCATCTACTGTATTACCTACAGGACAGACACAACCCAGGCCAGTCACGACAACGCGGCGACGGCTCATTCAGCGACTACTTTCCGATGGTTGGCCTATTAAATTAGGCTTTTTTATGTGCTAATGCGTAATCCACTGCATTTTTAACAGTGGTGATTTTTTCAGCGTCTTCATCTGGAATTTCAATTCCAAACTCGTCTTCCAACGCCATGACCAGTTCAACCGTATCAAGTGAGTCTGCTCCCAAATCGGCTACAAAAGCCTTTTCCTGGGTGACCTGGGCCTCTTCAACGCCAAGTTGCTCAGCAATAATTTTTTTGACACGTGCTTCGATATCGCTCATTTAATTCCCTCAGAGGGTTGTGTAGAAGAAGGCAATTTTAGCCGAGTAGAGATTAGATTTCAGATTTTTGAAAAAAACTTAATTTCAGACCATTAACATGCCGCCATTGACATGTATTTCTTGTCCAGTGATGTAAGAAGCCAACGGACTTGCCAAAAATTGAACCAAATTGGCTACATCAGACGGAGATCCCAGTCTGCTAAGGGGAATTTGGGAAATTAATGCTTTTTGTTGATCTTCGGACAGGCTAGCAGTCATATCGGTGTCAATAAAACCAGGCGCGACGCAGTTGACCGTGATGTTGCGAGAGCCAAGCTCACGAGCTAAAGCCCTTGTCATCCCTGCTACGCCTGCTTTGGAGGCTGCGTAATTAGATTGACCTGGATTGCCGCTTGCACCGACCACGCTAGTTATATTGATTATTCGACCAAATCTTTGCTTCATCATTGGACGAATTGCTGCCTTTGACAAAGTGAATACAGCTTTGAGGTTGGTATCGATCACGGCGTCCCAATCCTCCTCCTTTAAGCGCATCGCTAGCATATCTTTGGTGATACCAGCGTTATTTATCAAAATATGCAGACCACCCCTGTCGTTGGTGAGTGAGTCAACAAGCGCCACTGATGCGCTGGGATCTGTTACGTCCAAAACGACACCTGAGCAACCCTCAAATGCGCTTAGTGCATCTTGAATTTTTTCTGCCCCTGCCTGGGTTGTGGCAGTCCCAATGACGTGTACCCCCATTTGCGCGAGTGATTTGGCAATCGCTTGTCCGATTCCGCGTGTTGCACCAGTTACGAGGGCGATTTGCCCCTTCATTTCTTGGACTGACATATGAAATATAAAAAAGTTTAAATAAGGTGAGTCTGATAGTAAATGCGAACTAGAGGTTGAGTTAAGACTCCAGATTACTCGCTAGCCAACATTTCTTGAAGCTTAGCCAAGGAGCTTGGGTCATAAAGGGGAGCACTTTGCATGGAGGGTTCGATTCGAAGGGTCAAGCCGCTAAGAACTTTTCCAGGACCTGACTCGACTGTTAAATATACCCCTATATCTTTCATCGCTCGAATAGTCTCAACCCAACGAACTGGATTGAATGCCTGTCGATATAAAGATTCTTTAATTAGTTCTGGTTCTTTTTGGATTGATACATCCACATTATTGATTATCTCAATTAGAGGAGCATTAAATTTAGTGCTTTCTAATTTCTCTTTTAATTGCTCAGCAGCAGGTTTCATCAAAACGCTGTGAAAAGGAGCTGACACTGGAAGGATTAAAGCTCGTTTAGCCCCCATGGATTTTAAAACTTCACATGCCTTGTTAACGCCGCCAACGGTGCCAGCAATCACGGTTTGAAGTGGATCATTAAAGTTAACAGCCTGAACGCTTTCCTCTGGGTTTTCCAAAGACACCAGCGAGCAGCCTTCGATAACTTTGTCGCTGGCCAGGCCAAGAATAGCAGCCATAGCCCCTGTGCCAACTGGAACGGCATCTTGCATTGATTTCGCCCTAAATCGAACCAAGGGAGCTGCGTCTTGTAAGCTTAGTGCTCCAGAGCACACTAAAGCAGAATATTCCCCTAGCGAGTGACCCGCCATAACAGAGGGTTCAGCCCCACCTTCAGATCTCCAAACGCGGTAAGCTGCAACCCCCGCTACTAGCATGACTGGTTGAGTATTGGTCGTTAAAGAAAGGTCCTCTTTAGTCCCCGTAGAGATTAATTGACCTAGGTCCTCGTTTAAAGCATCTGAGGCCTCTTTCAGTGTTTCTAAAACACTGGGGTGATTGTTCCAAGCGTCTAGCATTCCAACAGATTGGGATCCTTGACCAGGAAATAAGAAAGCAATCTTTTTCATTTTTATAAATTACAGGTTAAAAAGTCAGCACTGCAGAGCCCCAAGTAAAGCCTCCACCAACGCCTTCTAAAAGCAGATTTTGGCCTACTTTTATTTTTCCAGATCTTACCCCGTAGTCAAGAGCGAGCGGTATGGATGCTGCAGAGGTGTTGCCATGATCTTGGACGGTCAAGATAACTTTGTCCATAGACAACCCCATCTTTTTTGCCGTACTTTGTATGATTCTGATGTTGGCTTGATGAGGCACAAGCCAATCTATATCTTTGGGATCTAAGCCTGCCTTGTTTAAACATGTTGTAGCCGTTTTCTCAAGAAGTCCAACCGCTAATTTAAAGACGGCTTGACCGTCCATTTTGAGGAGGGGATTCCCTGATATCTCACCACCGCTCACATGGCCTGGGACACATAGGATGTCAGTATGTTTGCCGTCAGAGTGGATATCGGTTGCCAAAATACCGGGTTTCTCGGACGCCTCGAGAACAACGGCTCCAGCACCGTCTCCAAATAGGACGCAGGTCGTTCTATCTTTAAAGTCCAATAGTCTTGAAAAGACTTCAGCTCCTACAACCAAAGCTTTATTGGCTCTGCCCGAGCAAATCATCGCATCTGCAACACTCAGTGCATATACAAAACCACTGCAAACAGCCTGAATATCAAAAGCGGGTGCTCCTGCAATTGCATTTGAAGTAGCACTCAGGGCTTGGAGTTTGTTTTGAAGAATACACGCAGTGGAGGGAAATACCATATCAGGCGTTGAGGTGGCAACAATGATTAAGTCAATATCCTCAGCTCCCAACCCTGCAGCAGATAAAGCCTCTTTAGAAGCTTCAAAAGCCAAATCGCTACTGTAAACGCCCGCGTCTACGAAGTGACGTGAGCCAATTCCAGTGCGCTCGACAATCCATGAATCTGAGCTTTCTATGCCAAGCTTCGCCAGTTGATCAACGATCTGGGCGTTGGAGACTTTTCGGGGGGGCAGATAACTACCCGTTCCAGTAATTCGCGCGTTTCTAGTCATTCATCTATAGTGCTATTACCCAAATCTTTACCTAATTGGCTTGCGGCCAAAAACGGTGCAGCTTGAGAGATTCGAACCCGAACCTTGTCCAGCAAATGGTTAAGTACTGCATCATACGCTCGGTTTAGTGCATTTTCAAAAGCAAGTACGTCTGCTGAGCCATGACTTTTAAAAACCAACCCCTGCAACCCGAGTAATGCAGCGCCGTTATGACGCCTATGGTCAACTCGCTTTTTAAACGAAGATAGCGCAGGAAGAGCGATTATTCCGGATATTTTGGTAAATATGTTGCTTGAGAAGCCTTCTTTGAGCATTTGAGTAACCATCGCTGCAAGTCCTTCGCTGGCCTTTAATGCAACATTTCCAACAAAACCATCACAAACTACTATATCGGTGGTTCCTTTGAAAATGTCATTTCCTTCGACGTTTCCATAAAAATTCAAACCACCAGAATTGGCAACGGTTTGCATTAATTCAGAAGTCCTTTTGATTACTTCACTGCCTTTGATGGCCTCTTCTCCAATATTGAGTAACCCAACACTGGGTTCTTCGATCCCGTGAAGGACGGAGACTAAAGCAGAGCCCATGACGGCAAACTGAATTAAATGTTCAGGCGTGCAATCTACATTTGCGCCAAGGTCAAGCATGGTTGTACCGCCACCCTTAACGTTGGGCATTTGTCCAGCAATTGCGGGTCGCTCTATGCCTTCAATCGTCTTTAAAACATATCTTGCAATCGCCATTAATGCACCCGTATTTCCCGCTGAAATGGCGGCCTGTGCATGGCCGTCTTTGACCTGTTCGATACTAATTCGCATGGAAGATTTTTTCTTACGCCTGAGTGCAATCTCCACTGCATCATCCATCTCTACGACCTCTGGGGCCTCGATTAATGTGATTCTTGGGTGCGAAAAATCAGAAATACTGTCTTTAAGACCAACGCAAATTAGGTGTGCATCGGGATGGTTTTTTAAAAATTTGAGACAAGCAGGTATCGTGACAGAAGTACCATGGTCTCCACCCATGCAATCAACGGCCAATGTAATCATAGGATGGCTGTGTTAGTAGGGGGTATTGAGTTGCAAAAGCAAGGGGCAAGAATACAAAAGCCCGCGCCAAGTTAAAGCGACGGGCTCATTCAAATCAGAGGCTTTATGCTTCTGATTTGGTTTTTAGCACTTTGCGACCACGGTAAAAGCCGTTAGGGCTGATGTGGTGACGCAAATGAACTTCGCCGCTGGTTGGCTCAACCGCCATTCCAGGTACGTTTAATGCGTTGTGTGAACGGTGCATACCGCGCTTGGATGGAGATTTTTTATTTTGTTGGACGGCCATGTCAGGCTCCTCGGAATTCTTGGTTTTTCAAATCTAGACAAGTCAAAACACAAGCTTTGCTTGAATTGACATTAGCCCATGATTATAGCTCACTCTATGTAATTTGGTCTATTTTGATATTCAAATCAAGTCTTTGTGGACTTTTTTAAGTTCGCCAGTACTGCAAATGGGTTAGGGCGTTGGAAGTCCGGGTTCCCCTGTTCTTCTTTTGCAAGGTCTTCTAAGAATAAGTTTTGGCATATCTGGTGTCTTGGAACTATAGGCAAACTCATGATAAGTTCATCCTCTATTAAATCTAATGTATTAAATTTTCTATCCATTACAAGAAGATCTTCCTCATTTTCATCGTCTTGTGCAAGGGCCGTTTCTTCGCTGTCAACGAATCTAAAACTTCTATCAACTTTTAAATCAAAAGAGGCTAACTCAAGACAGCGTTGACAAGTCATCATCACGTGTGTGTTGGCTTTTAGGTGAAGCCAAATTTGGTTAATGCCGTCTTGGGTCTTGATTTGCTGACCGTTTAGACTCCAATTGATAGACTCTTTAGGGGATTTTCTTGAATCCTCAGCGCATAAGCGTTCAAATCCCAAGAGGGGCAATTCACCACTAATGGCGCCAGAGCTTTGGGCAAAATTCAAAATGTCTAATTGATTTAGTTCAATGTTTTGTTTCATCAAGCTAAGTGTAAGAGAATCGTGATGTGAAATTTCGAAATTATCTCAATGAACCCATACAAACTAATATTAGCTTCAACATCCCCGTATAGAAAAGAGTTATTGGAGCGCTTGAAAATCCCTTTTGAGGTCGTTGCACCACAGGTTGATGAGACTCCTCAGGTAGGGGAGAGCCCGCAGTTCTTGGCTAGGAGATTGGCGGTAGCTAAAGCGCAAGCAGTAGCCCAATTGAATCCAGATGCGTTTGTCATAGGCTCTGACCAAGTGGTCAACTTAAGTGGAGAGTCTTTAGGTAAGCCCGGAACTCATGAGAAAGCAGTTTTACAACTAAGAAGGCTGCAGGGTAGAGAAGTTCATTTTGAGACAGCTGTTGCAGTTGTCTGCACACGTACTGGATTTCTTGCTGAGGACTTGGTGTCAGTGAGGGTGAAATTTAGAAATTTGGAAGATGCTGATATCGAGGACTATTTGCGAGCAGAAACGCCTTATGACTGCGCAGGCAGCGCCAAAAGTGAGGGTCTTGGAATTGCGCTTTTAGAGCTGATCCAAAGTGATGATCCAACGGCTTTGATTGGACTGCCCTTAATTTGTACTTGCACCCTTCTAAGGCAAGCAGGTTTGAAACTGTTTTGACTTTATCTCCTGATACGTTTGAATATGCTTGAAAAAACAAATCAAAATTACGGCTCTTTGTTTTTAGTTCCCGGTACGCTGGATTTTGGGTGTGATGAGCAAATTCCTATTGCCCATGTATTGCCCATCAAAACGCTACAAGTTGCAAGTGAACTGGGCTATTGGATCTGCGAAAATTCAAAAACCCTTCGCGCTTACCTTAAAAGAGTTGGAGAAGTGTGTCCTCTTTCTCAACCGATTCAGCAAATTAATATACAAGAGCTTGCTCATCAAATTCATAAAAAGGGCGATCACTCTGGACAATCTCGATCGAACCAAAAATCAGATATCGCTCAACTCCTTAAACCCGCTCTAGAGGGGCACTCAATGGGTCTTGCGAGTGAGGCCGGGATGCCTGCAGTTGCAGACCCTGGGTCCTCCGTAGTAAGGGCTGCGCATGCTCTAGATATAACTGTTGTCCCTTTGGTAGGGCCCTCTTCAATATTGATGGCCTTGAGTGCTTTTGGTCTAAATGGTCAAAGTTTTGCATTTGTAGGTTATGTGCCTCACGAAAGCACAGCCCTAGCGAAACGTCTGAAAGAGTTGGAGTCTATTGCGCTTAGGAGCGAGCAAACCCAACTCATTATTGAGACGCCCTACAGAAACAACGCCCTGTTCAAGTCTTTACTTAGCAACTTAAATTCAAATACCAGGGTGGGGATTAGTGTGGGTTTAACAATGAGTCAAATGAAAAACGCATGCAAATCAGTAGCCGATTGGAGGCGTATGGGCTTTGAGCTTCCGCAAAATTTGCCAGTCGTATTTGCTATCGGAATTTGATGTTTTCGGGCTAAAGCTTAGTGTATTTCAGGCCAGGTTTTCAGGGCTTTAACTGCTCCTGCACCCAATGCAGCACCAAAGCGTTTCGCCAATCTTTCTGCAACATTGTCGCGCTTGGTGTAGTCCACCAACTCTTCTGCTTTAATTACCTCTCGCGCAACGTAATCCAAACTGCCAAGGCCATCTGCAAGTCCCATTTCAATTGACTCCTGCCCAGTCCAAAATAGACCACTAAAGAGATCTGGTGACTCCTTGAGTCTCTCGCCTCTGCCCTCTTTCACAACGCCTATGAACTGTTGGTGAATTTGGTCTAACATTTTTAATGCAAATGCTTTTTGAGTTTTGGACATTGGGCTAAATGGATCCATGAATCCTTTGTTTTCACCTGCGGTGAGAAGTCGTCTCTCAACTCCTACTTTATCCATGATGCTGGTAAAGCCAAATCCGTCCATCAATACCCCGATACTGCCCACAATACTTGCTTTGTCGACATAAATGTCATCTGCAGCAACAGCGATGTAATAGGCCGCAGAGGCACAAGTTTCTTCGACCACGGCGTAGACGGGTTTTTTGTGCTTTGTTTTTAAACGTTTGATTTCGTCATTGATCATACCGGCCTGCACTGGACTTCCCCCGGGGGAGTTGATTAGGAGGACGACAGCTTTTGTATTCTCATCTTCAAATGCATCTTTAAGAGCTTGATTAATCCACACAGCGCTAGCATCTGAGTCAGCAGAAATCTCCCCTTTAATTTCTACTACCCCAGTGTGTTCGCCGCTTGTGGTTGTTGGGCCAGTATTTTTGTACATAGTTATGAAGCCTGCGACCACCAGCACAACCAACCAAGCAAAGCGTATAAAGGTTCTCCAGCGTCTAGCAAGGCGCTGTTCTTCTAAAGCTGCAAAAGCCCACTTTTCTAGAGTGGCTTGGCCCCAAGTCGGAAATTGAGCGCTATCAGTTGTGCGTCCAGGCTGATTGGGGGTGCTGGTGGGGGCGGTTGAGTTGGCATTTGTGTTGGCGTTTGTATTAGTTCCTGAGCCATTAGGATCGTTCAGAGGTTGATTCATTATTTTAAAAAACAAAAATTTTAAGATTGTGAGTAGTATGCCAGTAGACGTTGCCGTCTGACTCAGAAAGGGTGATTTTTACTAAATTGCCGCGACAGGGGCCTTCAACACATTCCCCAGTTTCTGGTTTATAGACTGCACCGTGAGTTGCGCAGAGCAGCCATTTCCCAGATTCATCAAAAAACCGGTTTGCCTGGTAATCCATTTCCATAGGAATGTGAGCGCAACGATTTAAATAAGCCTGAACAAGGCCTTTGTGACGCACAGCAAACGCTCTGCAAGTCAGCCCTTCATAGATTACATCAAAAGGGACCGCTGGCTGAGCGTCAATGAGCGCGCCAGAGGAGCATAAAAATATTTTCTCATCCATTCTCAACGATCCACTGATGTAAATCTTTAATTGATGGGGCTATGTAGAGGGGATCAAATTCTTTAAGGCTATCGCCTTTGTGAGCTCCGTAGCTGACTCCAATGCTTGCACAGCCGGCCCTTTTTGCCATTAATAAATCGTGCGAAGTGTCACCAATCATAAGTGTCCTTGAGGGAAGAATTCTCAACTCCTCCATCAACTCCAGTAGCATCTTCGGATCAGGTTTGCCAGCCGTTTCATCTGCAGTTCGGGTTGAATGAAAGACATCCTTCAATGCTGCAGTGCTTAATGCATCATTAAGGCCTGTGCGACTTTTGCCAGTTGCGACTGCGATTTTGAAGGACTTTGAGCGAAGATCATTAAGCATCTCAAGGGTACCATCAAAGAGAGTTAAATCGTCCTTGTGATTGACATAATGATGACCATACCTTTTGCTGAGTTCTGGGTATTTATGCGCTGGAACATCGGGGGCGGCGTGGGCAAGAGCCGGCCCTAGGGCCAGTCCAATCACGTACGCTGCCCTCTCATCAGTAGGGGATTGGCCTCCTACATCTTTGACTGCCTCTTGGATGCAGCGAACGATTATTTTTGTTGAGTCAAAAAGCGTTCCGTCCCAATCAAACGCAATCAAGTCAAATTGTCTAGATCTTGATGGGAGGTTGGACATGGTCTATGAATTCCTGCAATTCTGGCGGTAAGGGAGCTTCTAGTAGAACGCTTTTTTCACTATTCGGATGATTAAATCTAAGCCTCCAGGCATGCAAGAACATCCGCTTTAGGCCCATTTTTTTCAACTCCCTATTGTGATCGAAATCACCGTACTTATCATCGCCAACGATTGGATAGCCTTGACTTGCCAAGTGAACCCTAATTTGGTGGGTTCTACCCGTTTTAATTGTGACCTCCAGTAGACTAAACCCCCCCACAAGCCTTGATAGCTTAACCAAAGTAATTGCGCGCAGTCCATTTGGATCGTTATGGGCCAACACCTTAACCCGCCTTTCTCCCTCACCTACACCGTCTCCAGGGCCGATTGTGTATTTGAGTAGCGGTAGGTCGATCACCTTTTTATTAGACGGCCACTGACCTTTGACCAGGGCTAAATATGTTTTCCCCGTCTCTCGACCTTTAAATTGCCCCTGTAGTTGTACGAGAGAGCTTCTTTTTTTTGCAACCAGCAAAATCCCAGATGTCTCTTTGTCCAACCTGTGGACCAGTTCAAGAAGTTTTGCTAAGGGCCTTGAACTGCGCAGTTGCTCTATGACTCCAAAACTGACCCCACTACCTCCGTGCACCGCGACTCCTGAGGGTTTGTTAATTGCCAACATCCATTCATCTTCTAAAAGGATTGGAAATTCTTTCGCTGGTGTTGTATCTTTGGGCTCAGGTGTTTCCCCTAGCTCCTCGCCCATGCTGACTCTGACTGGGGGAATGCGAACGAGGTCACCTTCTAAAATTCTGGTTTGGGCGTCAACCCGACCCTTGTTTACTCTTACCTCTCCACTACGAATGATCCTGTAAATGTGAGTTTTTGGGACACCCTTAAGGTGTTTTATTAGAAAATTGTCAAGTCTTTGCCCTGCAGACTCTTCGTCTACGGTGATTGTTTTGGCGCTCGGCAGTTTTGCCGTCATGTCTGGGTCTATAATGTTCATTACCAGCGATCTGTTCTCTAAGTGCTTGATTTGAATAAGAGATTAGAGCACGAGAATGGCCGTTGCGAAGTCGATGCCATGTGAGTTATTTATTTGTATGCCCTGACCAACGTTTTGGCAGTTTGATGCAAATCCTCATGTAGAGCCGATGATTTTAGAAACTTGAACGGAATTAACGAAGTTGTAGCGTCATAAACAGATGAAGCTACAGCGGAAAAAAGCGAGTAACGACAGCTATGTTTTTGTTGATCATGATGCTAGAACTATTTAGTAACTGCGAAGTGTTTTCGCATGTTAGTAGGGCTAAGCGCGTCATTGCACGCAAAAACCTTGTACAGAGTTTAAAAGGGCTTTATGCCCCCATCACTCGAGCACGGCTCGCTCCTATCCAAAAGCATAAAACACCTACGCGCCATAGCCCCTAAAAGGTATTTAAAGCGCGCTTTGGTTTCAAAGCTTCACTTCTCTTTCCATTCGTTTTTAGTTTCATAGACTCGGGCATTGTTCATCCCGTTATGGGGTATGTATTGTTTGAGATAAAGGAACGCATCATGAAACGGATGCTAATTAATGCAACCCAAGCTGAAGAAAGACGCTTGGCGATCGTAGATGGTCAAAAATTATTAGACTATGAAATCGAAATTGAAGGACGAGAGCAGCGCAAAGGTAATATTTACAAGGCCGTAGTCACTCGTGTTGAGCCCTCACTTGAGGCGTGTTTTGTGGATTACGGCGAGGAACGTCACGGTTTTCTCTCGTTTAAAGAAATATCCAAGCAGTATTTCTCCTCTGGCATCGCTCCAAGTCAAGCCCGTATTCAAGACGTAATCAAGGAAGGCCAGGAAATTCTGGTACAAGTTGAGAAAGAAGAGCGAGGCAACAAAGGTGCTGCACTAACCTCTTTCATATCACTCGCTGGTCGATATGTTGTTTTGATGCCTAACAACCCAAGGGGCGGCGGTGTCAGTCGACGCATTGAGGGTGATGACCGTGCAGAGCTCAAAGAAGCTATGGATCAGTTGCAATACCCTAACGGTATGTCAATCATTGCCCGCACAGCTGGCATTGGGCGAACAGCTGCAGAGCTTCAGTGGGATCTTAACTACTTATTAAAACTTTGGAACGCTATTGACGGCGCTGGAAAAGCCAACAAAGGCGCGTTCTTGATTTATCAAGAATCCAGCTTAGTCATTCGAGCAATTCGAGATTATTTCAACGTTGAGATCGGGGATATCTTAATAGATACAGACGATCTGTATGAGCAAGCAGCTCAGTTCATGTCGCACGTCATGCCAGAGCACGCAGAGCGTGTAAAGCGTTACAGAGATGACACGCCACTTTTTAGTCGTTTTCAAATTGAACACCAAATTGAATCCGCTTATGCAAGAACAGTCACTTTGCCAAGCGGTGGTGCAATCGTTATAGATCACACCGAGGCTTTGGTTTCTGTGGATGTCAACTCTGCTAGATCCATCAAAGGCGGAGATATTGAGGAGACCGCGACCAGAACTAATTTGGAAGCCGCAGATGAAGTAGCTAGGCAAATGAGGCTTCGCGATTTGGGCGGTTTGATAGTGATTGACTTTATTGATATGGAGGAGTCCAAGAACCGTCGCGAAGTTGAAAACCGACTCCGTGATGCACTAAGACAAGACCGAGCAAGAGTTCAGTTTGGAAGCATCAGTAAGTTTGGTTTACTTGAGATGAGTCGACAAAGACTTCGTCCCGCCTTGTCTGAGGGGGCTTCAATTCCATGCCCGAGATGCGGGGGTGCAGGTCACATCAGGGATTCAGAGAGCTCTGCTCTTCAGATTCTTCGTATCATCCAAGAAGAATCCATGAAAGATAACACTGCTGCAGTTTATGCTCAGGTGCCAGTTGAAGTTGCTTCTTACTTGCTTAACGAAAAACGTACAGAGATCGCAAAAATCGAAATCAAACAACGCATTAATGTTTTGTTGATTCCCAATAAATCTCTTGAAACTCCAAATTACAAGTTAGAGCGTCTCAAGCACGATGACGCAAGACTCGATAACGTAGAAACCAGTTACAAAATGGTAGAGGAAATTGAAGATCCAACTTCAGTGACCCGTCGTGCTCAAGAGCCAACAAATCGACAAACACCAGTTATCAAGGGAGTTTTGCCAGATGCACCGGCTCCTATCGCTGAGCCTAAAGCAAATAAAGCTGCCCCTAAGACTGATACGGCAAAGAAAGAGCATGCAAGTGCTGACTCGGGATTTGTAAGTTGGTTTAAAAATTTATTTAAATCTAAGCCAGCAACAGAGGAGTTGAAACCTGAAACTGTAGACAAGAATAAGGACGGTCAACGTACCTCAGCCCGACCACCAAGAGAGGGGGGCCAAAGAGGAGATGGGCGCAGAGGCTCAGGCAGAAGAAATGAAAGAGGCGACAGAGGAGACAGAGGAGCTGAACGATCAGATAAATCCGATAGATCTGATAAACCTCAATCAAGATCAGAGAAACCCGAGCGCGTAGACGCTAGACCAGAGCGAACAGAGGGGCGTTCTAATCAAAACGGACAAGGCAGAAATCAGGGACAAAGAAATCAATCTGGCCCCTCAAGCAAAGAACCAAGAGAGCAACGAGAGCGGGCTAACCAGGAATCATTGCCACTAGAGGGAGCCCAAGTTGAAAAAATGCCTGAGCAACTCAATTCAACGCCTAATGTTCCTTTGAATGAGAAGTCTGAGCGTCCTAGAAGACGTGAAAGATCTGAAGGTCGTGAACCAAGACGTCCCCGCACTCAAGAGACCAATGCCGAAGGAGCTGCTTTAGAACAAGATCCCAATAACCTTGCCGCCACTGCTTCGCAAGGTGCAGCTGCAGGTGTTGATATGGAGCGCGTAGAGGAACGTCGTGACCGCAGATCTAGAGATCGCTATGGACGCGAGCGTCGTGAAAGACAAGATCGGTCTAACGGCGACTCTGTGTCCAATGCGGAGCAAACCCACATGGGTACTGAATCGCAGGTTGAGTCTGGGCAAGCTTTTCACTCAGCAACAGATCAAGCCCATTCATCAGTGGATAAATCCCCAATTAAGGCAGAAATGCCTAAAGTTCAGCGTTACGATCTACCAGTTGATCACCTTGTACAAATGGCCAGGACCTCTGGACTTGAGTGGGTCAACAGTAACCCAGAGCGTATCGCCCAGGTTCAAATGATCATTAACTCTGAGCCAAAGCCGATTCATGTTCCAAGACCAAGACCACCCGTGATAGTGGTAGATGAGGGACCTCTAATATTAGTTGAGACCCGCAAAAATTTATCTGATATCAGTATTGGAATCTAATTAAATCCATTAGAGGTTTAAAAGAGAGGGGATTTAAAAGTCTCCTCTTTTTTTTGTTTGTGATGTTTTGTAATTTAACCCATCAATGCAATTTTTTTCCAAAGTGTATTAGCTCCACCTTCGTCGCCTCTTTGTAGCGCCAATTCAGCAAGAGTTAGCAGAGCTTGTTTTTTCATGCTGGGCTTGCTTAAATTAAGAGAGGCCTCTTGCATCAATTGCTGTGCTTTCCCCCATAAACCGTTATGCATACAAACCATCGCACTTAAAAACTGCAGGTAAGGGTCAGTTGGCTTAGAGGCGCGAGCATGATCTACTTTTGCAAGCCAACTTTTATCAGGTCCCAACTCTTTTAAGATATCAGACAAAGTTTTAATGAGTCTCTCTGTTTGTTCACTAGATAGAGCTGTCGTCTTGTTGATTAAGTTATCCCATACCGGTGAGACCCATGCTAACGCTGTTTGAGGATCCCCCTTTAGCTTTATAAGCCTCTCTGCAGCATTTATAGCAACATCTGGTAAGGATTTCTCGTTGACGTTAAATATTCTCCAAGTTTGTTTTAGTTGCTCTGGTTCGTTACAGTCTTCGATACTCGAAATACAAAGACTTTTGAGTAACCCTTTTGCTGCATTGTCTGAGAAGGCGCCGTGCTTATTAAGTAGTCTAGCGGTCTCCAGTGCGGCTTTTTGGTGTTTTGCAAGTCGATCTGATTTGAGCTTAAGCCTGAGCGTTAAGGTACGCCTTGCAACCCCACCTTTTAATTCATCTAGCCAAGCTAGGGCACCAAGGGGATCAGCTTCGCTTATAGACCAACGTGCCGCAGAGATAAGGGAGGCCTCCCTGATCTCAAAACTATTGGATAAGCCTGGTGTAGGAAATTTATTTAAAAGTGATTGGAGGTGTGTGTCTCGTGTTTTAACGTCTCTTAGTGCATGTGCGCTCTCAGCTCCTATTAGATGTGCTAAACCTATTAATTGAGTCATGTATCTGGGAGTTGAAACATCATCCTCAGAAAGATTGACCAACGAGTCGGCACTCTCAATAGCTTGATTTGCGAAGCTTATTGAGCGAACGTACCTACCCGTCATGAGTTGCTCAAGTGCGCTGAGTAAACACTCGTGTGTAAGACGCTCACGTTGTTGGAGTCTCCAACGTTTTGCGACTTTGGGCAGGTCGAATAAAACAGATATCGCTCTAGTTGATATATACAAAACTACAAATCCTACGATGAGTAAGAGTATTGCAAAGTTAATTGATAAATCAATCCTGTAACCACTCATAAAAATCGATACCAAACCACCAGGGTGCTGCGCCCCAATAGCTAGGGCTACTGCGATACTAAAGAGGGTTAAAAACCAAATGGCTGCTCTCATCTCAATGCCCTATGGAGGCCGCGCTTATTGCAGCCCATGTATTTTGTATCACAGGTATTTCCGGTTGCATACTAAGCGAGTGAATTTCTTTCAAAAGTGCTGAAACACTTTGACCTTGTTTTGATTGCATATCAAAGTATTTGTTTAGCTCCTTATCGCACTCGACCAAATCCGTCTTGAAGGAACTCATTTGATGTGCAAGAAGACTTAGTTTCACGTTGAGTGTGCGCAGTTTAAGATTTTCCTTAAGAAAATAGCTCTGACTTGGAGTCAGTAAGCTTGCCTCGGGTTGATCAATCCGGGTGATTCGAACAAGGCCTTTAATTTGTTCCCATATATGAACAGAAACAATATCCCACCAACGGTCTGAATCTACGATTGCCCCTGCACCCCTGATAGATTGAGACCAACTCTTTTCAGCAGTTAATTTCTTGTCGGCATCCATTGCTGAGTTATTTCGATCATCTGGAAATGCATTAGAGCTGGATTCAATTATTTTAGGTTGTGGCTCGTTTAGAAGGGGCAAGTCAACAACTTTTTGAGTTAATTGGTCTAATTTGATGAGTAAACTCGGAGTGTCAAATACAGGAGAAGATTTGATTAAATCAATGTCTTTGATCAATGCCCTATCAATAGAAATTAATTTGGGTTGAGAGGATTTTGCAACTCTTTGCTCCGCGTTTTTAAGTGCGGAAATTAATGGTTGCGCACTACCTGTGAGTTGAGATTGTTGCTCAGCTAGTTTTAGAGCCGATTCAATTTCATTAACCAAGTTTTCATCTCTGGTGTGTGATAGAGAAACCATCAACTCTTCAAGTTGAGCTCGTTGAAGTGACACCTCCATCACTTTTGCATCCAAGAGTGCGAGCTTGGCTGCTGTTTCACGAGCTAATTCTTGAGCATCTTTTGAGTTGACCTTGGCCTCTAAAGATTGACTATTAGATTCTGCACTTTGCTTTGCCAATATCTGCTCAATCGTTGATAGTTTTGACCATAAAAAAAGTGCGCTAAAAAGTGCTAAGGACGTAATACAAAAAAGACTAATAAATAGCCAACGAAGTTTTTTAGAGCTCAAGTCGCTGGTATTTTTATCTTGGGATGAGTTTGTGGATGTGTTCAAAATATGGACTCAATTGATATGAATTAATTCTAGTGATTTAATAATGTCGACTATCGTTGGTCGTGACACGCACACAACACCCCATCCCACTTCTTTTGCTTTTAATGCGATGCGCTCATGAGTTGCAACTGCAAACCCCCTAGAGCAGTCCTCTAGGGGCAAAAGGATTGCCAAATTCTCTATTGCCAATGAGCTACTAAAGATCCAAATAGCCTTATTTTTTAAAGCTTCAATTGCATCTAATTTTTGCACATCGCTCCAATTTGGTATTTTTCTGCGGTACACCTCAATGGATTGAACTTGTATATTTTGTTGCTTTAACTGCCAAATTAACCAATTACTACCCGTTGGTGGCTCTAAATTTTGATTATGCGAAATGGGCTGAGAGCTAGAATTTTGCTCCTTGTTTAAAGCTTGATGATCTTCTTCATTTAAACCCCTTACAAATAAAACCATGTCGCTCTCAGTTAAGCTGTCCTTGACTACTCTCCAAAGCTCAATTGAATCAAACTGAGCTGCATTTTTGGCTGGCATACATATCTTATTTTCATCTACTCCGGCACGTAATAGGGCTTGCACCGTTCCGTGCCCTGTGGCCCAATACTTAAGGTTCGGCCAAGGAAACTTCTCTGTATGGGTGAGGTTTTTAAAGTTCAGGACTGAACTGACAAAATGATCAACTGCGCTGGAGCTGACAAAGGCAATTGCTGAAAAAGTATCCAAATTTGAGAGGATTTCCTCGCAAGCTTGATTGGGATTCAGGTGTTCAATCTCAATTAGCGGCCAATTGACGACGTCAAAGCCCGCTCCTTTAAGCCCATCAAGCCAGTGTTTGGACTCTTTTTCAGGTCTTGTTAAAACAATTTTAGTGTTTTGCATCGGCTTTGAATCAACATGGCGTCATAGTCTGGGCGTTTTGTGAGATCTTACTGTTAATAAGTGTAGTCGAATCAGTTGGAATCAGAGAATTTACGTCATTCTAAAGTTCTCGCAGTTAAGGCTAAAATCCTTAGCTATGTCTTCTAATCAACTCGATAAAAAGTCCCAATCCTGGTCAGCCCTTTTTGCTGAGCCTATGAGTGAATTGGTCAAACGGTACACCTCTAGTGTCACTTTCGATAAGCGCTTGTGGCGTGCAGATATTGAGGGCTCACTTGCGCATGCAGAGATGCTCGCACATCAAAAAATAATTAGTTCAACTGATTATGATGAAATCGTTAAAGGAATGCGACGCATTAGTGAGGAAATTCATAATAATCAATTCGAGTGGAAACTGGATCTGGAAGATGTTCATCTAAATATTGAAGCTAGACTTACCCAAATGGTGGGGGACGCTGGTAAAAGACTTCATACTGGTCGCAGCAGGAATGATCAAGTTGCAACCGATGTAAGGCTTTGGCTCAGAGATGAAATTGATGAGATCTGTGATCTACTAAAACATTTTCAACACTCTTTGGTTGAAGTCGCTGAGGCCAATGTGGAGGTTGTTATGCCTGGCTTCACCCATCTCCAAGTTGCTCAGCCAATTTCCTTTGCCCATCACATGTTGGCTTACGTGGAGATGCTCGGGAGAGATTTAGAGAGATTTAAAGAGGTACGGGTAAGGGTCAATCGTTTGCCCTTAGGGAGCGCTGCGCTGGCGGGTACCAGTTACCCCTTAGACCGAGAGCGAGTAGCGCGAACCCTAGGAATGGTTGACAAAGAGGGAGCGCCTTGTGTTTGCCAAAATAGCTTGGATGCTGTCAGCGACCGAGATTTTGCAATTGAGTTTACCTCTGCGGCCGCTCTTTGTATGGTTCACATTAGCAGAATGAGTGAAGAGTTGGTGCTTTGGATGAGCCAAAATTTCGGGTTTATAAAGCTATCTGACCGCTTCACAACAGGTAGTTCTATCATGCCCCAAAAGAAAAATCCTGATGTGCCTGAGTTGGCAAGAGGTAAAACGGGGAGGGTAGTAGGTCACTTAATGGGATTGCTAACTTTGATGAAAGGCCAGCCTTTGGCTTACAACAAAGATAACCAAGAAGACAAAGAGCCGTTGTTTGATACGGTTGATACGTTAAAAGATACCCTCAGAATTTTTGATGAAATGATGGGCGGTCAAGAAGAGGCTAAAACTGGAGTAAAGTCCGGTGGAATCCAGGTTAACGCTCAGGCTATGGAGGAGGCCGCTTTAAAGGGTTATGCAACGGCAACAGATTTAGCTGATTATTTAGTTAGAAAAGGTCTGCCATTTAGAGACGCACATGAGGCTGTAGCAAAAATTGTTCGTTTGGCTCAAGATTCAAACAAAGGCCTAAGTGAATTAAATATAGCTGAGTTAAAAGCGGTTAATCCCTCCATTGAAAAAGATGTATTTGAGGTTTTAACACTTAAAGGTTCGCTGAATGCCCGCTCTACTCTGGGGGGCACATCACCCGTACAGATTAGATTGCAAATAGACAGACTAAAAAATCACTTTAAAGAAAGAGATTAAATATGAGCGTGATCACCAACATTGAAGATTTAAGACGACTTGCACAAAAACGTGTGCCGCGTATGTTCTACGATTATGCTGACTCCGGTAGTTGGACAGAGAGCACTTACAAGGCCAACGAGAGTGATTTTCAAAAAATCAAACTTCGTCAGCGAGTAGCTGTGAATTTAGAGGGTAGAAGTACTCGCTCAAAAATGATCGGCCAAGATGTTAGTATGCCTGTCGCCATCGCCCCAACTGGGCTTACTGGGATGCAACACGCAGACGGCGAAATTCTTGCCGCCCGGGCAGCCAAAGCGTTTGGTATCCCTTTTACTTTGTCAACAATGAGTATTTGCTCAATTGAGGCCGTTTCAAAGGGGATTCAGGGGCATCCCTTTTGGTTTCAGTTGTATGTGATGAAAGACCGTGCATTCATAGAGAGCTTGATCGATAGGGCAAAAGCTGCCAATTGCTCTGCTTTAGTGCTTACACTGGATCTTCAAATTTTGGGACAGCGTCATAAGGATCTTAAAAACGGTTTGTCTGCTCCGCCTAAATTAACGATTCCAAATATTTTGAATATGATGACTAAGCCAAAGTGGTGTTTAGGTATGCTTGGTACAAACAACAGAGAATTTGGAAATATTGTTGGACACGTTAAAGGCGTGGACGATATGGGTTCATTGTCAGATTGGACTGCTAAGCAATTTGATCCAGCCCTCAATTGGGATGACGTTGAGTGGGTCAAGAAAAAATGGGGAGGTAAATTAATTCTTAAGGGTATTCAAGATATTGAGGATGCACGTCTTGCAGTGAATAGTGGCGCAGATGCCATCATCGTCTCTAATCACGGTGGCAGACAATTAGATGGAGCTCAGTCCAGTATTGAGTCCTTGCCTAGTATAGTTAGTGAGGTAGGCTCACAAATTGAAGTTCATATGGACGGAGGTATCAGAAGCGGACAAGATGTATTGAAAGCTGTCTCATTAGGTGCAAAGGGTACATACATCGGTCGTGCGTTTTTATATGGTCTTGGTGCTATGGGCGAGCAAGGTGTGACGAAAGCTTTGCAGTTAATTCGAAACGAGCTTGATTTAACCATGGCTTTTTGCGGTAAGACTGGAATTGACCAAATTGACACCTCCATTTTGTTGCCTGGAACTTTCCCAACCTAAATACGAGTCCATTTATTTCATTTAACGGCACTTTTTGTTTTAGATGAGTGCATCCGAGTTTTTAGAAAATCTTGATGTCACTACAAGTCTTGATGTCCCGCTAGTAAGGCGGATTGCACATCTAGATATGGACGCCTTTTACGCGTCAGTTGAGCTACTTAGGTACCCTCAGCTAAAGGGACTTCCAGTGGTAATTGGTGGATCTAGAAGACGTGAAGACAGCTATTGGGAGCGTTTAGTAAAGCTCGATCCTTCAAAAGATTGGAGGAGTGCTCCATTCTCAGAGTATCCGCTTGAGGTATTTCCTAGATTAAAAGATTATGTCGGAAGAGGCGTAATTACAACTGCGACATATGCTGCACGCCATTTTGGAATTGGTTCAGCCATGGGATTGATGAAGGCTGCTGCCCTATGTCCTGAGGCAATTTTGTTGCCAGTAGACTTTGAGGAATACAGAAAATACTCAAGATTATTTAAAAGTATCATTACTGAAATTGCCCCGGTGATGGAAGATAGAGGAGTTGATGAGGTTTATATAGACTTTACTCAAACGCCTGGTGGTCAAAGACAAGGGGGACTTGTCCTTGCGCGACTTATACAGAAAAGTATTTTTCAGGCAACTCAACTGACCTGCTCAATTGGAGTCGCCCCAAATAAGTTGCTTGCAAAAATGGCCAGTGAATTTAATAAACCCAACGGTATAGCCATCCTGTATGAGCACGATATAGAGACTAAGATTTGGCCACTACCTTGCCGAAAGATAAATGGGATTGGTCCTAAAACAGATGAAAAACTAAAAACTCTTGGTATCTCACTGATTGGTCAACTCGCCCTTTTCAATCCAAATGAGTTGATTGCACATTTCGGACAAAATTACGGAAGATGGTTGATTGAGGCCGCTAATGGACGAGATACATCAGGTGTTGTGACTCACAGTGAGCCTGTGAGCCTAAGTAGAGAGACAACATTTGAGCGCGATCTTCACGTTACAACGGATAAAGAAAGATTGACTCCTATTTTCACAAGATTATGTGAACAAGTTTCAAACGATTTGCAACGCAAGGGCTATTTAGGAAGAACTGTCGGTATCAAACTCAAGTATGATAATTTTAAAACTGTCACGAGAGACCAAACGATTGAGTTACCTACAAATGACTCAAAGGAGATACGTAAATTTGCGGGCGAGCTATTAAAGCGTGTTGATTTATCAAAGAAGATAAGGCTACTGGGTGTGCGAATGGGGTCTTTAGTCAAGCTGGAAGATTGGAGCGTTACTCAACTAAGCAATACCTCAGATTCGGAGGTGGGACTTAATCGAGAGCTTTTCTAAATCAAAGCAACTGCTATCAATTTTTATTAGGGTTAAGAAATCTTTTTGGATAATCGTCACTGGCGTGCGGTTCTATGGTGCTTTGGTAGAGCTTGAGGTTTGCTTGTCCTAAAGGGGCTTATGTCTACACCCCCTCTTCTCGTGAAACAAGCAAATACGCTTAGTTCTGCGGGCTTGCACTTAGTCCAAATATCATTAAAGATGCGCTCTACGCAGGGTTCATGAAATTCATTGTGATCTCTAAAGCTCACAATATATCTAAGTAATCCAGCTTGGTCTATTTGCGGTCCATAGTAGCTTATTTGTAAGCTCGCCCAGTCAGGTTGACTTGTCACCAAGCAATTGCTTTTAAGTAGATCGCTCTTGAGGCTTTCTTGTACGGGCTGCTCATTAAAATTTGCACTCAGCAAACTCGGATCTGGTTGATAAATACTGCACTCAAGGTCTAAACGGTCAAGACTCAGACCTTCGAGTTCGTGGGGCAAATGGGTATTGAACTCTTGGGGAGTAAGGAGGTGAGCAAATACTTGAGCCTTTGGTGAGACGCCACTCCAAATGGCTCGGGTTAAGTCTTGTTCAATTGTTTTTTTTACAATTTCTTTGCTCTCAAAACGGGTTGAATTAAAACTATTTAGATAAAGTTTTAACGATTTACTTTCGACGATGTGAGTTGATTCGCAGGGCACGATCAAACGCGCAATACAGACCTCTGGTTTACCACGCATGTTAAGCCAACTTAGCTCGTATGCGGTCCAAAGATCAGCTCCTAAAAAAGAGGGAGTAGCTTTGATCCCCATTCTCTGTCTTGTCGGAGCGCGCTCAATTGGAAACAATAGACCTGGGGAGTAAGTTGTAACGTATGCGGAGGCTTTGCCTAACTCTCCTAGTTCACCGCTTTTATTAGGTTGAATTGAGTTAGTGATTTGTGGCTGAGATGGATTGTTTTGAGACATTAACTTACTAATGAAAAAAAGGGAAAATAAAATAAGAAATGTGTCTAATGAAGGTGATCTCTTAGAAAAAAGAGTCAATAAATTAGTTACTCTTTTTCCTAAAGAGAAGTCGATCGGGGGTTGACAGATTTTCCTGGAAAGAATACCCCTCTGAATTGAATTTTTGCAATGTCTCGGGCGATTTTATTTGTTGCTCAATTGCAAACCTTGCCATTAGGCCTCTGGCGCGTTTGGCTAGAAAACTTATGACTTTGAACTGACCTGATTTTTCTTGCTCGAACACACATTCAATGACTTTGGCATTGAGTGTCTTTAGTTGAACAGATTTAAAGTATTCTTGTGAAGCAAGATTGATAATAGTTGGATTTTTCTCATGGGCAAGTCTTGTATTCAAATATTCTGTGATTGTGTTGTCCCAAAACTTGTAGAGATTATTTCCTCTTTCGTTTTGAAGATTAGTACCCATCTCTAAACGGTAGGGTTGCATTTTGTCTAGGGGCCTGAGTACACCGTATAGACCACTCAAGATGGCCAAATGATCTTGAGCCCATTTAAGATTTTTCTGGCTCAGTGAGTAAGCGTCTAAACCCTCATAAACGTCTCCGTTGAAAGCAAGTAGCGCTGGGCGAGAGTTTTTAGCAGTGAATTTAGGACTCCAGTTCTTATATCGCTCTAAGTTAAGGGCGGATAAGTTATCGCTCAAACTCATTAACTCACTAATTTCTTTATGGGTTTTGGTTTTTAATACTGATATCAACTCAGAGGAATACTTTTTAAAAACAGGCTCCGTCGCCTCAACCGAGGGCAAGCTTCTCTCAAAGTCTAGGGTTTTAGCAGGGGATAGTAAAAAGAGCATGAACCAGCAGGGATTGAAATCGATTTGGGATAGAGCAATGATTTTAGTAGAGATCAAGCGGACAAGAAAAAAGCCTTTTTAAAAGGCTTTTTCTTGGATTCTAATTTTGCATAAAGTCAATTAATCTGCTGCCATGGGACGTTGCAGGTTTGAACGGTAGGGTAGTAATTTTGTGCGGTTGCGCAGTAATAGGCATGCGGCTGAACAACGTAGGCCTGTTGAGGCTGAACGTAGATGGGTTGGGTGGATACCATTTGGGTTGGTGTAGAGTAATAAACTTGACTTGGGTAGGAGTAGGTCGAGCTCACTACAGCGCCTCCGATAACTGCTCCTGCTAAAAAGGGCGCTACACCGAAGCCGTAACCGTACCCGCCTCTGTATCCGCCTCCATGCCAACCGTGAGCGAAACTTTCGGAGGTTGCGATAAGGCTCATTGTGGCTAATAAAACGATCAGAAATTTTTTCATTGTGTTCTCCCTTATGAGGTAGATAGTTGATACTTTAACGCGCAAATATCGGATCTGGTTGACAGAAATACCAGAATTGAGTTTTTATGCTTAATTTTGACTTTATAGTTTCATTTCTAACGCCCAAACTGTGCATTTTGAGAGGCCTAACGATCATAGCCTCTCATCCCCGCTAAAATTGGCAAATAATGTGTGAAATATTTCAAAGTTTGTAACTGATCTGTAAAGCTTATTTGTCTACTTGGGAACGTCTAAAAACCCAAGGGCTTAAGTACCTTTACCCCTCGGTCTCAGTTTGCCCTTAACACGGGCCTGGACCCACCATTGAGGTGGGTTAATTTTGTAATATCTTATCCCCTCTAGTTCTCTCTTATTTTTCTACAGAAAAGCATCTTCCACATGAGTCAAAACTCCTCTGCAAATCCAACCGCTTCTAACGTTTCTGAGACGAATACTTCAGTATTGGTTCAGCCTGGTCTCAACAGTTTGTCGAAATCTTTTGAGCCCTCTGCGATTGAGATGCGTTGGGGCCCAGAGTGGGAGCGACGCGGTTACGGAGTAGCCGGCGCTAGTGGAAGCGGTAAATCTAAAAAAGGTGCTCCCTCTTTTTGTATTCAACTCCCGCCCCCAAATGTGACGGGTACTCTTCATATGGGACATGCTTTTAATCAAACGATCATGGATACGCTCACTCGCTATCACCGGATGAGCGGGCACAACACAGCTTGGATACCTGGGACCGATCACGCTGGGATAGCAACTCAAATCGTTGTTGAGAGACAGCTACAGGAGCAAGGCATTAGTCGACATCAGATGGGCGAGACGCATGAATTGGCTCGTAAAAATTTCATTGACAAAGTCTGGCAATGGAAAGAGCAAAGTGGAAACACGATTACAACCCAAATGCGTCGTATGGGAGACAGCGTAGATTGGTCTCGTGAGTACTTCACGATGGATAAGAATTTATCGGAAGTAGTGGTCAAGACTTTCGTTAAGCTGTACAAGCAAAAATTGATTTACAGAGGTAAAAGGCTAGTCAATTGGGACCCAGTGCTTAGTACCGCAGTAAGCGATTTAGAGGTGGAAAACCGAGAATCACAAGGGCATATGTATTACATCCTCTACCCGTTTGTGGGGGGGGAGCAACTCATTGAGGGTGTTAATCAAAAGGGTTTGACGATTGCTACCACTCGCCCAGAGACGCTTCTGGGTGATTCTGCATTAGCCGTGCACCCAGAGGATGCAAGGTATCTTCATTTGATTGGTAAGGAGGTGGAGTTACCACTTTGCAATAGGCGTATTCCGATTATTGCGGATTCATTTGTGGATCCTAGTTTTGGCTCTGGAGTCGTAAAGATCACGGGAGCTCATGACTTTAATGATTACGCTTGCGCCCAAAGGCACAACCTTGCTTTGGTTTCTATTTTTACATTAGATGCCAAGATTAATGAAAATGGACCTGAGGTTTATAGAGGACTTGATCGTTTTGAGGCGCGCAAAGTGATTGTCAAGGATCTCAAGACACTTGATCTGTTTGTAGACATGAAACCTCACAAACTGATGCTACCGATTTGCGCAAGGACTGGACAAGTGGTGGAGCCTATGCTCACTGATCAATGGTTCATCGCAATGAATAAAGTGGGTGAAGGAGACGCAACCGGAAAAAGCATTGCTGCTAAAGCTGTAGATGCCGTCCAATCGGGCGAAGTTCAATTTGTCCCAGAAAACTGGATCAATACTTACAACCAATGGATGAATAACATACAGGACTGGTGTATCAGTAGGCAATTGTGGTGGGGCCATCAAATACCCGCTTGGTACGATGAAGATGGGGAGGTCTACGTAGCAGAGAGTCTTGATGAGGCACAGTTACAAGCTCCTGGAAAAACGCTTAGGCGCGACCCCGATGTTTTAGATACTTGGTATTCATCTGCGATGGTACCTTTCTCAACACTTGGTTGGCCAGATACTACTGAGGATATAGATCTTTATTTACCAAGCTCTGTACTTGTAACGGGGTATGACATTATCTTCTTTTGGGTTGCCCGGATGATCATGATGACCACTCACTTTACTGGAAAAGTTCCTTTTAAAAAGGTCTACATCCACGGACTGGTCTTGGATGCAAGTGGCAAGAAAATGAGTAAATCAGAGGGTAACGTACTTGATCCAGTTGATCTTATTGATGGCATTGATTTGACCTCACTTTTGGATAAAAGAGTTGTAGGTTTACGCAGGCCTGAGACCGCAGGGCAGGTAAAGAAAGATACCCAAAAAGAGTTCCCCAACGGTATTCCAAGTTACGGCGCTGACGCTTTGAGGTTTACCTTCGCATCTATGGCTACTTTGGGTAGAAGTATTAACTTTGATAGTAAAAGGTGCGAAGGGTACCGCAACTTTTGTAACAAGCTTTGGAATGCAACTCGCTTTGTTTTGATGAACTGCGAGGGACAGGACTGCGGTCTTATGGAGCACACCAAAGAGCAATGCCAAGTTGGCGGCTCTGCTCATGGTTATATGTCATTTAGCCAACCTGATCGTTGGATAGCCTCCCAACTACAAAGGCTTGAAGAACAAGTGGATCAAGGATTTAAGGATTACAGGCTCGATATCGTTGCAAGTTCAATCTATGATTTTGTGTGGAATGAATTTTGTGATTGGTACTTAGAAATCGCAAAAGTTCAACTCTCTGTTGCAGAGATCAGCGTTCAAAGAGGAACTCGTAGAACTTTAATTCGCACGCTTGAGACTTTACTCAGACTACTGCACCCGATCATCCCATTTATCACCGAGGAGTTATGGCAAAAAGTAGCTCCTGTTGCAGGGAGGGTAATTACATCTGAGCTCGCGAATACCTCTGTATCGATCGCGGCTTACCCTAAGGCACAACTAAGTAAAATTGATCCTGTGGCTGAGCAGTATGTTTCAGACCTCAAGGCATTGGTAGACTCGTGTCGAAACTTGCGCGGCGAGATGGGAGTATCCCCAGCAACAAAACTTCCTTTGTTGATGCTTGGAGCAGATGAGAGAGTTTGCTCTATGATGCCTGCTCTTAAAACCCTTGCAAAGCTCAGTGAGATAAAACTCTTTGAAGATGAGGCGAAATGGACTCAAAGTAGCGAATCTTCGCCATTTGCAGTAGTTGGCTCAGTTAGGATGTGCTTGCATATTCAAGTTGATGCACAAGCTGAGCGGGCAAGATTATCAAAAGAGATTCTTAGAATACAAACTGAGATTGATAAAGCAAGTGTCAAACTATCTAACGAATCTTTTGTTGCAAAGGCACCTCCTGCGGTGATTGAGCAAGAGCGTAAAAGGGTGGATGATTTCCAACAAACGATGATTAAACTGAAAGATCAATTAGCCCGTTTACCAAAATGAGATGATGTAACGATTCATCTTCTTCGTAGGATATGAATAAAATCAGAACCTTCAGTTTTTTGCTCAATCAATTCGTTACCTGTTTGCCTACAGAAAGCCGCAAAGTCTCTATTGGAGCCACTGTCTGTAGAGATGACTTTTAAGACCTGTCCAGATTTCATTATTGAAAGAGATTTCTTGGCCTTTAAGATAGGAAGTGGGCAGTTGAGTCCGCGTGTGTCTAGCTCTATATCTATATTCATCTTTAAAAACTAACCTTTTTTCAGTTGGATCAAAGTTGGTACAGGTGGCTGTCTTTTTCATTAATCCGCTCAATTTCATCCCACTCAAGAAAGCGGGGTTCTATCGATTGGGCTTTGAGCCAGTCTGCTAAAGCGTAACCTGTGCCTGCAGGCCAACAAATTAAATCATTGAAATTGAAGAGCCTGTACTCAAGCAACTCGGGTGATAGGCTAATATTTCCTGCATCGTTGGTTTTTGCATGGTATGCAATGAGAACTTGGTTGCGTCTTTGGAAATCATAGACGCCTATGAGGTTTAGGGAAGTTACGTCAAGATTAGTTTCCTCTTTCACCTCACGCGTGATTCCTTCCTCTGGAGACTCACCAGCCTCCATAAACCCTGTGATGAGTGCAAAGCGTTTTCCTGTCCAAGCAGCGTTTCTGGCGAGTAGAACCTTTCCCTTGTGCTCCACGATCGCAGCCAAAACTGGAGTCGGATTATTCCAATGAGTCCATTCACAACTAACGCAGGTCATCCGCTCTTTTGTTCCTCCATCCTCCTCTCTTGGGATGAGTTGAAGGGATGTCGCACACATTGGACAAAATTTGTAATCACTCATGCTGGAAAAACTCCTGTTGAAAGGTATCGATCCCCTCTGTCGCAAACAATAAAAACGATGGTTGCATTCGTTAATTTTTGGGCCAATTCAAGCGCCACCCAACAAGCGCCGGCTGCGGATACACCGGCAAATATGCCTTCCTCTTTTGCCAAGCGTCGGCACATTTTCTCTGCATCAAACTGGCTAACCAATGTGATTTGGTCAACATGGGTAGGATCATATATCTTGGGTAAGTATTCTTTTGCCCATTTGCGTATTCCTGGTATTTTGGAGCCTTCGCTGGGTTGCGCCCCAATGATTTGGATATCTTTGCTCTGACTCTTAAGGTACTGAGAAACTCCAGTGATTGTGCCAGTGGTTCCCATGGCACTTACAAAATGAGTAATACTACCCTTTGTGTCTTGCCAAATCTCAGGTCCAGTTGTCTCAAAGTGAATTCTTGGATTGTCCGGATTGGCGAATTGATCCAGCACTCGCCCCTTTCCATCAGATTGCATGCTTAGGGCTAGATCTCGAGCTCCCTCCATGCCAATACTCTTGGGAGTTAAGATGAGTTCTGCCCCAAAAGCTTTCATAGTTTGAGCTCGCTCAATGGACAAATCCTCTGGCATGATGAGGATCATTTTGTACCCTTTGATCGCTGCGGCCATGGCCAGCGCAATGCCGGTATTGCCCGATGTTGCCTCAATAATGGTGTCTCCAACCTTTATTTCCCCGCGCTCCTCGGCCCTGTTAATCATAGACATTGCGGGTCGATCTTTTACGGATCCAGCAGGGTTATTTCCCTCTAGTTTGGCCAGTAAAACGTTGCCTCTAGCCTCGTTTTCCTTAAGGCCAATTCGCTGAAGGGCAACAAGTGGAGTTCGTCCAATGGTGGACTCAATAGTTGGATAATTCATAAAGTTGTTAAGGAAATGACTAGAATTTGAAGCAATTATGGTCTTTTGTAAGAGGTGTTATTGATATCAGGGCTATACTGTGCCATAATTTATGACCTCTTCAGTGCCGGAGTGGCGAAATTGGTAGACGCAGCAGATTCAAAATCTGCCGGTGCTAAACACCGTGCCGGTTCGAGTCCGGCCCCCGGCACCATTGGCATTACCACACCAATGATAAAAATCATCTCTTAAAAGATTCTGACGAAACCTGATTTAATTAAGGTTCTTGGAGTACTTGTAAAAGCAATTTATGCTAATTTTTTTATTATTTATGAAATGATTGCATAATAGATTGATGTAATTTCAATAAATAATTTAAATATACAAACAATCAAATGACTTATTTAAATTGCTTTTCTATTGTCCTGATTGGAATCTATGTTTTTGTTGGAGTGTCTAAAGGGTGGCTCTCTCAAGCATATTACTTGATTATCGGATTGGCTATTTATTTTTTATTAAAAAGAATTGATAACGGCGAGTTTCATTTTTTAATCTTGCCTAATTTAAATATTGAAACTCAAAAAATTGTTCATTTTCAAGCTGCTTGTATTTTAGTATTTATAGTTTTCTATCTTCTAAAAAGATTGCACAATAATATTTTTAAAATCGTCGATGAAGTCCCCGGACATAAATTAATTGGTGGAATCTTCGGGTTTATAAATGGACTTTTTTTATTATTATTTATTTGTTTTGTTATTAATTTAACTGGGTTTAAGGATGAAGAATGGTGGACCACTTCTATAGAGTTTGAATTTTCAAACGAGGTTTTAAGTATAACTAAAGGTTTGTTTGATAATAAATCAGGTGATCAATAGCCTAAATCTCTTACGATGCTATTTTGTAAGAGCCTTTGAGGCTATATATATTTAGTCCTTCTTAGAATTCAAGCTTTCAATCATATAGATTTGGGCTTTTTTCACTACATTGTCAACAGCTGTTGCAGCGTTACTGACGCCAACAGTTGCTACGAAGACTCCTAGAAAAAAAGAAATAATATACCCCATGATCTGCACCTTCAAAGTAATGATCGTTTATCGAAATTTCTAAATTCTGTATTTTTAAAAATACTTTATCTTTTAAAGAATCGGATTTAATGAAACAAACTTAAATCACCA
>DAITOS010000020.1:0-14147 GCA_036834025.1 Limnohabitans sp.
GGATGTTGTGTAAGGGGTAAGCGAATAGTTAGCAGCATCATGACCGCTTAAGTTACCTGTCGACTGAAAATAACTGCCAACTCTTAGGTGATTGCTTGTACTGTAGACGGGGCTTACAAAAGTAGCGGTACTCGAAGCTACATCTGAACCGAGTAGTCCAGTCAAAGTGACAACCCCTGAGGATTGAGAGCTTCCATAGGTGGAGTTAACGGAAGCAATGGAAGCAGTTATGGACAATGGACTTACTGTGTAATTGGCTGTAGGTGTTGTATAGCTCGTTAAAGTATAGTTACTGGCTTGAGGCCCTGTTAAGCCACTTGCAGTTTGATAATAAGTTCCAGCATTTAAACGATTGCTGGTACTGTAGGTTGGACTAACCAAGGCGGCTGCACTAGATACCGAATCTGAACCTAAGACCCCACTAAAATTTACTGAACCCGGTAAGATGCTTGATCCATAATTGGATTGACTAGCGGAGATTGAAGAAACAGTAATCGCCGCTGGATTTACTGTGTTTGTAGATGCAAGATATGAAAATTGGTAATTACTTGCTAAACCTGACGTTAATGTTGCTGCATTGGGTATCACGGAGTAATGACCAGCTTGAGCGATTCCAGCTGAACTTGTGCTTTGAGAGACTGATCCTATCGAATCCGAGCCTACAAGAGCTGTGTTGGTGAAAAGCGTATTGCTTGCCAGTTGCGAGTATCTAGTCGAAGCATCGTAGGTGAAGACGAGCGGAGTGTTAGAAATTGTGATCGGTTTAGGCGAGATGACTAAGGATGCATTGTTAATAACTGGGGTGTTGTAATTTGTAAGTGCTGAACCGCTAAGATTAACTGAAATATTTGAACCATATGTTCCAGCATTAACACCGGAGGCCACTCCTGAAACAGAAATTAATCCAGAGTCAATGCTTGCAAGATTCGTAGTGGTATAGCTCCCCGTATATGCAGTCCCCTTGTAAACATTACCAGTCAAACTGGGTACTGCAGAGACTACCAAATTTGCAGGATTCAAGCTAACAGAATTGGTTGTTGTAGTATTTGGTGAAGCGTTATAGCTGGTTGTAATTTGATAGTTTATTGGATTAAAAGACCCAGTATTTGATAATATGGAAGCAACATAGTTATTTGGACTTGCGACGTTTGCATTATCAATTGAGACTGATGTGGGTATAAGTGTTTCACTGTTGACCAAGCCTGTAATTGAATAAGAGGTTGGAGTCATGGTGGTAGATCCAGAATAATACCCTGATACTGAAATACCAAGAGGTGCTTGTTGGACTGTCCAAGTCGATGAGTTAGGACTAACAAGTGTATATTTGCCCATTGTTATTCCGCTGCTGTAGGTCAAAGTATAGGCACCAGCGTTTGTTGTACTAGATATACTTTGATTTCCAACCAGTGTCCCGTTCGAGTAAAGAGACCAAATTGGAGTGCCCCTTGCAGTCGCGTCATTAATTGCAGCACCAACTGGATTTGTGATCGTGTAACTAAGTGTAGGAGAGTCCCCATAAGCGCTGCTCCCACTGGTCAAACTGAGAACAGCGAGATGGGTGGTGTTGAGCAAAAAGGGAAATTGATTATTGAAATAATTAACCGATGTCCAAGTGGAGTTTGTGTCCCACCCTGTAAAGTTTGAGAGAGACTGCATTTGACTTGTCGACAAACCAGTAATAGAAGTTATACCCGGAGTAGATAAAGTAGCACCCTTTATAGCCCCTATGGAACTAGACAAAGCAGAGTTATTGCTTAAATTCCAAAAGTTATTTGAAAGTGAAGTTGTTGCAGGGACGGCGCCAAGAAACCCTCCTAGGTTAGCTGATCCACTAACCGTTCCAGTTTCGTAGGAGTTGGAAATTCCCCCGTGGGTTGCCGCTGAGAATTGGCCAATGAAGCCGCCTAAATTATTTTGCGCACTACCCGTTACATTACCTGTCGAGTAACTGTTAGAAATATAAACTGAGCTGCCATTTAATGAAGTACCAACCATCCCAATAAAACCGCCAGCGTAAAAAGCTCCAGTCCCAGTCATTTGGACTGTTCCTGAGGCATAACTTTGGTCAATGTTTGAATTACTCGTCGAGGCATTGATTTGGCCAACCAAACCGCCTAAACCTCCCGCTCCAGATCCAGCGCCCGACACATTACCAGATGCATAACTTTCAGTGATTGATGCGTTGCTCCCACTTGCCCCCCCAGCAACTAAGCCGATCAGCCCACCTAAATTAAATCCAGTTGATAAGGTGGATACGACATTGCCTGTTGCGTAACTTTGTAATATAGCTGAATTACCACCTGCTGAGTTGTAACCAATTAGACCACCTACATCACTACCAGCGGAGGTTACGAGGCCAGATGCATAGCTGCCTGTAACGGTTGTAGAGTTACTGGTTGTACTGGAGATATTCTCGCCAATAAGACCGCCAACATAAAGACCAGAAGATGCATTATTTGTAACTGTGCCACTTGCATAGCTATTTAAGATATTGCTTGTTGTGGGTGAGCTTCCAGTTGAAAGGGATGATCCGTTGTTCCCAATTAATCCACCTATAGCACTTCCCGCGCTTGTTACATTGCCTGATGCATAACTGTTTTGAACACTTGCGTCACTACCGTTACTTGAACTATTTTGACCAATTAGACCTCCAACATTCGATCCTGCTGTTGACCCGACATTACCAGTGGCGTAACTATCGCTTATCCCAGCCATTGCGTTCACTGCAGTTGAAGCATTATTACCCACCAATCCTCCAACATCGCTGCTTGTGCCATTGACTGTTGCAGTAGAGTAAGAGGATGATATTGATACATTATTGTTTACACCATTAGCATAGTTGTATCCGACAAGTCCTCCAACGTTAGATGTACCAGAAACTGTGTTTCCTGATGCATTTGAGCTGTAGCTGTTCGAAATAGTTGCACTTGAACCATTAGCTGTAGTGTTGGTGCCAATCAACCCACCAACATTTGCTGCAGTAGAAGTAACGTTACCCGTTGCATATGAGCCGCTCACATTACCGGTACCCGGATGGTTTGGATTAATTAAGTTGTAGCCAATTAATCCACCTACATTAGCACCCGTGCCGCTTACATTGCCAGTTGCGTAGCTGTTTATGACGCTTACATCGCCCGCTGAATTAGAGGAATCTGCAGCGGTATTTGAAGTATTTACACCTATCAGCCCGCCTACACTCCCAGAGGCAGTGCTTGTTGCACTTCCAGTTGCGTAACTGTTGGTGATCTGACTAGATCCTGCTGATAAATGGTTCCCTATCAGTCCACCAACTCCAACTCCGTTAGACTGAACATTACCAGTGGCATAAGAATTAGTGACTGCTATGCTTGCATTTATAGAATAAGCTGAAGTATTATTTCCAATCAGTCCACCATAGCTCCCTTGGTTGGGTGTATTGTCTGAGGCAATAACTGAGCCCGTTGCATAGGAGTTTGAAACAGTTGCGATTGAAGGAGAGACGAAAGCATAGGCTTGATAGTCCGAGATATTATTATTTCCAATCAAGCCTCCTACATTCCAACTAAAGCTTGATACATTACCTGTTGCATAACTGTAGCTAACAGAAGCATTACCGCCGTGATTGATGGTGTTTTGACCTATCAGCCCACCCGTAGAAGTGGCCCCACTAACTGCACCTGTTGCGTATGAGGACGTAACTTTCGCAGAAGCTCCAGTTGCACCAGCTGAGTTACTCCCGATAAGTCCACCCGTTCCTGTACCAAGGAGAGAACTATATGCGTATAGGGAGTTGACAGCCCCAGTTGCATAGTCATTTAATAAGTTAGCACTGCCGTTGATTGTGCTTAAATTGGCAAATGCAGTGTTGTATCCAATTAATCCGCCTACTGAACTTGCTGCTGCGTTAACCGAGCCAGTAGCATGGCTATCCGTTACGTTGGCAATTGCTCCAGTTGCTTGTACATGATTCCAACCTATCAATCCCCCATAATTGTAGTTGGCACCATAGGTACTAGGCCCTGTTACATTTCCTGTTGCATAGCTATTGATGACTGAGTTATCCACTCCTCCTGCATAGTTTTCACCAATCAGCCCACCTGCATATTGTGCTGAGCCGCTATTGATGTTGCCAGTTGCAAAACTGTTAGACACCACGGCGGAGCCGGTAGCCGTTGTTTTATTTAGGCCAATGAGTCCCCCAATTGAGCCGCCTCCTGTCATTCCAACAGTAGAAAAACTGTTTGAGATATTGCTAGTTAAAGAGGAACTAGAGGATATATTCTGACCCACCAAACCGCCAATATTTGCCGCACCAGAAATAGAGCCTGTCGAAAAACTATTATTGATATTGCCGGTATTGGTTCCCACCATGCCCCCGTAATTACCAACACTACCCTGAATATTGACATTGGCAAAACTGTTGGAAATTGATCCACCGCTTGTGGTGTTTACTAGTCCGCCGGTGCTATTTGCCGCACTGGTGGTGGACATATTGATTCCAATATTTTGGATCAATCCACTTGAATTACTAAATAATCCAATCGCGCCCGTACCATTCAACCTATTAATCGTATGGCCTAGACCATCAAAACTGCCTGTGAATGTTCCGGTGATAGAGGAGGAATTTATTGGGGTTCCAAAACTATAGTCATACCCTAAAGCATAATTACCACTACTGGACTGAACACCTGCTGCTGTCGTAGAGGGGTTCCTTATAACCGTATAACTTAGAACTGAATTAGATCCGAGTTGGGTCGTAAAAAGATTTGCCCCGGTAGCAGTAAAATCGATCTTGCCAGCAAATCCGCTGCTAGTTAATCCAAAGTTGTAATTACCGGTTCCGTTTCCTGTTCCGTATATGAGGTTAACCTTTCCACCACTAGGTACAGTGATGGTATTGTTAATGTTGATGTTATTGCTTGCATTAAGGGTAAGGTTATGGGCCCCAGTCCAACTCACTGAATCATTGATGTTGATATTGCCGCTGGTACCTGTGCCTCCATCGCTACTCAAAATAGTAACGCTTGTAGTGGATAAATTGGTACCTAAGGTTGCGCCAGAAATATCACCACCTGTACCAACCGTATAGTCGGTTGGATCAATAATCCAGTTACCTCCAGATCCTTGAGGAGCAGAGGTATCAATTTTTGCAGTATCTGCAACTTTAACGAAAGATCCAGAGGTTTCTACTACTCCTCCGTTTCCGCCCTGCTCTCCTCCTTTTGCACTAATTGATCCAGCAATATTTGTCTTGCTATTTGGATTATTTAGGTCTGCAATGAGGGAGACCTGACCCCCGTTGCCATTGCTTTGTGTAGCCGCATTGGCGCTGATAGAGCCAGTGTTGCTCACACTGTGACTCGCAACCAGTTTTATAACGCCACCGTCGTTGACTAGACCATCAGCAGTGATCGTCCCAGTGTTTTTTACGATCCCGCCTTGAATTGTGTTGGCCGCCTGAGCCGACAAAATCACCAACCCACCTGGAGCCTCGATAGCGTTACCGTTTTTGACAAATGCAGCAACAGTGCTTGGGGATATTAAAATATTTGTAAGAGTATTGTTATTCTCAAACTGCAGTTGATAAGTCTCTCCTGCAGCCAAAACGATCGCTCCCCCTCTTGCGATAACGACCCCTTCGTTTCTCACCTCCGGGGCCAAGAGCGCAATGTAGCCACCTAGCCTTGAGGTGATAACTCCCTTGTTTAAAATACCCCCGGTTGAACCTGTTCCGTTTCTGCTGAAGACAAAGTTGCCTCCCATGAAATCGGAGTCATTGATGTGTGCAGTGGTAGCTAAAAAACTTCCTGTATCTACGCTTGCACTGGGCGAGAAATAAACGCCGTTAGGATTTTCTAAAAAAACGGATCCGTTGGAATTGATCTTGCCGTAAATTTGGCTTGGATTGGAATCTAAAACACGGTTAAGAACGACGCTAGAAGTAGAGGGCTGAAGAAAATTAACCGTAGCCTGTGAGCCAATATCAAATTTTTGCCAATTAATCGCAGCCTTTGCACTCCCCTGATTCACGGTCATTACAGCACCGCTTTGAGAGACAGTTGCGGTACCTGCTGATACCTGCCCGCCGCTTGGGAGTTGCGTGGCTGATGGGGCAGCTACTTGAGCGGCCAATGGCGCTGCATAGGTAGCAAATGTAAAACCAATGCAAATGAGAGCAGCCACTAAAGGCTTGATAAAGAAGTGGGTGCGTGTTTGCTCAACACCGCTGAGAATTGAATCAACCAGTCTGGTTACGGATTTACTTTCTCCCTTGGTGAGTTCAGATACAGCTACAAAAGTCCCAGAGACCTCATTCCATATGACTTTGTAGACATTGTTCATGATTCAAAAAAATCTTGAACTTCAAAAGGGTAAATTGGCATTAAGCCAAAGTCGGCTCTTAACAAGCGAGCCATCCTGATCTAAACCTGTAGATGTTGGATTTGGATTATCACCCATACGCTTAGCCACTGTTGCTTTAATAGAAGCACCGCTGTTGGCTTGATAACTTACTGCAAGACCCGCCCCTTTAAGTGCGTATTGGTTGAGAGCAGATGCACCCGAGAAATTATTGTCAGGATTGATCAACACTCTCCCGTAATCGTAAAACCCAGTGAGCGTTAAACCGCCCCAAAAATGGTTTCTAATCTCTATAGTGCCCAGTTGACCGAGTGAGCCACCCGCTTCACTGGTTGGGTACGCTCTGACACCGCTGACACCACCAAGGAAGAACTTCTCGGATGAGTCAAGATTACGATTTGTCCATTGACCGTTAAGGGAAGAATAAATGGAGAAACCAACTGGGAGTTCCTGCTCACGAGAAATAAAGTACCTTGACTTAGTGTACTGCCCTGCTGTTTTAGTGGTACTCGCATCTGTGGCCTGATTTGGTGAGCGGCTAAGATTAATGCCTCCAGCCGATAGAGTTAAACTACCACTGTTTCTCCCACCCCATAAAGCGCCATCTGAGTTTGATCCATTCAAACCAATCGTAATTGGTGTATTCGTGTAATCAGAGGATACAACCCCCTGGGAATTATTCAGGTAATGCTTACGATCAACGTTTAGTATTCCTACCAAGGCAGAAGACCTGGTTTTTACAAATGGAAAAGAGCTCTCAAGACCATAAGTTGAAGAGGTGCCGTTTGCGTTTAGGGACGCAAAATCTTGAGCAACAAGTCTGTAGTTTAAGTACGAAGCATTAAAACCCATTTTTGCACCAGAGTACCCAAGGGGTAATGACTCAGAAATTCTCACATACTCACTCCCCGCAGTGCTTATCGCATAAAGATTTGCCGAGTCTCCCATACCCATGGGTGAATGCAAACTTAGGTTGGTCGTCATACGGTTAGAACCCGTGGACCTTGCACCGGTGTTATCAAAGGCCACCTCTCCGGTCACACGAGCCATATCGGACACAGTTACTATTAAATCAGTTTGCCCCTCAACTCTTCCCTCAATGAAATTGCCTTGAACACTAACGCCCCCCAACTCATTTGCTAACGCTAATCCGCGCTCAATTGATTTTGCATTCAATGGTGCACCAGGAGTCTGAGCACTGTAAATGGTGGAAGCTATACGGATAAGATTTACCTTTTTGGAAGCTTCACTGTCAAATTTGACACCGCCAAATGTAGACTCAATAATTTGAATCGTGACCACACCATAAACAATATCTTGAGTAGGTAGGGAGGCTTTTACCACCCAACCTGATTGCCTGTAAAAGTCTGCGACTTTGGATGCTGCGCCTTGGAGATCAGAGAACTGGATCGGGTGACCAGTGTATGAATCTAGCAAAGCTGATAGTTGATTGCTGGTATAGATCTTGTTACCAACAAACTTAAACTCTTTAATTGTTACAAAAGGCCCACTTGGTGACTTCGCTGGCTCTGTGCTCTCTAACTCCTTTAAAGGGAAAATTTTGAGCTGATTGAGCTCGAGTTCTTTTTGGCGGTCAATTTGCTGCTGCAGTGATCCGGCATTGGGTTGAGCGGAGGAAGTTGAATTTCCAGTTGTGTTCGCCGACCTTGCATGCATTGGCAAAAGTAATAGAAGGACCAATGCAATTGCCGTCGAATAAGCAACTCTTGGTTTGAATTTAAAGCTAATCGGGATCATGTCTATTTCTACTGCCAAATAACGAGCTTCAGGGATGGAGTAGAAATATTAACTTTACAAACCAATCAAAGCTGACGGTGTCTGACATACAGAAATAAGATGAATCATCCCCTTAATCGACTTGAACCAGCGAAACTTTAGTTTATGCCTAAAAAAGATATAGCATTAATACCAATGTGTTATTTTTAAACACATAAACAGTAGTTTTCAACAACCTAGAGCACTAATGTTGAAGTAACTTCCAAATAAAGGTGCGTGGCTTTGAATGAATGGTTGAAAGACAGCTAAAAATATAAATTTAAAATATTCTTAGGCGTGTTGAAATAAACACACAAACATATAAGTATTACCCGCACAAATAGATTCCCCCTCAGACTTAAGAACTTTTTTGCAAGGTTCCCTCAAAAACTCCCCCTTTCTCAACTCTTAATTCTCTATAAGAGAGTACTCCAGAGAGCGTTCCACCGATGCGAATGCTGCAAAGATTGCTGCAGTTAATGGTTTTGTACACCCGACCGCTGACCTCAATATCATTTGCAGTGGTCACGCCAGATAAATGCCCTCTAGGCCCAACTTCTACTTGCTGAGCATACAACTCGCCTTCAAAAAACCCATTTATCGTTGCTTTTCCAGGAACCCGTAGCACTCCAAATAGACGGACTCCTTCATTGATCAATAAGTTATTTGAACTATCTAATGATGAAGTCATTTGGAAATGGGTTTAATTTGGTAGCAATGAATAAATATTAGTTTATGTTAACTATGGCTATCTTGATTAGCTGAACATTCCTGACAAAAGTAAGTGATGAATTTGAAAGTAGTTTTATACTCGAAGGGAAGTTTGGCAGATGTACATATCTTAATTACACAAAAGTAACATTACTTGAACCAATAAGCATGATCAGAACAATACTCGTTGCTATTTCTCTAATGATATGGATTCATAGTAGTTCAACTGCATCAGATACTGAGGCCCTGCCCCTTGATGCCATTAATGCCAATAGCACTACTGAGCCCCCAAATCTAATCCGAACCCAGGATCTTTATTTTGATGTCAGTGGAAATGAGGAGTTTGAAACTGTAAAGACAAAACAATTCACTCCTGGTAAAAACTTTCTTAAGTTTGAGGACACGCAAGGGAGCATTTGGTTTAAGTTTAGCCTCAATATCAAAAAAGACTCATCTGCGAATTTAACTTTTGGAGCATCAAATCTTGATGCAGTTGACATATATACCAGCCAAGACGACGAGGAAAAGAGCTTTAAAAAGAGAAGCTTGACGATCAAGGAGATCCAAACCTACTATAACTGGACAACGGTTCACAAAGACCAAATTGTCTATCTTAGAGTTAAGAACTCTCCAATACTGAATGCATATCCTTATATCTTGACAAACAGTGAACTGATCGCTTGGATGCAGAAAAAATCGATCGCAATCACAATTGCGATACTACTAAACACAATATTATTCATTACGACTATTGTTTTTATTTTTACGAACCCAAAAAACATCTTCAATCTATTCATTCTTGCATTTACTTTTTTTCGGATTATTACAATTGTATTTTTAACAATACCTCAATTATTTAATTTTATTGATACTCAAACATCAAAGAGTATATTTGTATTGATATTTCTCATTGATCGTGCAACTCTATATCTGTTTATTGCCATCATTTTTAAAAACAAATTTTCATTCAATTACACCTATAAAAATCTTTTTCTCCTGTATTTGGCAATCATAACGATTGGCGCAATTTTGTTAACAACTGGTTCTAATTCAGTTCTTAAATTCGTATTTTTAAATATGGTTTTATTTTGTGCCTACCTAATCATAAACTTTATAAAAGAAGCCTTTAAATTAAAAAAAATAGCAGATGAGAAAACTTATTATCTGTGTTTTGTTGCTTATTTAATATTCATACAATTTTTAATAATTTATGAACTCTCCGGCATTTATCAAATTACAAACATTGAGAATGATTTCTCAACTACCGTTATTGCAATTAATGGTTCTGCGATTATTGTTATTTTGATTTTCTTCACCGTTGAAAACCTAAAAGAGATACTCCATAAAAACACAGAATTCTTTAAAATCTCTGAGAATTTAAAACAAGAGGAAATTAACCGAAAAAATCAACAAGGCTTCATGTCTATGCTACTACATGAATTAAACACCCCTCTTTCTATCATCAAATTGGGGATCCATACAGTTACGCGAAGAGGTAGCTTTAATGCAGAGGAAATGGCTAGATTAAACCGTATAGATTTAGCATTAACCGACGTCAATCAAATCATAGAGAGTTGCATTCTTGTCGATAAATATACAGACAGCAATATATCGGTGAATTATGAGTCTATTTCTGTACAAGATTTCATTGAGGACATATTCGAGGAATTTCAAGAGAGATACCCAGACTTTTTACAACGAACTAAAGTCAATTCTAATATCCACTCCGGTCCTAATTCCAAGATCTACACAGATCCGCAGTACTTAAAAATCACTTTCTCAAATTTGATAAAAAACGCTTTTAATTACTCACCAGCTAACAGTGAAATTGCGATCACTATCAACCGAATTGAACATGATGGTCAAAGCAAAATTCAATTTAATATATCGAATGATTTAAACCCAGGCGAAACTCTAGATGCCAATAACCTTTTTCAAAGGTACTACAGATCCGAGAATGCAAAAAGAAGCCCTGGAACCGGCCTAGGGTTATGGCTATCACAAACCCTAATGAAACAACTAAACTCCCCCATTGAGGTCTACACCCGAAGCGGCAAAATATTATTCTCTGTATCGCTCAAAGAGTCTTGAAAATCCAGTCCAAGTCTATGAGTGGCGATTACGTAGCACCTGAGAGAGTTCAGAAATCATCAGGAATCTTAATTTTACTAAGTTATGCTAGAACGTAATCAGATATATGAAGACAAGACAGTAGGACAACGCACGATCAACATAGCTATCATATGAATAAAAACAGAATCATCATCGTTGAAGATAATTATTCTCTTAGACAAGAGTTGGAGGATCACTTGAGGGATGATGGTTTTTTAGTGCGCATCGCTGAAAATGGGGCCGAGCTGTCTCAAGCACTGTCAATAGAATCCGCTGAGGCACTCGTCTTAGATCTCAACCTACCCTACGAAGATGGTCTAGATATCGCCAGAAGAGTAAGGCGCGCTTACCCCAACATGGGTATCGTTATGCTCACCGCCCGGGTCCGAAGCATTGACCGACAAATGGGTTATGAGGCAGGTGCAGATGTTTATATTACCAAGCCAGCAAAACCCGATGAGTTAACAATTGTTTTAAAAAATCTCTGCAGAAGGATAACCAGACCAGATAGCCCCGATAAATGGAGATTAGACCCCCGAAATTTGACGCTTCTAACACCTCTGGCTGCAAAGATTAACTTAACGGTCACTGAATGTGATTTTCTTAAAGAACTGGCCGTTTCTAGTGATCTTCTTGAAAATCACCGCATAACTGAGTTGGTTGGTGAAACGGATCTAGCAGAATCTATAAACAAAGTGCGCATTGAGCAACTCATTAGCAGACTCAGACAAAAGATCTCACTATTTACCGATGGGGAACCCTGTATTAAGGCTGTTCGCTCTAAAGGGTATAAACTTCTTATTCCCATGATTATTTCAAATGATCAGTAGTCAAAAGTTAACCCGTAATCGGATTTAGTAAAAATGATAATGCCCATCAACAATAAGTCAGTGCTTCTAACGATTGCTGAAATTCGTTTTAATCCAATTTTGAATATTGCGGAATATTTACCTTCAATTCAAGACAGCTTTAGGATGGCGCATTACCCCGATTTCTCACACATCAGAAATCAGGGGTTTCAATTGGCTCAATCAGGTCCCAATAAGTCTTTAATGCCCACAACAATGGACATTTACCAGTTCTCCAATTACAACAAGAGCAGCCACTTCCGTTTAAACTCACAGTGCCTGACCTATCAATCAAGTAATTACAAGGATTTTGAGACTTTTTTGACTTTGTTTTTGGAAGGGCTCTTCATCGTTAACAAAATTCTAAATATTCAAGTCACTGAGCGGGCTGGATTAAGATTCATTGATCGGCTAATGATTAAAAAAGGAGAATCAATTCAAAAATATTTAGCCCCGCAAGAGTCTGCATTATTTGAAAAACTAGGAGGCAACTCGACTTACACTTTCTCAGAGGTCAAACATCAAATTAAAGATATACATTTGTTTAACAGGGTCAAAGTATTTCAAAATAGTCCACTAGATTTCCCAAGCGACATAGAGCCAGGAGATATGGTTTTTAAAGAAAAGTTTGTAACCTACAAAGGACCTAGTGCAATCATAGATACGGACGCATTTATCCAAAAGAGATCTAAGATGACTCTACAAGCCATGAAAACCAATTTTTATGAATTGCATGATTTAATCATTGTGGCTTTTGAATCTTCGGTGAGTGATATAGCAAAAAAAGTTACAAGGCCCTAAAAAAAATAGCCCCGAAAGGCTATTTTTAGGTATTCAATTTTTAAAAATTAAACTTAGTAACCTTAAGCTAATTATTTGGCTCGTTGATTCATTGCACCACGGAACTGTCCACCGCGTTCAATCTCGAGCTCAGAGTAATCCAAATTACCAGAAACTTTTCCTGTGCTGTGAATCATTAAGTGATGCTGACAAGTAATTTCTTCATGTAGTTCACCGTAAACGTCCATTTCACGAGCTTTAACCTTGCCGGATACGTGGCCAGCTCTTCCAATTTGAAGATCATCAGCAACAAGTTCACCGTTAACTTTACCGTGAATGGTTACTTTGCCTGGGGCATTGATTGAACCCGTGAACACTACACCCTCACCGATGAAGAGGTTGTTTTTGATAGCGTCGATATCAGCCATGACTATTTCCTTGAGTTATGTCCAATTTATTATACGAAATTATCCGACAATCTTAAAAAAATGCTTTGAAATTAAGGATTTATGACGAAAAGCTAGAAAAATCCGCTGAAATTTCTTGAAAATTCTAGTTTCAACCCACAAAACCTTCGATGATCCGGATTTCTCGCTGAACACTACCAGTACCTAAGGCCTTCAAGGCCTCTTGGTAGCCAGCGCTTTCATAGGCAGCTTTGGCCTGCTCAACGCTTTCAAACTCAACGACTACGGTTCTTTGCATGAGACCTCCCTCTTTAACGAAAGAAGGCATTCCACGGGCTAGGAATTTACCACCAAAGGCTAAAAGCGCTGGCCCGGCAAGTTTACCGTACGCTGCAAGTGCATCTGGGTTGGAAACAGATTGGTAAGTACTAATCCATAAAGCTTTAGACATTGATATGCTCCTGTTAATATAAGATCAATGATAACAAGGACTTGCCATGTTTAAACACCAACCAAGAACAATCCCTAACAAACCCGAAAGCGTTTGTCTCTCATCTACTCATATAGTCAAGCTAAGGGCTTTCATCTTTATCGGGCTGATTGGGTCAGTCTTACTTTTTTTGATAACAACGCCGGTGAATAGTTTTGCCCAAGAGGGACCCAGAAGGTTTAAGTTACTAAACGCAGATGAGTTAACCCCAGAGCAGGTAAAGCTCGCAGAGTCTATCAAATCAGGGCCAAGGTCTAGCACAGGGAGTACTTCAACCGCTGCCAATCAACCTCTTGGAAGTCCTTTTAATGTATGGCTAAGAAGTCCTGAGATGGGGGACATTATCCAAAAACTTGGTTCACAAATTAGGTTCAATAGCTCACTACCGCCTCGCTTAAATGAATTCGCTATCCTCATAACTGCTCAGCACTGGGGCTCCAAATACGAATGGTTTGCACACTACCGATTGGCTATAAAAGGTGGTTTAAATCCGGCCATTGCAGATCAGCTCTTAGCGAACAAGCGGCCTGAGGGCATGTCCTTGGATGAGGCAGCAGTTTATGACTTTAGTACTGAACTGCGCAACACCCATTTTGTAAGTGATGCTGTTTATCAAAGAGCCTTAGATTTATTTGGGGAACGGGGCGTCGTCGACCTGATTGCAGTGAATGGATATTATGATTT
>DAITOS010000020.1:14247-40904 GCA_036834025.1 Limnohabitans sp.
TTGATGAAATTATTGAAATCTTTACGCAGCATATCGAACACTGCATCCCATTGACCCGACTCAATTTGTTGGTATGTTTTTGCAGACTGGTAGCCGTAAATTGGGTCGTTAACCACTTTTTCTTGCCAACGCCAATCACAAGCCAATGGGAGTAGTACCCAAGTTGGAGCACCAATTGCAGCACTTAGATGTGCAGTTGTGTTATCGATTGAGATAACTAAATCGCAAGATCCAATCAGGGACGACAAAGACTCTAAGTCTTTTTGAAGATCTAAGCCACTAACTTGCTCCACCTCCACATTGCAGTCCAACAAAACGTTGTTGATCTCACTACCCACATCCGAATATTGCAAACTTACAAAACGAATGCTCTTTGCACCGAGAGAAGACTTTATCGACACAGAAAGAGTGTCGTTTGCGGCTACCTCTGCAGAGTTGCTGAGGATAAAGGCTTTCATTAGCTCCTTCAAGGAAACACTTCTTTGAGCGCCGCTCACAGGATGAGTACTAAGCCATGATAGTCCAATGACTAACTCATCCTTATGGTGTTGGTTTAATAAATCGCTCTTATTATCTAAAGTCAAGTAAGGTCTAAATAAATCAAGTGACACTTTGGGGCCAGAGCTTAAACTTCTTTTAATCTCAAAAAACTGTCTAGCGTACTTAGCGGTGCTCCCAAGTGGAACATGAGCGTCAAAGCCATCCATATCTATGGGCTCCCCCTCAGGTATGAACCTGAGCTCAGGCCAAGATCTTGAAAATAATTTACACAGCCTGGGATCCACCCTAACTGCAACATCAATACCTAAAGCTTTAATATCTTGAACAAATCTCACAAAATAAATGTCATCCCCAACACCCTGTTCATTCCAAATTAACAATTTTTTGTCGCTTACTCTTGTATCTGGGTTGTTCATAGCGCTTACGAAATCCACCATATCCCATAGAGGTAACATTGTTCTTAACACATGTTTTGAATACTCTGGTGTTGCAAAGCGCCACTCGTACTCCAAAAAACCAACGTCAAATTGTCCGACTCCCAGTAAAAGCAGAGCTTTATTAAGATGCGCCTGCGCAAGGGAAGGCTCAAGCTCTATAGCCTTAGAGAAATTGGTTAGGGCTTGAGCAGTGTCGTTTATGTCCCTGTATAAATTACCCAAATTTGAATAAACGATTGCATAGTCTGGCTTAAGCTTGAGTGCATGATTGAAATCATCTCTGGACAGCTCAAACTCTTTAAGCCTCCTAAATACATTTCCTCTGTTGGCGTAATGCTCAGGGTTCAGGGGCTCTAATTCGGATGCCCTTGAAAAGCTTGCGAGAGCGTCGCTTATGAGGTTAAGTTCGACCTGAGCCAGTCCCAGACCTTTGTAAAAATTAGCGTTTAAGTCGACGGGATCAGATAAATTGATTAGTGATTGAAATGACTCAAGCGCATTGACAGTTTGTCCAGACCCGAGTAAAACCCAAGCTTTGTTTACACGGGCTTTGATAAACTGAGGGTCCACCTCGACAGCTTTGTCAAACATTGCAAGGGACTGCTCTAGTTGGCCCATTTTCTCAAATGCTATGCCACAGTTGTTATATATTTCTGGATCCCTGGGCTTGAGCTCGCAACATAGTTCAAACCTACTCAAGGCTTCAGGATACTTTCCAATTTCTAGAAAAATATTTCCTAAATTAAAAAGAGCAGCAAAATTAGAGGGGTTAAAGTAAATACAAACCTCATAATTTTTTATAGCATCACTCCATCTACCTGTCTGCTCCTGAGCAAAAGCAATAAAGAAGCTCAACTCAGGCGAAGTCTTAGCCTGCGGAACACTTTGCATGAATCGATCAACACGCGATATTGCCAAATCAAAACTGGGTCGTAGACCGCTCATACACAAAGCTTTGACAAGCCCGATCAGAGCATTAAGATCCGTTGGAAAAGACTGAGTCAGTTTATTGAAATGATCAACTCCTTCCTGTATTAGGCCAGACTCCAGTAGCTTCTCGCCCTGCAATAATTGGGTAGATAAATCAGACCGCATTGAAATTTTGATCTTGTGCTAATTGGGTAATTAAAGTGTTTAGAAAAAGTTTAAGATCATCATCTAAGAGCTAAGCCTTTAACGTTTAGCTGCGTAATGAGCCCTCAATCTCTCCCTCCTCGCCTCCTCGGATGACTTGGCGTCGTTGATTTCTCTAAATACTCCACTGAGGTCAGCTTTTCTCTCAACGGTTTTGAATCTTCCGGTTAGAACTGTCTCAGGAGTAAGTTCTCCTCTTGTATAAAGATCCCATATTTCAGGGCCATATTGAGTGGGCAACAAACTGGGCGCAAATCTTCCAAAGAAGATCCTCAAATTATTGACGTCCCTCATTAACATGCGCTGGGCGTGGTTATTACCTGCGGCGTCTACAGCTTGTGGTAAGTCGATGATCACAGGGCCATCGTGCGCCATCAGTATATTGAATTCAGACAGGTCGGCATGCACGATCCCTGCGCAAAGCATTTTCACCACTTCCTCAATTAAGACACCGTGTGCCCAAATTGCTTGATCAGGAGTGAACTGTGAATCATTGAGCCTTGGGGCTGCGTCACCATTTGCATCAGTGATGAGCTCCATTAAGAGGACGCCTTCAAAGAAGTTGTAAGGTTTGGGAACTCTGACATGAGCATGGGCCAGCCGGTATAGAGCGTCTACCTCAGCGCTTTGCCAAGCAGCCTCTTGGGACTCACGGCCAAACTTTGTACCCTTGGCCATGGCTCTGGCTTGACGGCTATTTTTAACACGTCGATTCTCTGTGTAATCAACCGCTTGTCGAAAACTTCTTTGCGTTGCCTCCTTGAAGACTTTGGCACAGCGCACCTCCTCACCGCACCTGACGACATAAACCATGGCCTCTTTACCACTCATTAACTGACGTATCACGCTATCTATAATGCCCTCTTCTACAAGAGTTTGCAAACGACTGGGAGCTTTCAACTTTTATACCTCTAAAAAAGTAATTCAATATTCACAAACAAATTAAGTTGTTTGCAGGGATTTTTGGGCTTGAAGCTGTGTGTCGGCCTGGATTCTTAAGTTTTTTCGAATCTCAGCTGCCGCATGACGCCGTTTTTCTTCATCGCTTTGAGGAATAAAGGGAGAAACTGCGGTCGGTTTTCTATTATCGTCGACAGCGACCATCGTAAAGTAACAACTGTTCACATGCCTTTTTTCTTGAGTTCTTATGTTTTCCGCAACTACTCTGACACCAATCTCCATTGAACTTCTACCGGTATGGTTTACTGAGGCCAAAAACGTCACTAATTCCCCCACGTGGATCGGTTGCCTGAAAATAACTTGATCCACGCTCATAGTCACTACATACCTAGCGGCGTACCTGCTGGCACAAGCGTAAGCAACTTCATCCAAAAGTTTGAGAATAGCTCCGCCGTGAACGTTTCCCGTGAAATTAGCCGTATCAGGTGTCATGAGCACTGTCATGGTCAGTTGATGCTGGGGAATATCCATTAATTTAAACACTTTCAAAGGAACTATCACTCTATTTTAGTTCAAAGTCAAATGTACATCTGCCATCACAAATCCCACTAACAAAGGCTTGGAGTCTAAGAGCTCTTTAATAGAGCTCTTTATTAGGCTCTTGAGTATAGTTTTAAGCTTTTGAGTAGGAGTCTAAAAGATATTTTTCAATTTCTCAGTAACCATATTAACTTAGAATACATTCAACTTTTATAGTGCATATTGAGAGAATCCAAATGTCGAAATTGAATCTTAGCTTTGCTTGCTGGAATTATGACCGTACTCGCCCACTTCTTGACGGAACGATTGAGTGCGATGGCATCAACCTCAATTATCTAAATCTACCTGTAGAGGAAACATTTTTTAGGATGGCTCGCTACCAAGAGTTTGACATCGCAGAGATGTCATTATCCTCTTACTGTGTTTCTCTAAACAGAGCAGTCAAACCTTTTATAGCAATTCCTGTCTTTCCCTCTAGATTTTTTAGGCATTCGTGCATTTATATCAATGCAAACAGCGGTATCAAGGAGCCAAAAGATTTAATTGGCAAAAGAATAGCCAGTCCAGAATATCAAATGACTGCACCCGTTTGGATCAGGGGCATCTTGTCGGATCACTACCAAGTGCCAATTGATGCCCAACCCTATCTCTTTGGAGGCGAGGAGGAGACCGGGCGGATAGAAAAACTAAAGCTAGAACTGCCCCCCAATATTAAGGTGCATCCCATACAACCCCATCAAACACTTTCCCAAATGCTTTACGACGGCGAATTAGACGCACTTTACACCGCGCGTATGCCTTCCTCCTTTTTAAAAGGAGACGGCCGAGTCAAAAGGCTTTTCGAGAACTACCCAGAGGTAGAGTTAAATTACTACAGAGAAACTCAAATTTTTCCTATCATGCACACCATCGTCATCAAACGTGAGGTGTATGAGGCAAATAGATGGATCGCTCAGTCATTAACCAAAGCGTTTTATGCAGCTCAAAAAATAATTTATGCCGATCTTGCTGAGACTGCAGCACTTAAGACCATGCTTCCCTTCTTAAGCGCTCATGTAGATGCAACCAGAAGGGATTTTGGAGATGACTGGTGGCCTTACGGTTTGGAGAAAAATATCAAAACACTTGAGACATTCACCAGGTATCACTTAGAGCAAGGACTCTCTAAAACCAAACTAAATCCAACTGATCTTTTTGCACCTGAGTCACTTGAGGCTTTTAAAATCTAACAAATTAAGACTCTGTGTACGAAAAATTAGTCAATGCTGCCGAGGTAGGCCTCAATGACTCTTGGATTTGTTCTCACCTCATTGGCCGCTCCAGTGGTGATGTGAGTACCAAAATCCATAACGACCAATAAATCCACCATACTCATAACAAAGTCCATATCGTGCTCAACAATCAAAATACCCATTCCGCTTGTTCGGCTAAGCTCAATAAGCGTTGATTGGAGTTGCTGTTTTTCCAAATGCCTGAGTCCTGCGGCGGGCTCATCTAATAGCAATAAATTAGGACCACTTACTATAGCTCTAGCAATTTCTAAGAGCCGTTGTTGCCCCAAGGAGAGACTAGTCGCCTCCAATGAACCGTACCCACTTAGTCCAACCTGCGCCAAAGCGCTCAATGCAAGCTCTTTGAGCTCATCTTCTTCCGCTCTATTTGTTTTAAATATAGCCCCTAGCCACGAGGACTGCCCCCTCAAATGTGCGCCTATTAAAACGTTATCCAAAACACTCATTCCAGGGATCAGTCTTACATGCTGAAAGGACCTAGCCATTCCAAGCTTTGCTCTTTTTCTAGCTGGCAGGTCTTTAACCTCTTGCCCTAAATAACGCACGCTACCTGAGCTCACGGGTATCACCCCACTGATCAGATTAAATAAGGTGCTCTTGCCAGCACCGTTGGGGCCAATAAGTCCCACAATTTGACCAGCCTGGAGTTCAAAACTTACTCCGTTTACCGCCTTCAGCCCCCCAAAAGACTTGTGTACATCATTGACACTTAAGATAGTCTCTCCCTTCAAGGGCAAAGTTCTATTTCTTAATTTAATATTGGAATTAGAGTTATTAATAAAGCTATCGCTGTGTTTAGCAACTTCACTGATACCGGTTACACCATTTAAAAGACCAGACACCGAGTGCTGACTCCACCCCCTATTTGGTGCACTACCTGCTAAATCAGTTTCACTCCTAAAGCTTACATTAAAGTAAGCTAACACTGCCCTTGAGGTTTGAGTCAACCAAGACCAAGCACCAGATGGATATTTTTGTAGTAAAAAGATCAACAAAATACCAGACACTACAACCTCATAGTTACCACTTTGGCCAAGCAATGATGGCAAAATATTTTGTAACCAATTATTCAAAACTGTAATGAGTAGTGCCCCTACTATAGCTCCCCATAGATAACCCACACCTCCAACCACAGCCATGATCAAGTATCCAATGCCAGCGGTTAAATTAAAGGGGGTTGGATTTACAGCACGTTGAAGGTGTGCATAAAGCCAGCCCGACAACGCTGCCAAAACTGCAGCTAATACGAACACCAAGAGCTTATATTGCATCGTGGGTACACCGCAGGACTCCGCCATCAAAACCCCGCCCTTTAATGCCCTAAGTACTCTTCCGGTACGTGAATTTAATAGATTATTGAGAGCTAATCCAACCCAAACTATCACACACCAAATCAAACTAAAACTATCCAAACCGCTTTTAAGTTCATAACCCAAAATATCAATGGGCGGAATCCCAGTGATTCCATCAAATTTACCCAAAAATTCCATATTACCGAATAGGTAAAAAAGACTTATCCCCCAAGCAATCGTACAAAGAGGTAAATAGTGGCCCGAAAGACCAAGAGTGATGTAGCCTAAAAAATAGGCAGTTGCAATCGTTACGCAAAGCCCCAACAAGAGTCCAACCCAAGGAGACATTGAGCACGCGGTGCTTAGGTAAGCACTTGCGTAAGCACCAATACCAACAAATGCGGCTTGACCAAAAGAGGTCATACCACTTACTCCAGTTAGGATCACCAAACCCATGGCCACCAAACTGTAAAGGCCAATATAGTTACCAAGTGTGATCCAAAACTCTGGTGGATGTAGTAGTCTAATTACTAAAACCAATAGCGTCCCGAGCACTCCAATTATGAAGGTACTTTGTCGATTCATCACAAAGACTCATCCTCATCCAAGAGCCTAGCGTGCTTGAAAGATCTCCACATCAGTGCGGGAATGATCAACGAGAATACCCAAACTTCCTTGTATGCACTTGCCCAAAAAGAGACGTATGATTCAAGAAGTCCGACTAAAAGGGCTCCACATGCGGCCAGCGGGTAACTTGCTAAGGCACCAAGTATGGCCCCAACAAACCCTTTGAGTCCAATGATAAATCCTGAGTCATAGTAAATGGTCGTAATGGGACCAATCAATATACCTGAGAACGCGCCTAAGAAAGCCGCTAACAAAAACGCCAATTGTCCGGATGTTTTTACATTTATCCCCATCAATCTGGCCCCTAATCGGTTGATTGCTGTGGCTCTGAGCGCCTTACCACTCATGGAATATTGAAAATACAAGGAGAAAACAATCATCAAGATAACACTTGAGACAATAACAAATATACTTTGTCCGCTCATGGAAAATGCACCCCAATCCAAGTTAAGTTCTAGTAGAGGTTTAGAACGCCCTCCTTCGGCACCGAACATCCACAATCCTAAGCCCATCAAGCTCAAATGAAGTGCAACTGAGAGAATCAAAAGTACCAACACACTTGCGTCGCTAACGGGCTCAAATACCGATTTAAAAAGCATAGGACCTAATGGTGCGACTAAACAAAGAGTCAATAAGATTTGTGAAAGCACGCCCATTTGAGCTAAAACTTCACTTGCTTGAAGAACGTATAAAAGAGCCCATAAGAGGCCTGGGAGAAAAATGAACTTTAAAAAAGACGGTATAAGAGCTTTAAATTCAACTTCCTTATTATGTATTAGTTCCTTAAATTGAACGTTAGAACTTGAATTTTTAATATTTTGATGGACAGACTTACCAAGCTTCAATAATTCAAGAACAAATAAATACAGACCCAAAACCATCTGTAAATAGATGATTTTTGGAAAACCATTAAGTTGTATTGTGGCAATGGTAAGTGCACCGTAAGTCACTAATTCCCCTTGAGGGATAAAAATAACCCTTGTAACGGAGAACACCAAAACAAGTCCAATTGCGAGTAACGCGTAGACCGCACCAGTCACCAAGCCGTCTTGGGCCAATATCAAGGCAATAGATGAGTCCATTTACTTAAACTATACCTTGTGATGCCTAAATTATTAGATCTTATTAATACACTGCACTATTTTGCAAAAACGTTGATAAAACATCAACGTTTAAGATCGAAATTCAAGGTATAAGTTTCCACTGACCATTCTCGATCTTAACCATCACCCTGGCTCTTTGATCAAATCCCATGTGGTCGGTTTTGCTGATATTGAGAACTCCGTGTGTAGTTATGAGCTCATGTGTTCCCTCAATTGCATCTCTTAGGGCAGCACGAAATTCTTTTGTTCCAGGCTTTGCAGTCTTAAGAGCTATGGGCACTGCGTTATTCAAAATGAGGTAAGTGTTCCAAGCGTGAGCAGTGAAAGAGTTGGCGGGCTGGGCGGGTGAGCTTGCGTTATAAAGCTTTATAAAAGCGAGGGAAACTTTTTTGGTTGGATTGCTGTCAGGCAATTGATTGGCAACAACAAAGGGGCCAGCAGGCAAGAAAGATCCATCCAAGTCTTTACCCCCAACTCGTAAAAAGTCTTCATTTATAACACCATCAGTGAAATAAACTTTGCCTTTGTAGCCCCGTTCTTTAAGGGTTTTGAAAGGTAACACCGCAGGTGTACCAGAGGCTGCAATAAGGACAGCGTCTGGGTTGGTGGCAAGCACCTTCAGGACTTGCCCGGTTACACTGGTATCAGTTCTCGCATAGCGCTCAGTCGCTACAACGTTAAGCTTCCTAATACCTGCCATCTTTCCAAATTCAGAAATCAAGCCCTCACCGTAAGCGTCGTTAAATCCTATGAGTCCTACATTTTTAATACCTGTGTCCGCCATGTGAGCTGATAAGGCGGTGACCATGTGTGCATCGTTTTGTGGGACTTTGAAGACCCAGAACCTTTTGGCATCAACAGGGTCCACAATTTTCAGCGATGAGGCCATGGCAATCATCGGGGTTTGCGCCTCAGAGACAACATCGACCATGGCCAAGCTATTGGGAGCGGTTGTAGATCCAAGAACAATATCGACTTTGTCTTCAGAAATCAACTTTCGAGTGTTTTTAACTGCAGATACAGGGTCACTGGCATCATCCAAAATGATGTATTCAACTTTTTGACCAGCAATCGTAGTAGGCATAACAGAAAAAGCATTCTTTTCTGATAAACCAAGAGAGGCTGCTGGGCCCGTTGCAGAAACAGTCACTCCGACTTTGATTTGAGCCATCACAGAAAGACTCAAACCAAAGAATAAACAAAGACTCGTGCATCCAATACTCGTGAGCTTTAGGAATGATCGGTCGTTACTGATTTTATGCGCCATGATGAAACCTCGAGCTAAAACAATCTTGTAAAATCTAAGCACTCACGCTAAAGAGATTAGTCCTTAAGCGCAAATGCCAACAAGTGATTGTAGCCAATTCGCATCTGCTGAACACCCCATCCATAAAACCTCAATTATCCTTAAGTATTCATTTTGAATTAAACTATAAATCTGAGTTAATCATCTTTCCCTACCCAAAGATCCCCATTAAAGTAAACAACTTTAGAGCAAACAACAGATGCTAGACGTACTCGTAATTGGCGGCGGCAATGCCGCACTTTGTGCAGCCTTGATGGCTAAAGAACGCGGAGCTAGTGTAAGACTCCTTGAATCCTCCCCAAAAGAGTGGAGGGGCGGAAACTCCATGCACACCAGGAACCTTCGGTGTATGCATGACGCACCACAAGACGTTTTAGTAGATGCCTATACAGAAGAAGAGTTTTGGCAAGATTTGCTCAAAGTCACCGGTGGACTCACAAACGAACATTTAGCTCGTCTGGCGATCAGAGCATCTGCAACTTGCAGACCATGGATGGTCAAACACGGGGTCAGGTTTCAGCCCTCACTATCAGGTGCTTTGCATACAGCCAGAACGAATGCCTTCTTCATGGGCGGGGGAAAAGCTTTGGTCAATGCTTACTACAGAAGTGCATTGGCGTTAGGTGTGCAAATTGACTACAACGCCGAAGTAATCGGCGTTGAGTTAGAGGACGGTGAATTCAAGGCTGCAGAAGTACATCATAAAGATGCCTCAGGAGAGGTGGTTCGTGTTGAGGTGATCCAGGCCAAAAGCTGCGTCATGGCAAGCGGTGGATTTGAGTCCAACATTGACTGGCTGAGGCAGGCTTGGGGACAAAATGAGTGGGGTGAGTACCCAGTTGATAATTTTTTAATTAGAGGCACTCGCTACAACAAAGGCGTACTGATTAAAAATTTAAGGGACGTTCATAAGGCCGACATGATAGGGGATCCAACCCAGGCACACATGGTTGCAATCGATGCAAGGGCTCCCCTTTATGATGGCGGGATTTGTACGCGCATTGACTGTGTTTCACTGGGCATAGTGGTCAACAAGCAAGCCAAGCGCTTTTATGATGAGGGAGAAGATTTTTGGCCCAAACGTTATGCGATATGGGGAAGACTGGTTGCGATGCAACCTGGTCAACGAGCTTACTCCGTCATTGATAGCAAAGCAATCGGACGCTTTATGCCCCCGGTTTTTCCTGGAACCAAAGCAAATACTCTTGAGGAATTAGCTTCCCTATTAGGCTTGGATGTAAGTACATTTATGCAAACCGTTAACGACTACAACAATGCCGTGCAACCCGGACATTTTGATCACACGGTGCTTGACGACTGCAAAACTGAGGGCGTATTACCCATTAAGAGCCACTGGGCCAGGAAGATTGATACGGGGCCCTTTTATGCTTACGCTGTCCAGCCCGGTGTTACTTTTACCTATCTTGGTTTAAAAACTGATGACCAAGCAAGGGTATATTTCAGCGGTAAACCTAGCACAAACCTCTTTGTTGCTGGTGAGATGATGGCTGGAAATGTGCTCGGTAAAGGATACACGGCCGGCGTGGGTATGACCATCGGGACAGCTTTTGGAAGGATTGCCGGTGACCAAGCAGCCAAAATTGCACTTGAAAAAACAAGGCAAACAGGGTCAAAAATACAAGCGCTTGCTTGAAATTGAAATGTAACAAATCTCATTCAATTCAAATATCCATTTCACAGATTCCGATTAAATATTCAAAATGCAATCATTAGAAGAACTTACACAAGAAGCAATTACGCTTGCCAACGGTCACTCGGTACCACTTCAGCCTGCGCCGCTGTCACAGAGTGTTTTGGAGGTTTCTAGACAGATGATGATCTGCAATGGTTGCAGGTACTGCGAAGGATTTTGCGCGGTTTTCCCTGCCATGACCAGACGACTGGAGTTTGGAGCCTCTGATATTCACTACCTCGCAAACTTATGTCACAACTGCGGAGCGTGTCTTCATGCCTGTCAATATGCTCCACCCCATGAGTTCATGATCAATGTACCCAAGGCCATGGCAGAGGTTAGGAAAGACACATACACTGCTTATGCTTGGCCTCGCTCTTTGGGCGTACTTTATAAAAACAATGGGCTTTGGATAGCAATTGCCTTGGCTTTTAGTTTGACCCTATTTTTACAAATCACAGCAAATTTCCTGAATGGGGCAAATGCAGTTTCTTTAGACTTATCTAATTTTTACTCCATCTATCCTCACAACATGCTGGTCAGCATATTTTTGCCAATTTTTGCATTTGTTGTTTTTTCCCTTTTCATGGGTGTGAGTTCTTACCTAAAAGATATCAAGCAAGCAACCAGTGTTCAAGATGCGCCCCCCATCGCTGTAGCAATCGCAGCTCACGATGCGTTTAAGCTCAAATACTTGGGCGGTGGACATGGAGATGGTTGTAATAACGAGGACGACGCATTCTCAAAATTGCGAAAGTATTTTCATCATTTGACCTTTTACGGATTTATGTTGTGTTTCGCTGCAACCAGTGTTGCAACGCTTTATCACTATGTCTTTGGTTGGGAGGCGCCCTATGTATTTACCTCCCTTCCTAAAATACTTGGAGTTTTAGGAGGGGTATCCTTAATATTTGGATGCGCTGGGTTATTTACACTTAATTTGCGCAGACATCCCCTTCATGGTGATCCGACTCAAAGGCAAATGGATATTGGGTTTATTTTCCTCCTCTTCATGACCAGTTTCTCAGGACTATTATTGCCCCTATCACACGGTGGCACGAGCATGCCCCTGTTACTCTCTTTACATTTAGGGGTTGTCATGGCGTTATTCATCACCCTTCCCTACGGTAAGTTTGCCCACGGTGTTTTCAGGTTAGCCGCATTGATTAGGTTTGAAACCGAGAGGAGATTACCCAGCAATATTGGACTCAGCGGGGAATAAAAATTTAAGTATTACAAAAAAGGGCCTTTTCTTATGAACCTTTTTTAATGCATTAATTCAAAATCTATAAACCCGCGCTCGACATTGGTATGAATCAGTTTGACGCTAATTTGCTGTCCTAACTCCAAGTGATCATGCATTCCCGTAATCTTGCCCTCCGCAGGGGGCGTGAATATCCTTACCCAATGTCCACTATCGTTAACACCGCTCACAACACCTCTAAATCGCTGACCAATCCGGGAGCGGAGAATTAACGCAGCATCTGACTTTCTGAGTTGACGTTCCACCTTTTTAGAAGCGTCCTCTTTTGCAGTGCAATAAAGAGCAAGTTGCTCCAGCTCCGCATTTGTGTAAGGCGAGTTTGCTCCCTTTAACGCGGCTTTTAGGATTCTTTGTGTGATGAGATCAGGATAGCGTCGGTTTGGGGCTGTTGAATGCGCATAGTGCAAAACCGCTAATCCAAAATGGCCTATATTAGCTGTGTCGTTAGCCCGTTCTAAAACATATTCCCCCGAGCCCATCAACTTCACAATTACGAGAGAAAGATCGGGGAAGGTAAGTGGATCAATTTCTCGCCTTTTTGCCAGAAAACGCTCCAAAGCCAATGAATCGGGCTCAGCGCTTAAATGCTCTCCGTATTGAGCTGCCACTTTCACGATTTTTGCCCATCGTTCGGGAGATCTAACCACTCTTCTGATACATGAATACCCCTTAGAAGCTAAAAATCTAGCGATGCAACCATTCGCTGCAATCATAAACTCCTCAATAAGTTGTCTGGCGCGGTTATGTGGTTGTTCGGCAAGATCTTGGATCAGATCATTTTTAAACAAAGCAACTGGCTGAATGGATTTAAACTCTAGGGCTCCTTTAGCGTGCCTAAGAGCTCTCAGCTTTTGCGCCCAAATATCTTGCTGCCTAAGTTGTTGATCCATATGCTGCACTCTAGATGCGGCCTCAGGTAAAGCACCCTTTCCTTCTAACCAATCGGATACTGCGTCGTAAGCAAGCTTTGATTTATTTGTGACTCTGGATCTGTAAATACTGTATCCAATCTCCAAACCATTAGGGTCAAAATGCATCTCGCACACCATTGCTAATCGATCACAACCCTGATTAAGGGAGGTTAAATTCGTTGATAATTCATCGGGAAGCATTGGAAAGACCCTCGCTGAGGTATACACAGAGGTGGTGTTATCTCGAGCGTGAAGATCAATAGGAGAGTTCTTTGTGACCAAGCTATCCACATCGGCTATAGCGACCAATACAACAAGTGAACCATCTTTTAAGGGTTTACAAACAGTTAACTGATCAAGATCCTTGGAGTCATCATTGTCAATGGAGCACCATAGTAAGTTACGCTGATCCTGTATATCCTCTGCGCTATGCTCTTTGTCAAAGTCGGGTTTAAAAGCATGATTTCTAATTTCAATCATTTGGGCCAATGCATCTTTGCCATACTCAGGCCTAAGTCCCCGCTCTAGCATTGCTGAATAAGCCAATGCAGATAGAGTTTCTCTGTGATTGTTATGAAAGTTAGACATTGGTGCTAAATGTGATGGGTATTGAGAGGACTATTTGAAAACTTATGAGTTTTCAAATTACAGGCGCAACAGAGGCTCCCTTGATCTGATGGACACTTAAAGAGTTTGCAACAAACTGGCTTGACTTCATGTTTTCAACAAATTTAGATAAGAAATTAGCAGCCATATCGCCCCTTGACTTTGGACACCCCATGGCTTGCTGTATGACCATGAAGCGTCCCGGAAGAAGTCTTACGCCTCCCAGTCTTTGCGCATCCGACTCAAGTTGCTGCTTAACCCCTGCGGCCACGTCGTACCCCCCCTGAAGAAAGAAGTCAACTACTTTTGGCGAGGTCTCGGCTCTGAAAATTTTGGCGCTCTTAAACTCTCTGGTTAGAAAAAGATCATAGGCACTACCTCGCCCCACAACTACAGAACGCCCTGTAACGTCCACCTCTTCATTGAACTTTAGGGAAGAATTTTCACGTACCAAATAGCTTCCCTCTATTAAAATGTAGGGAGGTGTAAAGTTGATGTCTTGACCCCTTAGGGGATCAATTGCAAAAAATCCAATATCTGCTCGCTCTGTAGCAACTGCGTCAACTGACTTACCAGCAGAATCAAAAACCACAAGCTCTAACTCTACTCCCAAGAGTTTTGCAAAAGCAGTAGCCAAGTCAACGGATACGCCTTTTGGGAGCCCGCTTTGAGCATCTTTACTAGATAAGATTGGATTTCCAAGGTTGATAGAAGCCCTAAGTTTACCGGTGGGTGTGAAGGCTTTTATGACATCAAGAGGGACTTGGTTTGGTTCTGACATTTTGGTTTTATGAATAGAAACTAAGAAGAATTAATCGAGGCTTTGGATTTTAGAAGTCGTACAAGTGGGTCGGATTGGTGACCAGTATTTTTAAGAGTTCGTCCTCGGACCTAGTCCAGCCTTGTAATCTGTTTAATGCCGCCCCGTTGTTAATTGGCTGGAAGGGCTCGATAACGTCCCTACTCCTGGGTTGACCGTGTTTGACGCCACCGGGATGGGGCCAGTCAGTTCCCCAAACAACCCTGTTTGGGTTTGCAGATATCAGGTACCGTGCAAGCTCTTTGACCTGTGATGAATCAGGAGTTTTCGTAATTCTGTATGGTGCTGATAGTTTTAGCCAAACTTTCTCACTCACCAAAAGATCCTGCAAAACCTCCAAGCCAGGTTGGGATAAGCCTAAATCTGGATCACATAAGCAAAAGTGATCAATCACAAGTGGGACTGCCAACTTTTTAATATGCTCAGCAAGTGAAACTAAAACAGCAAGTCTGGTAAAAATTTGAATGTGCCACCCTAACGGCGCTACTTGTTTTTGAGTATGCATTAGCATTTGCAGTGCAGCCTGAGGATCTTTAAGCCCATAAGTCTCTAAATTAATCCGAACCCCTCTGACTCCAACGCTGTGCATGTGCTCTAATTCTGCTTGGGTTGTTGATGGATCAATTACCGCAACTCCTCTTGCACGGTCTAAGCCTAGGATTTCTAATGCGTTTAAAGTGCAGGCATTATCTGATCCATATGGACTGGGATGAACAATTACGACTTTGTCTATACCCAGGTGTTTGTGCAATCCATTTAAATCTTCAATACTTGCATCCCCAGGTGTGTAACTCCTTTGGGGGTCCCAAGGGAATGAGTCTCCTGGCCCAAAAATATGAGTGTGACAATCGACTGATCCTTTTGGGGGAGTGAAGCACACAGGTTCATGTGTGATATCTAGGAAGGTTGTGGTTGAGGTCATTTTTGAAATGGCTTGATATTGTGAAATATTAAAAATTATTTGAAATAATATATTTTTACTAAAAGCAATCCCCTGTATTGATCGCTATTGTGCATAGAATATCATCCTTTACATGACATCCAAGGGTAAAGTTACCCTGATCTTGGGCAGTACAAATCGCCCCAAACTTCCAACTAAAAAAATTTAAAATACTATGAAAATAATCGTTCTACCTGGCGACGGTATTGGCCCAGAGACTATGCAAGCAACCGTTGAGGTCTTAAACGCTGTCAACAAAAGGTTCGACTTAGGTCTTGACCTAGAGCACGATATAGCAGGCCACGAGAGTTTAAAAAAATACGGATCAACAGTTACTGATGTCTTACTTGAAAAAGTTCAAAATGCAGATGGTCTGATGCTCGGCCCCATGTCGACCTATGACTTCAAAGATGAATCAAAGGGTGAAATCAATCCATCCAAATTTTTTAGAAAAAAATTGGACCTGTATGCCAACATACGACCAGCAAAAACATATCCAGGCCTACCCAACAAAGTTGGGCCATTTGATTTAATCGTTGTTCGCGAAAACACCGAGGGTTTTTACGCAGACCGTAATGTAGAGTCCGGTGCAAGCGAGATGTTGATTACGCCAGATGTGGTGATCTCTCTTAGGAGAATTACGCGTCAGTGTTGTGAACGAATTGCAAAATCTGCATTTGAACTTGCACAAACAAGACGCAAAAAAGTGACCATTGTTCACAAAGCCAATGTCTTGAAAATCGCCGACAAGATGTTCATAGATATATGTAACACTGTTGGCAAACAGTATCCAGGCATTGAGATTGATGATTTCATTGTTGACGCCATGATGGCCCACGTGGTTCGAGCTCCAGAGAAATTTGATGTGATCGTCACCACCAACATGTTCGGCGACATTTTGTCTGATCTCACCTCTGAGCTCTCGGGGAGTTTGGGACTTGCCGGATCGCTCAACTCTGGAACTGATTACGCCATGGGACAGGCCGCTCACGGCTCTGCCCCTGATATAGCTGGCAAAGATATTGCCAACCCCATGTCTTTGATCCTTTCTGCAGGAATGTTACTCGGATGGTGTGGTCAAAGGAAAGTTAACAAGAATTTAATTGAAGCAAGTAAAGCCATTGAGCGAGCTGCGACTCGTGTGGTAATGGACGGATCAACCACTAGGGACGTGGGTGGTAACCTTGGTACACAGGCCATGGGCAAAGCTTTTGCGAAATGTGTTGAATCGATCTAATTTTTAAGGAAAAAAATGATTAGTAAACACAATTTCAAATTCGTTTATTCATTTAGCAATATGTATACATACCTTTTGGTAACTCTGGCCTTGTTTTGCTTTGGAAATTGGCAACATGACGCGCTTGCTCAGACCACCTCCCCGCAAAACTACCCAACAAGAGCCATTAAATTTGTAATACCCAACCCAGCAGGCGGACTACCAGACACCGTGGCTAGGATCTACGCTCAGCGCCTAACTGAGCGACTGGGCCAGGCTGTGACTGTTGATAACCATCCCGGGGCCAACGGAGTATTGGCATGTCAATCGGTTATGACCTCCCCAAAGGATGGATATACTTTTTTGGTCTCCGATGGTTCCACCTTCTCGGTAAATCCCAAGCTATACAGTAACCTTAGTTACGATTTAAAGCGAGACTTTGTAGAGGTCTCGCTTGCAGCCAGAGCCCCTTTATACCTTGCGGTTCACCCAAGGGTGAAAGCAAACTCGCTCAAGGAGTTGATTGCTTACATAAAAGCTAACCCAAATACACTCACCTACGGATCTAGTGGAATTGGGAGCACCCATCATTTAAGCATGGAAGCGTTTAAGACAGCACTTGGTTTGGAGATCACGCACGTACCCTACAAAGGCTCTGGGCAATCGGTACCCGCACTAGTAGGTGGTCAAGTTGATATGCTTTTTGCTGCACTACCGTCATTATCCGGGTTTGTTAAAACTGGACAAGTCAAATTGATCGCAAATAATGCGGCCCACCGGTCCCCCCAAGAACCCAATACGCCAACGATCTCCGAAGTCGTAAAGGGTTATGATTTCTCACCAACAATTGGCGTATTTGCCGCAAAGGGAACCCCTCAATCTGCTGTTGACAAAATAAGCTTTGAAATAGCTACCATTGCCAAAAATCCAGATTTAGCTCAACTCTTTGCAACTGCCGGTATCGAGCCAGTAGGCAGCACACCTCAAGAGTTTGAGAAAGCGATTGCTGAGGAGATAGATAAAATTGGCAAGGCGGTCATCGCCGCTGGAATCAAAGCTGAATGAGGGTTCTTTGGCAACAAAAAACTATTAAATCAAAAATACTAACGACCTTCTACTGAGTCTAAACCTGTAGCCCTAACAATGGGCTGAGCTTCTGGTGATGATAGAAATTTCAATAGTTTCTTTGAAGACTCTATATGTTCAGAATTGGCCACAATTGCTGCAGAGAACAAAGTTTCCTTTTGAACATCGTTGCTTAGTTTTCCAATAATATCAATACCTTTGATTGGCAAAAGCTCACTGTATTGTTGAAATCCAATTTCGGCCTGACCAGTGGCAACGACCTCACCAACTGGAATGGCAGGTATTTGCTTGGCCTTAGTTTTTAATTCTGCGGCAATACCTAGGCGTGGAAAAAGCTCCTTGGACAAATATTCCCCGCTTGCGCTATCAGAGTAGGCCACGGACTTTGCAGCAAGCAGTGTCTTCGTCAATTCTGCGCTATTGCTGATATTGGGCTTGGGGGCACCAGACTTTACTGCCACTGCTATCAAGGACTTAGCTAGGACAACCTTTGAACCCTTTAGGAGCTTTCCCTGCTCCATAAGCTCATCCAAGGAGCTGCCCACCATAATAACTACATCTACTTTCTCACCTCTTGCCAAACGGTTAGGAATGGCATTGACAGTTTCCCCCATTGAGGGTCCCCTTTGAAAATCAATTTTGATATCTGGGTTAAGTTGGGTGAATGGGACGGAGAGCTCTTTGTATGCCTCGGCAAATCCACCAGAGCTGACCACTAATATTTGATCGGCATAGCTGATGGAGGAAGTCAAAATCCAAAAGAAAGAGACTAAGGAAACTGATCTTGAGATCTTGGACGCAATAGATTTCAAAGAAATGAGGCTAAGAGGTGAAATTAAAATCATCAATACTCCACAAGTGCATTAGAGGTTAGAGTCTGTTCAATATACTCATCATGAAGTGATCACGAATGAGCGAGTGACGGCAGTATAAAGCAAACTTGTGAACTAATTACCCACAAAGACAAAGAGCCTACGCTCGGAGTTAACTTCTAACGCAGGCTCAGATTTACTGATCTTTAAATGAAGCAAAATTGTTTAGCCCATATGCAATCCGCCGTTACATGCGAACTCAGCACCCGTTGTAAATCCAGACTCCTCGCCTGCTAGCCAACCCACTATAGAGCCGATCTCCTCTGGCGTGCCTAGGCGTTTAACTGGAATAGTGTTGACGATTTTGTCTAAAATCTCTGGCTTAATCGCTCGAACCATGTCAGTTCCAATATAACCTGGGCTGACGGTGTTCACTGTGACGCCTTTGTTTGCCATCTCAAGCGCCAAAGCCATACTAAAACCATGCATTCCCGCCTTTGCAGCGGAATAATTGGTTTGACCTGATTGCCCCTTGGCTCCATTAACTGAGCTGATCTGAATGATCCTTCCCCAACCACGATCAACCATATCACCAACCACTTGTTTGGTTACGTTGAACATGGAGTTCAAGTTGGTATCGATAACAGCGTCCCAATCATCGCGCGTCATCTTTAGAAACATTCGGTCCCTGGTAATTCCTGCGTTATTCACCAATACATCAATAGGTCCGTGATCGGCTTTTGCTTTTGCAAAAGCCTCTACCGTTGAATCCCATGAACTAACATTTCCAACGGATGCATAAAACGTAAAACCTAGAGCTTTTTGTTCATCAAGCCATTTGGTGAAATCACGCGTGGGTCCGCATCCTGCAATGACCGTAAAACCCATTTGATGAAGTCTTTGACAAATTGCAGTTCCAATTCCGCCCATTCCGCCTGTGACATACGCTACTTTTTTACTCATGAGATTGTCCCCTTTTGAGATTTATATTTTTATTAAAACTGCCTAGAGTTTTTAGTCCTAGTCCTCTACTAACTCCTCTACTAACTCATCTACTCTTCAACCTTACACCCTACGTCAGGAGTTGGTTCAAGGTTTCGTCCAACTCCCCGTATTTCCACTGAGAATGTATTACCTCTCCAAAGTTAAAGACACCCCCATACCCCCACCAATACACAAAGCTGCTAGCCCTTTTTTGGCATTACTGCGTTGCATTTCATGCAAAAGAGTTACCAATATACGGCATCCCGATGCACCAATTGGGTGACCAATTGCGATAGCACCACCGTTAACGTTTACTTTAGCAGGATCGATGCCAAGCTCTTGGTTAACCGCACAAGCCTGAGCAGCAAACGCTTCATTGAGTTCAAAAAGATCAACGTCACTGGCTTTCCAACCCGCACGCTCTAAGGCTTTTCTTGAAGCAGATACAGGACCTAGACCCATTAGAGCGGGGTCAAGGCCTGTGGTGGCGAAGGAGGCAATTCTTGCTAAAGGAGTCAACCCAAGGGAGGCAGCTTTCTTCGCTGACATGACTAAAACTGCTGCTGCACCATCATTGATTCCTGAAGCATTTCCTGCCGTAACGGTTCCAGTTTTATCAAATGCAGGTCTGAGGCCACTTAAAGCCTGAGCATCTGTTTTCTTGTTAATGAACTCATCGGTGTTGAAAACAACAGGATCGCCTTTGCGCTGTGGAATGGAGACTGAGACAATTTCTGATTTAAATTTTCCAGCCTCTTGCGCAGCTGCTGCCTTTTGTTGACTGCCCAGGGCAAGTGCATCTTGCATTTCACGAGAAATGTGATTGGCCTTTGCAACATTTTCTGCAGTAATACCCATGTGGTATTGGTTGTAAACGTCCCATAAGCCATCCACAATCATGGAGTCGATCATTTTCCAGTCGCCCATACGTTGCCCGTCCCTTGACCCCATCACTAAGTGTGGTGAGGCGCTCATATTTTCTTGCCCTCCTGCAATGACGATCTCACTGTCACCGTAAACAATTGACTGAGCAGCAAGCATCACAGCCTTAAGACCAGAGCCACAAACAGCATTGATCGTAAGTCCTGGGATCTCCTTGGCCAGACCAGCTTTCATCAAAGCTTGTCTAGCAGGATTTTGTCCGGAACCCGCAGCCAATACTTGGCCCATGATCACCTCTCCCACGGCGTTAGGATCTAACTTTGCTCTGGCAAGCAATTCCTTAATGACAATAGAGCCAAGTTCAGGAGCAGCTACTTTGGCAAGCGAGCCTCCAAACTTGCCAACGGCCGTTCGGGCAGCAGAAACAATGACGATATCTTCCATTTTTTTACTCCAGTTGTGTTTGTAAATTTACAGTTTTAAGATTTAACTTTGACGTATCGCCCAGGCGCTGGCTCAATCGCTTTGTACTTTAGTCGTCCAGGGGACTTGGGAGCTAGGATCTGAACTCCTGAGTGTGTAGCCAACCATTTTGACCAATCGGTCCACCAACTCCCTGGGTGTTCTTTTGCAGTTTTAATCCAATCGTCAACAGATGCAGGAAACTTATTTTCTGCTCCAATCCAGTGGCTTCTTTTGTTCGAGGCTGGGGGATTGATAACTCCAGCAATGTGACCAGACGCGCCCATGACAAACCGCTTTTTACCCTTGAAAATATGCGTTGATGCGTAAGCCGCATCAATTGGAACAATGTGATCCTCCCTAGAACCGTAAATATACATTGGAATCTTAATCAGATTCAAATCAATGGGTAGATCACAAACGGTTGCCTGAGAAGGTTTAATCAAGTTATTTTCTAAATAAGTGTTTCGCAAATACCAGGCATACATAGGGCCTGCTAAATTGGTTGAATCACTATTCCAATATAGCAAGTCAAATGCCGGGGGGGTCTCACCTTTTAAGTAATTTCCAACTACATAGTTCCATACCAAGTCATTGGGACGTAGAAAACTAAATGTAGACGCCATATCACGACCTGACATCAATCCACCATCAGCAAACTCAATCTCTTTGAGCTTAACAAACGATTCGTCAATAAAGACGTCCAAAATTCCTGAATGTTCAAAATCGATTAAAGTTGTTAAAAGTGTTGCACTGTGCACAAGGTCTTCGCCTTTTTGAGCGGCTACTGCCAATGCGCTGGTCAGTAAGGTTCCACCTACGCAAAATCCTAGCGCATTTATTTTTGGAACATTAGAGACCTCTGTAACAACTTGAATAGCCTTCAAAACCCCCTTCTCGACATAATCATCCCACGTAGCATGAGACATCTCGTGATGAGGGTTACTCCAACTCACAATGAAGGTTCTGAACCCTTGATCTACACAATATTTCACAAAAGAATTTTTAGGCTGTAAGTCTAAGATGTAGTATTTATTTATACAAGGAGGTACAAGCAGTAAGGGGGTTTTATATACTTTTGAGGTTTGAGGCTTGTATTCAATCAGCTGAAAGAACTCGTTTTCAAATATTACGCTACCTTCTGTTGTTGCTACGTTTTGTCCTACATTAAAGTTTTTCTCATCCGTCATTGAGATATGACCTTGGGAAATGTCATGCAGTAAATTTTGAATTCCTTTACTTAAACTCTCTCCTTTGGTATCAATTATTTTTTGTTGCGCCTCGGCATTCAGAGCTAGAAAATTGCTAGGGGAACTTGCTGCAGATATTTGTTCTACAGCGTACTTGACTCTGGCCTGAGTTTTGGCATCGGCGTGCAAAGCATCCGTCATCGCCATCAATGTTTTTGTGTTCAGTAGGTAAATTGCCGCGGCAAATGAGGCTATGGGATTTTGCTCCCAAGCTTCGCCTTGAAACCTTTTGTCGTCAATCTTTGATTCCCTCTCTAACCCCTTGCTCCAAAGCTCAGTAGCCTCTTTGAGATAATTGCTTTGGATTTCAATCAGTTTTTCATTATCAAAACTAAGCTCAGAAGCCTTCAGTTCAGAGAGTTCGATTTTCTTGAAGTTCTCGAACGCTTTATTCCAACTTTCTGCAAAAACAGATAGGTCAGGTATTAAAGGTGAAGCTTCAGGTTCGTTTTTGGATTTTTGCGCTTTTGCTCTTGGCATTGATTCAACCTCCGGAATTTCTCTAAACTAAACACAAGTATCGCAGTCTTTAACCCCAAATAACTACATAATTCCATTACACGGGTAAACTATTAGCTATGTATCTAGTTTTAATCGCTTGGCTTTATGTCGCAGTTATGATGGCAGTCGCTGAGGCGACCAGCAGCAATGGCACCCTATTGGGGGCCTTTTTTACGTTAACGCTTTACGGGATTTTACCTATCGTTATTATTGGATATGTGATGGGTACACCCGCAAGACGAAAGGCACGACTTAGATTAGAACAAGAAAAGGAGAAAAAGGATTGACGTACATCAAGAAATAATCCGTTTGAAGGTGTATCAAGTTTTCATGCCTCCAACCACCCAAGGGCAGCCTGCCTCCCCGATATCTTGTCACGCCGATGAGAGAAAAAAAACGACTCGTTTCTGACAGTGCACCACTTATCTGAGCCGTCGTTGCCCAAAACCACTGCAACACCAATATTTCTTAAACTTGCCCTAGCCAGTCCTGGCAAATTAGCGAGCCATTTCTTTGGGCTATCCACTTGAGTAGCTTTTTCGTGGATTTCTACAGGCTTAAAAAATGGATTTACGTCCATACCGTGCACCATCCCTAGTTCATTAAAAGCATTTTTAACATCACTACCCACCTCAAACTCACCAGGCCCAATACACGGACCCAACCAAACAAGGCAATCCTTCAAATCCTCCTTTTGCATACAATTGCTTAGAGAAAGTTTTTCAATCAAAGTCTGCAAAACAGTTTTATCCCCTGAACAACCTAGACCGCTAAGTCCACGCCAACCAGCGTGAGCCGCAGCCACAAAAGCCCCGCTTCTATGAGTTAAAAGAATTGGTAAACAATCAGCCACCATGACCGTGCAAGCAACACCGGGAGTTCTAGTAAAACAAGCATCGGCTTGCTGCCCCTGAGGAAATCCCTCAAGTAGTTCAACAGCATCGTTATCATGCACTTGATTTAGAAACACGGGTGATACGTTAAGCGTATTCGCCAATAAATCTCTATTTTTCTGAACTCTTACGTTGTTGTCCCCAACATGGTCACCAAGGTTAAAACTACTGTAAGGTGACTCAGAAAAGCCGCCTGAGCGAGTCGTCATATGAGTTTTAACTTTTTTCGGCCAATCAGGATGATTGATGCTAAGCCAATTGGGGTTGTTTAGATTAAAGTTCAAAATCAGGATAAAAATCAAATAGTTATTGTTCAGTTCATACCATAGCAAATCAAATGCGTGACTATTTCAAAAATAGACTTCGCCATCAAAATTCAGTGCGAAAAGCTCTACACTTAAGTTTAATCAAAACTCAGACCTAAAATCTATAGTTTTGGATATTACTTCAGTTCTTAGGTTAACTGACATCGACACTTTTTTAACTACTCTTTCATTTAATAAATATGAGCTTCGTTTTCAATCCGCCTGAAATTGTTTCTGTTCCCGTGACTGGTTCAGCCCAAAGATTCCCCGCACACCGGGTTTATTGTGTGGGTAGAAATTACGAAGAGCATGCAAAAGAGATGGGTTTTACAGGCAGAGAGCCCCCATTTTTCTTTTTAAAGCCTGCCGACGCATTGGTTGTAATCAATGAGGGCGAGACCGGAGAGTTACCCTACCCAACCCTCACACAAAACTTTCACCATGAAATTGAGTTGGTAGTTGCAATTGGTAAAGGTGGAAAGAATATATCTGCAAAAGATGCACATGAATATATCTTTGGTTATGCCATTGGTTTGGACATGACCAGAAGAGACTTGCAAAATGACATGAAAAAACAAGGTCGTCCTTGGTGTATTGGGAAAGCTTTTGATCACAGCGCCCCAATAGGACCGATCACCAAAGCATCACAATTACCTGAGATACATCACGCTCAAATCGATCTCTTAGTTGATGGTAAAGTCCGTCAAACCAGTACGATTGAGAAATTAATATGGAATATTGGCGAAATTATCGAACATTTATCAGCCGCTTGGGAACTAAAGCCAGGGGACTTAATTTACTCTGGAACCCCTGAGGGTGTTGCTGCAGTTGAGAGAGGCAATGCAATGATAGGGAAAGTAAGTGGCTTACCAGACTTAGTGCTAAAAGTAGTATAAAAAACTTTTTCTAAATTCTTAAAATTCAGATCATGAGCACTTCCCCAAGCACGTTTAAATTCTGTAAAAACTGTGGCACAGCGGTTGAACTCAGGCTGCCAGATGATGGGGACTCTCGAATCAGAGCTGTATGCCCGAGTTGCAAAACCGTGCACTACGAGAATCCTCTCAATGTGGTTGGTACTTTGCCGATATGGGGAGAGAAGGTCCTACTTTGTAAAAGAAATATCGAACCAAGACTTGGTAAGTGGACATTACCTGCGGGTTTTCTGGAAATGGGCGAAACTCTACAAGAAGGAGCGTCAAGAGAGACTGTTGAAGAAGCTGGTGCGGAGTTTGAACTGGAAAACCTCTTCTCCATCATGAGCGTTGCAAGAGTTGGCCAAATACATATCTTTTACAAAGCTCGACTAATTAGCGACAAATTCAATCCTGGATATGAAACCATGGAAGCCAAGCTCTTTGAGGAAGCTGATATTCCATGGGAGGAGATAGCTTTCAAAACTGTAAAAGAAACTCTTAAAAACTATTTTGAAGATAGAAAACTCGGCGTTTTCAAGATTCATCAACTAGACATCCATTAGTTTTTACGCTCTTTTTACAAAAGAGTGGTTATTGATGTCCTCCCCCCTTGTTGTTCAAAAGTACAGCAAGCTTTTTTACCTAAACTCATTAACGAACAACTCTTGTCTTTCCTCTTGGTGAACTGAGGACCCTGACAGACTCCCCGACACCCAAGGGACCAGTAGCTTTATCAATCTCTTGAGCGACAGAGATGAGTGAATTGTCCTCCAAGCGAACAGTCAACTCTTGTCCATCAACTGTGTTGAGGTCCTTTTCCAATAAAGCGCCGCCAACACCCCCTGCGACTACCCCAGCAATGCTACCTAGGACTGATCCATTGCCTCTACCAATCTCTGAGCCTACAACGCTCCCTGCAACTGCCCCGGTCATGCCGCCGAGACCTGTCGGTCTAGCAGAAATCTTTATGGGTTTGGCCAACTCAATGCGTCCCATTCTGACGATTTGGGCTTGGCCTACATCTCCCTCGTTATAAGTTGTAGCAGTCATAGTTTGAGAAGCACAGCCGACAAGCGAAATGAGGGTTGCAAAACTCAATAAAGTAATATATTTTTTCATCATCAATCCTTAAAAATCCTTCAGCAAGTGCCAATTGTAAGATCGGGGGTGTTAAGTAATGTAAACTTTCGAAAAATAACCAACTATTTACCTAAAACCACCAACCCCAAATTATAGAAATTATGAAAATACTTGTCCTAAACGGTATCAACTTAAATATGTTTGGCAAAAGGGATCCAACCCATTACGGTACCGCTACCTTAGAGCAAATAAATGGCAGTTTGCATTCACTGGCCGAAGAGCTCGCAGTAGAGGTTGAATGCTATCAAACAAATATTGAGGGTGAGATGGTAGAGAGAATCCATTCAGCTCACGCAGAGGGAGTAAATGCTATGCTAATTAACGCAGGTGCATGGACTCATTACAGTTACGGAATAAGAGATGCTTTGGCAATTTTAAAGTGTCCTATCATAGAAGTGCATATGTCTAACATCCATGCAAGAGAGAGTTTTAGACATCACTCAGTTTTTGCTGAGATAGTTTTAGGACAAATTTGCGGCTTCGGTCCTGAGAGTTATTTACTTGGGCTTAGAGCAGCGGTATCTGCAATCACGTGATCCCTGTTCTCCTTGTTAACACAAAAAAAATGAAAATCAAAAAAAACTATAAAGTAAATGACTTCTAAATTAAATAGTTATTCACAATATAGGTGGAAAAGACTCTCCTAAAATCCTGAAAAACGAGCATTTATGAGGCTCTTACTGGGGTGATTAAAAATTAATCAGCAACACAAATAAATAGATATTTAAATCAGAGAAATATTGATTGACAATCCTTAAAACATGCTAATAATAATGTACCAAAAGGATATGACCTTGCCCCTGAAAAACGTACCTCTTAACTATAGGTGAAAATATAGTTATG
>DAITOS010000021.1:0-40613 GCA_036834025.1 Limnohabitans sp.
GTTTTTTTCAATTCATATCCCTATAAGATCTACTGATTTAAAACCGAAATTATTCAAAATTACATAAACATAAAAAAGTATGGCCACTCCATCACATGCACATATCAAGCTAAGTAATTTATTTGAACACTCATCTAACTTTTTCAATCTTAGAATTAACATTGTGATTAAGATCAGTTTCACTATTAACAGCGATATGTAAATATTAATTTCACTCGAAATTTTCGTTAAGTATGGATTCATTTCAATCCACCCAAGCGTTGATGCATATCGCGAAGATACGGCATCAAGGATTTGTAACGTAATCAATACAAATATTAATGTTCTTGGTAATTTCAAAAGCAATTTAATCTCAATTCAATTTATCTAAGTTTTTTTCTACAAGCGCGAATTATTGTTCGCATCTGTATCTATAAATTGAGCGATTAGTGAAATCGGATCAAATTGCCTTTTTAAAGTTAAAAAGCTTGATCAATACGACTTTTGTAGCACAAGTAAATTGTGTTTGTGGCTCTTAACGTTCGTAGAGCCAACTTTTATGATTTAGAGCTTTTTACCCCAAACTCTCTTGGGTGTGTAGGAATTGGATTGCAAATTATCTTCGGTGTTTGTTCTATTCTCAATGGAATTAATCTGCTGGGGGGAGTTGTAGTTTGAACTCGTAATGGAGATGTCTTCTAATGTCCATTGGTCGTTGGGTTGGTTAACATCTGTAGATAACATTGGAAGTTGCTCAGTTTTATGCTCTAAACTTGAAGTCTGGATTAATCGGCCATTGATGACAGCTTGCGAATCAATTCCTATGGTTTCATAATAAACATCTCCCTGAACAATACTATGGGCTTCAAGATTGATGTTACTGGCATATATATTTCCAACAACCGCACCTGATATTGCAACAGACTTGCAGCGTATTGATCCAAACACTTTACCGTTATTTGTAATAGTTACTGAGTCAGTTGATTTACCAAAACCCTCTACATCTCCGTAAATAATTCCTTCTACCAAAGCGGTGCCACTAAATTCAAATTTTCCTTTTATAGTTGCGCTTGCGCTTAGATGGTTATCAAATTTTCCATACTGAGGCAGTACAAGTGGTGCTCGAGTACTCATAGATCTATCTCAACTTTATTATTTTTTTTCAAAAAAGTAGGTATTGGGAATAAATACTGATTTTGACTTGTTGATGGAAGAATTTTCTTAGTGTTGACACTCTCTTTTCGATCACCTAAATGTACACCCATCTTTTTAGCGTAAATTTTGGCATACCAATCCATACTCTGTCCCGGTTTTTTAAAGAAGTCCGAATCACCTCTCTCAATTGCCTTAACTTGTTCAGGGGACATGGCCGTTTTGCGTGCAACATCTTCAATAGACAACTCCTTACTTTCCCTGCAATGCATAAGCAACTCACCTAAATTAGGAACATCCTCTGATTGATTGACATATTTATTGCTCATAAGTCTCTGGTGTCTTTAAGTTTGAAGTACACGGCACTCGCATTTTCTTCTTAAATCAGCTCAACTTTCATTTCAAATTGATCTCAAATCTATGGAATTACCCTATGATTTAAATAGTAATTACATAGATATCGTGTGATTCTTTGCTCAAAGCAGATTATGAATTATAAGTGCATACTAATTCAGTAATGAAATAATATTTCTGATATTCATTTAAGCACTTTAGTACAAATTCATCATTTAAAATCTTTTAAATTAATCAGGAGTTATCTTGGAAGCATTTCTAATTTCCACAGGCGTAGTGGCACTTGCTGAGATGGGAGATAAAACGCAACTACTAGCATTTATCTTGGCGGCTAGGTTTAAAAAACCATTACCCATCATAATGGGGATTTTCCTGGCAACTATAGTTAACCATGGATTGGCTGGAGTTGTTGGGGCTTGGGTTGCCAATTCAATAGATCCAAATATATTACGCTGGGTTTTAGGGATATCGTTTCTGGCAATGGCTGTATGGACCTTAATTCCAGACAAAATCGAAGAGGAGGAGACACAAATTGCGTCCAAATTTGGAGTTTTTGGCGCAACGTTGATTACATTCTTTTTGGCAGAGATGGGCGATAAAACCCAAATTGCAACGGTTGCATTGGCCGCTCATTTTGAAAATCCTATTTTCGTTATAGCTGGCACAACTGCAGGTATGTTGATTGCGGATGTACCTGCTGTTTTTATAGGTAACAAATTCGCCGAAAAAATCTCAATGAAATGGGTTCATAGATTTGCAGCGTCCATCTTTGGCATTTTGGGACTAATTACTTTAGTAAATGGTTCATTAACTTCACTCAATTGACAACCTTGATTTCTGGTTTAGCCCCTTTTTAATTTAATTTGCTACTTATGCAACACAACATAATTCACACTGGTTCTCACCAACATACTTTTCATATCAGCAACCCTGCAGCCGAAAAAGGTACGATGTGGGTCATGTGGATTACAGCTCTTATGATGGTCGTCGAGATTGTTGCTGGTTGGTGGTATAACTCAATGGCTTTGCTTGCAGATGGTTGGCATATGAGCTCCCATACTTTAGCTATTGGACTGAGTGCTTTTGCTTACATACAGGCAAGGAAATACGCTAATGATCAAAGGTTTGCATTTGGAACATGGAAGATTGAAGTTTTAAGCGGTTTTGCAAGTGCCTTATTTCTCGTTGGTGTTGCGGCGATGATGATTTACGGCTCAGTTGATCGACTGCTCTCACCAGAACCAATTCATTATGAAGAAGCCATTTTCGTTGCAATAATCGGCTTAGTGGTTAACTTCGTGTGTGCTTTAATTCTTGGTTCTGCACATGATCACCATGGACATGGACATGGACATGCTCATGGACACAATCATTCAAGCACAAACGAACATGGGCATGAGCATGAAAATAGTCACTCCCATTCACCCTCCATTGAAGGTCACACCCCTGGACACGTTCATCATGATCACGGCCCTCACTCACACCATAAATCTCGCTCCTCTAAAGAACATACCTCTAAAAAGCATCATGACTTGAATCTAAGATCCGCTTACATTCACGTTATTGCAGATGCGGCGACTTCGGTTTTAGCAATTGTTGCGTTGTTTGGCGGAATGATTTATGGCTGGTCCTGGCTAGATCCCGTCATGGGAATAGTAGGTGCAGTCTTGGTTGGAGTTTGGGCTAAAAACCTAATCGTCGATACATCAAAGGTCTTATTAGATCGTGAAATGGATGATCCAATCGTAGAGATTGTTAAGTCAACTCTCCAAAATGTTCCTCTTTCAACAGTGACCGATTTACATATCTGGCGAGTGGGTAGCAGGGCATATGCATGCACCATCACTTTATCTACTCAAGACCCAACTCTGCGTCCCTTGCACATCAAGGAACGATTGCAAGTGTTAAGGGATATTGCTCATGCAACAGTTGAAATTAACCATTAAGCTTACAAGACAATTGAACCCTATGGACTTAGAGCAATAAACATCAAGGATTAATCCTCTAAGGCACAATTAAGTTATGACAAGAAAATTTATTCCCATAAACCAGGAGTCGTTTGATTTAGAAGATTTGGATTCTTCAAGCATTGCGTTACCTCAAAATTTATTGAATGGTGTCAAGGATCAATTTAATCGCCCACTAAAGGATTTAAGGATTAGCGTAACGGATAGATGCAATTTCAGGTGCACATACTGCATGCCTAAGGAGGTTTTTGATTCCAACTATCAGTACCTTCCTCACTCACACTTATTGAGTTTTGAGGAAATTATAAAACTCGCGAAAAACTTTGTTCAATTGGGAGTGCAAAAAATCAGACTCACCGGTGGCGAACCTTTACTTCGTAAAAATATTGAATTTTTGATTGAGCAATTAGCAAAAATAAAGACTCTGGGTGGTTCTGACCTTGACCTAACGCTTACGACCAATGGTTCATTATTAGAACGAAAAGCACAGTCCCTTAAAGACGCGGGACTCAAGCGAGTAACCGTCTCACTAGATGGTCTCAATGATGATGTTTTTAAGCGCATGAACGATGTTGATTTTGCAGTCTCTGATGTTCTTAAAGGAATTGATAAGGCAGTACAGATCGGCTTGGCTCCACTTAAAGTAAACATGGTTGTAAAGAGAAGTGTTAATTTACTTGAAATTACTCCAATGACGAGCTATTTTATTGGGACGGGTATTACCCTTCGTTTTATTGAATACATGGATGTGGGTGCAACCAACGGTTGGAAAATGGACGAGGTCGTCTCGAGTTCAGAAATCATTAACTTATTGAGCTCTGAGTTTGAAATAAAAAGCCTGCCCCCCTCCAGCATCGGAGAGACAGCGAAACGTTACAGTGTTCTAGGAAAAAATAAACAAGGCACTGGGGAAATTGGTCTCATTAGCAGTGTTTCTCAAGCCTTTTGTGGAGATTGCAACAGGGCACGACTTTCTACGGAGGGGAAGCTCTATATGTGTTTATTTGCATCCACTGGCTTTGACTTTCGTGGGCTCTTGAGAGGGGGGGCTAGCGATGAGCTGATCATGCAGAAGATAGCTCAAATTTGGGGCTCCAGAAATGATCGTTATTCAGAGCTCAGAGGACAAAATGAGTCTAGAGAAAATAGCGCTAAAAAAGTAGAAATGAGCTACATAGGTGGCTGATTTTAATTTAGTAAAACACTCCAATGCAAAATGAAATTACTGGGCTGATTTTATCCGGTGGAGAAGGCTCAAGAATGGGAGGAGTTAATAAAGGACTCCTACCCTATTGCCAATCAACTCTTGTTCAACACTCTATTTTGCGCTTAAAGGAACAAGTTGGAACCATAGTTATCAATGCAAATAACGATATTTCCCTCTACAAAGCTTTTGGGTACAGCGTATGGAGTGACAGCAGTCCAAGCAAAGGTCCATTGACTGGTTTTTTAACAGGACTTGAAAAATGCAGCACTCCCTACCTTATGGTTGTGCCTTGCGACACGCCGCACTTTCCTCTTGATCTTGTGGATAGACTATTCAACAAAATTCAGGAAACTCAAACAGACGTTTGTATGCCAATTACAAGAGATCACAACTCAACTCATGCTCAGGCAAGAGCTCAGCCAACTTTTTGTTTACTCAAAAAAAGCTTGGCATCAAATCTTAAATTGTTTTTGAGTGGTGCAAACTCAAGAGTTCAGGATTGGACGGATCAACAAAAAAACAGTTACGTAGAGTTTGACTCACCCCCATATCCTGCGGATGCTTTTGTAAACTTAAATACACCTGAGGAGCTAAGATCTTCCCAGGCCAAGGCAATGTTAATTAAGGACTAAGGCGCCCTTCATATTAGGCCCTGAGCTCTGAGAACCCCCTTATTTGCAAGCTCATCTGCTCTCTCGTTGCCCGGATCCCCTGCGTGCCCTTTGACCCAGTGCCAATCAATAGTGTGGGCTGAGTTTTGAACTAAATCATCAAGCTTTTTCCAAAGATCAACATTTTTAACGGGTTGTTTTGCTGCAGTTTTCCAACCCTTAGCTTTCCATCCGTGTATCCACTGTGTAATACCTTGTCGAACATATTCACTATCTAGATATAGCGCCACTTTACAAGGTTTTTTCAAGGCCGTGAGCGCCTCTATCACGGCCGTCAACTCCATCCGGTTGTTCGTGGTCTGAAGCTCACCTCCAAATAAATCTTTCTCAACTCCGCCTGAGTTTAAGTAAACACCCCACCCTCCTGGCCCGGGGTTGCCTTTACAAGCTCCATCGGTGTAGATAACAACTGAACTTGTCAATTGAGACACATTAGATTTTTCGTCTAAATTGGTTTTTAAAACATTATTTTCCATATCTTTAAATCTCAAACTTTGATCTTTATTCTTCCACTCCACTCACTGCGGTCGAATTGACACTTGCTACAGCAGTTCTGGCTCGAGTGCTAGGCCTTTTCCAAAGAGGACCCAACATTTTCATACCTCTAACTCTTTTGACAGCCTGCAAAAAATATACCGATCCCAAAATAGGCCACCACCTATCTCCAGCCTTATCCATCCAAGAAAATCTATTCAACCAATTTTGAGTTCTAAATGCAGGTCTGTAGCACCCAAAACGTCCACCTTCAACTTCAAAACTCAGCAACTTGAGCCAATCCCTTAGCCGCCAGTAACCTATGAACTCTCCTTGTTGAGGCAAAAAAAAGCTGTCTACACCAAGTTTTTTATATGTATTTATTCTTTTTTGATGGAATCCCCAAAGACTTATCGGGTTTAGACCACTGATAACAAGACGCCCCTCAGGCACCAGAACTCGCTCAACTTCCCTGAGTGTTGCATGGGGATCTGGACTAATCTCTAAAGTATGAGGTAATAGAATCAGATCAAGGGACTGATCCGGGAACGGCAGGGCCCGGCTATCCAAAATAACAGAATATTTTTTTTCGCTCTGATTTATGACAGCAGTACCTAGTTGCTGATCTAAGTAGAGATCTTGAAAATCTTCACTCTCCTCACTATTTTGTCCCACTCTAGCCGTCCATTTATAGGGCATTCTGTTGCTTGACAAGCCCTCAAGACTTGATAATCCTAACTGCAAAGCGTGAAATCCAAAAATATCAGTTACAGTGCGATCAAACTGTATTTTCTCCCAGGCCATTAAGTATTGGCCTGGAGGCGTTAAAAGCCACTCTTCTAGTTCAATACTTTCTATAATCCTGTGATTCATGAAACTTATACCTTTACCCGCATTTACCGATAATTATTTTTGGCTTCTCGTCAAAGATGGGCGTGCTTTAGTGGTTGATCCCGGACAGGCCGAACCAGTTCTTGAAGCACTTGAACTCTTTAAACTCAAGCTTGAGGCCATTTTAATCACTCATCATCACTCCGATCATATCGGAGGATTGGAGAGCTTACAGAAAAAAACGCAAGCCGTCGTTTATGCACCAAATCATCCAAGTATTTCGACTCCCCATGAAATTCAATATGATGGTAACTACTTTGAATGCTTGGGGATGAATGCTCAAGTCATCGGTGTCCCAGGGCATACACTTACACACCTTGCTTACTATTTTTCATTAACTGACCTAGGACCCGTCCTTTTTTGTGGTGATACCCTCTTCAGCGGGGGGTGTGGCAGGATGTTTGAAGGCACGCCGGAGGTATTTTTAAACAGTCTAAATAAGCTTGCATCTTTACCCGAGGAGACACTTGTTTGTTCAGCTCATGAATACACTATATCAAATTTAAAATTTGCTAAAGCAGTAGAGCCCTCAAATCAGAACCTGGATGAGTACATTGATAAATGCACGAAATTACGAGCAAATAACACCCCAACTCTTCCCTCAAGCATAAGACAAGAATTATTGATCAATCCATTTTTAAGAGTCAATAAAACCCAAGTCATTGAAAGTGCAAAAAAATTTGATCCAGTTGCAAAAACTGAACAACAGATTTTCGCAGCACTTCGGCAATGGAAAAACGTCTTCCAATAACCTTTCATGACCGTTCATACCCATCCCTTTGATAGGGCTAACTCCATGCACCTGAAGAAACAAGTGATCTATTTACTTTCATCCTCTACGAAAATATTAAAACCTCATTGTGTTTCTGCTTTATTTTCATTTGTTTTCCTATTCCTTAGTGGCTGCGCCACTAGTGTTGATTTGAATGGCCCTACAAATACAAACTCAGGTGATCGAATCAGCAAAGAGCCATTGCAAAAAACTACCAACCGTCCCGCGGAACAAGTAGCTCCTTCCAATACGATTGCCAACACTCCAAACACTCCAAACATTCCAAAATTAGACACCCGAAGTAATGCCTACAAAGCGTCTGATCCTGGACAAGCAGAGGAGTTATCTCCCATACGCATTCAATCCATTAACGCAGACAAAGTCATGGAGGTGCAACTCGCTGAGGATCTGTGGGAGCGAATTAGAAAAGGATTTGCAATGCCAGACCTAGATACAGATCTAGTGCGTGAACGTCAAAACTGGTACGTCTCCAAGAATGAGTATTTACTTCGCATGACTGATAGATCGAGCAAATATCTTTACTATATCGTTGAGGAGTTGGAGGCAAGACAAATGCCTACTGAATTGGCCCTACTCCCCTTTATCGAGAGCTCTTTTAATCCACAAGCGATCTCCTCTGCCAAAGCCTCAGGTATTTGGCAATTCATGCCTAAAACGGGTAAAAATTTTGATTTGAAACAAAATGCATTCAGAGACGATAGGCGAGATGTACTAGCGTCCACGCGTGCTGCACTTGATTATTTACAGAAACTCTACAACCAATTTGGGGACTGGCACCTTGCTCTCGCCGCATACAATTGGGGAGAGGGCAACGTTGGCAAGGCTTTGACGCGAAGTAAAAATGCAGGTGGCGGAAGCACCTATGTTGATCTTAATATGCCAGTTGAGACCCGGCTGTACATACCCAAACTACAGGCCGTGAAAAACATTGTCGCAAGTCCGAAAAATTTTGGGATTACTCTACCCAATATTCCAAATCACCCCTACTTTCAAACCGTTCCATTGCCCAGAGACATGGACGTACGCGTTGCCGCTCACCTAGCAGATGTGAGTATGGATGATTTCACAGCTCTAAACCCTTCAGGACATCAGCCCGTATTACTAGCAGGCGGTACGCCGCAAATATTACTGCCTTGGGATAATGCTGAGATTTTCCAAAGAAATTACGAAACATTCGGTGGCAGATTGGCCAGTTGGACCGCATGGGTTGTTCCCACGACCATGAAGGTATCAGAGGCGGCCAAAAAATTCAAAATGACCGAGGCAGAATTCAGAAGCATTAATAATATCCCGCCCAAAATGCTCATCAAAGCAGGCTCGGCATTACTCGTGCCCAGAGGCGATAAAGTAAAAACTGATGTATCTGTTGCAATTGCAGATACGGGTCAGGTAACACTCGCGCCGGAAGTCACTCTTAGAAAATCACAAATCAGAGTTAATAAAAAGGACACCTTGGAGTCTTTTGCAACAAAACATCATATAAAACCAGAGCAACTCGCTGAATGGAATAAATTATCTTTAAACACACCACTAAAACAAGGTCAGGTTTTAATTATTTTCGTAAGTTCAAACGGTCAAAATAAGACTAGAAAAAATAAATCTAGCAAACACCACTAAATACCTAGTAGCTAACAGGAAGCCCACTTCAAAGTGAATTATTGGTAGAACTGGGTTGCTGCCATCTCATTAAGCGCTTCTCGACTTTTCCAACAACGGCGTCCAAAATTAATGCGCAAATGGTCAACACCACTATACCTGCAAAAACTGTGTTGACATCAAAGGTTCCCTCAGCTTGCAAAATTAAATATCCAACACCTCGAGCTGAGCCTAAATACTCACCCACCACTGCCCCAACAAAAGCAAGGCCAACGGAGCTATGCAAGCTAGAGAAGACCCAGCTTGTTGCGCTTGGTAAATATACAGTTTTAAGTAATTTAGAGGAGTTAGCGCCAAGCATTTTTGCATTTGCCAGTATGACTGGATTGACTTCTTTGACTCCTTGGTAAACATTAAAAAATACCACGAAGAAAACCAAAGTGACGGCAAGGGCTACCTTACTCCAAATACCAAGTCCAAACCAAAGACAAAAAATAGGCGCCAATATAACCCTGGGCATTGAGTTAAGTCCCTTGATGTAGGGATTTAATAACTCACTCGTCATCGGTGACAAGGCAAGCCAAAGTCCAGCGCCTAAGCCCAGGGATGTTCCAATTAAAAATGCCAGCACTGTTTCAAGTAAAGTAACTCCCAGATGCACGTAGATCTCACCTGTACCGTGTAAGCCCGTTGATATCCATTCATTTGGTGCAAATGTAACTGGTACAAACCATTCAATTACTCGTATTAAAACTGCTTGAGGCTGTCCAAGGAAAAAAGCCCATTGCTCATTTTGGGCCACTAGGCTCCAAAGAGCAATAAATGCCAAACCTAAAAGCAATTGCCAAACTCTCAGCATATTTTTTCGAGTTGGCACTAGAGACGTTTGTTTGTTTCGATGCTCACTCAAGGTACAGTCTCCCCTGTAGGGCTGAGTTGTTGACGATACCCTTTTAAGACCTCGTCTCTTAACACAGTCCAGATCTGCTCATGTAAATGAATGTAACTTGGATCGTGACGAATCTCTGCAACATTTCTAGGTCTTTGTAAATCAATAACAAAGTCCCCAATGGGATGAGTAGCGGGACCTGCTGAGAGTACAACAACCCTATCACTCATCGCGATTGCTTCATCTAGATCGTGGGTAATAAAGAGAACAGCCTTTTTTTGTTTTGACCAAATATCTAAAATCTCATTTTCCATGAGCTGACGAGTTTGAATATCCAATGCAGACAAAGGTTCATCCATCAAAATAATATCAGGATCGAGCACCAAGGTTTGCGCTAAAGATACCCTCTTTCTCATTCCCCCAGATAATTGATGAATGTAGTGATTTGCAAATCTATTTAGTCCAACTCTTGTCAGCCAATCCATTGCTAACTCATGGGCTGATTTTTGGGAAATATCATGATATTCAAGTCCAAGCATAACGTTTTGCAGTGCAGTACGCCAAGGTAGTAATGACTCTGCTTGGAACATATAACCCGCTCTTGTGTTCAAACCATTCAAAGGTTGACCAAAAACTCGTACTTGTCCCTTTGATGGTTTTAGCAGCCCGGCAGCAACATTGAGGAGTGTGGACTTCCCACATCCTGTAGGACCAACCACACTTACAAACTCACCTTGACTAACATTAAGAGTGGTATCGCCAACTGCAGTATAGATTTCGTATTGATTTGAATTTGACAGAAATTCACAACTGATGCGGTCAAGTTCAAGTGCGTAATTCATCAGGCTAATCAGGCTTTGAAGCGCTCTTTGGCGCGTTGAGCGAAGGTATTGGTATATGTTTTAGGTAAGATTATTTTATCAGCATGGAAATCTGCCTCGAAACTTGAGATAGCTTTTAGTGCAGTAGTAGGCGCGTCATTTGACATGATGCCGTCAAGGGATATTGCTTCCTTGATCTTTGTAAACGAAGCAAGATACAGCCCCCTATCACCCAACAAATAACTCTCCGGTACAGTTTTGATAATCTCAGAGGGGCCAGCAGTTTGAAGCCACTTTAGAGCTTGAACGATGGCGTTTGCTAACGCTTGACAAGTGTTAGGATTTTTTTGTACAAAGTCCAAAGAAGAGTACAAACAGGCGGCTGGCATGGGCCCACCAAAAACTTGCTGTGTTCCCTTAAGGGTCCTAGTGTCATAGATGACTTTGACATCCCCCTTTTGCTCCAACATCGTCATTACAGGATCAATGTTACTGATAGCGTCAATTTGTCCACTTCGAATTGCGGCAAGAGCACCTGCTGATGTTCCAACACCAATAAAGCTGACATCAGTAGACTTTAAACCAGCCCGAGAGAGAATCAAATTTGCTGCGATATTGGTAGAGGATCCTGGTGCACTTACTCCAATTTTTTTGCCCCGCAAGTCCTCAAGACCTTTGTAATTTGGTAAATTCTTTGTAGATATACCAATTGATATCTGAGGTGCACGCCCCTGCAGTACAAATGCCTGGTAAAACTGATTTTTCGCTTGTAAATAAAGTGTGTGCTCATAGGCACCAGAGCACACATCTGCAGAGCCCCCAACAACGGCCTGCAGGGCCTTTGCACCACCCGCAAAGTCACTGATCTCCACCTCTAGGCCTTCACTCTTAAAGTATCCAAGTTGTTCAGCAATTGTGAGCGGCAAATAATAGAAGGTGGCCTTACCCCCCACTGCGATTGATACTTTGGTTTTCTCCAACTTGTTTTGAGCAAATGTATAACTAGGAGAAACGCCAAGCGCGCTAAAACCCAAAAAATAGGCCCCTATTGACTTGGTGAAGTCTCTTTTACTAAAAATTTGATCCATTGTTTTAATCCTATAATTCAAATCACCTTGAGCAAATATTCAAATTTGCAGTAATTTAGCTCAGACGCCTGTCTACCATCGCATGTGCAATTGTTCCAATATCAACATACTCTAGCTCACTGCCGACAGGCACCCCCCTTGCTAAACGACTTACCGATAAACCTCTTTTCTTCAAAGTCTCAGTAAGCACGAAAGCGGTGGCCTCGCCCTCGGCATTAAAGTTAGTAGCTAGAATAACCTCTTCAACAGTACCATCCAACGCCCTATCTAAAAGTGCTTGTACGCCTAACTCTTTGGGACCGATGCCCTGAAGGGGACTGAGAGTACCCATCAATACAAAATAGTACCCTTTATATGCTGCGGTCTTCTCGACTGCTGACTGGTCCGCTGGAGTCTCAACGACACAAAGACGTGTTGGGTCTCTTGATTCATCAAGACATGTCAAACAAATAGTGTCCTCAGTCAGAGAGTGACAACGAGCACAGTGCTGAACGCATTCATAGGCCCTTAACAAAGTATGCGCAAGTATTTGAGCACCCTCTCGGTCGCGTTCAATTAAATGATAAGCCATTCGTGAGGCCGATCGTTCACCTACCCCGGGGAGTCTCTTGAAAGCCTCAATGAGTGCGTCTATGGCGCCTGGGGTTTTCATAAAAATTAAAAGGGCAACTTCATTCCTGCAGGGAGGCCAGCAGATAGTTTGCCCATTTTAGCCTCGCTGGTCTCTTCTACACGCCTTGCAGCGTCATTGAATGCGGCTGTCAGTAAATCCTCAAGCATCTCTTTGTCATCTAATACTGCTGGATCAATATGAACCCTTTTGACAACATGCTTACAAGTCATCTCAATCTTCACTTTACCACTTGCGGCTTCACCGGAGACCTCAATTAAAGCCAGTTCATCTTGGGCTTTTTTGAGGTTTTCTTGCATCATTTGAGCCTGCTTCATGAGACCTGAGAGTTGACCTTTATTAAACATTTAGATTTCCTATTTTCAAAAGTTTGTTATTTTAAATTTTCTTCAGCTATGGGTTTTATACTTCCCATAATAATTTTTGCATCGAATTCTTGAACCATTTTTTGCACAAATGGGTCATTTTGTATCCTCTCAAGATACTCTTTCTCTCTTGCCATGTTTTTGGCAATATTTCTTCTTGCAGGACTGTCCTTAACAACACCGATTTCAAACTGTAACTTAACTTTATAACCCAACTCATTCAAAGCAGTTTGAAGTTTTTCACGGTTGATTGAAGAGTTCAAATGCTCGCTCTCCACTCTTAGAATCCAACTGTCAGGCTCACGTCCAATTAATTGAGACTGAAGTGCCAACTCACGGTTAAGTCCCTGGACCCTGCCTGATTCTACTAATTGGTAAACAACATCGCTCCAGTAGTCTCCCTCAGTAGTCATTACCAACTCTCTGACCAATCCAGGCCTTTGCACCTCTAATGTTTGACTACCCTCGGACTGAACGTGCACAGCTACAGGAATCATATCAGCCACGCGAAATTCTTTCACCGCAGCCTTTTGCGAATCATTGGCCTGACCAACACTAGGCGAATGAACAGGTTTGGGATCTAAATCGTCTTCAAACTGTGTATTGACGTCCTCCTCATAATGCATTTCCTTGACTGGCAAGACAATTGAGGGAACAACGGGCACTGCTGATGTCGAGGGAGGAAGGTTCTCAGGCAGAGAGTTTTTTTTATTCGCAGTCCCCTGAGCTTGCTGAGAGGAGTTTAGGGGAATTGTCTCAGTTTTTAAAGTTTTTTTTTGAGCCTCTGAAGCTTCTCTTTGATCACTTGGCTTGGACACTTCCGATTTATTTTGTTCGTTTTTAAATGCTAGCAAACGCAACAAAATCATTGTTAAACCCGTGTATTCATCTGGCGCTAATCCAAGCTCTGCTCGCCCTTGCAGACAAATACTGTAAAGAAGTTGAGTTTCGTCATTAGGCAAATCAAGCGCAAGATCTACGATACGCTGTTGATCTGGATCGACTGAGTGACCTTCTTTTTCTTGTTCCTTGGCAAAGTTCGGTACATTTTGAACAACTGCCATTCTTTGTAAAACTCGCGCCATCTCCTCAAGGACAGAGGCCGCATTGATACCCATTTGGCGAATATTTTCACCAATCTCAAAAATAGAACGTCCATCAGAATCAGCTAGTGCTTTGATCAAATCAAATATGAATCCATGATCCACACTTCCTAACATTTGACGAACATTTTGCTCTCTTACCTCACCTCCACCAAATGCTATGGCTTGATCCGTGAGCGAGAGTGCATCCCGCATGGAGCCCCTAGCAGATTGGGCAATGAGCTTTAATGCAAGCGACTCAGATGGGACTTCCTCGGTATTCAGAACTAAAGCCAAATGCTCCAAAATAGTTTCGGGTGCCATGGGTCTTAAGTTAAATTGTAAGCACCTGGACAAAACAGTGACGGGAACCTTTTGAGGGTCTGTAGTCGCAAGTACGAACTTCAAATACTCGGGAGGTTCCTCAAGTGTTTTTAGCATAGAGTTAAATGCATGATTGGTGAGCATGTGCACCTCATCAATCATGAAAACTTTGAACCGTCCTTGAACTGGCTTATAAACCGCTTGCTCTAAGAGTTGCTGGACTTCGTCTACACCACGGTTCGATGCTGCGTCTAGTTCAGTGTAATCAACAAAACGACCTGCATCAATTTGAATACATGCCTCACACTTTCCGCAAGGCGTAGCAGTTATCCCAGACTCACAATTTAAGGATTTGGCCAAGATACGAGAAACAGTGGTTTTACCCACCCCTCTTGTCCCAGTAAACAAATATGCATGATGCAAACGTTGAGTGGTCAAGGCATTTGATAGCGCCGTTACAACGTGAGATTGCCCAACCAATTCAGAAAAATTTTTGGGTCTGTATTTACGAGCTAATACTATATAGGACATAGAGTTGTATTCTAATACTCATAAGTCTCGAAGAAAATTCATTGCGATATTCATGCCTCATAATGCAAGATAAATGACATAAACCCAGAAATTAATTCAAAATACTGCAAGTCGAAGGTTAGAGAGTGCTTACAATCTACTTTGACGGGCCTTCCCGCATGGACAAGCAGCCAACCGGGTCAGGTGGGGAACCAAGCAGCCCTAACTGTAAAGCCAGTGCCGGGGTCAAGGCTCGTCAACCTTAGTTTTTAAAATAGTTTTAGAGCGCTCAGATAAGTTTTATAAATACCCCAAGCTAGCGGCACTCCGATAAAAGTCCAGGCAAGGATCAAAGCAACCACGGAGGTCTTAGTTTGCTCAGGACTAATTGAATTTCCTTCATCTGTGTGACCTGAATGACGGGCTAACTGTTTTGCACTATTTAGCTCCTCCTCTGTCATAAACCATTTAGGGTCCAAAGGCCTAATAAGCAAATTACAAATAAGACCGATAACTAACATTGCAACCAAAATATACATTGTTTGGTTATAGACCTGTGCTTTTGGTATGCCTAGATCTAGTTGATAGTCCCGCATGTAGGTAACCACATAGGGGCCAAGCACGCCTGCAGTGGCCCAGGCCGTAAGCAAACGTCCATGTATAGCGCCTACCATTTGAGTCCCAAACAGATCTGCTAAGTAGGCAGGGACAGTTGCAAAGCCACCTCCGTACATACTCAGGATGATGCAAAATGCGCCAACAAACAAAGGAAGACTCAGTGAGGTTGCACTGCTAGGAACACTAAAGTACAGCAATCCTCCTAAAATGAAGAAGATACTGTAAGTTACTTGTCTTCCAAGTGCATCAGACAAACTAGCCCAAATGAAGCGACCAATAATATTAAAGAAACTGATCAGGGCTGTGAACCCAGCGGCAATTCCTGCGACAGAGGTGAGTTGAGCTTTATCAAGCTCACTCAATTTGAGGGTCGATCCAATCAACTCGCCGGCAAATACTTCTTGAAGCATTGGCGAGGCCATACTAATCACACCAATTCCTGCACTGACATTCATACACAAAACCATCCAAACGAGCCAAAACTGCGGAATACTCCATACATTCTTTGCATGAACACTACCGTGAGTGATCATCGAAGATGCGCTCTTTGTTTGAGGGGGATTCCACCCCTTTGGGGTCCAATCACTTCGGGGTATACGGTAGCTGAAGGCACCAATCATCATATAAATAAAATAGATGACACCTAAGATCAGGAATGTCTCTACAACACCCACACTTGAGGGGGTTGAATAAGCTTTCATCAACATGGCAGCCAAAGGAGATCCGATCATAGCGCCCCCCCCAAACCCCATAATGGCCATCCCTGTGGCCATCCCTCTTCGATCAGGAAACCATTTAATTAGAGTTGATACAGGAGATATGTACCCAATTCCCAATCCAATACCGCCTATGACTCCTGTCCCTAATAGTACTATCCAAAATTGATGAATAGATATTCCGTATGCAGAAATAAACATGCCCCCAGCCCAACAAAATGCAGACAGCACACCGGCTTTACGGGGACCAACACGCTCCAGCCACCCACCCCATAGTGCCGCAGAGAGCCCTAGGAACACAATGCCTATCGTAAAAACCCAGACCAAAGTTGAGACTCTCCAATCGCATGTGGTGATGAATAGCTCTTGAAAGAATCCCACTTCAGCAGGACATTTGATAGCGTCGCTCAGACCTTGGGAAACCCCTAAGGCCTTTGAAAGAGGGAGCCAAAATACTGACAAGCCATAAGCCATACCGATGCACAAATGAATCGCAATAGCCGCCGGCGGGACCAGCCATCTGTTAAATTCACCGCCCACGGTGATTCTGGATTTGTCAAACATATTGGACATAAAAACAAGTCTCCAGTTATATATTTTTTAACTCTTAGTTTGTAAAATTGTAATATCTGTGAAGCCGAAAAATAATCGGCATAGAAGCGCTTAAAGTGAGTTGTAAAGTACTCACTTAAATGAATTATTGCTGAGATTGATTTAACGCAGTGCCCGTAAAATTTTAATGACCGTGCGGGCTAAAGCTCAACTATTTAGGCGTTTTGATGGCTCTGTAAATCAGATTAACGTATTTGAGAGCATATAAAAACAGCAACGCACCGCAAACATTAGAGGCAAATACAACCACTATTTCCTGCCAATTGGAGGCTCTTGCTGAGAGATATAGATAACTTGTTCGAAAAACCGCAGTAAAAGCAGAATGTAAAAAGACCAGTAAAAACAATTTATTGAAATTAACGTTCTCAAATGCGCTAGATATTTGTGTGATTTTCAACCACAGTTTGTAAGCAATGACGGGTGCAAGTGAGGACAGGACGCCAAGAATAAGCGCATCTTGCAAAGCAAAATCCCGAATCAATACACCACTAAGGACATACCCTAGGAATAAACCAATGGCACCCACTTCATTGAATAAAATAATAACAAGCAGCCGTAGTCCTGACAACCAATATACGGCCGAGACGAATTGACTGACCTGTAAAAACCCTAGGTAGACGTCGTTTATATAGTCCAGTACGAACCAAGCAATACTAATGCAAAGTATTACGAAAAAAGAGGTTAATATACGGCTCACGTAGATATTAAGTTCCAAAATATTAAGATTAAATAGTATCAATAAATTTTATAACTATTTACAGTTTTGATGGTATTTTACTATTGCCTAACTAACACTAGCTTCTTAGAATGTGATCCAATGCAATTGTTAAATTAATGTTTGTAGATTAAAAAATTTTATGAAATCATCGACCCTGCAAGACGCATATTTTCGGTTCACACAGTTATTAGTGACACTTGAGAACTCCCCCTCGTTTCCAAAGCTAGATGATGTGGAGGGTAAATTACTTCACACTATTGCAATCGCCACAAGATCAGGGAAATTATTGCTGGTGGGAGATCTTATTTTTGCTAACAAATTAGGCTCACCAGCAACCCTACACAGGAGGCTTGGTAAGTTAATTGAGAAAGAATTAATTCAATATGCTGAGGATGCAGATGCAAGAAAGAAGTTTCTTGAATTAACGCCAAAATCTCAAAAATACTTTAACAAGTTAGGCGAGTGTTTGATGAAAGCTAGTGCAACGAAGTAAGTAGACTACAAATAGGTCACAGAAATGTCTTTTTACATACTTAGTTCTCAGCCAGTCTTTACTCTAGGACTTCGACGAATCGTTAAAAGTATTTATCCAAATCTTAAAATTTTAGAGGCAACGAACTTTTATCAATTCAAAGATATTTTGACTAACAACGAGATACCCAACTTATTACTGGTTGATGTAAGCACAGTCATTACAAATACTGAAAGCGTTTTTGCACTGTTAAGGTCAATGTGCCCCCAAATTCCCATCATTGCATTGTGTGAGTTGTCAAATTATGAAGAGCAGCAGCACTATTTGAGACTGGGTGCAACTGTTTGCCTTCCCAAGAGTGCGAGCATTGAAACAACCACGTTTACACTGCAAGGATTGTTACCCTCTTCTTCTCTAAATACACCCCCTCCAACTCAGCTCGAGCGAGCCACAGACGCTGCAGTCACCATCCCTCAGGAGTTATCTAAACGACGCAGGCAATTAATTGCACTCGTAGCCCAGGGGCTCAGCAACAAAGAAATCTCTCACGAGCTGGGTATCAGTGAGCACACAGTCAAGATACATTTTGGAAAATTATTCAAAATTTTCGGTGTTAACAGTAGAACCAAAATGCTTCACTTGGCAAGAGTGCATGGGCACGTAAGTTGATCGCTAGCTCGCAGGTCTGAGCCCAAGGCGAGCAAAAATCTACAGCGGCGCTTCTTGCATGTACTTAGCGACACAGTTAGTTTTTTGCTCCAGGACAATTTACAGGAAGATAGACCATTTTTTGTTGATCTACTGTAAACGTTGCTTTGCGTGACTCCCCCTGTCCGTCCAGCGTTATGCGGTAAATAGAGTCAAAGTCATTATCTGGCCAGTGCTTAACAGTTTGAGCCAACTCGTTATCAAATGGGGCGATTAATAATTTAGCGATAGCATCGATTTGGTGGTGTTCCCAAGCTACAAAGTATGTCGAGTTTTCCATACCTGGTCCTAAGAGATAACTGGTTAGGGCGGAATAATTACTAAGCGAATAAGACAAGTTAACTGGCATCTCCAGCCGAATCGCGGTTGGCTCAATCGTTGCGAGTGGCCTTATATAGGCGTATAAGATACCCCGGTCTGGCTTGCTCTCGGCTGGATTAGGCGCAAAGAGCTCCAGTGGCCGTCCGTACTTTGAAATTAATACATCTGGCAATGCAAGGGCACGTTGTAAGCCCTGGCAAGACAACTGCCCCAAGCCGGCCGCAGGCTTCTCACCGTGCCGAAACAAAACAATAGTTTCGCTAGACCAAGCAGAGAGAGAAAACGCGATGACAACAAAAAGTAATAATTTTTTCATAAACGAAATTTTACGCTGTCGCCATACACCTAAAAATGCTGAACGGCAACTTAGAGCACAGTGTTGGCTACAAGTTAGTATGGCTTGGCTTGGCTTGGCTTAGTTTTGTTTGATTTTGATTGCTTTAACTTAAAATACTGTATAAAATAACATATATCATGAAGCAATCGAAAATACCGTTTTCAGTCCCCTGCCTAATCGAGTCAAGCCCTCTTATGCTGGATTTATGTGAGTGGCGTATGCCCGCAGGCTTTCCCTCGCCTGCAACGGATCACACTCAAAAAAGAATCGATCTAAACGAGCATCTTATTCGCAACAAAGAGGCTACGTTTTTATTTCGCGTCAAGGGGGAGTCCATGAGTGGGATTGGAATCTACCAAGACGATATGCTGGTTGTAGATAGATCACTAGACCCCAAACACAACGATATCGTAATCGCGGTCCTTAACAACGAATTCACCGTTAAACGCCTGTACAAAAGAGGCGGCGTTGTAAAACTCATTGCAGAAAACAATCTCTACCCTCCTTTGCTTATCAAAAATGAGGAGGAGTTAACGGTTTGGGGAGTCGTCACCTACAACCTTCATAAACTGCACTAAAAATCACAGCAAGACACCGTGAAAACTCAAAGAGATATCCAGCAATTGGCTTTAGTTGACTGCAACAATTTTTATGTAAGTTGTGAAAGAGTCTTTCGGCCTGATCTCATCAATACCCCTGTGGTTGCGCTCAGTAACAACGATGGATGTGTTATCTCTCGGTCCAACGAGGCCAAAGCACTCGGTATCAAGATGGGACAACCGTGGTTTGAAGCAAAGGAGCTAGAAAGAGAGCACGGTGTACTCGCACTTAGCTCTAACTACGCGCTATACGCGGACATGTCAAACCGTGTCATGTCTATTCTCAGTCAATTCACTCCTACGCAAGAGGTCTACTCAATTGATGAATCTTTCTTAGACTTAAGTGGCATCCACAACCTTAGGAGCGTTAGTTACAAAATTAAAGAAACCGTTGGTAAATGGACTGGTATTCCAGTTTGTGTGGGTATAGGGCCTACAAAAACACTGGCCAAGTTAGCAAACCAAGTTGCAAAGAAGCACCCCAGATCCAAGGGGGTATTTAACTTTAACAGTCTAAGTGAAGAACAAAAAAATAGCTTACTCTCAAAAATCGAAGTCTCTCAGGTCTGGGGGGTTGGCAGACGTTTGACCAGTCGGCTTGCGCAGTACAACATCCACAGCGTTCAGGACTTGAAGCTTGCGGATACGCCGACGCTACGAGCTGAGTTTGGGGTTGTGATGGAGAAAACGCAGCGCGAACTTCGTGAGTTACCTTGTATTGATATGACACTCATTGAGCCCCCAAAAAAACAAATCGTCTGCAGTCGCTCCTTTGGCGAAATGATCACCGACGTGAATGCGCTAAAAGATGCGGTCTCCCTTTTTGTCTCCAATGCATGCCAAAAACTAAGGGCTCAAAAGTCTCATGCAAGTATCATCCAGGTTTTTTTATGCACCAACCGCTTTCGAGCTGAGTTGGCACAGTACAACCCTTGCATTAGCGTGCCCCTACCCCAACCGACCAATGACACGGTACACGTCAATCGATGGGCAGACTTTTTGGTAGAGAAAATGTTCAAGCCCGGTTACAGCTACAAGAAGGCTGGCGTAATGTTAAGCGAGATAGCTCCCACGACACACAGACAAATGGATATGTGGGAGCAACCACATGAGCGTGAGCACGCGTCAAATGTAAAACTCATGGACGCACTTGACCAACTAAACACTCGCTACGGCAGAGGTACAGTGACAGTGTCAACACAAGGCACTTACTTAGACCGCTTAAACGTGGGAGCCGGTCAGAACTGGAAAATGAAACAAACCAGAAAGTCACCCAATTACACAACGAATTGGAGCGATGTTCCCTACGCCTGACCTGCGATGGCTCAGCACAGTAAAGGCGGGAGCGACTTTTACTTTGCTTTGTTGGGCTTTTGAATCATAGAACCAGCGAACTTACCACCACGGTCGATCTCCATATCAGAGTACTCAAGCGCGCCAGAGACCATACCTGAGGCACGGATGTGAAGGTATTCCTCGCAGTGAATTTCTTTATTGATTTCACCCAGAACGTCCATCTCTCGTGCAGTGACTGTTCCAGTAATTTTGCCCTGCACCCCTACCAATAAATTATCAGCCTTAATCTCGCCGTTAACGGTGCCGTGGATTTCAGCCTTACCCGGAACAGTAAAAGTCCCTTGGATCACAACGCCCTCACCGATATAAATATCTTGCCCTTGAGACCTGGGCTTGTTTGAGGGATTTGCACCTGGATTGAAACCTGCATTTGGATTCAAATTAGGGGCTGAATTGGAATTAGGATTGGACTTGAAAGTATTACCGACCATGATATGTTCTCATCTAAAAAACTTAATCTATTCTAATTGAAAGTCTAAGTAATAGTGAAAATAAAGAGCAAACACTGGTGATTAACCTGAAAAGACCATAGTATTTGATTTTCATCCGCGTGACATAAAGGTGGGTCCAGTTTCTGCCAACTGATTACGAACAAAATACAAACAAAAAACTGATTAAAATTCAGGAAATTAAATTAATTCCAATATGAAAAATTTCATCTCATTGCTCACAGCCCTTATCCTGTCAAGCTTTAGCTTGGGTACAAATGCTCAAGAAGCCAAAATTGGACGTGTCGCGGTATCAGGTGCCTACACCAAAGCGACCGTTGCGGGCCAAATGGCCGGATCTGGATTCATGAGGATTGAGGTCTCGGGAGCTAGTGATCAGCTGATTGGGGCTACAAGTCCTGTAGCGGGAGACGTACAAATGCATAGCATGAGCATGGAGGGAAACACCATGAAAATGCGGCAAATGAACGCAATTGAAATACCCGCCAACTCAAGCGTTGAGCTCACACCGGGAGGACTGCACTTGATGCTGATGGGTCTTAAAACACCTCTCAAAGCAGGTGATACTGTCAAAATCAAGCTTAAATTTGCGTCATCTGGTGAGGTTGAGGTGAGCTTTCCCGTAAAAGCTATGGGCGGGGAGTCCGTGCACGAGCATTCTATGAAGTGAGTTTGTTAAAAGATAGAGCTAAAAACAAGTTCACGGACTCAGGAAAGGTCAGTTGGCGTCGATTCACAATGACAATCCTTTAAATATTGCTGGAGCTTTGGCTTGAGTGAGTGCATTAGGGGAGTTATTTCATTAAAAGGGGGGCTTTAATGCTTGATGAATTCACTAAAAGAAGCCGAATTGACTCTATCAATTCGCTAAATGAGTCGATCGATCAACTTAAAGAATCGCACTCTACACTTGTCATAACGACCCAGGCCTTCAAAGAATCCATCGCAAAAGAGAAGCAAATATTTGAGCGTCTGGTTGCGATTGACCCTAAAACACTAGAGCCCATGGGGGACAACACGCCAAATGAGACACCTGTGCCCGTCATAACAAGCGAGTCTGAGCACTCTGTTTTATCAAATGACAACCCGGCTCAAGCTCAAGTGGAGGAAGATAGCGGACTCGATATTTCTGGAACATTGGCAACTGAGACTCTTGAGCCAATTGTGTCGAAAAATTAACGCAATTTATTTTTTTCCTTAAAACCTAAATCTTTTTCATGATGGTTTGAAATATATTTGAATCCTCAAAATAATTCAACCAGTTAATCAAATGACCTATGGGCTGTCTCTTGAACCACTCCATATCGGTACGTGCAAATTGTCGAACAAACGGTGCAATAGCAGCGTCTACAAATGAGAAGTAAGCTCCCCCTAAAAAAGCTTGTCTGCTCAACAAGTCATTAAGTTCAGACAAAATCAAAACGGCTAAATCTCTTTGTGAATCCCCGTTTGGCAGATCAAAACGGTTGGGGTATTTGTAACGATCCAAAAGTCTCTTGAACTCACCATCATTCGTCTCTATCAGCTTTAAAGTTTGAGTCTTTGATGGCTCAGTTTCGGCTAACCAATTTAGGGGATCATTATGAGTAAGTGCCCAGTTCATGATATCAAGACTCTCATCTAAAACGCGTCCATCCTCACCCGGTAACCAAAGAACTGGGACAGTTCCCTTGGGTGAGAGATGAAGCATATGTGGGGGTTTGTTTCTTAGCTCCACCTCTCTTTGCTCGTATTCGATACCGCTGACGTGCAACGCCAACCTCGCTCTCATTGCATACGGACACCTTCTAAAGGTGTATAAAACAGGTTTTGATTTGCTTATTGGGCTCACGCTTAGTAATCCGCTTGAGGCTAGTTTGATGATCTAAATTGTAGATGGTCTGGCCAGTGCGTAAACCTGCAGATAGAATGACATGACACGCACTTACCACTCAAATATGCCATGTCAAAACTACCCACAATTGTTCTAGAAACTGAACCCAACCCCACTCACGCTGTGATTTGGCTTCACGGATTGGGAGCTGACGGCAATGATTTTGTGCCTATTGTGGGTGAATTGGATTTAGAAAATTGTCCCGCGATTCGCTTTATTTTCCCCAGCGCTCCAAGTATGCCAGTGACTTGGAACGCCGGCTACGTGATGCCTGCTTGGTACGACATCACCGGTAGTGACTTGATCAGCCGCCAAGACGCGGCAGGCATCGCGAGGTCAGCCTCTGCAATAACTGAGTTGATCAATGACCAAGTAGCCAAGTCGATACCATGCAAAAACATTGTCCTCGCTGGTTTCTCGCAAGGATGCGCAATGGCTCTTCATACTGGCCTTACTCTGCCAACCCAATTGGCTGGAATTATGGCCTTGTCTGGTTATCTTCCATTGGCTGATACATTTAAAACAGTTGCTCATCCTGCCAACCAGACAACGCCAATTTATATGGCCCACGGAACACAAGATCCCGTGGTTGTTATGAAACGGGGAGAGGATTCTAGAGATTTGCTAACCTCACTGGGGTATGCAGTTGAGTGGCACAGCTATCCTATGCCTCACTCAGTACATCCAAGCGAGCTTGTGGATATATCTAAATTCTTGAAAAAAGTTTTTGTCTAAAGCGCCAGTGATTTTTTGTATTCATTGAAACCGTTCATGCGTAATTCGCAGGCTGGACAGTTTGCACAACCGTATCCCCATTCATTTAAAGTGGATCTTTCGCCCATATAGCAAGTGTGCGTGTCATTAACGATAATTGAAGTTAACCGGTCACCTCCGAGCTCTGCTGCCAACTTCCAGGTGGCACACTTGTCTAACCACATCAGGGGAGTTTCAATAACTAAGGGGGTGTCCATTCCAAGCGACAAAGAGACCTGCAAAGATTTTAAAGTGTTGTCCCTACAATCAGGGTAACCGGAGTAATCGGTCTCACACATTCCTCCAACTAAGCGCTTAAGAGAGCGCCTATAAGCTACCGTTGCAGCAAAGGTAAAGAACAAAAGATTTCGACCTGGTACAAAAGTGTTTGGGAGTCCAGAGGCGGCGAACTCAATGGATTTTTCCTGGGTAAGCGAAGTATCACTGATCTTACCTAGAATATCTAAATCGAGCACATGATCTTCGCCGAGTTTTAAACTCCAATCGGGAAAGGACTCTCTTATGGCGCTGAGCACCACCGATCGACAGGTCATCTCAACCTGGTGTCTTTGTCCATAATTAAAACCAATAGTCTCTACTTTGTCAAAGTTCTTTAATGCCCAAGCCAGGCAAGTTGTAGAGTCTTGCCCGCCTGAGAAAAGCACAAGTACACTTCGATCAAAAGTCTGGGTATGCATTGAAAAAATCCATGGAGTTGTTTTGAAATCGCAAGATTAACTTGCCTAGTGAACATGTAAAACCCAATTTAGTGACACGCACTAAATATAACAAAGCCACCCAAAAATCACCAAAACAGTGCGGGCACTCAAAATAAAAATACCTCTATATTCAAATCGAGTTTTAGGGGTGCACCAAAAAAAGCAGTTTAACGTGCAACAGTAGGTAGTTAGGATTATTCTACAAGGTCAGACCTGGGCATACATATTGCTGTTATTGAATATCTCCACGGTAAACAACCATTTACTGTTTAATACCCACCTGACCAGTGGGTATTTTTTTAACTAAAAATGCCAAGAACCTCCCTCCAAAGCATCGCCTATGGTTTTATCAGTCTGCATTTTGAACGGAACTAGTTGATATATGCTTAAGGATGCATGAGTAGAAAGCCTAAACTCTCTGGAGACTTCAGCCAAAGACACACTAGGTTGGCTTGTGGATTCCATGTAAAAGGGCCAATCACACTAGGTCCTGCATTAAGTGCCTTGGATATAGAATACCCTTTTAAATATTAAAACTAGGAATTTCTTTTGAAAAAGCAAATCAACAAATACATAGTTGCCTCAATTATGATGGCATCCGTATCTTGCTACGTGACGGCTGAGGATTTAAAAGTAGGTTACATCAACACTGATAAAGTTTTCCGCGAATCCAGCATGTCTATTGCTGCACAAAACAAGCTTCAACTAGAATTTTCAAAGCGCGAAAAAGAACTCGTCGATTTAGGGAACACTTTAAAGACTGAGGCAGATAAGTTTGACAGAGATGCGGCCACAATGTCTGAGACACAACGGGGCACTCGACAACGTCAACTCATGGACCAAGACAGAGAACTTCAACGTAAACGCCAAGAGTTTCAAGAAGATGTTAAGAACCGCAAAAATGAAGAGTTCAAACTAGTTTTAGACAAAGCCAATAAAGTAATCAAACAAATGGCTGAGACAGAGAAGTACGACGTGCTCCTTCAGCAAGTAGCCTTCATTAACCCAAAACTAGATGTCACAGATAAAGTGATCAAAGCCATGAACGCAGCAAAATAATTTAGAAAATTTCCGTCATCAAGAAAGCGCTTAGGCGCTTTTTTTTCGACTTCAAATTAATTTAGTTTGTAAAGGCACATGAGATATTGTTCAACTTAAAGTATGCCGATTTTTGCGATCGGCATCTAATTTGCTTAATTAGAGTGTCAGTCAAAACCGGCAACTTTTGTCCGCTCTAATTCTTTTAGAACAATGAAATATATTGATCCTCAAAATCCTTCTAAAAATTCAATCACTGCTCCTAAAGTAGTCGATCGATTGGAGGACTCTGCTCATTCTTATTGGGAGGTTTTTTATAAAAAACAAAGGAATCAATTCCCACCCTCTCAGTTTGCAGCTTTCATTGCCAATGAATTCAAAGATCATCCTCTTTTTATTGACATAGGTTGTGGAAACGGCAGGGATTCACTTTTTTTCTCTTACCTCGGGCACGACGTCGTAGGAATTGACAAAAGCTCAGCGGCAATTGAGTTTTGTAACTCTCAAATGATGAGTACCAACAAAAGAATGAGTACTTTTATCAATAGCGACATCTGCGATTTAGAAAGTCACGATACGCTATTTGAGTCCTTAAAGTTAGTGAAAAAAGTAATTTACTCTAGGTTCTTTATTCATGCAATTCAAGAGGATAAAGAAGATGAGCTTTTTGAATTTATAAGGAATATCTGTCTGAACAAGGAGGATGTAATTGCACTAGAGTTTAGAACTGAAGAGGATGCCCAAAATCCTAAACAAGCTCAAGCTCACTTCAGGCGCTTTATATCTCCAAACAGTTTGGCAAATAAAATGCAAAATAACTTTAATCTACAAATTGAATACCAAGTTCAAGGCTACGGGATGGCTAAATACGGAATTGAAGATGCGCACGTTTGTCGAATAATTGCAAAGCCAATCGGAACAAATTAATACATTAAGACTCCCACATTAAGACTCCCAATATGGCTTGGGTATCTACATAGATTTCTTCTAGTTAATTTCCTCTTGGTCTGGGGCGGCAATATTTCGCCGCCTATATTTACTTAACTTAACCAAGTAGACACGGGATTTTCATTATTAGATCCTAAACTTAGCCTAGACCAAAATAGGAGTTCAAAGATGCAAAAATCATTTTTTTCCAAGATTAGATTATTAACGCTAGCCTTAGGGGTGGCTTACCTTGGAATTCAAAGCTTAGCTTATGGCCAAGATGATCCAAGGTTGCCTCCCAAAGATCGTCCCAGAATGCAAGGAATAGATTGGCAAAAGCATGAGCAAATGCATACGGAGATGATGCTCAACTCCATTGCCAACAGACTTGAGATCAAGGCCTCACAGCAAATTCAGTGGGGAGAGTTTGCGCTCGCTTTTAAAGCCCTGCATTCAATGCACAACATGCAAAACTCATTGCCTGTAGATAGACCAGAAATGGATAAGTTTAAACTGCCAGGTCAGATGGATGCGGCAACCTTGGCCAAGTTGATGGCAGAGAAAATGACTGATCAAGCAGCAAAAATGACTGTTCTGGCGAGTAAGACCGAGCAACTACAAAAGGTCCTTACCCCGGAGCAACAAACTACTTTAAATCAATTGGCTATTCAAGCCCTGTCCCACCGTCGCCACATGAGAGGTGAACCACTTGGACCGATGCCTCATTGAATTTAAAGTCGCAAAGTGCTGTATAGATTGAAGCAACCTGTGAGTACTTAAATAGTATTAAAAATATTTAAATAACCTATTAGGATACAAATCTTTCTTTTAAAGCCTTTCCAGCAATAGTTAGCTATCAATTTATTTTTGAGGTAGCCCTTGAATTTGTAGGCTATGGCACTACTTGTAAGTCAATAAATATTATTTTCTTACGGCCCCTCTATGTCAGAACCCCAAAATAGCAACAATCCAAGTGAAGAGTCCCAAAATATCAACCCTACTCAGGGTAATGATCAAACAGGCACCAGCAGCAACGGTTTAACTGGTACACCAGACAATTCAAAACACGAGCCAGAGACTCAAGACTCCGCTCAAGAGGTGATGGATCCTTTGTCTAAAGCATTGGCGGAAGTGGCCATTTTGCAAGCAAAGGTTAGCGAATTAAACGATCAATTTCTAAGAGGTCAGGCTGACGTACAAAATGCAAGGCGTAGAGCAGATGAAGAAGTATCAAAGGCTCGTAAATTTGCTATCGAGGCCTTCGCAGAGAGCATGCTCCCCGTAACTGATAGCTTGGAAGCTGCCCTCTCAATCAAAGAAGCCACTATTGAACAAATCCGAGAAGGCTCAGAGGCAACACTCAGACAACTTAAGAGTGCGCTTGAGAAAAATAAAGTCTTAGAAATCAATCCTGAAGCGGGGGCTAAATTCGACCCTCATCACCATCAAGCCATCAGTGTGGTGCCGGCGGATCAAGAACCCAATACTGTCGTCTCAGTTCTACAAAAGGGTTACTTGATTATGGACCGGGTTTTAAGGCCTGCGCTGATCACAGTTTCAGGTCCTAAGGCAAACTAAGAAACGCCACATCAATTGATAAATTTTTTGTGTGGAACTTGAAATTCATAAAGTTATCCACAGATTAGTAATAACAGTTTTAACAATTAGTCGTTCAACACAAGCGACGCTCACGGAGAATAAAAATGGGAAAAATGATCGGTATTGATTTAGGCACTACAAACTCATGCGTAGCTGTGATGGAGGGTAATACAACCAAGGTAATCGAGAACGCTGAGGGAGCTAGAACTACTCCCTCCATCATTGCCTACATGGAAGATGGTGAGATCCTCGTTGGAGCATCTGCTAAGCGACAAGCAGTCACGAACCCTACCAATACTTTATATGCAGTAAAGCGTTTAATTGGCCGTAAATTCGAAGAAAAAGAAGTTCAAAAAGATATCAACCACATGCCCTACAAAATCAGCAAAGCTGATAACGGGGACGCTTGGGTGCAAGTCAGAGGGGATAAACTCGCACCTCCGCAAATTAGTGCAGAAGTTCTTCGTAAAATGAAGAAAACTGCAGAAGACTACCTGGGTGAAGCGGTCACTGAAGCCGTCATCACAGTTCCGGCTTATTTTAATGACGCCCAGCGTCAAGCCACCAAAGATGCAGGTCGCATTGCTGGTCTAGATGTAAAACGTATCATCAATGAGCCAACTGCTGCTGCACTTGCATTTGGATTGGATAAAAACTCTAAGGGCGATCGTAAGATTGCTGTGTATGATCTGGGTGGTGGAACCTTTGACGTCTCTATTATTGAGATCGCAGATGTAGACGGCGAAAAACAATTCGAAGTGCTCTCAACAAACGGAGATACGTTCCTTGGAGGTGAAGACTTTGACCAACGTATCATTGATTTCATCATCTCTGAGTTCAAGAAAGAACAAGGCGTTGATTTATCAAAAGATGTTTTAGCCCTTCAACGTCTCAAGGAAGCTGCAGAAAAGGCCAAAATCGAGTTGTCTTCTTCTACATCCACAGATTTAAATCTACCCTACATCACTGCAGACGCTTCAGGTCCTAAGCACTTGAACATCAAGATCACCCGCTCCAAGCTTGAGTCACTGGTTGAGGAACTCATTGAGAGAACCATAGCGCCTTGCAGGACCGCAATCAAGGATGCCGGGGTTAGCGTGGGTGATATTCATGACGTGATACTGGTTGGCGGAATGACTCGGATGCCAAAAGTTCAGGAAAAAGTAAAAGAATTTTTCGGTCAAGAACCCAGAAAAGATGTAAATCCTGATGAAGCTGTTGCAGTTGGTGCAGCTATTCAAGGTCAGGTTCTCTCAGGCGACAGAACCGATGTGTTGCTTTTGGACGTTACCCCACTCTCACTTGGTATTGAGACCTTAGGTGGAGTCATGACCAAAATGATCACCAAGAACACGACTATTCCAACCAAGTTTGCCCAAACCTTCTCCACTGCTGATGACAATCAGCCTGCGGTGACGATTAAGGTATACCAAGGCGAGCGTGAAATGGCGACAGCTAACAAATCCCTTGGCGAATTTAACCTTGAAGGTATCCCACCAGCACCAAGGGGTACCCCGCAAATTGAGGTTGCCTTTGATATCGATGCTAACGGTATATTGCATGTAAGTGCTAAAGACAAAGGCACTGGTAAAGAAAACAAAATCACCATCAAAGCAAATTCAGGACTCTCTGAGGAAGAGATTCAGCAAATGGTTAAAGATGCTGAGATCAATGCTGATGAGGATAAGAAGAAACTTGAAATCATCCAATCCCGCAACCAAGCCGACTCAGCTCTTCACAGCGTAAAGAAAAGCTTGTCTGAGCATGGAGACAAAATTGAAGCTGCTGAGAAAACAGCAATCGAAGAAGCTGTCAAGTCTTTAGAGGAAGCTCTAAAAGGCGAAGATAAGGCGGAGATTGATGCAAAAACTGAGACTTTGATGACCGTTAGCCAAAAGCTGGGGGAGAAAGTTTATGCAGATATGCAGGCCGCTCAAGCAGCCGCTGGTGCAAGCGCAGGAACTGGCTCTCATGAACACGAAGCCGCCCACGCCGGGGCTGCGGCTAAGGATGACAACGTAGTTGATGCAGAGGTCAAGGAAGTCAAAAAACCTTGATCCCCAGATTTGTATTAAGCTAAAAATCAATGATTCATCTCGAATCATTTCCCCCACTCGCCGCGCAGAGTCTCTAAAAAAGACACTCGCGGCGCTTCTATTCCCTAAATAGCAAACCCATCATGGCTAAACGCGATTTTTATGAAATCCTTGGTGTCGCTAAGACTGCAAGCGATGAAGATATCAAAAAGGCTTATCGCAAATTAGCGATGAAATATCACCCTGATAGAAACCAAGGGGATAAATCAGCTGAAGCAGAAGCCAAATTCAAAGAGGTCAAAGAGGCTTATGAAATGCTGTCCGATGCTGAGAAAAGATCAGCGTACGATCAGTTCGGACACGCAGGAGTTGACCCCAACATGCGAGGTGGCCCTGGAGCTCAAGGATTTGGTGGTTTTTCTGAAGCATTTGGTGACATCTTTGGCGACATATTTGGTCAAGCAAGACGTCAACAAGGGGGTCGCCAAGTTTACAGAGGCAACGATTTAAGCTATGCGATGGAGATCACGCTAGAAGAGGCCGCCAAGGGCAAAGAAACTCAAATAAAAATACCCAGTTGGAATTCCTGCGAGCCTTGCCAAGGCAGTGGGGCAAAGCCAGGTACTTCCGTTAAAACTTGTACCACCTGTCAAGGCAGTGGCTCTGTTCAAATGCGTCAGGGCTTTTTCAGTGTCCAACAAACCTGCCCTCACTGTAGAGGAACGGGTCGAATAATCCCAGAAATCTGTCCTACCTGTCACGGCCAAGGTAAAACCAAAACACAAAAAACACTCGAGGTCAAAATTCCCTCAGGAATTGATGATGGAATGCGTATACGTAGTACAGGTAACGGAGAGCCGGGTACCAACGGCGGCCCAGCTGGCGATCTATTTATCGAAATAAGACTCAAGAAACACGATATTTTTGAGCGCGACGGAGATGACCTTCATTGTGCGATCCCCATTAGCTTTACAACCGCCTCCTTGGGCGGAGAGATTAGCGTCCCAACACTAGAGGGGAAAGCTGCAATTGACATCCCAGAGGGCACACAAAGCGGCAAACAGTTCAGGCTCAGGGGCAAGGGAATCAAGGGGGTTCGTTCAAGCTTTCCGGGAGATCTTTACTGTCACATCAACATTGAGACCCCCGTTAAACTCACCGAACATCAGCGAAAATTGATGCGTGAGTTAGATGAGTCACTTAAAAAAGGCGGTGCTAAACACTCGCCTAACGAAGAAGGTTGGGCAGATAAACTTAAAGGCTTTTTCAGATAATAGCTCATTTCCCAATTGAGTTGGGGAATGAACTTTAGAAGAAACGATCCAATAATTTTCGACTGTGTCGGTCTAGTTTGGGTAGATCTTTTATCAAAAACTGAACCCCGTGTTTATCGCTTACGATAAGAGTTTTAGAGGATAGTCTTCTTATATCCTCCTCCCCTTTAAGCTCTAAGTCAGTTGAGCCCCGGGTGGTCTGAACCGACCATATACTGGGCGTTATGAAGCTACTCACGCGCTCGAGTTTTAAGATCTCAGGCATAAACTCTCGCTCTCTAAGGGCTTGAAGAACTGCGGTCCTTTGATCCCCACTTAATTGATCTAAATCATCGATCCAAAGCAACTCTCTTCCCTCTGGGCTCAAAATGGATATACCTTGCTCGGGCGCTTCAATAGGAAAGGCCCTCACTACAATCACCTCGGTTGGGTGCTCTGATAGAGGAAAATCATCTGGTACATGATGTGAGTCTTTCTCCTTATGAATGGAGTCATCTCTCACGCTTTGCTGAAACTTTGCGTCCAAAGATATAACCCAACGCCCCAAGGGATTTCTAAATAGTTGAAAGTCTAGGAAAGTCCTTTGCACATTTACACTTTTTAGATCAGTCATAGTGAAACCCCAGTGGATTGAACGCCTGCGTTGGATTCAAATACCACACGCTCGTTTTGTGCTTGCCGTGCCTGAGCCTCGTAGAGTCTGTAGTAAGCGCCTTTTTGTGCAAGTAGTTCGTCATGCTTACCGATCTCAACAATTTGTCCAGCCTCCATAACAACCAAACGATCTGCTTTATGCAGTGTAGATAAACGGTGAGCGATTGCGATTGTTGTTCTACCTTTGACTAAATTGTCTAAGGCTTTTTGAATTTCTTGCTCGGTCTCAGTGTCTACAGATGAGGTAGCTTCGTCCATGATTAAAATTCTAGGGTTGATCAACAATGCTCTTGCAATTGAGATGCGTTGACGCTCCCCCCCTGACAGCCCCTGACCTCTTTCTCCTACAAGTGAATCGTATCCTTGGGGTAGTCGCAAAATGAATTCATGAGCGTTAGCGGCTCTCGCGGCTTGGACGATTTCTTTTCTCGTGGCGTTGGGTCTGCCGTAGGCAATGTTCTCCGCAATGGTTCCAAAGAAAAGAAATGGCTCTTGCAAAACTAAGCCAATATGAGATCTGTACTCGGCAAGCGTGAGGTCACGAATATCAATGCCGTCGATTTTTATAGCCCCCTCAGAGAGGTCATAGAAACGGCAAATCAAATTAACCATTGTTGACTTACCCGAACCACTTTGTCCAACCAGTCCTATCATCTCACCAGGACGTATGAGCAGAGAAAGGTCTTTGATAACGGCCCTATTACCGTACCTAAACCCAGCATGCTCAATCGCAATTTCACCTTGGACGCTCCCCAAATGCAAGGGATTTGTGGGCTCAGGAACGCTGGAGACATGATCAAGTATCTCAAAAATCCTTTTCGCTCCTGCCGCTGCTTTTTGAGTGTTTGAGACGATACGACTCATTGAATCAAGCCTGTTATAAAAACGACTTATGTAGGCTAAAAAAGCAGTCAACACACCAACTGTGATGTCGTGATGAGCGACTTGCCAAATTCCAAATGCCCAAACTACCAAAAGCCCAACCTCCGTCATCAGGGTTACTGTTGGGGAGAATAGTGACCATAAGAAATTGATCCTGTCGTTCATATTTAGATTATTTCTATTCGCCTCTCTGAAACGAGAGGTTTCACGGTCCTCCTGAGCAAATGCTTTAACGACCCTAATGCCTGGGATCGTATCGGCCAAAACGTTGGTGAGCTCTGACCAAACGCGGTCAATTTTTTCAAATCCAGTTCTAAGCCTGTCTCTGACGACGTGGATCAACCATGCGATAAAGGGTAAAGGAACGAGAGTGGCTAACGCCAACCATGGGTCGATTGCAACCAAGATAAAAGCCGTCATCACTATCATCAAGACATCGGTTGCAAAGTCTAAAAGGTGCAAGGATAAAAACACACATAGCCGGTCAGTCTCGCTCCCAATACGGCTCATCAAGTCCCCAGTGCGCCTGCCGCCAAAATATTCCAAAGAGAGTTTGAGTAAATGCTCATAAGCACTCGTACGTAAGTCAGCTCCTATACGTTCAGACACCAGTGCCAAGATATACGTCTTAGCCCAACCCAATCCCCAAGCCAACAAAGCCGAGCCAAATAAGCCGAGCAGATAAAGAGATACTTTGTCTATATCGATTTGTTGTCCGTTTTGAAATGGAATCAACACATCGTCCATTAAAGGCATTGTGAGGTAGGGAGGCACAAGGGTTGCAGCTGTAGCGGCCAGTGTCAGCAAAAAACCACTCAGCAATTGCATTTGATACGGCTTGGCAAATCTCCACAACCTAAAGAGGCTCCAAGAGACGTTTTGCGGCCCCGTAGTTTGACAACTTCGACACTCGCCGTTTGAATCCAAAACGCTTGAGCACTTCTCACACCTGGAAACGCCCTCATCTAGGGGGTTGTAATGGGGAGGTAAAAGATCCTCTTGAACTTTCGGATCTACATTAAGAGAATTCAGGTTTGAGCAGACTTTGTTCAATATTTCAGTGAACTTTGCCCCCTCTTGTTGGTATTTCAAGGTGTACCGCCAATTTGCGATTCTGCAGTTGGAGGCCAAAACCTCAATGTTTCCAACACCGGCGAAGTCAAAGTGATTGACTCTGACATCAATATGCAAATCTAAAATCTGGGTAATTTCAGGTTCGAATTTCTTGTTTTCAAAGGCCAGCAACCGCCCCTCAGTACAGATTAGAATGCCAGAATTGAAATTTAAATTCTCATCTAGGTCAACCTGCATCCAGCCTAGAACGTTTTCTGAAGGTAAGACTTTTGCTAAAACTGTGGATTTCCAGTTCAAGGGTAATTCGGCAGGAGAAAAACCTAGAGGGTAAGTGATCATTCGTACTTGTAATAAAACTAAACAGCGATTTGAGCAAAAGTTGCATTTTAGAGTGTGCAGTTTTTACTCTCAAAATTTGAGACCAAAGCAAAGTTTGTGTCTTATGCTTTCATCACTCAGTGGTTTCATTGTAGCCATGCGGCTGAATAAATCCTTTCTCAGCGTTTCACATTGCATCATTTAGCGGCATTTTCCAATACAAAACAGAAACTTTCATCAATGGCCTTTAAAGATATTGAATTTTTGCAGATGCGCTATCTGCGTGGACCCAATTTTTGGACCTACAGACCTGTCATCGAGGCTTGGGTAGACATTGGTGAGTTGGAGCAGTTTCCATCGGACAAAATTCCAGGTTTCGCACAGCGTCTTGAAAAATGGTTGCCCGGTCTGATTGAGCATCGTTGCGGAGTGGGAGAAAGAGGCGGCTTCGTTGAGAGACTTAAAACGGGTACTTGGCCAGCTCACATCATGGAGCATGTGGCAATAGAGCTGCAAACGCTTGCGGGCATGGCAGTTGGATTTGGTAAAGCAAGGGAGACCAGTAGCTCGGGAATCTACAAGGTTGTTGTTCGTACCCGCCAAGAGCAAGTTGGACGAGAGAGCTTAAAAGAAGCCAAGAACCTGGTTATGGCTGCGATAAACGACTCAGCTTACGACGTATCCGCAACCGTCAACACTTTGAAAGCAATGGTTGATGATTTATGTTTAGGTCCTTCGACGGCGTGTATAGTAGACGCTGCAAGCGACAGAAAAATTCCCTCTATTCGTTTAACCGACGGAAATTTGGTTCAACTCGGTTACGGAGCGCTCCAAAGAAGAATTTGGACTGCAGAGACAGATCGGACCAGCGCCATCGCCGAGAGTATCTCCAGTGATAAAGACTTGACCAAACAGTTATTAAGCCAATGCGGGGTTCCAATCCCTGAGGGTCAAATTGTTCATAGCCCTGAAGAGGCGTGGGAAGTGGCCCAATCCATGGGGCTCCCTGTCGTCATCAAACCAAGTGACGGCAATCATGGTCGTGGCGTTGCTCTTGATTTAAATTCAGCCCAGGAAATTAAAGCTGCCTTTAGGGTTGCTGAAGTTGAGGGAAGTGATGTCATTGTTGAACGCTTCATTAAGGGCGAGGAACACCGGGTCTTGGTGGTAGGTAATAAAGTTGTAGCCGTGGCGAAAGGTGAAACTGCGACCATCACGGGTGACGGTAAAAGCACTGTTGAGGAGCTCATTGAGTCGCAAATCAACAGTGACCCCAGACGCGGCGAGGAGGAAGGATTTCCACTAGACACGATTCGGCTATCCGAGCACCAACACGCTGTTCTTGAATTACAAAGACAGGGGCTGGATCCTACCAGTGTTCCAGCAAAGGACAGGGTTGCCATTGTCCAGCGCAATGGCAATATGAGTTACGATGTAACGGAGTTGATTCATCCAGATATAGAACAAATTGCTACCCTTGCAGCTAGGGTGGTCGGTTTAGATATTGCAGGTATAGACCTTGTTGTGGAGGATATCTCCAAGCCTCTTGCACCCCAGGGCGGAGCAATCGTAGAAGTCAATGCGGGACCTGGACTATTGATGCATATCAAGCCAGCTGTAGGTAGCCCTCGCCCAGTTGGGAGAGCTATTGTCGACCATCTATTTGGACACAGCGATTCGGGGAGAATTCCACTGGTTGGGATTTTGGGTGATCAACAAACCGGCATCCTATCCAAATTAGTTGCTTGGTTACTTCACCTCTCGGGGAGAAGAACAGGACTTGCTTGTAGTGAAGGACTCTACATGAACCAAAGAAAGGTTCAAAGCGAAGATGCAAGGAACTTTGACCTATCTGAGAGGATATTAATCAACAGAGCCTTGGATGCAGCGGTGTTTGAGACTACCATACTTCAAATTTTGAATGAAGGATTGCCATACGATAGATGTCAGGTTGGTATTTTGACAAATCTGCCAAAAGAAGCAGGCCTAGAGGATCACGATATCAAAACCACCGATCAGCTTTTATCGGTCGCGAGAACTCAAATAGATTTGGTATTACCTCAGGGGGTAGGGGTAATTAACGCTGATGTAGGAGAAATCGTTGGTTTATCTGAGCTTTGTGACGGGGAAGTTATTTTGTATGCAGAGTCCCCGTCTAACGCCTCAATTAAAGAGCACTTATCTCAAGGTCGAAGAAGTGTTTATTGCAAGGATGGGCACCTCGTCATGGCCAGAGGCGATCAAGAAACCCTTTTATTCCCACTGGACTTTAAACCTATAGCAAAACTGATTAAAGACGAGGGACTTGAAACTTCCACGCTGTTAGCTGCAGTTGCTGCGGCTTGGGCGCTTGATATTGCTCCACTTCTCATCCGAGCAGGCTTGAAAAATTTTGGTCAACAAGTTGCTAACCATGCAAGTTTACTGTCTGAGAAATCTTCGCAAATCACTAAATCTATAAAGAACTAAGGATGGATTCGTAATGGATGTATCACGTATTAGGGCTCTGCGAGGACCCAACTTATGGACCAGAAATACGGCTGTTGAAGCACTGGTTATGTGCGAGAGCGAGGAAGAAAAAGATCTCTCAATTGATCCTCAGTTTGAAATTAAACTTAGAAATCTTTTTCCAGGAATTGGCCCACTAAGAACGGATCAAAAAAGCAAGATCACGATCGCACATGCTATTGAATCGGCCGCTTTGCATCTTCAAATTGAAGCGGGTTGTCCTGTAACTTTTAGCAGAACCACAAAAACTCCTGAGGACGGGTTTTACCAAGTCGCAGTGGAATACTCTGTTGAAGAGGTTGGCAAAATGGCAATCAACTTTGCCATTGATCTATGCAATTCAGCCTTAAAGAACGACGAGTTTGAACTCGATCGTGCAGTCATTAAGTTGCGTGATTTAGATGAGGACCTAAGGCTTGGCCCCTCAACTGGATCTATCGTTGACGCAGCCCTTTCTAGGGGAATCCCATTTAGGCGGCTAACCGAGGGTAGCTTGGTTCTGTTTGGTTGGGGAAGCAAACAACGAAAAATACAAGCTGCAGAAATGGACTCAACCAGTGCAATTGCTGAATCCATTGCACAAGACAAAGAACTCACAAAAAAACTCCTCCATGCAGCCGGTGTACCCGTTCCAATGGGGCGTCCTGTCGCTGATCCTGAGGATGCTTGGCTTGCTGCAAATGAAATTGGTTTACCTGTGGTCATCAAGCCCAGAGACGGAAATCAAGGCAAGGGGGTGGCTGTCAATTTAAAAACCAAAGAAGAGGTGATGCAAGGATTTGTGAATGCTTCACGATTTTCCGATGAAATACTATTAGAGAGTTTCCTGCCTGGAAGCGATTACAGATTATTGGTAGTAGGAAATAAACTCATTGCTGCTGCGCGGCGTGAGCCCCCAACCGTCATTGGAGACGGGAAAAGTACGATCTTTGAGCTTGTGGAGAAAGTTAACTCAGACCCCAAGCGAGGTGATGGTCACGCAACTTCACTAACTAAAATAAAGTTCGATGATATCGCCAAAGCCAGATTAATAGAGCAAGGTTTTAGCGACTCCAGCATTCCAAGCAAAGGAACTAGAGTTAGTCTTCGCAATAATGCCAACCTATCGACTGGCGGCACAGCAACGGATGTCACAGATGATGTGCACCCAGAGGTTGCTGCACGGGCTATCTCCGCTGCCCAGACCGTGGGTCTAGATATTTGCGGTGTTGATATTGTTTGTGAGACAGTGCTCCAACCACTTGAAGATCAAAGAGGCGGGGTCGTTGAGGTAAACGCCGCTCCGGGTCTGCGCATGCACTTGACGCCGTCCTTTGGCAAAGGTAGGGATGTGGGCGAAGCTGTCATCAACAATATGTTCCCACCTGGCCAAGATGGGCGCATCCCAGTGATTGCTGTAACTGGTACAAACGGTAAAACCACCACTGTCCGGTTAACGGCGCATCTCCTTCGAACGCATGGACTTCGAGTGGGTATGACCAATACCGACGGAGTATATGTCAATGAGCGTCAAATTGATTCGGGTGACTGCAGCGGACCAAGGAGTGCAAGAAATGTATTGATGCATCCTGATGTAGATGCAGCCGTTCTTGAAACAGCCAGAGGGGGTATGCTTAGAGAGGGCTTAGCTTTTGACAGGTGCAGTGTTGCAGTCGTCACCAACATCGGCATGGGAGATCATTTAGGCCTTAACTACATCACAACCGTCGAGGACTTGGCAGTCCTCAAACGTGTCATTGTTCAAAACGTTGCGGCCTCTGGGATGGCCGTTTTAAATGCTGCGGATCCTATGGTGGCAGCGATGGCGCAGAACTGCCCCGGGCAAGTCACCTTCTTTGCTCTTGATCCTCACCACCCTGTCATTGCAACGCACAGGGCACAGGGGAAAAGGGTGGTATTTGTTGAAGATGACCAAATGGTTGCGATGCAAGGGAAGATGTCTGTGCGCATCCCCCTCTCAGAAGTTCCTCTAACAAGGAGAGGTGCAATAGGTTTTCAAATAGAAAATGCAATGGCCTCCGTTGCAGCTGCCTGGGCTACCAACATACCGTGGGAAGTTATCATCAAAGGCCTCAGTTCTTTTATCAGCGATGCAGTCGCAGTGCCAGGTCGCTTCAATGTATTTGACTATAAAGGGGCCACAGTCATTGCCGATTACGGTCATAATCCAGACGCAATAAAGGCTTTGGTTCAGGCTGTCTCAAATATCCCTGCGACAAAACGAAGCGTCGTTATCAGTGGCGCGGGGGACAGACGTGATGAAGATATCAGAGAGCAAACTCGTATTATTGGAGAGGCTTTTGATGAAGTGGTGCTTTACCAGGACGCTTGTCAAAGGGGGCGTGAAGACGGGGAAGTCATAGGGCTACTTCGTCAAGGTCTGGAGGGCGCACGGCGTACCCAGCATATTGAGGAAATACGGGGAGAATTCATAGCCATCGATTGTGCAATGGACCGGTTAAAGCCTGGAGACCTTTGCTTGGTGTTGATCGACCAAGTGGGAGAGGCACTGGAGCATATTACCAAGCGCGTCAAAAAAGAAGATCACGCTGTGCTGAGCACACTTTAAGAATCCTACTTAAACCTGATCAATTGAAGGTTGGATTCAAAAACGTGATTACGAAATTATTGTTATCAAACTCTGTTTTCACATATTGACCATCAACTGTTTTTGATGCCTTAGCAAAAAGTTCAGCCACCATCAAGTTGTAATTAAGCGTACTTGCTTGGTGTTTGAACTTACCAAAATATTGATCATAAACGTCTTGATAAATACGGGCCCCGATTCCGATTTGACATTGCGTTTTTATAATTTGATCCTTATCATTCATAAAAAATAGGAGACTCATGTCCCCAAGCACACAAGACAATCCTTTGGTAAATTTTTGATCTTTAGATTGCGACAGGCTTATTTTGTAGGGCTCGCAAGATTCAATCTCTTTTTTTCTAAATACGCTGTAGAGGTCTTTTTCACCAATTCTTCTAAGCATTTCGTCAAAATTAGCAAAGACGGGCTTATTTGAATTTTTGAGATACTTTAAAATAGAGATGTACTGTTGCTTGACCAGTTCACAAGTAATAAGTACAGATTTACCGTTATCCTCAAAGGCTTTTTGACCTTCAAATTTTTTACAAATTTGCTGTACGTCCTTGTCTAAATTGGGCTCAGTCTGCGCCCACACTAAATTATGTGTAGTGAATAATTGACCTTGCCCCTGAAAAACGTACCTCTTAACTATAGGTGAAAATATAGTTATG
>DAITOS010000022.1:0-35886 GCA_036834025.1 Limnohabitans sp.
GCCCCGAATGCGGCGCCAGAAAAGATGACTTTGAGATGGTACAGTTTTAATAGTCAATCTTTTTAATTAAGTTCAGATTGACATTTTTTTGTAACTTTAATTTCATTAGATACAAGCCTGTCAACCCTAAACTCATATTATTGCCCCAATTTTTCCTTTTCTAAAATAACCTTCTAAACTCTCTGATAACCCTAATTTCAAAGGATAAACAATGCGTATCGACTCCAAAGCTTTAGAACAACTGTTCCTTAATGCCCGATCATCCAATGGATTTATTGATAAACCAGTTCCTGAGTCTTTGCTAAGAGAAGTTTATGACTTGGCCAAGTTTGGTCCAACCTCCATGAATACTCAACCTGCAAGGTACATTATTCTGACCTCTGCAAGCGCAAAAGAGAGAATTATTCCAGCCATGAGTCCTGGTAACGTAGATAAAACTAAATCAGCTCCAGCCATCGTGATCGTTGCCTCTGACTCTCACTTTTACGAGCACTTACCTAAAACTTTCCCTAACAAACCTGATGCAAAGGAGCTGTTTAGTGGGAACTTACCTTTAGCACAAGCAACAGCGACAAGGAATACAACCCTTAGCGGCGCGTACTTTATCATCGCTGCACGGGCACTCGGACTGGACTGTGGACCTATGAGCGGATTTGATGCGGCAAAGGTTAACGCAGAATTTTTTGCAGACGGCAAATGCAAAGTCGACTTTATCCTAAACCTTGGCTATGCAGACACAACCAAAATTTTCCCACGCAACCCAAGACTAAGTTTTGAAGAGGCTTGCACAGTACTTTAATTGCTGCCGAACTGATAGGTCTATTAATCCACACAACGATTTTTTGCAATGAAAAATTTTCAATCCCTTGATGAATTGAGAGCCTCATTGAATGAGGAAGTATCATTTAGCGACTGGATCGTTGTGACTCAAGACAAGATTGATCAATTCGCACAAGCCACTGGAGATCACCAGTGGATTCATGTTGATCCCGTTAGGGCCGCAAATGGACCTTTTAAAACCACAATTGCCCATGGATTTTTAACACTCTCCATGATCCCGCAAATGATCAGCTCCGCACTCTCTTTTTTCCCAACCGGGATGGCAATCAATTACGGACTCAACAAAGTTAGGTTCACAAAGACCGTTCCCGTAAATGCAAAAATCAGGGGACGTTTTCAATTATTAGATGTTGAACCCTTAACACAGCCTGAAAGTGCAAAAGAAATAGGTTTTCAGATGATCTGGAAAGTCACCATAGAACAAGAAGGCGAAGTAAAGCCAGTTTGTATTGCCGAATCTATTACTCGTAGATACTATTGATGGGTAAATTATTGAATCCGCCCATTGTCTCCAAGTAAAACTTAGGCGTCCTAGACAGAAATTTCAGGCCGCTTGGTGAATCCATTTTGCCTCCAAGCCTCGTATACCAAAACTGCCACGGAATTGGACAGGTTTAAACTGCGTTGCCCCTCTAACATGGGTAACAAAAGCCTTTGATCAACTGGTAAAGACTCCCTTATTGCAATGGGTAATCCCTGAGTTTCAGAGCCAAATAAAAACCAATCTCCCATTTGAAACTGAACATCAAAAGCGCCCTTTTGACCCTTGGTTGTTAGTGCAAAGCATCTCTTTAAATTAGGCGCCCCCTCCTCCAAGAAAAAATCCCAACTCCTGTATCTCTTGACATCTGCATACTCGTGATAATCTAGCCCCGCTCGCTTCATCAAAGGATCAGTCATGTGAAAGCCAAGAGGCTCAATCAAATGCAAATTGCTCCCTGTATTTGCACATAACCTGATAACGTTGCCTGTGTTGGGGGGGATCTCAGGATTCACTAAAACAATATTAAACATTTTTCAACACTTAGCCTTAAAGGGACAAGTCACTTAATCACATCTTACAATAGAGTTTATATTAACTTCGCTCATATTTTTTTAGAGCAAGTTCTTTTAAATGACCTCTCAATCTCCACCTACCTTAGACCCAGTTGCTCTTGAAAGCTTTAAGGCAACTCAAAACTCAAAGCACCCTATATGGCTACATGAAGAGGTATCCACCAGAATGCGCCAAAGGCTTGAGTGGTTCAAAGAGAAACCCGTCTCTTTGATAGACTGGGAGCCTTTGAACGGCGGTCTCAAAGGTCATTTGAATCTTCAAAGGATGTACCCCAGTGCAAACATCACTATCTTGGAGCATAACGAGGAGAGACTAAAAGACGCTAGAGCACAACTCTATCGGTCTTGGCTATCCGGGTTAATGGAGCTCAAGGGACTCAAAGGACTATTACCTGTTGTCAAAGATTTAAAAATATCGAGACGCGGCAAACAAAGTTTCATCATTAATCCGCTAAACACTCATGCGAATGATGCCAACAAACCCCCGCTAAAAGTTAATCTCATTTGGGCGAATATGTTGTTGCATTTGGTGCCCAATCCGTTGGAGCTTATCAAAGAATGGCACAAATCACTACAAGTAGGTGGATGGGTGATGTTTAGTTGCCTAGGACCGGATACCACCAAAGAGCTCAGAAGTTTATATGAAAGGTTGGGTTGGCCTGAGCCTTCACACCACTTCACCGATATGCATGACTGGGGAGATATGCTGGTTGAAGCTGGCTTTTCAGACCCAGTGATGGATATGGAGCGAATCACACTTACCTACTCATCCTCAGAAGCCCTGATTAAGGAGTTGCGAACTCTGGGTAAAAACTTTCACTCAAAAAGATTTGCTAACCTAAGAGGCAGGAAATGGCTGGAATCTTTAAAGACAAATCTATTGACTCTAAATACCAACCAAGACACAAGTCTTGATCCAACCCTGCCACTTACATTTGAAATTATTTACGGTCACGCATTTAAAGTCGCGCCCAAAGTCAAAGTAGCACCGACCACATCATTCTCAGAAGATGACTTCAAAGCAATGCTTAAACGTTGAGTTATTTGGTTTTGGTTTTGGTTTTGATTTAACTTTTTAGACCAATTCAAATCGATCACAAATTGACTTCTCTATACCTTTAGCATCAAGCCCTAGAAGGGAAAGTATTTTTGCTGGATCCCCGTGTACCGTGAATTCATCAGTCACACCAAGACGCAGTACTGGAATATTTATATTTGCATCTTGAAGGGTCTCTAAAACAGCACTTCCCGCGCCCCCCATTAATGCCCCCTCCTCTACAGTTACAACTGCAGTGTGGGAACGAGCGATCTCTATGAGCAACTCAGCGTCAAGCGGTTTAGCCCAGCGCATGTTTACAACAGTTGCATCTAATTTTTCACCCACCTCCAATGAAGGATATAAAAGCGTACCAAAAGCAAATATTGCAATCCTAGACTTTTCAGATATGTCTTTGGTGGTAAGTCTGCGCAACTCGCCTTTGCCAAATGGCAACAACTCATGAACTGAGCCAAGAGGGGTTCCTACTCCTGAGCCCCTGGGGTACCTGACCGCTACGCAGTGATCCTGAGAAAAGGCGGTAGACAAGAGTTTGTAACACTCTGACTCATCTGCAGGACAAGCAACACTCACATTTGGGATACATCTTAAAAAGGGAATATCAAAAACGCCGGCATGAGTTGCCCCGTCTGCCCCCACAATTCCCGCTCTGTCTAATGCCAAAACCAAAGGCAACTTTTGCAAAGCCACATCATGTATCAGCTGATCGTAGGCTCTTTGCAAAAAAGTCGAGTAAATAGCTACAACGGGTCTCATACCCTCACACGCCAGCCCAGCTGCAAATGTGAGTGCATGTTGCTCTGCAATACCCACATCAAAATAGCGTGATGGAAACTTTTGTTCGAACTCCACCATGCCCGAGCCTTCCCGCATCGCAGGTGTAATCCCAACCAAGCGTTTATCACTCTCAGCCATATCGCACAACCATCTACCAAAGACCTGACTAAAGGTTTGTTTGGGTGCTACTGACGGGGCAACGATACCGATCACGGGATCGAACTTTCCAGGACCATGATATTTGACTGGATCGTTCTCGGCTAATTTGTAGCCTTGGCCCTTGCGGGTAACTACGTGTAAGAATTGAGGACCCTTAAGATTCTTAATATTTTCTAAAGTAGGTATAAGTGAATCAAGGTCGTGACCATCAATTGGACCGATGTAATTGAATCCGAATTTCTCAAAAAGAGTTGCGGGCACAACCAGCCCCTTGGCTTGTTCTTCAAAACGCTTAGCCAATTCAAACAGTGGTGGTGCGCCTTTTAAAATTTGTTTACCCGCCTCTTTGGCACTTGCGTAAAACCGCCCGCTCATCAGTTGGGCTAAATATCTATTCAAGGCACCCACAGGTGGACTGATCGACATGTCGTTGTCGTTCAAAATAACCAGTATGTTGCACTCAGCAATACCAGCGTTGTTCAAGGCTTCAAAAGCCATTCCGGCGCTCATTGCCCCGTCCCCAATAATGGCAACCGATGACCTTTGCTGTCCCTGCTCTTTAGCGCCGAGTGCCATCCCTAATGCTGCAGAAATACTAGTTGATGAGTGTGCAGTTCCAAACGCATCATATTGACTTTCGCTTCGCATTGGAAAACCACTAATCCCACCTAATTGGCGTAATGTCGCCATCTTGTCTTTTCTACCAGTTAGTATTTTGTGAGGATACGTCTGATGTCCCACATCCCAGACCAAACGATCCTCGGGGGTATTAAAAACGTAGTGCAAGGCAATTGTCAACTCAACCGTCCCAAGGTTCGAGCTGAGATGCCCACCCGTTTGGGAAACACTTTGAATCACAAACTCTCTTAGCTCTTTTGCAAGAGGTTTTAATTGCTCCCTGGTCAAGCGCCTAAGATCTGCAGGGGATTTAATCTGATCTAACATTGATAAATATTCTTGTAAATTCTTTTAGTATTTGCGGTTGACAACTTTTAGTGCAATCGCAGCTAGCGCATCGCTTTGAGATAAATCACTAGACAAAAGCGCTTGATTGGCCTGCATGATCAACACATCAGCTTTGTGCTTAGCTGCTTCTAGCCCCATTAGGGAGACATAGGTTGGTTTACCACTTTGTGCGTCCTTGCCCGATGTTTTTCCCAGCACAGATGAGTCGGCAGTAACGTCTAAAACATCATCAATCACTTGAAACGCGAGACCAAGTGAGCTTCCAAAGATCTTTAGCCGTTCCAAATCTTTTTGATTTACACCTGCGCACATAGCACCTGCAATAACACTTGCCTCAAGTAATGCACCCGTCTTAAGTTTATGCATTTGACTAAGTTGGTGCTCATCTAAGGATATTCCGACGCTTGTCAAATCGATAGCTTGGCCACCGGCCATCCCGTTGTGCCCTGCAGCTCGAGCTAATAAAGCACAAAGTTTAGCTTGCAAAGTCTCTGGAATCTGTGAATTGTCTGGTGTTAACACCTCAAAAGCTAAGGCCTGGAGTGTGTCCCCAGTCAATAAAGCAACAGCCTCACCAAACTTCACATGAACAGTTGGTTTTCCCCGTCGCAAGACGTCATTATCCATACAAGGCATATCATCATGCACGAGTGAATAAGCGTGTATCAACTCAATTGCAGTAGCCGCCCTGAGCGCAGCCTCACGTCGCCATTCAATCTCATCCGATTTACTGTCGTTGATGCCCGATTCAAAAGCGCCCATTACAAGCAAGGATCTCAGACGTTTACCACCACCCAAAACTGCGTATTTCATGGGCTCGGTTAAATTCGCGGGAGCTGAGCCTGGAATCCAGTTGTCCAGGCAAGCCTCAATTTCAGTTAAATGATGCTGACTCCAAGCTTCTAAATCAAAGGACTGGGTAACGTTCACAATGCATTTTTCCAAGGTTTTAAATCACCGTCTTCAAGCACCTTAATCTGATCTTCAACAGTGCTCAATTGTTCGCGACAAAATTTAAGCAAAACCGCTCCTCTTTTGTAAGAAACCAATAACTTTTCTAGTGGTAACTGTCCCGATTCCATTTGAGAAACCAAGCCCTCTATTTCCGTCATAGCACTTTCATAATTGGAAGGAGGAGCAGAAAAATCCACTTCAGCAGTTGGAGGTGACGCCTTTGGCATGCTATTTGAACCTAAGTGTTGGTAAAAAATACAATTGTAGGACGGCTTATGCACCAATATTGTAGTAGCCAGGGTAGAATCATGGTTTTCGGCCAGAAATAACTGGTTTTCCCTATAACTTCTATTACTTCCCTGTGGGGAGTCTTTAGGTCAGGTCAATCATGTCTGATTTAAGTCTTCAACTGCAGCAGGCGTTTAGTCAACTTCCTGTCTCTAGCTACTCCGATGAAACGCTTTTTAAGCGTGAAATCGATACTTTGTTCAACAAAGGGCCTAATTACGTCGGTCATGTTTTGTCAGTACCTGAAATAGGGGACTACAACGCCATCCAAAAAGAAAAAGAAGGCCGAGTCCTTATACGAACCGAAAACGGTGTCGAACTTCTATCCAATGTTTGTCGTCACAGACAAGCAGTTATCCTAAAAGGTCGGGGTAATTTAAAACAAAATGTTGGCTTATCAGGTCAGCAAACCTCGACTCAAAATGTTTTATCTGGTGGAGGCTCTACAAATCACATAGTTTGCCCCCTACACCGCTGGACTTACTCTACAACAGGTGAACTCGTTGGGGCCCCACATTTTGCTCAAGACCCTTGCTTAAACTTAAATAGATACGAGCTTAAGGAGTGGAACGGTTTACTATTTGAGGATAACGGTCGAGACATTGCAAAGGATCTCTCTACTTTGACCCCTCGCTCAACACTAGATTTCACAGGCTATGCTCTTGACCACGTCGAACTGCACACTTGCAACTACAACTGGAAGACCTTTATTGAGGTATATCTAGAAGATTATCATGTGGGTCCATTCCATCCAGGACTGGGTAATTTCGTAACCTGCGACGACCTTAGGTGGGAGTTTGGCGATGAGTATTCTGTACAAACCGTTGGAATTGCCAACAGGCTTGGTAAAGCAGGGTCACCTGTTTACCAGCAATGGCAAAAACAACTCATGAACTACAGGGACGGAAAAGTCCCAGAACACGGTGCGATCTGGCTAACCTATTACCCAAACATTATGGTTGAGTGGTATCCCCACGTGCTTACCGTGTCAACGCTTCACCCCATTAGTCCAACACAAACTCTCAATACCGTGGAGTTCTATTATCCAGAAGAAATCGTGGCCTTTGAGCGCGAGTTTGTTCAAGCTCAGCGTGCAGCGTATATGGAAACATGTGTTGAGGACGACGAAATCGCTGAGCGTATGGACGCCGGTCGACTTGCCCTCTTAGAGAGGGGCGACAACGAAGTCGGCCCCTATCAAAGCCCCATGGAAGACGGAATGCAACACTTTCATGAGTGGTACCGCAAAAGAATGCAGGTCACTTCAGAGTAATTTTCTAGATTCATCCAGGGCCCCCGTCTGTGTACAAAACTATTATTTCGGTTGCTGAATTAAAAGCATTTCAATCAGACAAGATCCTATCTCAAAACCTCGTTATCTTTGATTGCAGCTTTGATCTGGCAGACCCAACAAAGGGCTCAACTCAGTACAACGATAGTCACATACCAGGCGCCTTATACGCAAATCTTGATCAACATTTGTCAGCTCACAACTCCCAGGACGCTATAAATGGTGGTCGACACCCGTTGCCCAAGCGAGAGATATTTGCTAAATGGCTTTCTCGGATGGGAGTCACCTCTGAGTCGCAAGTGGTTGTATACGACAGACAAGGCAACAACTTTTGTGGGCGACTTTGGTGGATGCTTAAATGGTGCGGTCATGACAATGTAGCAGTACTTGATGGAGGTTTGAACGCTTGGTTGAAATCTACAAATCAATTGAACAGTGGCGAACCAACTATTAACAAGGCAAGTCAATTCGAACTCAAAAAATCGTTGGTTCAAATGTTAAGCATTGATGAGCTCAAGGCGAAACTCAGCTCAGACTTAGACAATCCAGTTTCATTGATTGACGCACGTGCAACACCTCGCTTTAATGGTGAAATTGAACCCCTTGATCCAATTGCTGGCCATATACCCGGCGCACTCAACAGACCCTTTAATTCCAATCTGAACCCAGATGGTTTTTTCAAAACCAAAGAAGAACTCAAAAAAGAGTTTGAAGAATTATTGGGCAATAAAGATCCTCTAACTGCAGTACACCAATGCGGAAGCGGCGTCAGTGCAATACCCAATTTAATTGCAATGCATATTGCTGGATTTGGCTACACAACTTTATACCCAGGCAGTTGGAGTGAGTGGTCTAGGGTGGCAGGTGCGCCAGTCGAGAAAAAATAGCGATCAAATAACAGTTCTGCCAAATTAGTTATTATTAATTACTTAGGCAAGAACTTAGTTTTACGCATACACTGCACACTCGCAAACTACTGCTGTTCTCGATCAATTTTTTTGATTTAATTGCGTTTATTACCAAACGCTCTTGGACACAGTAATGGTCATAGGGCCTTCTGCGTTAATGAGAATGTAAGATTGGCCCCTTTTTTTCGTTTGTAAAACTTAATAGGAATAAAAAATGTCGAGAGCAATTATTATTGAGAAAAACGGTGGCCCAGAAGAGCTTAAGATCGTCGATGTCAAAGTCGGTGAACCCGGTGTTGGTGAAATTAAAATCGCCCACAAAGCGATAGGCTTAAATTACATCGATGTGTATCAACGTGCTGGACTGTATTCACTTCCCATGCCACTTCACATGGGGATGGAGGCATCTGGGATCATCACTGCGGTTGGTACTGGTGTGACTCACCTCAAGGTTGGGGACCGTGCAGCCTATGCAAGTAACCCACCGGGGAGTTACTGCGAAGAGCGGGTGATGCCCGCAAAGTGCGTAGTGAAATTACCCGATGCCATCTCATTTGAAACGGGTGCAGCTATGATGCTCAAAGGGCTCACTGTTGAGTACTTGCTCAAGCGCACACTACCCCAAGGTGGACTGCACAAAGGTGATCACATTCTCTTTCATGCAGCAGCCGGTGGCGTAGGCTTAATCGCCTGTCAGTGGGCTAAATCTCTAGGTTACCAATTGATCGGAACTGCGGGAAGTGACGAAAAATGCGCACTTGCAAAAACAAATGGCGCGGCCTTCACGATCAATTACTCAAAAGAGGATTTCCCTTCACGAGTCAAAGAGATTACGGGAGGACATGGAGTCAAGGTAGTTTATGACTCAGTTGGTAAAGACACTTTCGAGAAGTCACTGGACTGTTTAGCTCCACTTGGATTGCTGGCAAGTTTTGGAAATGCCTCAGGTCCAGTGCCTAGTTTTGCTCCGGGTATCTTGGCAGCGAAGGGCTCTTTGTACGTCACTCGTCAAACACTGTTCACACACCTTGCTACGCGCGAGAGCACACAAGAGATGGCTGACGATTTATTTGAAGCCGTTATCAGCAAGAAAGTTCATATCTCAATCGATCAGACTTATCCGCTTGACCAAGTCAAACAAGCTCACATTGACCTTGAAGCTCGTAAAACAACTGGTTGTACCATTTTGACTCTGTAAAAATGATTAACAGATGATAAAAATTGGGTCTAGATAAAACAGTCTAGGCCTTTTTTATTTTAAGATTTTGATTTTTTAACTCTCAGCATCTCATCTACAAACAAGCAAATGGCACCAAGTGTTATGGCACTATCGGCCAAATTAAACGCGGGGAAATGAATTCCAGACCAGTAAAAGTCCAAGAAATCAATAACGTATCCATACATGATTCGGTCAAATACATTACCTATCGCTCCCCCCAAGATAAAAGTTAGTGCGAAGGCAAACAACTTTTGAGTTGCATTTGATTTCAGTAAGAAAATGATGAGAATAGCCGCAACCAAACCAATGCCAGTAAAGAGCCAACGCTGCCAACCATCGGCCGAGGCCATGAAAGAAAACGCAGCGCCCGTGTTATGTGCCCTAACCAAATTGAACCATCCTTGAACGACGGGTTGCGAATCGCCCAACTGAAAATTTCCAATGATCATAACTTTGGTAAATTGATCAGCCAAGAAAATCACTATTGCAGTTGCAATCCAAGTCGCAAATAAAGTTAAATTGTTTTTGTTTGAAGGCATTTCCGATCCAGTTAACGACTTCAGATCAAGCGAAAAGTCGCTTATCACCGTTGCCATACAAGTTACTAACACATCGCCCACAAAGGGTTGCATAGCTCGAGTTAGTGCCAACATCAGAGCTGTAATGCCAGCAGCGTGCACATTTCTCACTTTCACTGACCAAAACTTTTATATGCTCTTGCTCACCTAATTCAATGTGTGCTTGTGAGGTAATGAATACATACTTAAGATCCTCCCCCAAACTGCTCAACAACTCAAAATCAGCTTTGGTCAAGCTTAGAGTTAAATGCGCTTGTAATGAAGATCCAACAGAACCACTGCTTCTGAGGACTTCAATTTCCTTATTCGCTTGGTCACGAATTTCTTTCACTCGTTGCCATTTAGCCATCAGCTCTTGGTTTGAGGGTGGCAATTGGGAATAAGTTTGGGTGAAGATTGAGAGGTGTGACGAACTAGATTCCTCCCCCCCCAGATCACCGCTCTTTTGCAGAACTCCCCAAGCCTCCTCGGCTGTAAAGGATAAAAAGGGCGCCATCCAGCGAAGCATCGCATGCGTAATTTGGTGGAGCACAGTTTGTGCACTTCTCCTCTCAAGGGACTTAGGCGCACTTGTATAAAGTCTGTCCTTTAAGATATCAAGGTAGAAGCCCCCTAAATCTTCAGAGCAAAATATTTGAATCTTGCTGACAACAGGATGAAACTCATACTGGCCGTAATGTCCTCCCTCAAAAACTTTCTTATCTGGGTCCCACTGCCCCACAATTTGTTCCTGAAGTTGTTGAGTCCTAGATAATGCATAACGGTCGATTTCGAGCAAATCATCAAAAGGGACTGCATCATTCGCGAAATCAAAATCACTGATATTAGCCATCAAAAACCGAAGCGTATTTCGAATACGGCGGTAAGAATCGACAACACGAGCCAATATCTTTTCGTCAATGTTTAAGTCGCCTGAATAATCAGTTGCACCTACCCAAAGTCTAACAATCTCAGCTCCTAATTTACCGATCACCTCTTGGGGGGCAACCGTATTACCCAAGCTCTTACTCATTTTGCGGCCCTGTCCATCGGTTGCAAAACCATGAGTTAGAAGCCCTCGGTAAGGGGCACGTCCGTACAGCGCACACCCCAACAATAGCGAGCTGTGAAACCATCCCCTGTGTTGATCATGACCCTCGAGGTACAAATCTGTCTCGGGGCCCGCGTCGTGGTAGGGATTTCTGGGGTATACGTTTTGATGCGAGCCTCTTAAAACGTGTTCAAAAGTGGATCCTGAATCAAACCAAACCTCCAAAATATCGGTACTCTTTGCATACTCCTTAACATTGCCTCCATACAAGCCAACAATTTCCTCTAAAGTCGTACGACTCCAGGCCTCAACCCCCGCTTGCTCAATTTTGGATGCTGCAAAATCTAAAATCTCAAGAGTTTTTGGGTGCAACGCGCCGCTGTCTACATGAATCAGAAAAGGAATTGGAACTCCCCAACTTCGTTGTCTTGAGATACACCAATCGGGCCGGTTTGCAATCATGTCACGCAGTCTTGATCTGCCGTTCTCAGGATAAAAATGTGTCTGCTCAATCGCTGCTAATGCAGTTTTACGAAGTGACTGAGACGCTTTGTTGGTTGCAAAAATTCCTTGAGTTGAATCTGTTTCTTCATCCATGCGGATAAACCACTGCGCTGCGGCTCGGTAGATCACGGGTGTTTTATGTCTCCAACAATGAGGATAACTATGTGTAATGGTTTTGGTCGCCATTAATCTGTTTGCATTTTTTAGGGCCTCTAAGATGAGTGGCACCGCTTTCCAAATATGCTGTCCACCAAATAAAGCGAAATCACTTGCATAAGTCCCACCCCCTTGTACAGGATTTAATATATCTTTAATTTGCATACCGTGAGAGACACAAGAATTAAAGTCATCCACACCGTAAGCTGGTGCTGAGTGAACGAGTCCAGTGCCCTCGGTAGCCGTTGCGTACTCAGCTAAATAAATGGGGGCACAACGCTCATACGCCTTATCAACGTGACTCAAAGGGTGGTGAAATTCGATCATATCTAAGTTCGCACCCAAAGTGGTCGCAATCACCGAGCCTTCAATGCCCCATCTCTCTAGACAGGACTCAACTAAGTTCTCAGCAACAATATACAAACCCTTGGGTGTGTCCACTAAGGAGTAACTGATCTCAGGGTTCAAATTGATTGCCTGATTAGCCGGAATTGTCCACGCCGTAGTGGTCCAAATCACTGCGTATGCATCTTTATTTAAAGACGTAAGTCCAAACGCTTTGGCGAGTTGTAAGGGCTGAGAACATAAAAAAGCAACATCAAGCGTCTCACTCTTTTTCTCCGCATATTCAATCTCAAACTCCGCGAGTGATGATGCGCAGTCAAAACACCAATAAACTGGCTTTAGCCCCCTATAAACAAAACCTCGTTCAATTACTTTTTTGAACGCTCTGAGCTCTCCGGCCTCGTTGGCAAAGTCCATCGTTCTGTAAGGACGCTCCCAATCGCCAAGCACTCCTAAACGACGAAAATCTTCTCGCTGCTGATTGATCTGCTCTCCCGCGAAAGCCCTAGACTCGGCTTGCATCTCATCGCGATCTAACTTCTTTTTACGAAGCTTCTCGATTGCGTTCTCAATAGGCAAACCGTGGCAATCCCATCCTGGAATGTACTGCGCATCAAAACCAGCCAACTGACGTGACTTCACAATCATATCTTTGAGCACTTTGTTTAAAGCGTGTCCAATATGAATTTGTCCATTGGCATAGGGCGGCCCATCATGCAAAACAAAAAGCGGAGCGCCAACTCTTGCAAGTCTTAGTCTTTGGTACAAGCCCTCATCTGTCCAATTTTTGACCCAGGCACCCTCCCTCTTTGGTAAGTCACCCCGCATCGGAAACGTTGTGTCTGGCAAATTAAGTGATTTACGATAATCGGGACCACTGCTTGCAGTAGATTCTTTATTGGTAACTTGGGAGTCGGTCATAGAAATCGAAATGTTGAACTGTCTCTGGGTGTTTTTATCAAAGTTCAATAAACCAGAGTTTTAAGGTGTTTAAGTTAGAACTTTGATTTTAAACGAGTTGAGCCGTTATGGATCTAGAAGCTAGAAAATGAAAATCAATTTAATTTGAATTTCACTATTACTTTCTCATTTGAAACCACTGCCGTGCTTGATCACAATCACGTTGGATGCCGACCTTAAGAGAATCTAACCCATCGTATTTGAGCTCATCATGAAGTTTATGCAAAAGATTAACTTTGATGACACGCCCGTATCCACCGTCTTGCCCCAACTCCTTTGGCCAATCCAGAATATGTGTTTCTAGCAGCACTCGGCCCTGGTTAATATCATTTGAATCAATTGTGGGACGCACTCCTAAGTTGGCAACTCCCGCAAGTGGATTTTTCGTTAACCCCAAAACTTCAACAACAAATATTCCCTGTGCCGCTGGACTTGAGTGAGACTGAAAAGACCTGAGAAAGCGGACATTAAGCGTCCTACAACCGAGTTCACGACCTAAATGCCTACCGTGGACAACATGTCCTGAAATGCTGTAGGGCCTGCCAAGCAATTGCTCGACTTGCACCAAGTCTCCTCTTGCCAAAGCAGAGCGAACCTCCGAGCTAGAGACCCTAACCCCTCCAACCTCGTAACTGTTCATCCTCGCGACTTCAAATCCGTGCTTATGCCCGGACTCCACTAAGAATGTGTAATCTCCGGCTCTTTTAGCGCCAAACTTAAAATCATCCCCAACTAAAACATACTTTGCACCCAACCCCGTCACCAAAACATCCTCAACAAAAGACGAAGGGGTCTGACAGGACAAGGTTTCATTGAAGGGCATTACCACACACTGGTCCACTCCACAAGCCTCCAACTCCGCCAATTTATCTCTGAGCGTTGCGATTCTGGCGGGTGCCAAGCTAGGTTTGCCCATTATTTTGGCGAAGTAATCTCTCGGGTGTGGCTCAAAGGTCAGTACGCAGCTAGGTACGCCCCTATTTCTAGCCTCATTTTTGACTAAAGACAACATGGCCTGGTGCCCACGGTGAACCCCGTCAAAATTTCCAATCGTCAAAGCACTGGCTTTGGCGATGCCTGGATGATTAAAACCTCTAAAAGTATGCATGAGTGGGTAGTTATAGAAAACAAAATTTTTAAAGTGTCACAAAAACAGGGTATATTGTCTCAGGTTAGGTATTCAGAACTGCTTCATCGTTATTTATCAATAATCGGAGGTTTGTATTGAAAGTCTTAAAGTTGTCTGCCCAGGGCCTACCGCAATCATGGATCTCGCTAGAGCAAGCGGTGATTCATTATGCAGCTGAAGAAGTTCGCTGGGAAGCGGGTGCACAAGTCGCTGTTTTTAGAGGCGGATACAACGCAATCACTGGAAAGCAGTCAACTATAGCCGTGAACAGTATTATTGGAACCAAAGGGGTTCCAAATATCAACCCTTTTGAGCTAAAACCAGGTCTTACAAACAGCAAATTATTCGCCCGAGATCAAAATCTATGCGCTTACTGCGGTGAACAATTTCACGAAACAGAATTAACTCGTGAACATATTATTCCCTTTGGTCAAAATGGAACGGATCATTGGATGAACGTGGTCACCGCCTGTAAATCATGCAATCACAGGAAAGGCAACCGTACCCCAGAGCAAGCACGAATGCCACTTTTATACACCCCTTACGTACCTAGCTTATGGGAAGACTTTATTTTAAGAAATCGTCGAATTTTGAACGATCAAATGGAGTTTTTAACTGCCCATTTACCCAAGAACTCTCGCTTCTTAATCTAAAAACCAACTAAGTAAAAATCAAGGATTTAAGATAATAATTCCTCAATTACTTTTGGATAAATAAGGTGCTCCTGCGTCAAAACTCTGGACGCCAAGACACTCTCAGTATCACCCTTTAATACAGGCACCACCGCTTGGGCAAGGATTGGTCCGTAATCTAGTTCAGGCGTTACCCTATGCACCGTTACTCCTGCAAATCTACAACCCATTTCTATGGCTCTTGCGTGAGTGTGAAGGCCCGTAAAAGCAGGTAAAAGAGAGGGATGTATGTTGATCAATCTGCCCTCATAGTGGTTCACAAAATGAGGGGTTAATATTCTCATAAATCCTGCTAAGACAACCAACTCAGGTGAATCTTGGTCTATTACCTTGATCAGTTCAGTCTCAAAAGCTTCCCTGGGATTTGTTGCCTCCTTATATTGAAGATGTTCAACGACGGATGTTTTTACGTTGAACTCCTTGGCAATGGATAAGCCCAACGCAGTCTGCTTGTTACTTATCACATGTGAGACCCTGGCCCCGAGCCGTTTTTCCCAGTCTCTATCTCTTGCAGTTTGAAGGATAGCCTTCATATTTGAGCCGCCACCAGATATAAGAATCACTATATTTTTCATATATTATTTTTTATTGCAACTTCAAATGGGCATACAGCTGACAAAAGCTTTTAAGTTAGATGATTGCAACCAAAAGGACAGGTGCATTGTTTCTACTAAAAGCTTACAATATGAGCACGTGTGAGGGGTTAATCAATTAAACCCAAGATCTGATCAATTCAATTGCTCCGTTCTATCTCGCAACAGGCCTACTAGCGCCCCTTAAAAGTACCCGTAACAAATCAGTGCATTCATACTGAACTTATGGGGGCAAGTTCTTCAACTCCTCTAATTCCAATTTTAGCGTGCGTCCGTTACTGCAAATTATGTGCACTAACTTGACCCAACTAAATAAAACTAATTGTTCTAACCGTCCATAATTTATGCATCCCAAAGCCCTACTAAGTGCAAGCGCAGATCTGGTTCGTGAGATCCTTCGCTTTGAACACCCTGCAGACTCCGTACTTTCAAAATATTTTAAAGATCACAGAAAGGAACATTCCTTTGGTCACCGTGAACGTGCGGTTCTAGCAGATACTGCCTACAACGTTTTAAGGTTTAAGCAGTTATTTGAATACTTTGCACCTTGGGGCAGCGGCTCAAAGGAGAGAAGGCTTGCAATTCTTGGATTCGCACAACATTTAAAAGACCTTGCCAAACACGCTCAAAACGACTCCCGGCATGAGGCTTCTAAGACTGAGAGTGCTGCCGAGAGTAACAAACTACAAACACCAAGAGGAAAAAAAGAGCTCAAAACTCCAAATCACAAAGGCCGACAAAAAGATTTTGATGACTCAACACTTGGATTTTTGTACTCTGCATTAACGGATGAAGAAATTAAATGGCTTGAGCAATGCGAGGCCGTTAACACCGATGACCTACTGGAGCGCCACCGTCACAATCTTCCAGAATGGCTGGCTCAATCCCTAAAAGAGCAGCTTGGTGAGAGTTTTTGGCAAGTCGTTGAAAAACTCAATACAACCGCCCCTCTGGATCTTAGAGTTAACACCTACATGAGTAAAAGAGAGGACGTTTTAAAAAGCCTATCTATCCTTGGATTCAAGGCAACCCCAACTCCATTCTCCCCCTGGGGAGTTCGTTTAAACGATAAACCAGCTTTAACAAAGCTTGATCTGTTTACCAGCGGCTCAATTGAGGTTCAAGATGAAGGTTCTCAACTCTTGGCTCTTTTACTTGATGCCAAGCGTGGTGAGATGGTCGCTGACTTTTGTGCTGGAGCTGGGGGCAAAACACTAGCAATAGGTGCTGCCATGAGGAGCACGGGAAGACTTTACGCGTTTGATACCTCTGCTCACCGACTGGACGCATTGAAGCCAAGACTTGCTAGAAGTGGACTCTCTAATGTTCACCCTGTTGCTATTGCACATGAAAGAGACGAAAGAATCAAAAGGCTCAGGGGCAAAATGGACAGAGTCTTGGTTGACGCACCTTGCTCTGGTTTAGGCACTTTGAGGAGAAATCCAGATCTAAAGTGGCGTCAAAACCCCAAAAGTATCGAAGAGCTTTGTGTTATTCAGATGAATATCCTGCGCGCAGCTGCCAGATTGTTAAAGCCTGGAGGTCGCTTGGTTTACGCAACTTGTAGCCTGCTGAGAGATGAAAATGAATCCATAGCTGAAGCATTCACCAAAGAATTCAAAGAATTTATCCCCCTTAAGGTCTCAGAGGTACTAAATGAGCTAAAAATAACTCATTTTGAATCGCTTTGTACACCCGAGGGTGATTACCTCAGGATGTGGCCACATATTCACGAAACTGACGGATTCTTTGCCAGTGTTTGGCAAGCGAAGTAGAATAATGGGATTAGTTAGGTACAGGCAGTTTTTTGTGTTGTTTTAATGTGAGGGTAATTTACCTTGAATATTTTTAATACAGTTTTAGTTTGGTTGGCACACGGTTTAATGGACCTGGGTGCTTGGCAGACTGTTATTTTGACCCTTGTGTTAACGCACATTACGATTGCATCTGTCACTATTTACTTACACCGCCACCAAGCTCATAGATCCTTGGACTTGCATCCCGCGATTGCGCATTTCTTTAGGTTATGGCTTTGGATGACAACTGGCATGCAGACAAAAGAATGGGCTGCTATTCACAGAAAACACCATGCGAAATGTGAAACAGTTGATGATCCACATAGCCCTCAAATTAAAGGCATTAAGACTGTCTTTTGGAGTGGTGCGGAGCTGTACCGTCTCGAGTCTCTTAACGCTGAGACGATGCAAAAATACGGTCATGGAACCCCTGATGATTGGCTAGAGAATAATGTTTACTCACGCTTTCCTTGGCAAGGCGTCGCTTTGATGCTCATTATCAATTTGACATTGTTTGGGGCAATTGGTTTGAGCGTTTGGGCGGTTCAGATGCTTTGGATTCCAGTAACAGCGGCTGGAGTCATCAACGGAATTGGTCACTACTGGGGCTACCGTAATTTTGAAGCCGTCGATGCAAGTACCAACATCTCTCCTTGGGGAATATTGATCGGAGGCGAAGAGCTTCACAACAACCATCACACCTACCCAACATCAGCAAAGTTATCAGTTAAAAAATATGAATTTGATATCGGCTGGTTCTACATCCGAGTCTTAGAAACTTTAAAACTAGCGACTGTTAAGAAAACCCCCCCTAAAATGGCTTTCGGGGAAGTTCGAGCTGTCCCTGATGAACAAACCCTTGAAGCTCTCATCATGAACAGGTATGAGGTGATGGCCGGATTTGCCAAACAAGTGCGACGCGCTCTTGAATCAGAGGTTAAAAACCTTAACTTATCTGCTACTCCAAGCGTTATAAAAACAGCCAAGCGTTGGATGCACAGAGATATCGAGAAAGTGCCTACTTCGGCACTTGATCAACTCAAACAAGCTCGAGCGCTTTTACCTACGGTTGATAAAATGGTTTGTATGCGTGAAGAGCTTAGGCAGATTTGGCTCAACACAAATCGTTCCAGAGAACAATTGGCAAGCGATTTACAAGTTTGGTGCCGCAATGCAGAGTCCAGTGGAATTCAAGCTCTTAAAGAGTTTTCTTTCACCATCAAAGCAGTTCGCATTTAATCTTAACCTAATCAAACTTTGACAATAACTCACTGAATAAGTAACGTTGACTAAATCAATCTGAGTTAAAAAACAATATGTAATCTCCAACAAAAAGGCTCACCTAGGTGAGCCTTTTGCTTGTCATGAAGACTTAACTGCTTAATTACTTAAGCTTTGTTTCTTTGTATTCAACGTGCTTGCGAGCTTTTGGATCAAATTTCATGATCAACATTTTCTCGGGCATTGTTTTCTTGTTTTTGCTAGTGGTATAGAAATGTCCTGTACCAGCAGTTGATTCAAGCTTGATTTTTTCGCGTCCGCCTTTAGAAGCCATTTTGAATTCCTATCTATGTAAATGGTTAATTAAGCTTGACCGCGTGCACGCAAATCAGCCAAAACAGATTCGATTCCATTCTTGTCGATCAAACGCAATGCTGCACTTGACACACGCAAACGAACCCAGCGATTTTCACTCTCAACCCAAAAACGGCGATATTGCAAGTTAGGCATAAATCGACGCTTGGTTTTGTTGTTGGCATGGGAAACATTGTTTCCAACCATTGGGCCTTTGCCCGTAACTTCACATACACGTGCCATAGTGGACACTCCAATCAATATTCACGGCTTTTGTGTGTTTTTCAACACACTCAAGCCTCACCTCGCCAAATTGGGGGGCGGTATCCCCGGATTGGACTGAGAAAATCATAAAAAATTCCCAAATCAGCGAATCCAAACTCGATTTTTAGTCGATTCTTAAGTCTTAGCACTGAAAATATGAGTTTTTTCTTACTTCCAGGTAAGCCTTAAATTATAACCCACTTTGGATAATCTGCTTGGCACTTATTCGTGCTGCTCCAGAAATCGCTGAGCATCTAAAGCGGCCATGCACCCAGTACCAGCACTTGTGATAGCTTGTCGGTAGATGTTATCTTGCACATCTCCAGCAGCGAAAACACCTTCGACACTGGTCATGGTAGCAAAACCTTGCAATCCGCTTCTAGTCAAAATGTAACCATCTTTCATATCCACCTGACCATTGAATATATCCGTATTGGGGTGATGTCCAATCGCAATGAAACAACCCTGCAACTTTAAATCAAGGGCGGCTTGAGTTTGAGTGTTTTTAAGTCGGACACCTGTTACACCAGATGCATCTCCTAAAACCTCATCTAAAACACTGTTGTAATGAAGAGTAATCTTACCAGCGCTCACCTTATCCATCAACTTGTCAATCATGATCGCCTCAGCCTTGAATTTATCCCTTCTGTGGATAAGATGCACTTGACTGGCGATATTTGATAAGTAAAGAGCTTCCTCAACGGCTGTATTCCCCCCGCCAACAACACATACCTCCTGCTGTTTGTAGAAAAAACCATCGCAAGTTGCACATCCAGATACTCCGCGCCCCATGAAAGCTTGCTCTGAAGGGAGTCCTAAATACTTAGCTGATGCACCGGTAGCAATAATTAGGCTGTCGCAGGTGTAGATGCCGCTGTCGCCAGTCAAAGTAAATGGCCTGCTTTTTAAATCAACAGTATGAATATGATCAAACACAATGTTTGTGTTGAAGCGCTCCGCGTGCTTTAAAAAACGTTGCATTAAATCTGGCCCCTGCACGCCGTCAACATCTGCTGGCCAATTATCTACTTCGGTCGTAGTCATAAGTTGGCCACCCTGGGCTATACCCGTAACTAAAGTGGGCTGTAGATTGGCCCTTGCAGCATAAACCGCCGCTGTGTAGCCGGCAGGGCCCGAGCCTAAAATTAAAACTTTGCTGTGTTGAGTAGTTGAGGACATATAAAAATAATTAATAAAACCGCACAAAAGTGAGAAAATAGCCGATCAAAGCTAAACTGCATTTATGCCAAACAACTCGTATTGTAAGAAATCGTAGGGCAGTATTTGTAAATTAGTTTTTATAACCATACTCCAAGAAATCTTAACCATTTTTTTCAAGAATATTGCACCACTAGAGCGTACTCTATTTTTATGACCTATTCGCTAAATACAATGACCTCTGAGCGAGTTGCTCAACCCGCCCCTACTGGCTTTAGACGTTTTACACAAGAAATAGCGCTCACACTTGGTTTTGTTTTTTTGACATTTTGGTTGCTTGCCTTAATCACACATTCCCCCCAAGATCCTGCTTGGACCACCTCAGGCAATATTGCTCCCCTAAAAAACTGGGGAGGCAGGTTGGGAGCTTGGCTTGGAGATATTAGCTTTTTCCTTGCGGGATACTCTATTTTATGGATGTACGCAGCCGCTTTAATGCATTGGCTCAACGCTTTAGCAACTAGACTTAGAACAGAGAGCCAAGAACTTGAACACAGCCATGATGGCTGGATAAATACCAGTTGGGCCTTTTGGAGCGGAAACCTATTGCTGCTTTTATCAAGTACCGGACTTGAGTGGACCAGGCTTTACAGGTTTGAGAATTACCTGCCAGGGCATCATGCGGGCGGGGTAATAGGCTATTTAGTGGGTCAATTTGGAATGCAGTGGTTTGGTTTCAATGGTTCGTGCCTTATCTTTATTGCATTTATGATGGTCTCACTATCATGGGTTTTTAGATTCTCTTGGATTCACATGGCAGAGAGTATTGGTGCTCATGTAGATCATTACTTAGAAGTTAGGCGTGAAAAAAAGGCACGAGACGAAGACATAGCGATGGGATTAGCAGCTGCGAAAGAGCGTGACGAAATCATTCACGGGGTAAAAGTAGATCCTGAAAATGAATACACTCCACCGCAAATTATTGTTCGCTTACCCAAAGAAGTTGAGTCCACCCCAGCACCAAAGAGCGAGCGCATTGCACGAGAGAGACAAAAACCATTATTCAGTGATCTACCCGATTCCAGACTACCCCAGGTTGACCTTCTTGACTCTAATAAATCCAAAATTGATACCGTTTCAACCGAGACACTTGAAGTTACAAGTCGCTTAATTGAGAAAAAACTCAAAGACTTTGGGGTCGAGGTACACGTTGTCGAGGCCTCACCCGGTCCAGTCATTACGCGCTATGAAATAGAACCAGCAACAGGGGTTAAAGGCTCTCAAATTGTTAACCTAGCCAAAGATTTGGCCCGCTCGTTGAGCCTTGTCTCCATCCGAGTTGTCGAAACTATTCCTGGTAAAAACTTTATGGCACTCGAGTTGCCAAACGCGAGGCGTCAGACTATACAGTTGAGTGAGATTTTGGGCTCGGAGATTTATAACGAAGGTAAGTCTTTGCTGACCATGGGACTGGGTAAAGACATCGTTGGCAACCCAATCGTTGCTGATCTTGCAAAAATGCCACACGTTTTAGTTGCAGGAACAACGGGCTCAGGTAAATCAGTCGGTATCAACGCCATGATTTTGAGTCTCTTATACAAAGCCGAGGCAAGGGACGTCAAACTCCTGATGATCGATCCTAAGATGCTTGAAATGTCGGTTTACGAAGGTATTCCTCACCTCCTCGCACCAGTAGTAACGGATATGCGCCAAGCTGCTAATGGACTCAACTGGTGTGTTTTTGAGATGGAGCGTCGCTACAAGTTAATGAGTAAATTGGGTGTAAGAAATTTAGCTGGCTACAACCAAAAAATCGATCAAGCAAAAGAGCGCTCAGAGTTAATTCCCAATCCCTTTAGCTTAACTCCTGATGAGCCAGAGCCACTGGATCGACTGCCCTTTATCGTTGTGGTCATTGATGAGCTTGCCGACTTGATGATGGTTGTGGGCAAAAAAATTGAAGAGCTCATAGCAAGGTTGGCTCAAAAAGCTCGTGCCGCTGGTATTCACTTAATACTTGCTACCCAGCGCCCAAGTGTGGACGTAATCACAGGTCTGATTAAAGCAAATATTCCCACTCGTATTGCCTTTCAAGTCTCAAGCAAAATTGACAGCAGAACCATTTTGGATCAAATGGGTGCTGAGTCTCTTTTAGGTATGGGCGATATGCTTTACCTTCCAAGCGGGAGTGGAATGCCTATCAGGGTACACGGGGCATTCGTAAGCGATGAAGAGGTCCACAGGGTGGTGAACTATCTTAAATCACAAGGACCACCTAATTACATTGAAGGCGTTTTAGAGGGCGGTACCGTAGACGGAGAACCAGATGGACCCGATTTGTTTGGAAACTCCGGAGGTGAGAAAGACCCCTTGTACGACCAAGCAGTTGAAATCGTTTTAAAGAACAGAAAAGCTAGCATCTCACTTGTGCAACGTCATCTCAAAATAGGCTACAACAGGGCCGCCAGGTTGGTTGAGGATATGGAACATTCTGGACTTGTATCCTCTATGGGGACCAATGGACAACGCGAGATTTTGGTGCCTACAAGAGACGAATAATTTCAATCCACTTGAAAACACAAGGGTTAGATGATACTTTTTAAATACCGTCCTTATTTTCTTCTAGGTTTTTTCGCATTTGGAATGTATGTCCAAAACGTGAGCGCAAGTAGTTTAGATTCGCTTGCTCAGTTCATGAGGACAACCAAAAGCGCTAAATCTCATTTCACCCAAGTAGTAACTTCGCCAAGCAAAGAGGGTCGCAAATCGCGAGTTAAAAATTCTGAAGGTACCTTTAGCTTTTTACGTCCTAATCGCTTCAAATTTGATTACGAAAAACCTTTTGCTCAAACCATAGTGGCTGATGGACAAACGCTATGGATATACGATTTAGATATTTCACAAGTAACGGCTCGCGCTCAGGACAAAGCCCTTGGCTCCACACCGGCGAGCTTGATTGCATCGGCCCCAGATTTAACTGCCTTAGAGAAAGACTTTACTTTATCAGTTGAACCCGATGCAGATAACTTGCAGTGGATTCTTGCTACACCAAAAGCAAAAGAGTCTCAACTTCATTACGTCAAAATAGGCTTAAGTTTAAATGCAGATAAAGTGACTTTAGTGAAGTTGGAAATATTAGATGCATTTGGTCAAAAATCAGTAATGACTTTTGATTCATTTGAAACTAATCCAAGCGGACTTCAGGCGGAATCGTTTAAATTTTCACCGCCCGCTGGCGTAGAAATCATCAAACCCTGAGATTTCATCCCGCGTACTGTAATTATTCACTTAAAACTAAATATACATTTATTGTGAATCCCCTTCAACAACCGCTTGCAGAACGTTTGAGACCAAAATCTTTAGGCGAAGTCATCGGTCAATCCCATTTGCTCGCAACTGGGCGCCCACTCAGAGTTGCATTTGATTCACATACGCCTCATAGTTGTATTCTTTGGGGGCCACCAGGCGTTGGTAAAACCACCATCGCACGCTTAATGGCAGAGGCCTTTAAAGCCAACTTCATCAGTATCAGCGCAGTCCTAGGAGGCGTGAAAGAGATCAGAGAAGCGGTTGAGCTCGCACAAAAATACGCAACAGAGAATGAGCACTCCAGAACTTTGGTTTTTGTTGATGAGGTTCACAGATTTAATAAAAGTCAGCAAGATGCATTTTTGCCGCATGTTGAATCTGGGTTGTTCACATTTATTGGAGCAACCACTGAGAACCCGTCATTTGAAGTCAACTCCGCCTTACTCTCAAGAGCTACAGTCTATGTGCTTGAGCCACTGAGTGATAAAGATTTACAACTCATTATAGAAAACGGTCTTCGAGTTGTTGGAGACTTGGAGATGGATGAAGATGCAATTCAACTTCTCAAAGACAGCTCGGACGGTGATGCAAGACGATTATTGAACTCCCTTGAAACTGCCTCCTTGATGGCCAAGCACCAAGGACTTAAAAGCATCCCCAGCGACTGGCTTTCAAAAGTCCTTGGGCAAAGATTGAGGCGTTTTGATAAGGGAGGAGAACATTTTTACGACACGATCAGTGCGCTTCACAAATCCGTCAGGGGTTCAGATCCTGATGCAGCGCTTTATTGGTTGGTAAGAATGCTTGAGGCTGGAGTGGAGCCAAAGTATTTAAGCAGACGTCTTATACGAATGGCGATAGAGGATATCGGCCTAGCTGATCCTAGGGCCTTACATATTGCAAATGATTGTGCTGAGGTTTATGAACGCCTTGGATCACCCGAGGGAGAACTAGCGCTTGCAGAATGCGTGGTTTACTTAAGTGTTGCTCCAAAATCAAACGCGGTGTACAGCGCATTTAATCAAACCAAAGCACTCATTAAATCTCAGGGAACACTAGAGGTTCCCCTTCACTTGAGGAATGCACCAACAAAGCTCATGAAAGATTTATCTTACGGTGAAAAATACCGTTATGCTCACAACGAGGAAAATGGCTTTGCCGCTGGTGAGAGTTATTGGCCAAAGGGAATGCAGGCAACAGATTTTTATAAACCTGTCGCGCGTGGCCTGGAAATTAAAATTGCTGAGAAAATGCGTTGGCTAAGGGAGCAAAACGAGCAAGCAAAAGTCTCATCCTCCCAAAAAAATTAACTGATCAAAGATAACTTCTGCCCTTCTCTAGCCAAGTTCATGACAAATAGCATTAAGATCTGTATATGGATACTCTGATACAACAAATCATCAACGGCCTGGTCTTGGGTAGTATGTACGCACTTGTCGCGTTGGGTTACACCATGGTTTACGGCATCATTAATTTGATCAACTTTGCCCATGGTGAGGTCCTAATGATCGGCGCTATGACCAGTTGGAGTGTGATGGGTTTAATGCAAGACGCTTACCCCACAGCCCCGGGTTGGGTTGTCCTTCTTGGGGCTGTACTTTGCGCTTGTGTTGTCTGTGCATGCCTAAACTATGGCATAGAGAAAATTGCCTATAAACCTCTTCGAGGTGCGCCCAAACTGGCGCCACTCATAACGGCAATTGGGATTTCAATTTTACTTCAGAGTTTGGCCATGATCATTTGGAAACCAAACTACAAGCCTTATCCCACTTTAATGCCAAGCGTACCTGTTGAGATAGGAAACGCCGTCATCTCTCCAACTCAAATCATGATCCTTGGGGTCACCGCGGTTTCATTGTCATGTCTTATGTATTTGGTGCACAAAACAAGTCTTGGTAGAGCCATGAGGGCGACCGCAGAGAATCCCCGAGTCGCCTCCCTCATGGGCGTAAAGCCAGATATGGTGATCTCAGCTACATTCATTATCGGTGCAGTGCTCGCAGCCATTGCAGGCGTCATGTGGGCCTCCAACTACGGAACCATACACCACAGCATGGGATTTCTTCCCGGTCTTAAAGCCTTCACTGCCGCAGTGTTTGGGGGAATCGGCAATTTGGAGGGTGCTGTAGTGGGTGGAATACTTTTAGGTCTCATAGAGTCTATTGGAGCAGGCTACATAGGTGAGCTAACCAACGGTGTATTAGGTAGTCAGTACTCGGATATTTTTGCTTTCATGGTGCTTATTGGAGTTCTAACTCTCAGACCCTCTGGCTTAATGGGTGAGCGTATTGCTGAGCGAGCTTAAGATGCAAACAAACCAAAAAGAATCCTTTCAAGAAAGATTTCAAAACTCTAGAGTTCTGCAAATAGTCTTTGCGCTTTCCCTTTTAATACTACCTTTTGTGCTGCAATACTTTGGCAACGCTTGGGTCAGAATCGCAGATTTTGCATTGCTGTATGTACTTTTAGCTCTTGGTCTCAACATCGTGGTAGGCTACGCAGGATTGCTGGACTTGGGCTACATTGCATTTTTCGCAGTAGGCGCCTATACATACGCACTATTGTCCTCCCCACAACTAACCAACGCCTTTCCAAGCATTGCCGCACTCTTTCCTAATGGTCTTCATACGCCCTTATACATCGTAATTCCGCTCAGTGCGCTGTTGGCTGGTTTGTTTGGCATTTTGCTTGGAGCGCCCACACTAAAGCTTAGGGGAGATTATTTAGCGATTGTGACCTTAGGGTTTGGAGAAATCATTCGTGTGTTTCTTAACAACCTAGACAGACCCATCAATATCACCAATGGACCCAAGGGGATTGGAGATATTGATTCTTTTACGGTTTTTGGCACACCTTTATCTCGTAAACTAGATTTAGGCTTTACAGAGATCCCCTCAGTTACTCTTTATTATTATTTATTTATATCATTGGTCGCAATAAGCATATTAATTTGCTCACGACTAGAGCACTCTCGTATAGGGCGTGCATGGATGGCCATAAGAGAGGATGAGATTGCTGCCAAAGCCATGGGAATCGACACCCGTAACTTAAAGCTTACAGCTTTTGGTATTGGTGCCACTTTTGGAGGCGTATCAGGTGCAATGTTTGCATCCTTCCAAGCCTTTGTGTCTCCTGAATCCTTCAGTCTAATGGAGTCGGTCATGATTGTGGCAATGGTTGTATTAGGAGGGATTGGTTATTTACCAGGGGTTGTTTTGGGGGCCTTGTTGCTTGCAGCTTTGCCTGAGGTACTGCGCTACGTCGCAGGGCCACTGCAAGAAATGTCTGGCGGACGTATGGATTCAGCCATCCTTAGACAACTTCTTATCGCGCTAGCAATGGTCAGTGTCATGCTCCTAAGACCCAGTGGACTTTGGCCCAAGCCTTCGCACAAACACAATAGTCCCAAAGCTAATCTACCAACAAATAGGAGCTCTGAAAATGCATGATTCTGCAGTTCCAGATTCAGCGCTCGCTCTAAGTGTTAGAGGGGTCAGCAAAAGCTTCGGCGGTCTTCAAGCCCTTAAAGATATTGATTTAGATATTATGCGAGGCTCCATTCACGGCCTCATCGGTCCTAATGGAGCCGGTAAAACAACTTTCTTCAATATCATCACTGGACTTTACACTGCAGACAAAGGAGATTTCAAACTCCTAAGTAAGAGCTACAGCCCCTCACTTGTTCACGAAGTAGCCAAAGCAGGTATTGCCAGAACATTTCAAAACATTCGTCTATTTAATGAAATGAGTGTTTTAGAAAATGTGATGGTTGGACGTCACGTGCGAACGCAAAGCGGCGTTTTGCGTGCTATTTTCAAGACACCTCAATTTATACGTGAAGAGCATGACATAAAAATGCGTGCACACGCGTTGCTTGATTACGTGGGTATTGAAAGGTTCGCTCAGCACAAGGCAAAAACACTCAGCTACGGAGATCAAAGACGTCTTGAGATTGCCCGCGCCCTAGCAACAGATCCCCTCTTACTCGCCCTTGATGAACCCGCAGCCGGCATGAATAGTACCGAGAAAAAAGAACTCAAAATTTTAATAGAACAAATCAGAAGAGACAACAAAACAGTACTCCTCATTGAACATGATGTGCAGTTGGTTATGGGGCTATGTGATCAATTGACCGTTCTCGATTACGGTACAAAAATAGCCGAGGGCTCACCTCAAGAGGTACAAAAAAATCCGCTCGTAATAGAAGCTTATCTCGGAACAAACAGTGCAACTCACGGCACAAAAAATCATTTAACTAGCGTGAGCCAGTGAAGATAGTCCTCAAACAACACCCAAATAATCAAATCATTAATTTTTTCAAAACTGATGTCTAATCCCATTTTGAGAGTCCAAGACTTACATGTCCATTACGGCGGTATTGCTGCAGTCAAAGGTATTTCCTTTGAGGTAAGTGAGGGGGAACTCGTGGCGCTGATTGGCTCTAACGGGGCTGGTAAAACAACGACTCTTAACGCAATAGCTGGAACTCTAAACCGCCCCGAGGGCTCAATTGATTTCAAAGGTTCGCCAATTTTGGGCAAAGGTGCATGGGATATTGTGAGTTCTGGTCTAGCAATGGTTCCAGAGGGCAGAGGCGTATTTACTCGCATGAGTATCTTCGAGAACCTTCAAATGGGGGCCTATACAAGAAATGATGCGCAAGGTATTGCACAAGATATTGAGGAAATTTTCGCTACTTTTCCTCGGCTAAAAGAAAGAAAAAATCAATTGGCCGGGACTTTATCGGGCGGCGAACAACAGATGCTTGCAATGGGACGTGCGTTAATGAGTCGACCTAAACTTTTGATGTTGGATGAGCCCTCCATGGGTCTATCGCCCATCATGGTAGATAAAATCTTTGAAGTTATCGCTGACATATCCCAAAAAGGAGTTAGCATTTTGTTGGTTGAGCAAAATGCATTTCGAGCACTTGAGATTGCTGATACTGCATACATTCTTGAGTCTGGCACTATTGCATTTTCTGGTCAAGGCAATGATCTTATGAACGATGAGCGAGTTTTAACCTCCTACCTTGGTCAGAACTAAAATCGCAATCACTTTGTCTCTCAGTCTATGGGTTATATCCAGTGGCTAGAGATTCAAACTTTGTAATATTTTTAAGGAATGCCAATTTAACTGACCCGGTGGGTCCATTTCTTTGTTTGGCAATAATGATCTCAGCCACTCCTGGCTCTTTGGACAATTCTTTTTTATAGTAATCATCTCTGTAAATGAACATGATGACATCTGCGTCTTGTTCGATTGCACCTGACTCACGCAAGTCGCTCATCATTGGTTTTTTGTCCGGGCGTTGCTCCACTCCCCTGCTAAGTTGTGAGAGAGCGATAACGGGACACTGCAACTCCTTGGCAAGCATCTTCAGCCCCCTAGAGATCTCACCTAATTCAGTTGCCCGGTTCTCCCCGTCTGAGCCGTTACTACCAGACATCAATTGCAAATAATCGACCACAATCAGCCCTAGTTTGCCGCACTTCCTGGCCAAGCGTCTTGCATTGGCCCTTAGTTCACTTGGCGTTAGACCGGGTGACTCATCAATGAAGAGGGAGGAACGGCTAACTCGGTCTGCTGTTTCAACCAGTCTTGAGAATTCATCTGGCTGGAGTTTGCCGGTTCTGAGTCTATTTTGATCAATCCGCCCAAGAGAGCCTACAATCCTGACGACCAATTGAGCGGCCCCCATCTCCATTGAAAATATTGCAACTGGTAGGCCTTCGTTTAAGGCCACATGCTCAGCTATATTAATGGCCAAAGCGGTTTTACCCATTGAGGGACGAGCGGCCAATATCACCAGGTCCCCTGCCTGGAGTCCGGATGTCATTCGGTCTAAATCGTAAAAGCCTGTGGGGACTCCAGTGACATCGCTTGGGTTTTGGGACATCTCGGTGATACGGTCAAGCAAGGTTGCGCCAAGCGTATCTAACTTTTGAAAGCCTTGCCTTTTTCTGGCACTTTCTTCACCTACATTAAAGATTTTTTGCTCAGCCTCATCCAATATCGTTGGAACTGGCCTACCTCCTGTATTCATAGCGCTTGTAGTAATTTCCTCGCTCACACTAAGTAACTTTCTAAGCATCGCGCGCTCACGAACCACCTCTGCAAATCGCCTAATATTACTCTCGGAGGGAACATACTGAGCAAGAGAGTTGAGGTACTCAATGTTGCCTGCCTCATCTGACTTACCTTGGGATTTGAGGTGCTCAAAAACAGTTAACGTATCTGCAGCTCGCCCCAAATTCATTAAACTGTAAATTGCACCAAAGATCAGCTTATGTTCATATCTGTAAAAATCCTCTTCTGTCAACAAGTCCCCAATCTTGTCCCAAGAAGCGTTATCAAGCAATACACCGCCTAAGACACTAGATTCAGCCTCAAGTGAATGGGGCGGAATTCGCAACTGCTGTACAAAAGGGGCTTCTAAATCGTCCTCAAAATCAACAGTTTCTGGGACATTCAAAGGAACTGAGTTACTTTGAATGTCCAAATCACTTAGTTCATTTAGAGCTCCAAATCCCTCAGACACATACTCAGGCTCCTGAAGTGCAACTGGATTTAAATCAGGGTCATAAATAAAATCCTTTTCTTCCCCCTGATAACTAGAAATATCTAAACTTTCTTCACCAATTGAAGTTGTTCCATCATCATTTGGGGTTTGATCAGTGGGTTGCATGAAAATTATTTGAACTCAGACTTTGTCTAACGCACTTGTAAATGAATCCGCATAAAACTCATCTGCAGGCAAGCCTAATTCTGAATAAGCAACACGTGCACTGTCAACAACAATAGGTGCTCCACAGGCGTAGACTTGGTAATTAGATAAATCTTTAAAATCACTTGTAACACCGTTGTGGACAAAGCCCGTTCTGCCACGCCAAGCATCACCTTCTAAGGCATCAGAAACTATGGGTATATATTTTAAATTCGGCATTTCAGCGACTTTTTTCAACACCCAGTCATTCATGTACAAATCCGAGGGCCTTCTGCCTCCCCAGTAAAAGGTAACCTGTCTTTTATTGCTCAGGTGTTGCATCTCCTCAATCATTGCTTTAATAGGAGCGAATCCAGTTCCTGATGCAACAAAAATCAAAGGCTTTTCAGAGTCTCTTAGAAAAAAAGAACCCTGTGGTCCCTCAATGCGCTGAATCTCCTTTTCTTTCATGGTACCAAATACATGATCTGTAAATAATCCGCCAACCATGTGGCGTATGTGTAGCTCTATGTAAGGCACGTCTGCTGTGACGGTATGGGGCGCATTTGCCATTGAATAACTTCGCCTTGAACCATCGCGCAATAAAAAATCAACATACTGGCCAGCTTTGTACTTGATCAAATCGCTTGCTGGAACTTGAAGCTTAACAACCATGACGTCATCGGCTTTCTTCTCAAGCGAGAACACACGAACTGGCATTTTTTTTATAGGAAATGCCCCCTCCTCCACAACTTGTTTAGACTCTAAAACAAGATCTGTGTGGGCAGTCGAGCAGCATGTCAGTATGAAACCCAGTGCCTCCTCATCAGAGCTCAGTGCTTTAGCTTGATGAGAGCCAATGGTGACCTTACCAGATATCACTTTACACTTACAGGAGCCACAGGCACCGTCCTTACAGCCATAAGGCATACCAATGCCTTGTCGAATACCCGCTGACAGCAGTATTTCTCCCTCATCTGCCTGAAAAGTACGGCCACTTGGCTCAACCGTGATCTTAAAGCTCATCTTTGTGTATCCTTAGACATTTGAATATTTAACCAACCCTTAATTTTGCCCTCAAATCAAACACCTTTGGGCGCTTTGCCCTCACGTTTTAAAAAACAACGCCTTTTAATTGTCGGTTGTGGGGATATTGGCGGACGTTTAGCCCGTTTGGCTCGTCCGAATGTACGACTTTATGCTTTAACTTCCACCTCGGATCGAAAAACTGAGCTTCGAGAATTAGGTATCACTCCTATCCTTGGCAATTTAGACAACCCCCTAACTTTGAACCGATTAGCTGGACTTGGGGGGCGAATCGTTCACCTTGCTCCTCCTGCCCAAACCAACACCGTTGACCAAAGAACAACAAATCTGGTTCGAGCGTTGAGCAAACGCCACTCTCCCGTTCATTTGGTTTACTCATCCACCAGTGGCGTTTACGGGGACTGCTCTGGTGAATGGGTGTCAGAGACACGGGCAATAAACCCGTCTACGGACAGGGCTAAAAGAAGAGTTCATGCAGAAGAGACTGTAAAGTTTTTTGGTCTCATTTCCTCTTGCAAAATTAGTTTAATGCGAATACCTGGAATCTATGGGCTAGACCGCCCTCAAGGCACACCCATAGAGAGATTAAAAAGAGGCTCACCTGTTTTAAATAAAGATTCTGATGTTTATACCAACCACATTCACTCAAACGATTTGGCAAGGGCTTTTTGGTTAGCTATTTGGAGAGGCGCTAACCAAAGAACTTACAACATCAGTGATGATTCAAATATGTTGATGGGTGACTATATGGACTGGGCCGCGGATCGCTTTGGTTATCCACGCCCGCCAAGAGTTAGTTTGCAAAAGGCCAAATCAATACTCAGTGAGATGCAACTCAGTTTCATGCAAGAGTCTAGGCAGTTGATTAATCACAGAATGAAGTATGAGCTAAAACTAAAACTCAAGTATCCAAGCATAAAAGACGGCTTAGCAATTAAAGACACAATAGAGTCTTAATTAATCACCGCCCTCCCACGCCTGATATTTCAAAAATGTGCTGTGCCTCCCTTGGCAAACAACGCCAGTACTGAGGGGATGACTGAACTTTTGCGTTCAAAGCCGCCGCCGCCTCCCACCCCCAACGAGGCTTGTACAAGAATGCTCTGGCCAGTGCTACTAAATCGGCCTCACCCTTTTGGATAATCTGATCTGCCTGAAGTGGATCAGTAATGAGTCCAACCGCAATAGTTGTGAGATCACTTTTGTCCTTAGCCAACTTGGCAAAGGGAACTTGGTAGTTGGGTCCTAACGCAATCTTTTGCTCAGAGGAGACGCCGCCAGAGGAAATATGAACAAAATTAGCGCCTAAATTCTTTAGTATCAATGATAGTTCTGCCGTCTCCTGCGGGGTCCAGCCCCCGTCCACCCAATCAGTTGCAGAAATACGTACACCAATCGCTCCCTTAAACGAGCTCCGTACTTCATCAAAAACTTCTAAAAGAAAACGAATTCTATTCTCAAAGGAACCTCCGTATTGATCCGTTCTTTGATTGGACACAGGGGATAAAAATTGATGCAATAAATATCCGTGAGCTGCGTGAAGTTCAATCGCATCAATCCCAATTTTTTGGGAGTAAGCGGCTGCCTTAGCGAAACCTTGCACAATTCTCTCAATATTAGCTTTGTCCAATTCATGAGGGCTTCGCTCTTTACTCAGGTGTGGAATAGCTGAGGGTCCAAATGTCTCCCAACCATCATTCAGACCTTGTCCGATAGGAAGTAACTGACCTCCCTTCCAAGGAATTGCGCTTGAGGCTTTTCTACCCGCATGTGCGAGTTGAATGCAAACTGGGATGTGAGGCGCCAATTTGCGCGCGCGTTCTAGGTGATTTTCAATTGACGCAGAATGAGCATCGTCCCAAAGCCCTAAGCAATTTGGAGTTATTCGTCCCTCGGGTGTTACCGCAGTCGCCTCTATGATGAACATACCTGCGCCACTGTTAAACAAACTTGACCAATGAGAAAGATGCCAATCGTTAGCATATCCATCTATCGCTGAATACTGACACATGGGTGCAACAACGATACGGTTTTCAAGTTTTAAGGTTCCCTGGGGCGAATTTATTTCAAGTGGAGAGAATAAATGACTCATAATTTAAATTCTTTAAAAATAGTATGATTGGTTTAAATAATTGGCTGTCTATTTGTGTATTTTTTTGATTGATTTATCCAGTAGTTTATATGAATAACGCCTAAAGCGAATCATACCTAGGTCGATGTACTGGAGCACAGAGGTTGTGTACTTTCAGATTTTGTGAACAAAAGCCCCCATTAGAATTCAGTCATAATTTCGATACTATATGTCTTTAACGCATACTTTAAGACTCCTATTTGCTGCATTTTGCAGTGCATGCATCATCTCCTGTGGCGGGGGGGGCGGGTCAAGCGCAGTTAATTCAGCTCTTCTTAGCCCAGGCTTAGCGACCCAAAAGGGTAATTTCATAGATAGTGCAGTCACAGGTATAGGCTATAAAACTGCGACCCAAAACGGTGTAACTGATGAATTCGGCGGATATATTTACGTGTCCGGAGAACAAGTCACCTTCTCCATTGGAGCCATCACGCTGCCCCCAGTTACGGCCCTCTCAACCGTCACCCCTCTAAGCATGAGTACAACTGGTTCGCTCAGTGACCCAGTGGTGACCAATGTGGCATATTTACTTCAATCAATTGACTCAAATAACAACCCGAATGATGGAATACTTATCGACTCAAGAGTAGCAAGCCTGGCAACTACAAATTTAAACTTCAATCAATCTTCAACAGATTTTGCTGCCGATCCAGCAGTCAAAAGTTTGATTGCTGCAGTTGACAAATTAAAGGGAACGCCTACCAGTGTTACAACAACAAGTGCTGTTGCAAATTTTGGACAAACATTACTTGGTTTGGTAGATTCAAGCTCTATTCCTACACCTGGGTGTGACCAAATCAATACTCAAACAGTTATCAGCAGAACCAATTACTCTACAAATTTTTGGGCTAACGTGGTTGTAAAACCTTCAAATAAATACGGATTTGCCTATGGAGGGGCTTTTCGCAATATTGGCTCCAATCCAGGCGGGGCATTTGCTTGGTATCAACCCAAAGCAAATTCAAATGAAATTTTAATTGCCCAAAAAAGTGGTAAGTGGGACCCCACCTACTCACCGACTTACGACATCTGGCTTCAGCATTCAGAAAATCCGAATATTGTGATGCGCATTGCCGTGAGTCCTGTAATGCAAGAAACATCGGATATGCCTAAATATGTTGGTACGTCAATTTATTTGATATACATTGGACCAGCAGGTACCTATTTGGACTTTCAATTTGCAAGCGGAAACGTTCCAGTAGTTTACTTTTCTTTTATCGGAAACAATATAACTTCTTATTACACCGGCACCGCAGGCCTTGACGGAACATTAGGTAATGCAGATGATGGATTTTTACCAGCAGGTATGAATCAAATTTGGCTGCAACACACTCCAGGCCAAGCCAATTACCCGCCCAATATGCACATTGGGGCAACGACACCTTACGGAAGAACACTCAGCTCAACTGAATGCTTTCTAAATCCAGGCGGTTCAGTGCAAATTTGGGGCTCCCCCTCAACAACATCTGATCTGCTATTTAGCCCCAACAGTTTGCCGAATTTTTGGGGTCATGATGCCCCCTTATACACAGATCAAAATGGTTACCAAGGCGCAATGGGAATCAGGAACGGAGTACAAAGCGTTTCAGTTGTTAAATCAAACTAATAATCAAGCATTTGAATTGATTAATGACTCGTTTCTAACAAAAAAGACTTCAACTGCTCAGTCGCAGCAGCTTGCCTTAACACCAACATCTTAGAGCCTAAGGAGTTGGTCGATAAATCAGCACGTCCACTCGCACCGCTATCTTTATAGTTTGATAGGTTTTTTTGATCTAACAGTTCCTTCCTAACAGCACTCGGACGAACCGCTATGAGCTGAGATGTGTCTGCTATTCCTGCATGCTGCCCCCAATTTTTCGGATCAATTTTCGCTTCAATTAACACGGATTCTTCAATAATAACATCGTTATATGAATCCAGATTAATAACGCGAACCCCAAGAGATTTCCATTGTTCATTCAAGCTCTTTGCAACCAAACTCTGTATTTCAATACTTTGGCCATGATCTCCTAAAAATGCAATGCATTTAAATCCTGACATATAAAGTGACACAGAGATATCTATTAAAACCTTGGAGAAAGTATCATCGCTTACACCAAGCGTTCCTGGGTAAAGTAGATTACCCGAGGGTTTTGTGAATTCTCCTTCAGGAACATAAGCTAACACGGGTGCAACAAGAACATGGCCAACATTAAGAGCAACTTGTTGTGCAGTTTTTTTAATTACAAAGTTGTGTTTGCCAAGAGCTAAATGGGGCCCCCCTTGCTCAGTCCCACCCGTTGGAACTATCACAGTTGTAAATCCTTTGTTGATTTTGGCTTTAAGTTCTGGCCAAGTCAGTTCTTCGATATTGACAGTTTTGGAATTTTCGGAATAATTGATATTTGTACTTAAA
>DAITOS010000022.1:35986-38618 GCA_036834025.1 Limnohabitans sp.
TTGTTTATTTCAAAACATTTTTCAAAATCTCTTTGGACTCACCCTTCTGCCTTACTAGATATTCGCTACTACTTAGTTAATGCAGTTGTTTTCCCTTGTGTTTTTGCTCCGCTAGCTCTTCAAAATGATACAGTTGTAAATGCATTAAATTACTATTATTTAAGTATCAATTCGGTTTTAGGTTTGAATCTTGGATCAATAAAAAGTATGGTTAGTGATTCATCATGGTTTGAAGTCGCTAGCTTTACTAACTTAAGTTTTTTCTTTGACATTTCACTTAAACTGGTTTACACAATAGCATTCTTCGTTGCTTATGATGCAGGTCGTTTTATAGCTCACAGTTTATTACACGATGTAAAGTGGCTCTGGGAATTTCATAAGATACATCATTCCGCTGAAGTTTTAACTCCATTTACCAGTTTTAGAGTACACCCTTTTGATTTAATGATTATGGTTAGTGTGCCTGCCATCACAACAGGAGTCGTTACTTGGATATTTCACAAGTATTTCAGCATTAATATTGACTTTTACACATTCTTAAACCTTCATATATTTATTTCAATCTTCAACTGTATTGATAACTTGAGACACTGGAACGTATGGGTTACATACCCAGCCCCGTTTGACAAATGGTTTATAAGCCCAGCACACCACCAACTTCACCACAGTGCTGACCAAGAGCACTGGGGTTGCAATAGAGGATTCGAATTAGCAATTTGGGACCGTCTATACAAAACGGTCATAATGCCCAACAAGACTCCTATGAATATTAAGCTTGGACTTGGCGATGGATCTGAGTTAAGTTGGAGAACCCTTCCACAGCTTTATTTAAATCCATTTAAATCGATTTTTAAATCACTTTTTTCTTCATTAAAAGTTTAAAGAATCGATACCTTCGCCACAATTGAAACATCTCTAAAGCACCAAAGCGGGTTCCTTGTAGAGTTTGATTTTGAAAATCAAATGAATACGGGATACTAAAACATGCCGTAATCCTACGACATCATTAGATTACCAAGGAAATTAGTACTTTTGTAATCAAAAAATAAAAATATATCAAAAATATATTGATATACCTAAAGAATTACAGTTTCATGCCGATTACAAGGATTGCGTAGATTTGCCTGTTCAGATTCAAAAGGATTAAAGTTCTTATTTCAATTTTGACAGGTCAGGAAAATACTTTTTTGTATAAAAAGAATTCGGTAGATTAACTACCAAATCAAGTATTTTAAAAATTTTAAGTTGTTCGCGTTCAAGAATTGATTTCTATATTTGGTGTAATTTAAATGCCTACAAACTCTGCATTCTTATCTAACCTCTCTACCGCAGAGATATCCGTTTTGAATTTAAGCCAAATTCAGGGCATCAGCGCAACTCAAGTACCCATATTAGCTACTTCATTGATACGAGCCTTGACTAGTTCCCAGATCAACGGATTGTTAACCTCGCAAATATTAGCATTTACTGCCCCTCAACTTAGCGTTTTATCACCCAATCAGGTAAGCGCATTAACTACTTCAAATATTTCTGTTTTAACGCCTACACAAATTTCTACGCTCAGCAATATCCAAATAATCGCAATTCCTGCAACAAGTTTTAGTGTGCTTACAACTGCACAAGTTGCTGCATTAACGTCTTCTCAAATTTCTTATTTAACGCTATCTCAAATTAGCAACCTGTTTCCCACCCAAATAGGAGTTTTAAATTCTGAACAAATACTAGGACTTAGCCCACAAAATCTGGCCTCCTTAACCAGTAATCAATTTCAAGCGCTGTCCCCTCAGGCTATTTCAGTACTTAATTCACCTCAAATCGCATCTATAACAACTAGTCAATCCTCTAACTTCACAGCTATACAGTTTGCAGCTTTAACCTCAACTCAAATTCAATCCCTGAGCAGTTTTGATTTACAAACCCTATCGACAGCATCAATTGTTCAACTTTCTAACCAACAAATCCAAGCTATATCAAGCACAAATTTAAGTGCATTTACATCTTCGCAGTTAGCAGTATTGTCGAGCTCTCAAATACAAGTCTTGACTAGCTCTCAGTTAAGTGGTTTGACCACTAATCAAACAGCTAGCTTATCTACTTCGGCATTGATATCTCTGACGCCTTCACAAATTACAGCTTTAACAAACTCACAAATTAAATCCCTATCATCTGAACAGCTGTCTAGTCTTAACTCTTCTCAGATTAACGTTCTCAACTCCTCTCAAATTAGCGCGTTTATTCCCGAGGGAATTGATCTACTACTTACAAATCAGATTGCCTCGCTTAGTTTGCAGCAAATCAATTCACTAAATTCTGATGAGCTTGATGCACTAACGTCAACTCAAATCGCTGCATTAACGACACTACAAATTACCAATTTCAGCACTGATCAACTAAATAGCCTAAGCTCTTTGCAAATTACGAGTTTAAGTACTATTGACATAGCCTCTTTAACGGCTACCCAAGTTGCAGGTCTCTCTACTTCAGCAATTAGCTCACTAACACCACAACAAATACAGTTCTTAGCTTCAACCAATATCTCACAATTAAGTACAACTAATATTAGTTTACTTGCAAACACTCAGATTGCAGCCCTGAATGTTTCTCAGTTAAATGCACTAACAAATAGTCAAGT
>DAITOS010000023.1:0-6983 GCA_036834025.1 Limnohabitans sp.
TCATTGGACTAAGCTCTTGAAATTTTAAAAGTTGAGGCTTTGTATCTCAGTTTTATGCTTATCTCGTTTTAAATTAGCTTCTTTTACTTACCTCCCCTATGACTAGTATTGCAATGATTGATTATCCTGAAGTCGCCCTTAGGCTCTTAGCAGCAATCCTCGCCGGCTCGATCGTAGGTGTCGAGAGGTACAAACGAGGGCACCCTGCTGGAATGCGAACATTTGCCTTAGTAAGTTTGACTTCAGCCTTGTTGACAGCCTCCCTGAGCGTTGAGAGCTTTGCATTGCTAATGGGTACTAGCGAAAACGGTGGCAGTCGAATCGTGCAAGGTGTACTCAGTGGTATTGGTTTCATAGGAGCCGGTGTTATCGTCCGTGAGGGACTGACGATCCGCGGACTAACCTCAGCTGCCTCAATATGGGCAGTCGCATCGATCGGTATCTTGATAGGAACAGGGGAAATCATCGTGGGTTTCATGGGAGCCATCCTTGTATTAACCATATTGATGCTTTTTCGCTGGATTGATCAGTTCATACCCCGCAGGTCTTACTCGACCATCCAGGCTAATTTTTCCAAGAGTTCAGTACCTGACGAGTCAGCACTAAGCACTAGACTTGAAAGCTTTGGGTTCAAAGTTATTTCTGTTTCCTACAAAGGTGCTAAAAGTGGATCTCTATCAGCAACAGTTGTCGTTTGGGCAGATGGATCACGAGCCGAATCAGTGCGAGCAAATCTTGCAAAGGATTTTCACAACGATCCGTCGGTCATCGAATTTTCTGTTCAACCTGCACAAATGGAGTAGGTGTGAGGGATGCGGATGCGGCGGGCAATAATTACATCCGCCGTATGAAGCTTGCTGAATGCACGCGAATCCAAATGCGCGCGAACCCAATTGCGCACTAATCAGATTGCGCCTTAATCTGAGCAACGTAAACTGATCGACGGAATCGTTTCCCAGCGACTCATCACCCTTTATAGCAGTTTGTGATCGGATACCGCCAGTCTTTTCCAAAACTTCTGTGCGTAATACGAATCCCTATAGGTGACTGTCTTCTCTTATATTCGCTAATTTTTATCAAATGGGTTACGCGCTCAACGTCCTCTTGTTTGTAGCCAGCACGAACTATTTGATCAACATCCATATCTTGTTCCATGTAGCGCTCTAAGATTGCGTCTAACACTTCATAGGGAGGTAAACTGTCTTGATCGGTTTGATCGGGTCTTAGCTCCGCACTGGGTGGGCGCGTTATGATCCTCTCAGGAATAGGATTTTTGCCTTGCTCAAAGGGGTCGTTCTCGTTTCTCCATCTGGCGAGTTTGAAGACCATTGTCTTGGCGACGTCTTTGATCACTGCAAATCCACCCGCCATGTCACCGTACAAGGTACAGTACCCAGTCGCCATCTCACTCTTGTTGCCTGTTGTGAGAACTATGGATCCACCTTTATTGGACAACGCCATCAGCATAGTACCTCTGATACGAGCTTGAATATTTTCCTCAGTCGTATCAACAGCTAACCCATCAAATTCATTTTTCATGGAGCTTAAGAAAGCTTCGAATTCAGGCCTAATGCTAATTTCGTCATACTTCACGCCTAGCCTTTTTGCCATCTCACTGGCATCCAACCAACTGATCTCTGCGGTGTAGGGAGAAGGCATCATGACTGCACGAACTTTATCAGCTCCGAGCGCATCCACCGCAATTGCCATCACCAAGGCAGAGTCTATGCCTCCAGATAATCCGAGCAGTACGCCTGGAAATCTATTCTTTTGAATATAGTCCCTTACTCCAATCACAAGCGCGCGCCACAGGTCATGCTCCTCGGTGCTTTCAGGCTCAATGGTGCCTCCAATCTGAATGGATGTAGATGTAGGTGTAGAGTCTGAATTACTCAAGTCACCAAGGCTTAGACGTATTTCATAGAGTTCTTCTTCAAAACTTTTAGCGCGTCCTACCAAATTGCCCCGAGAATCTACAGCAAAAGATCTTCCCTCAAACACAACCTCATCTTGTCCACCAACGAGGTGAGCATAAATGAGCGGTAATTTTGTCTGACTGGCGCGAATGCTCATTGCTTTCTCTCGCTCAGCCCCTTTGCCCACATGAAAAGGGGACGCGTTAAGCACCAGTAGCAACTGCGCTCCTCTTTCAAGCGCAGAGACTGCTGGCCCCTCAAACCATGCATCCTCACAAATCAAAATTCCTATTTTGACACCTAAGACCTCAAACACACAGGGCTCAATTCCTGGCTCAAAATACCTTCTCTCATCAAAAACTTGATAATTGGGGAGTTCTCTTTTTGCGTAGTGTGCAATAATTTTTCCCTCACTTAGCACACTTGCTCTATTTTGACGCTTAGGGGTTGTGACTGAACGAGTCCTTAAGTCTCCACCCGTTGGGTGTCCGACAATGACAAATAAATCTTTCAAAGTAGCAAGTTCTAACCGAATATGATCAAGTGCATCATCACAAGCTTTGATAAACGAGGGCCTTAGAAACAAATCCTCACAGGCATATCCACAAAGAGATAACTCTGGTGTTAGAACCAACCTGGCACCGCTTTCATAGGCATGTTTGGCAGAGTCAATGATTTTTTTTGCGTTGCCTTGAATATCTCCAACCACAAAGTTGAGTTGTGCCACGCAAATTTTTTCAAGTTCAAGCGTCATAATTTAATGAAGTACACAGATAAAACTAAATTTAAAATAATTTTCACGCAATGTTGATACAAAATCTAAATCCAACTTACCTTAGCTAAGCATTGCGTAGATACAAAGAAAAATGTCAAACACCTCAGAAAACAACCTCGATTATGACATCCAAGTGCACCATAGCACCTCACAAATTGACGCTTTTGAATGGAATGAACTCCTAGGGATACAAGCGCAACCTACCCCCTTTATGAAGATGGAGTATTTGCGCGCCATGGAGCTTAGCAAAAGCGCCACTACAAAAACAGGCTGGACCCCTAGGTTCATCACGATCAAAAACGAGGGGAAATTAATCGCTGCTTGCCCACTTTATTTAAAAGCGCATTCATATGGCGAATTCGTATTTGACTGGGCATGGGCTAGTGCGTACGAGCAGCACGGACTCGCATATTATCCTAAGGCTTTAATCGCAGTACCCTTTACACCCGTCCCGGGTACCAGGTTAATGGCAATAGATGAGCCAACAAGAGACTTACTCGTTACAGTAATTAAGGATTGGATTAAAGAGCAGGAACTCTCATCACTTCATCTTTTATTTGGTGCACAGCCTGATTTAAAGTCATGCACAAATAGCGGTCTGTTGCTCAGACACACTGTACAGTTTCACTGGCAAAACTCAGATTACATCGACTTTAACGACTTCTTGAGTAGTCTGAATCAAGAGAAAAGAAAGAAGATCAGACAAGAGAGATCAAAGGTTACCAAGGCAGGGGTCCACTTTATCGCAAAACACGGGGCTCAAATCAATGCTGAGGATTGGTCTTTCTTTTACACGTGCTACGAACAAACCTATTACGAGCACGGTAACTCACCCTACCTGACACCTGCGTTCTTTGAGAGCATGAAAGAAACCATGCCAGAGAACTGGGTCCTTTTTATAGCAATCAAGGAGGACGGAACAAAAATAGCCAGTAGTTTGGTTGCTCTATCCAATGTCAATGCCAATGCCCAAGACTCAGAAAACCCAACTGAGGGTCGTGTCGCATACGGAAGGTATTGGGGCGCTTTGCAAAGGGTTGACTGTTTACACTTTGAAGCCTGTTATTACGCTCCAATAGAGTGGTGTATACAAAACAAAATCGCGCGCTTTGAAGGTGGGGCTCAAGGAGAACACAAAATGGCCAGGGCTTTGATGCCTACTCGAACCAGCAGTGCTCATTATTTGGTACATCCCTCATTTGCCGATGCAGTTAAAAACTTTCTTCAAAGAGAGGAACAGGGAATAGAAAACTATATGGAGAATTTGGAGAGAAGATCCCCCCTCAAAGGGGGGAACGGGCACAGCCAGAGTTAAAAGTCTACTCGTTTACTTCGCAGATTGTTTAGCCTTATAGCTCTCAATGCCGGCCATGATCTCTTTTTTAGCAGACTCTGGGCCTTCCCATCCAATAATTTTCACCCACTTGCCTTGCTCTAGATCTTTGTAGTGCTCAAAGAAGTGGGCAATCGTTTTAAGTCTCAAAGGATTTAAGTCCTCTGGTTTTTGCCACTGGGTGTAGATCGAGAGAATCTTATCGGTTGGCACGGCCAACACTTTGCCGTCTTCCCCGGCTTCGTCTAGCATTTTTAAAATACCGATGGGCCGGCAAGGCACTACAACCCCCGGAATTAGCGGGACGGGCGTAATCACCAACACGTCAACTGGGTCGCCGTCGCCGCTGATCGTCTTGGGCACATATCCGTAGTTGGTTGGATAGTGCATAGAGGTACTCATAAAGCGGTCCACGAAAATAGCGCCCGTCTCTTTATCAACTTCATACTTTACGGGATCCGCATTCATTGGAATTTCGATGATCACGTTGAAAGCTTCGGGAACATTTGAACCGTATGTGACGTTATCTAATGACATGTTATTTCTTTATTTTTAATTTAAAAAATGAGCCCTCCCAACTGGGCTAATTCAAGGACAAACCCTTGATTGCGCTTAAAGCGAATGCTTTATCGACTGGGACTAACCCGCATTTTACAGATCCTTTGAGGAGAATTTGAACAATTAATGCTTTTGATGTCGTACATTGTCATTGTCGCGCCCTAAAAGCTTGGAGAAAATGTTTTGTACATTGGAACTAAGTACCCTATTTGGGGCTGGCAACAAGGTAACCGTAGAGGTGAGAAATTTAGCCAAGAAGAGGGAAAGTTATGAATTTCGAGTGCAATTTCTAAATATTTTGAGTGCTCGTCTTGACAACTTAACTTTTTGTTTAATTTGACAACACATCAAAAGGACACTTTATGACTGAGAATACCGCGTTGATTTTTGCCCTGGCCTGCGGGCTAATCGCTGTGATTTATGGTTTTTGGGCACGCTCCTCAATTTTATCCCTAAGTGCTGGAAACGAGAGGATGCAGGAGATAGCAGCCGCTATCGAACAAGGTGCAGCCGCTTATCTGGCTCGTCAATACAGAACCATTGCCATGGTTGGCATCGTCTTAGCTATTTTGATCGCTATTTTTCTAACCCCACAAACTGCAGTTGGATTCGTTATAGGGGCAGTCTTGTCTGGGGCCTGTGGCTTTATTGGAATGAACGTCTCCGTCAAAGCCAACGTCAGAACTGCACAAGCCGCTACCCAAGGGATCGGGCCCGCGCTGGATGTAGCCTTTAAGGGCGGCGCAATCACGGGAATGTTGGTTGTGGGTCTGGGTTTATTGGGAGTGACTGGTTTTTACTGGTACTTGGTTGGACAGGGATCCCATCCTACCGGGGAGGCTTTGGCAACACTTCTTAATCCGCTAATCGGGCTTGCATTTGGGTCCTCATTAATTTCTATTTTTGCTCGTTTAGGAGGCGGTATTTTTACCAAGGGGGCCGATGTGGGGGCAGACTTGGTTGGTAAAGTGGAGGCAGGCATACCAGAGGACGATCCAAGAAACCCAGCGGTGATTGCGGACAATGTAGGTGACAATGTGGGCGATTGCGCGGGTATGGCGGCAGACCTATTTGAGACTTACGCAGTCACATTGATTGCGACAATGGTTCTTGGTGCACTTGTTGTGACGAACGGACATGGAGAAGCGGTTATATATCCCCTCGTCCTGGGCGGCGTCTCCATCATCGCCTCCATCATAGGTTGCTTTTTTGTCAAAGCCTCTGCCGGCATGAAAAATGTGATGCCCGCTTTGTATAAAGGACTAATCGTTGCGGGATTATTGAGTCTTGTTGCATTTGCATTTGTTACCTGGAATATGATGCCCGATGATGCAATAAATCCGACAGGATCAAGAGTTGCATTATTTGGTTCTTGTATTGTGGGTTTAGTACTTACTGCAGCACTGGTTTGGATAACTGAGTATTACACAGGAACTGATTACGTTCCTGTTAAACACGTTGCACAAGCCTCTACGACCGGTCACGCCACCAATATCATTGCTGGAATCGGTGTGTCCATGAAATCAACCGCTTGGCCAGTTTTATGCGTATGCTTAGCGATATGGGTGTCCTTCTCGCTGGCAGGACTGTACGGAGTCGCAATTGCTGCAACCGCGATGCTTAGCATGGCTGGTATCGTTGTGGCGCTTGATGCGTATGGACCCATCACAGACAATGCGGGTGGTATCGCCGAAATGGCTGAACTACCCTCTAGCGTGAGGGACGTAACTGATCCCTTGGACGCAGTCGGTAATACGACAAAAGCCGTTACCAAAGGATACGCAATAGGATCAGCTGGTCTTGCAGCATTGGTGCTCTTTGCAGACTATACCCACAAGCTGGAGAGTTTTGGTAATTCTGTGAGCTTTGATCTATCAGATCCTATGGTCATCATAGGTTTATTCATAGGGGGCTTGATTCCTTACCTCTTTGGTGCGATGGCGATGGAGGCGGTTGGTCGCTCGGCCGGTGCAGTGGTCGAGGAAGTACGTCGACAGTTTCGTGAGATCAAGGGGATTATGGAGGGAACAGCGAAACCTGAGTACGGGCGAGCTGTTGATATGCTAACAACAGCTGCGATCAAAGAGATGATGATCCCCTCACTTCTTCCGGTAGTAACGCCTATTTTGGTCGGCCTAATTTTGGGACCCAAAGCTCTGGGTGGCTTACTCATGGGAACCATTGTTACAGGTCTATTTGTTGCAATCTCCATGTGCACTGGTGGAGGTGCATGGGATAACGCCAAAAAGTATATTGAAGACGGACACCACGGGGGTAAGGGAAGTGACGCCCACAAAGCAGCAGTTACTGGGGATACCGTAGGCGACCCTTACAAAGACACGGCAGGTCCAGCTGTGAATCCGTTGATTAAGATTATCAATATTGTGGCTTTATTGATCGT
>DAITOS010000023.1:7083-38481 GCA_036834025.1 Limnohabitans sp.
AATTAGGAAATCAAAGCCTGTGGCGTTTTAAAGTCCAGCAAAAACCCCCTCAAAACATTGGCTTTGAGGGGGTTGATTAATTTTGGACAAATGTCTATAGCAAACGCCTAACCAATGTGGCTCTTTATCCGAAAGCGTGTGCGCCCATAAAGGCCGAGAGTTGAAACACTGAGTTAGGGCTTCTAGGAACAATCCTTGGCGGTGGTTCTTTAAGCTTGAAGCGACCAACCGATGGGCTGGTCTCTGGTGCTTGACTCCACTGTGGGAGTAAAGATACCAAATCGATTAACTTTTGTTTAGCCAAAAACTCTTCAATTAAATCAATGAAAGAGGATTCAATGGGGTTGAAATCGATTTCAGGCTCACCTGTTTGTGTTTGAGTGAGAGATTGGGTTGGATCTAAATTTTCCTCTAAATTAGCACTCGCACGTTTGGCCTGTGAACCAGACTTGTCAAAAATACGAACCAGATCTAATACAGTAAGCTCTTCCAAATTTGCTGCGATTTGGTATCCCCCGCCTGGACCCTTTGTTGATTTGACGATTTGATGGTCTTTCAGTTGTTTGAGGATCTGCTCTAAATTGGAAACGGACAAGCCCGTGGTGTCCGAAAGTGATTGAGTCGTGACCATTTTCGTCTTAGACCCACAAGCGATTAACACTGTAACGTCTAATCCCGTAACTGCTCGCTTTGAAATCATAGTGTCTCTTTTTTAAAAGTTAAGGAATGAGAAAACACAAACCATTTGTAGATTTTAATCAAAATTAAGAATTTATCTACTCATTTAAAGTCTTAAATCTGAATATATCTATATTTTTAGTTGATATTTGTCATATAATCTACGTATTATCTACTCAGATTAAGAAAATGAATACTATAACTGCCACAGAGAATGAATCTCCTGAGCTCTTATTTAAGATTGGCACAGTCTCCGAGCTCACATCAATTCCGGTTACGACACTAAGAGACTGGGAGATACGATACAAAGCCCTACATCCCCAAAAGACAAATGGACGTCACAGGATGTTTAGACAAACGGATATTGAGCGTGCTCACCTGTTTAAGCGTTTGAATTCATTTGGGCAATCGATCAGTCGCATTGCTCATTTGGACAATCCTCAGTTGACTGAGTTGCTACAAAAATTTCAGTCCTCAAAGACTGTTAGCACTTCAAATAACAATCAGACCACTGCATACACACAAAGCACTGGGTCCAATCACAATAAAACTCTTCAAAGTGAGTTCGCTGCTCAAGCCCCCTCATTTGAGGCCACAGTGATTGGTCTTGGACTAGCCAGGAGACTGGAGAGCGGTAAGTTCACAAAACACCTCTCAGCGGCTCAACTTAGGATTAGGGATGTTTACAGTGATCTTTCATCTGTATTAACTGCGCCCTCCCCTTTGATGATCTCCGGCTCTCAAAACCCAGCCTCAAATGGGCTAATCATTTTGAATCAAAATGAGATACATACCGAGAGTGCTAATCAACTCATAAGGCTATTGGAAACACACCCTGGCCATCAAATCATTGTCCTCTACTTATACGCCCCAAGCTCTTGGGTAGAGGTTTTGAAGAGCAAAGGTTTAACCCTAAAGCGTGAGCCGATTACAGACTCAGATTTAGCTCAACTGCTGAGTTCATTTTTGATCATTGAACCCAAAAAATACATAAACGCTTATGACCCTCTACATGCAGAGAGTTCTCTAACGCTGATACCTCCCAGAAAATATTCCTCTGATGCGCTGAGTAAAATCTCCGAGATTTCAACCCAAATATTTTGTGAGTGTCCACACCACGTTTGTGGGATGATTGAACAACTGGCGAGTTTTGAAAAATATAGCCAAGAATGCTTAAGCAACAGCACAGACGATGCGAATTTGCATGCCTACCTAAGCAGTGTCTCAGGAACAGCGAGAGCTTTGTTTGAGCGAGCTTTAGAAAAAATAGCAGCCCATGAGGGTATTGAACTGCCGCTTGGATAGAGATTTTTAATGCGACTCATCAAACCAGAGATCAAACATATTGCGAGTTATTTGCACGCAATTGAGGGCGACTGGAGTGACGTTGAATCGGACAAAGACCACCTCATAAAAGCCAAAAGAATCAAGGATATTAAAAATAATCCGATAGAGTTTTTGGAGCTATTTGATGACCCAAACGCAAAGGCACTGCCCTACGTGCTTGGGGATAAAACCATAGCTTATGCAGTTCCAAGCCTGAGACGCTGGATCTGGGACACACAGCGCGATCAGTACTGCGGATCGGTGTCACTTCGTTGGCAAAACGGCACGACCGAGTTACCCTACCATTTGATGGGCCATATTGGGTACAGTGTTCAACCCAACGAGCAAAACAAAGGGCACGCAAGTTTTGGTTTAAAAGCAGTGCTTGAGACCGCAAAAGCAATTCCGTTGGAATTCGTATATTTGGTCACTGACTCTGATAATTTGGCATCACAACGTGTGATTATTAAAAATCATGGTCAATTTGTGGAGGAGTTTACCAAACCACCTATGTACGGGAGTAAACCAGCGTTGAAGTTTAAGATAAATTTAACTGAAAATCCCATGAAAATTGTCCCCTAAAGCACCATCAATAATTGATGCCGAGGGGACAAATATTGTCTAGCAACACCCCCTTTAAAGGGGGGTTAAAGAGATTAGCCTTTTTTGTTATAAGCAGAGCACCAAGCTTTTGCAGAAACTTGTTTACCTGCGTATAAAGGACATCCACCGGCAGCTGCACCCGCAGCTGCTTGGAACAATGCACAGTTAGCACAGTTTTGACCAGCAGCGTATTTTGGGAACTTAGCCTTGTCAACCTTAGTTGCGTCAGCTTTGTATCCCAAAGCACTGGCTTGTGGATCATTCTCAGCAACCATTGCTTGAGCCTGCGCGCTAGCGGCAGCCACGATACCAGCAGTTGTTAATACAGTCTGCATCATGAATACACGACGATTTGCTTTAAGATCGGAAATGCTATTTAAGTTCATGGTAATTTTTTTTGAGTTGATAAAAAGAGCACGCTGAATTCTACATTTTTAGTGAAGTTTTGCAAACCAACGCTTTGCAATTAACCCCAATTATTTGTTTTAGATCAAAAAACAAAGGAAATTAAGACCCCAAACAATAGTCTTTTAGTAGTATCGAAGATTATTTTTCATTCGTAACGCCCCGTTCATAGGATGTCAGTCGGTCCACACTGAGGCCACTGGGTTGGACGCAATGACTCATCAAATTAAAATACAGAGGCTCAGAGTAAACAACTCCGATCATGCGCTCAAGATAGTTACGTAGTGTGATTTGGTTGGTGGCTCTCTCGCAATCCATCCCAATGCCTTTGCCTTTGTTGCTTGCAAATACAATTACTCCATTATCTCGGATCAGACGAAGCCTACCACCTAGGAAGGCAACAGCACAAGCACCTTTGCAGGTTTGACCCTGAGTCACTATTGTCTCTATCTTGAATTTCCTTAGCATTTCTCCAAGTGTGTAACCGTCTGAATATTCTCCAACCGAAGAATTTAAATACACAAACGGATAAAGTGCGGTTCCTTTACTGTTTTTGCAGCCCTGCGCCTCCATCAGCACCGACTCAAATGCGCTTAGAGATTCTTTGTTAATTGCCCCGTCAAACTCAACATAATCGATACTTCCACTTACACAATCTGCATGTCTAATGGTAAAAAGTTTAATGTGAAATGCAGGAGTTTCAGTTTCGGTTTGAAGAGTTAACATCAAATTGTTATATCCAGTCTGATCGGATCCCATGACCGTATGCTTTTGCAAAGGTACTGGCACTGCACATGAAGCCAAAAAAGCGATCGTCAATTGAGTTAACAGTTGAATAAAAAACCGAAAAGTGTTCGTTTGGAGCATAACTTTCTTACGTTAAAAGGCAATCCAGATTAGTCAATCTTTTGAAGAGCCCAATTTAGCACGGATTGCTAGGATTTATTGAACTACTGGAGTTGGGTTAGCGGTTATTTTTTTAGTTTCTGTTAGCACTGAGGCTCTAGGTTGACTAAAAACTTTTCAATAAGACTTTAAAATTGTTATTATTGTAGCTATCAAGATGGGACTTTTTTATTAAACTAAACCACGCTGCCCATTTTTACACCTCATTGCCCCCTTATGACTTTAAGCAAAAAAAGCATCTCTGGTAAATCCAAAGAAACCAGCCACCCGCACGTTCTTCGTTTTTGGAGAAACGGCAAAGAAATTACACTTGAAAATATTGCCCCCTCCAGAACACTTTTGCAAATTCTTAGAGAAGACTTGAATTCCAAGGGAACCAAAGAGGGTTGTGCTGAAGGCGATTGCGGGGCATGCACTGTCGTTGTGGCGCAGGAGCAAAACAACGAGCTTATATACACCGCCGTCAACAGTTGCATTCGAATGGCCCATTCTGTGAGCGGACATGCAGTTTGGAGTGTTGAAGACATCATCAGCAACGACGGTACGTTGCACCCAGCACAAAGCTCAATGGTTAAAGCACACGCCTCACAATGCGGGTTTTGTACTCCCGGGTTTGTCATGAGTCTTTATGCAATGTATGAAAATTACACGAAGAAAAATATTGCCATTACACCTCGAATAGCGCAATCCGCTCTCACAGGAAATCTCTGCAGATGCACGGGCTACAGACCTATCATAGATGCGGCTGTTTCAATGAATCAAATTGAACACTCGCAATCTTCGCAACAAAATTCAAAAACCATCCTAAAAGCACTCAAAGATCTTAAAGTTTCAATCAACGAGGATTGGAAGAAGATAAAAAAAGGAAATCCAAAAGCTGCCGCCTCTTACGCTTTGCCCCAAACACTGCAGGAGTTGCTTCATCTTAAAAGCGAATATCCGAACGCACAACTAATTGCGGGAAGCACCGATGCGGGTCTCCAAGTCACAAAGCAATTCAAACAATTTGACCACATCATTGACTTAACCCAAGTAAGCGAGATTAGGGCTGTTGAAGAATACCCACACCACATTGCAATTGGCGCGGGAGTTAAGCTAACACATGCTTTTGAAGAACTTTTAAAAGACAGACCCCAGCTAAAGAATTACCTGATGCGTTTTGCAGGACTACCTATTCGTAACTCTGCAACTTTGGGGGGTAACATTGCCAACGGCTCCCCCATTGGAGACAGCATGCCTTTACTAATTAGTTTGGGCGCAAGTGTTGTCTTATCAAGCATTCAAAACAAAAAAGTAAAGAATAGAGAGGTGCTGCTTGAGAATTTTTATACGGGATACAGACAATCAATACTTACCCAAAGGGAAGTGATTACTTGGATTAAAGTCCCCAAGCCCCATAGCAATGAAATTCTTCGCGCTTACAAAATCTCAAAACGATTTGATGATGATATCTCTGCAGTTAGTCTGTGCATCAACTTATCCATCTCGAATGGAAAAATTGCGTTTGCCTCGCTTGGTGTAGGCGGAGTTGCTGCTACCCCTGCAAAAGCCTATGAAACAGAGAAATTCCTCTTGGATCAACCCTTCAATATGAACACGCTCATCAAGGCGAAGAAAATACTCAGTAAAGAATTTAAGCCGCTCTCTGATATGAGAGCTAGTGCGGGCTATAGAAAGCAGTTGCTTGAGAATTTGGTTCAAAGATTTGCAGTTGAAACTCTTGACACGGCTCAAGTTCAAGACAAATCATCCTCTGGCAATGATGTATTTTGGATGGATTTATCCAGTACCGACTCCAACGATCTTAGGTTCGTAAAACTAAAACCGGACCTATCTAAAAGCTCCTCCCAGGACCTTAAATGAGTACACAATCCACGCCCTCCTCAACTGAACTTGATCAACCAAGTGCCAAAGTCATGGGCCAACCCATGTTTCACGAAAGTGCCCAAGCACAGGTAAGCGGTAGCGCCGTTTATGTCGACGATATCCAAGAAATCAAGGGCACTTTGTACGCCGCTCCTATTGTCTCTACAGTTGCTCACGGACGCCTTAAAAACATCGATTTAAGGGCCGCGCTATCAATCACCGGAGTCAAAGGGGTCGTTCTGGCTAGCGATATTAAAGGGGATAAATTATTTGCAAACTTTGCTCATGACGAACCCATCTTTGCCCTGGACCATGTACATCATATCGGCCAGGTCGTAGGGCTTGTGGTTGCAGATTCAGTGATGACGGCTAGACGGGCGGCAAGTATTGTCAAGTGCGACATCAGCCCTTTGCCACATGTTCTAAGCATCAAGGAAGCACTTCGTTTGAAGAGCTATGTTTTGCCCCCGGTACATGTGAAAAGAGGTGACTCAGAGAAGGCTATCAAGAACGCCAAAAATATCCTCACCGGTCAACTGGAAGTGGGCGGGCAGGAACATTTTTATCTTGAGGGGCAAATCGCTTATGCTGTCCCACTTGAGCAGTCTCAGTGGCTCATACACTCAAGCACACAGCACCCCGGTGAGGTCCAGCACTGGGTCGCCCATGCCCTTGATTTAGAGCTTAATGCGGTGCGCGTTGAGTGCAAAAGAATGGGCGGAGGATTTGGAGGTAAAGAAACCCAAGGAGGACATTTGGCTGTTTGGGCCAGTCTAGCTGCGCGCAAATTTAACGCGCCAGTAAAAATGAGATTAGACAGAGATGAGGATTTTTTAATAACGGGTAAAAGACATCCCTTCTTTTATAAATACAGAGTCGGGTTTGATGACCGAGGGCTCCTCCAAGGCCTTGATTTGATGCTGGCCTCAAATTGCGGCTTTAGCGCGGACCTATCTGGACCAGTTTCAGACCGAGCAGTTTTTCACGCAGACAACGCCTATTTTCTAGAAAACGTTAGTATTGCCTCAATACGCTGCAAAACCAACACCCAAAGCCATACTGCATTTAGGGGGTTCGGTGGACCTCAAGGAATGATTGTCATCGAACAAATCATGAGCGATATTGCCAGACACCTAGGTCTTGATCCCTTAGAAGTTAGAAATATAAATTTATATCAGTCACATCTAACAAATCAAAGGTGCGTAACTCATTATCAAATGACAATTGAGGATAACATCTTAAAGCCATTGATAGACCAACTCACAACGTCCTGCAACTACAAAGCTCGTAGGCAAGAGATTTTGAATTGGAATAGTTCAAACACTTTAATCAAACGCGGTATTGCGATAACCCCCGTTAAATTTGGGATCTCCTTTACCGCAACGCTCTTTAATCAAGCAGGCGCTTTAGTGAACGTTTATACAGACGGGAGCGTTCAAGTCAATCACGGCGGAACGGAGATGGGACAGGGCTTGCACACCAAGGTGGCCCAGATCGTTGCGGGAGAGCTTGGTTTATCACTGGATAAAATCAGAGTTACTGCAACCGACACCAGCAAGATCCCTAATGCCTCAGCAACTGCTGCCTCCTCGGGTTTTGATTTAAACGGCAGAGCGGCTCAGTTTGCGGCCAGGCAGATAAAAACCAACCTAGCAGCCTTTGTATGCGGAATTGATCAATGCGGTGCAGGTGCCGTCCGCTTTGAGGACTCATTCATCATTACTCCAAAACAAAAGAGACCGTTTAGGGAAGTCGTTGAACTTGCCTACGCCAACAGGATTCAGTTGTGGAGCGATGGTTTTTATAGAACTCCCAAGATTCATTATGACAAATCAACTCTGAGCGGACGACCTTTTTATTATTTCACCTACGGTGCTGCATGCACCGAAGTGGCTATTGATACACTAAGTGGGGAGTGCAGGGTTTTAAAAGTCGACATCCTTCAAGATGTCGGCAAAAGCATCAATCCCGCCATAGACCGAGGTCAAATAGAGGGCGGTTTTATTCAAGGGATGGGGTGGCTCACCAATGAAGAGTTAGTTTGGAATGAGAAGGGTTATTTAAGTACTCATGCGCCTAGCACATACAAAATACCCGCAGTAGGGGACACACCGGATCACTTTGTTATTGATCTCTGGTCTGAACCCAACACTGAGGACAATGTCTTTGGAAGTAAAGCGGTTGGTGAACCACCGTTCATGCTCGCCATCAGTGTGTTTGAGGCGATCAAGGAGGCCGTTAGCGCGGGGCGGGAGGATCAAGTACTTGATTCAAAACATTTCAACTTAAATGCTCCCGCCACTCCTGAGAATATTCTTAAAGCCCTGAATGGTTTTGAATTTTAAATCTCGCCAAGTTGGCTTATAAAGAGCAAAAAGTAGCAACGCCTACACCAACATCAATGCCTGCTGGGCAGCCACTTTGCCCTCATCAGTTGGAACAACCCAAACTTGGACTCTACTTTGGGTTGAATTTATACGGGTGATGGCGTCTCCTGTAGCGGCCTTGTTTAATTCCTCATCAAGCTCAATCCCCAGCCAAGACAGATTTTTGCAAACCTCGCCTCTGAGGACTAGATCGTGCTCACCTATTCCCCCTGTAAAACAAATCACATCTAATCCACCTAAAACCGCGCTCAAAGCGCCCATTTCTTTGGTGACTCTGTAAGCAAATAAATCAAGTGCAAAAATGGCTTTGGGATCTTTCGATTGTCTCAAGGTTCGAACATCTGCGCTGAGACCTGACACACCGAGTAGACCACTTTGTTTGTACAGCAAGGTTTCTATTTCTTTCTCACTCTTGCCTTGGCTAAGTAGATAAAGTAATACTCCAGCATCGATTTCACCGCAGCGCGTACCCATCATGAGACCGTCTAGGGCTGAGAAACCCATCGTGGTTGAAACACTTTTGTGATTAAGGGTTGCACACAAACTTGCGCCGTTACCGAGGTGGGCAAAAATAGCGCGCCCACTGGATGCAGGACATCTGCTTGACAATTGATCTGAGACATATTGATAAGACAGTCCGTGAAATCCGTACCTTCTCACGCCTGACTTGGTTAGCTCGCTTGGTATGGCAAAAGTAGTTTCAAGGGCTGGCAAAGTTGTATGAAAACTTGTGTCAAAACAAGCTACTTGAGATACTGCAGGGAAACTCTTTTGAAATGCCTCTATTCCTGCTATGTTATGCGGTTGGTGAAGAGGAGCTAGAGAATTTAACTCTTTAAGCTTGCTCAAAACATCAGGCGTAACGAGCGTGCTAACTGCGAAATGAGCCCCACCGTGAACCACGCGGTGAGCGATTGCAACAAGGCCAGCACCGACCTGTGCAGATGAGCCTTTATGCACTGCGATCAAGGTTTTAAGTTCCTCAATTGCCGCATCAAAAGGGTCTATATTTGGAGCCAACGATATTTCTTTTTTAACCTTTTGTCCGTCCTGTGACTCATATTTAAGACTTATAGGCTTTTTATCTGAGCTATCAGTTGATGGCTCTAGGTGTTCGAATTGACCAATCAATAATGCACTACCAAGTTGCCCTTGATTTACCCCGTATAAAGCAAACTTAAGGCTCGAAGATCCCGCATTGATTGATAAGATGGTCATGACTCAAATGGTATTTGTTCTGTAGTGGTGTGCACACAATTTAGCGAGCAAAGCTGATGCACTCCTTGTTCTGGCGCTATCGGCTCGGCTAGTCAATGCAATAGGCACCCGAGCTCCCAAGACAATCCCGCAAGCAGTTGCACCGCCCAAATACTCGAGCTGTTTGGCCATCATGTTGCCTGATTCCAAATCTGGCGCAAGTAAGATATCGGCACGCCCTAAAACAGGAGAATTTATATGCTTGACCTGCAACGCGTGGGGGGAGACTGCATTATCAAAGGCCAAAGGGCCATCTAAGATTGCTCCTGTAATTTGTCCTCTATCTGCCATTTTGCAAAGAGCCGCAGCGTCAAGGGTAGAGGGCATACTGGCGTTGACGGTTTCTACGGCGGCAAGTAAAGCGACCTTTGGCATCTCTGTTCCTAGGATCTTTGCAAGTGAAATTGCATTTTGAACGATGTCTTTTTTCTCCATCAAGTTTGGAGAAATATTTAAAGCCGCATCCGTAATAAATAGCGGCTTTGCGTACATTGGTACATCAAATCTAAAAACATGTGACATTCTTCTTGCGGTCCTAAGCTGCGGCTGAGCAAGCACGGCTTGAATGAGTTCATCCGTATGCAAGCTTCCCTTCATCAAAGCCTCCACCTCACCACAGGAAGCCATCTCAGCCGAGAGCGCAGCAGAGGCGTGGCTGTGCGGGGTATCTTTGATTTGAATTCCTGACAGATCCAACCCCTGTGAGTCTGCGAGTGATCTGATTTTCTTCTCTGGTCCTACCAAAACGGCAACAATCAAACCGGCATGATGTGCATCCCAAGCACCCTGCAAAGACTCCTGATCACAGGGGTGAACAACAGCACATTTAACAGGCTCCAAAGCGGATCCCAAATTTAACAGCTCTTGATGCCTTGCCTCAGGATTGAAAAGAGTAATTTGGGGAGCTTTTATACGGGGCATTTTTAAAGGATGTGCAGGGGCCAATACCTTGGCAACTCCGGACATAACCTTTGAGCCGTCTTGATTCACAATTAAACAGTCCAACTCAAGAGACTTTTGTGTGTCATCCTTTGTTATGCAAGACACACTGACTGTGACCGTGTCTCCTACACGTATGGGTCTTGAGAAATGGAGTTTCTGATCTAAATATATGGTTCCTGGTCCCGGAAATGTAGTCCCCAGAACACTAGAAATAAGTGCCCCCCCCCACATCCCGTGAGCGATCACACCGTGAAAGAGCGAGGCGTTCGCATAACTGGGGTCAAGGTGCGCAGGGTTGGTGTCACCAGATACCGCAGCAAAGGCTTGGATATCTTCAAGCGTCAGTGTCCTGATTGTTTGCGCAGTGTCTCCAATCCTAATTTCCTCATAGGCGTAACTCACCATCCAATCTGGATCGGTTTTTATCAAATTATTCATTTTTTTTAAAAAATTAGTGGTGAAGAAAAATGGATCAGCTTCAAAATAATCACTACTTAACTTGCTGGGTGTTGAGAAGTCTTATGGAGGACTTCACATCACAGCGTGCATGCCAGCGTCAACAAATATAGTTTGACCCGTCATACCACTTGACAAGTCTGAACACAAGAAGACACATAAATCTGAGACCTCCTGCAGGGTTGCCAATCTTTTAAGAGGCGCTTTTTCTGCTGAAGTTCGCATGAGATCTGTAATGCCTTCAATGCCAGATGCTGCGCGGGTCATGAGTGGGCCAGGCGATACCGCATGCACCCGAATTCCGCTCGGCCCAAGCTCAGCAGCCAAATACCTAACCATTGATTCAAGCGCGGACTTGACTGGTCCCATAATGCCGTAATGTGGCACGACCTCAGAGGATCCAAGATAAGTCATTGCCAACATTGTTCCTCCACGGTTCATGTAGGGTGCACACAGTTTTGCAAAACGAGCAAATGAATGGCAAGAAACGTCCATAGCCCTTGTAAAACCAGGGCCTGAGCTGTCTATAACCCGGCCGTGAAGATCAGCCAATGGTGCAAAAGCGATCGAATGAATTACAAAATCAAAATACCCAAGTAACTCCCCCCCCTGCCCTACAAAACTCTCAAGCTCCCCCGGGGACTCTACATTGCAGTTGACAAGCTCTATACCCAAAGGGTCCGTTAAAGGCTGAACAAAAACTCTGGCCTTATCGTTCAGACATGAGACCACCATCTTCGCGCCAAGCTTGGACATTTCCTTGGCACATCCCCAGGCGATGCTTTGATCGTTGGCGACACCTAATATGAGGCCTTTTTTGCCCTCTAATAACAACGAGTTAAATTTAGATTCCATAGGAAGATTCTAATTCTCTTAACAATAGAACAGATTAATATGAGTCAAAATTTTTGAGCCATGTCAAATCAAATTAGAATAATCCTGAAAGATGTGCAGGAATGGACACTTTTTTGAGAAATATTGCAATATTATGAATAAAAGGCCAGGCGATGAAAGCAATTTGGAGAGAAAAAGTCATTGCTGAAAGTGTCGACACCATACTTCTCGAGGGGAATCATTATTTCCCACCCGAGTCATTAGAAAAAAAGTACATCACCTTCAGCAACCATAAAACAACCTGTCCCTGGAAGGGGCAAGCCCAGTATTACTCTGTAATAGTTGATGGAGAAATGTTAACAGATGCGGCCTGGTTTTATCCGGAGCCCCAAAATGAGGCATCCCACATTAAAAATTACGTTGCCTTTTGGAAAGAAATAAAAATAATTGACTAAATAAAAGGTTTCAACTGACGATACTCTAAACTAAGGAAATAGGTCTTAATGTTGCCATTGACCTATGTGGATGATATTTCATAGAATAATATTCTGACAAAAAAATTGCGTTTTCTTAACCTCTCACTTGTATGAAATCAGTTGTGATTATGAACCCCAAAGGGGGTGTGGGCAAATCAACTTTGACAACAAATATTGCTGGCTATTTTGCAAGAAATAGTCACAACGTCATGCTTGGGGATACCGACATACAGCAGTCCTCTAAGAAATGGCTTTTAAACCGTCCCGGCTCACTCCCAAAAATCAACACCTGGGATCACCCAGCAGACCTTGTCATTACAGCCAAAGCACCACCAAGCACAACTCGCATCGTCATCGACACAGCAGCAAGCGTTTCAGGGTGGCGGTTGGATAAACTCATCGAACGCGCTGACAAAATAGTTGTCCCTTTGCAGCCTAATTTTTTTGACATTCAAGCGACTTACGATTTTATTCAATACCTCAAAAGTTCAGAAACCAGACATCAAAATAAGGTTCAAGTTATTGCTATGCGAGTCAACCCAAGAACCAAATCTTGGAATCAATTGATGGACTTTGCTGAGAAGATGAACATTTATTTGCTCACCTACATTAGAGACACACAAAACTACAGCCAATTCTCCAACCAGGGCATTACTTTATTTGATGCTCAGGCCTCCCTTTTTCCAAGAGATTATGAACAATGGGGCCCACTTTGTGAGTGGTTAGATAGCTGAAAAAATGTAGAATATGAAGGTTTTATTTCTGCCACAGGGCTCCCTTCTGCTCAAACGGCTAAAGCTCTAACAAAAAATCATGAAAATAAGCTCCACTACACTTTTTAAAATAATCTCAGGTCTCACTACTGTCCTCGCACTCGGCGGTGGAGCAGGAACTTACTATTCCTACAAACTCTCACAACAAGCTCAAGGCGCTTTAGCTCAGCAAACCGAAGAGCTCGAAGGTGCCAGTGCAAAGATTAAAGATTTAGAGGGAAAGCTAAAAGAGCTGGAAGCCAAGAATGAAGAGGCCAGCTCAACAATTGAAAAATTTGCCAACTCAAACAAAGAATTAAACAATCAATTAGAAGAGTTAAACAAACAGATTGCAGCGGTAGAGGCTTTACAAAAGAAGTCTAAGAATAAAGCTAAAAATTAAATTTAGTACCCAAACTACCAACTCATCTTAAGGGAGTTCAACCTGAACTCCGTTTTCTCAGGACTCCACCCCTTGGAGACCATGCAAGATTCAAAAGGGCTCGTATATTGCAAGGATTGGGGGGTATTTAATTCATTAGGTTTGCCGGCGTCTTTTGCATTGCGTTGGGCATTAATTACTTCCTCATTACACTGAGAGCTGTCTGTTGAGTAATCTCCTCCTAGTTTGACATAGTTGGTGCGCGTTGCACAGGCGCTCATACTCAGTAAAACAATTACAAATCCAATACGACGAGTAAATGAGAAATTTACTTTAATTGGATACACAGAAGTTAGTTGCTTGTAGGTCATTGAATTGTTAAGTTATGTGAAAAAAACTATGCAGCAACTAGTATAAGCCCACAAAAAAAGGAACATGCCCTAAAGGTCAGTGACCTTAGGGGAACGTTCCTCTCTAAACCTATTGTATTTTTACTTATGGACTTGAATTAAATCTAACTTTAATTACTTACTTCCAAAGTGCGCACTTAGATTCCGCCTTAGTGGTGAAGATTTCATCTCCAGGCAATTTCTTAACTACTTTGAAATAATCCCAAGGTTTCATAGATTCTGCTGGCGTTTTAACCTGAACCAAATACATATCATGGATGTAACTGCCGTCTGCACGGATTTGACCTGATCCGTACATATCCTTCATCTTCATACCTTTCCAAACTACCATGACTTTATCTGCATCAACGGTCTTGGCCTGTTGAACGGCTTTCAAGTAATTGTATGTTGCAGAGTAATCAGCTGCTTGCACTGCAGTTGGCATTCTCTTGGTTTTCTCAAAAAAGCGAGCGGCAAACTTCCTAGTCTCATCATTAAGATCCCAGTACCAACTTACTGTCATTAACATTCCTTGGGTGCTCTTTAGCCCTAATGAATGAATATCTGTAATAAAGACCAATAAACCAGCTATACGCATGGTTTTATTAATTCCAAATTCCTGAGCTGCTTTCACTGCATTCATGGTGTCTGTGCTGGCATTCGCCATACCTAGTACTTGAGCCTTAGAGCCCTGGGCTTGCAGTAAGAATGAGGAGAAATCAGATGCATTCAAGGGGTGACGCACACTGCCTAATACTTGCCCACCTTTAGCCTTGATAACTGCGGTCGTATCGGCCTCCAAGGCTTGTCCGAAAGCATAGTCAGCGGTTAAGAAATACCAGCTTTTACCGCCCTGATCCAGAACTGCACTGGCAGTACCCTTAGCCTGTGCTACGGTGTCGTAGGCATAGTGAACTGTATAAGGAGAACACTGCGCGTTAGTCAAAACTGATGAGCCAGCACCGTTGTTAATATAAACACGTTTTTTCTCTTGCGCTACACCAGCAGCAGCTATAGCGGTTCCAGAATTAGTTCCCCCAAACACCAATGTAATACCATCTGTGTCAATCCACTCGCGAACTTTTGCTGAAGTGATATCTGGCTTGTTTTGATGATCCGCAGTCAACAGCTCAATTGGCATTCCAAGCACCTTGCCCCCGAAATCATCGATGGCCATTTGTATGGCCAAAGCGCCATTTTTGCCCTCTACGTCAGCATATGGACCAGACATGTCGGTTATAAATCCAATCTTTAGTTTGTCCTCCGCTTGTGCAGTGGTCAAGCTAGTGCTGAGCAATACACCTAAAAAAAGTGACAAACTTGTTGAAATAATATTTAGATTCAATTTCATGAAAGTCTCCTGGCAATTCAAATAATATATAAGTTAAGAAAATTTTTAATTTTAAGCATTCTACTATCCACTAAAAATTTGATTTGTCAATCCGTGTTTTAATGTAATCTAAGATTTAGCTCTCTCGATTGCTGCCCTTATGCGCTCAATAGTTTCAGGCATTGGGGCACTCACTGGCACGTCCAAGCCTAAACTCCTACCAATTGCGTTAACCCGGGCTGCGTTGAGGGGAATACCCCCTCGGTCTACCGCATCGATGAGGGATTGGGCCCTATCTAGGTCCGTTTGGTTTTGTTTTTGTTTGATGAAAAATTTAAGCAATTTATTTAACATTCTTTACTGACTATTTGAGGCAAAAAATAAAACAAAAACTAGTATAAATCCCTGATTACATCCAAGTGTCAATTCTATAGACTATGATGGTGCTTAAGTATGACAAATGCAATTCCAAGTTCTTTTGCTTATGTCATTTCATAGGCACTTGCACCCCTTTGATAATGTAGCCGTTAAGGTAAATGTCTTTGTAATTATCTTGATCTTATTAAACATGCGCACCTAACGTGCACACACGACTCATGAATTCATCACAAGCGGTTATGTTCAAAAAAACCTCAAATTCAATCTCATCCAAAACCACAATATTTGTGGGGATCATGTTTTCTTGGTTTTCTTGTTTTTCACCTCTATCGCTTGCTCAAACCTCCAATACAGCCTCTTGGCCAAGTAAGCCTATAAAGTGGATTATTCCCTACACACCTGGAGGAATTACTGATAATGCAACTAGATTGGTGTTACAAAAAGTTCAGGCCGATACGGGGTGGAACTTTGTAATTGATAACAAGCCAGGAGCCAATTCAATATTAGGCGCAGACTTAGCTGCCAGGTCTGCCCCGGATGGCTACACCTTTTTAACCGTTATCGGAGCGCACGCAGTCAACGCGACTCTTTACGCAGGACGACTGCCCTACGATCCAGTTAAAAGCTTTACTCCAATATCCCTTGCTGGAATAGCTCCACTTTTGATGACCGCCACTAATAACTTACCCGTCAAAAACGTTAAAGAATTGATTGCTTACGCAAAAAACAACCCAGGAAAAGTCTCTTTTGGATCTTCGGGCGTTGGCTCTGCATCGCACTTAACTTTTGAACTTCTCAAACAAGTCTCTGGCATGGATGCAATTCACGTCCCTTATAAAGGAACTGTGCCAGCGCTCTCGGACCTAATGGGTGGTAATGTCCAAATCATGACGGACACACCAAGTGCGCTCATGCCGTTTGTGAGAAGTGGAAAAATCAAACCCATGGGAATGTTCTCCTTGAAACGAGTTAAGGGGGCAGAGGAAATACCTACGATAGTTGAGGCAGGTGGCCCACCTATAGAGGGATCAACCTGGGTATTATTCTTAGGCCCCAATGGAGTACCCAAGGAGATTGTGAGCCGTTTATCAAGTGAAATAGCAAAAGCTATTCGTTCTAGTGAATTAACTGCGAAGTTTGAAGAATTATCAATAGAACCCGTAGGAAGTAGTCCACTCGAGGCAGGGAAATTTTTGGATGAGGAAATCCTAAAGTGGGCAAAGGTGATAAATACTGCTGGGGTGAAGGCGGAGCAGTAACAAACTTCTAAGAACTAGGTTGCAAATCTCGTTTTAAAAACATCATCCAGCCTTGCATAGAAGTTACAACCTCCCCCTCTTGATTTTTACATTGCCATAGCATATGCACAAGACCCGTGTCGGGCTTACTTTTCATAGACCTAGCCTCAAGAACCTCGGTTCTTAAACTTAGGACATCGTTAGGTCTAACTGGTTTATGCCACTTTAGATTTTCTAGACCAGGTGAGCCCATGCTTGAAGAATCAAGCAAAAAATCATCGCACATCATACGCATCATGATGCTACAAGTCTGCCAACCACTTGCGATTAAGCCTTTAAAAATAGTTTGTTCAGCCGCATCTTGGCTAATATGAAAACGTTGAGGGTCGTATTCCCTTGCAAAATCAACGATCTCTTGCTCAGTAATCTTACGCTGCCCAAACTCTCGGACAACACCAACAGAGAAGTCTTCCCAATAATATTTAAATTTCTGACTCATGGCTTGACTTTGAATGAATTAATGATCAGCTAAGAGATAGTCACTTACCTTTTCGATATGAAAATTGAAATCACCAAAGGTCTGAGTAATCAGGGTAAGCTTCTTAAAGTAGTGAGCTACCGACATCTCATTGGTGACGCCCATACCTCCGTGTAACTGAATAGCCTCTTGGCCAACAGCTCTACCTGCCCTACAAATATAAGCTTTTGCAGCGCTTAAGTCTCTGTGCCTTTTCTCAAAATCGCTCTCAGTCAGAGCTTTAACAGAGAAGATGGCCATTGAGCGAGCTTGTTCGGTAGAAACGATCATGTCAGCCATTCGGTGCTGTAGAGCTTGAAATTTCCCAATCGGTACACCAAACTGTTTACGTGTTTTAAGGTAATCAAGAGTTAAATCACAGATCTTGGACATTACGCCAACTGCTTGCGCACAAAGAGCTGCATTTGCTCTGCCCATCATCTCTTGCAAAACAATGAGTCCTTCACCCGCTCTTGATATTAAATCGTCTTCGCTCACCAAAACGTCCCTAAACTCAATATCGCTAGCTCTGCTTGCATCATGCGTTTTGTAAGTTGATAAGATAACTCCAGAGGAACTTGTGGGTATCAAAAATAATGAAATACCGCTAGAGTCTCTTATGTCACCATCAGTTCTAGCATCAACTATTAAAAAATCAGAGCAGTCAGCATTAAGAACAACTGTCTTTTTGCCGTTGATTATCCAAGTTTTCTTGGCACCAGGAGCGTCTTTTTTAAGAGTTGCTGTGGTTCGAACGATTTGAATGTCATATCTGGATTCGGGCTCTTGGTGAGCAATTGATATTTTTAGTTGCCCGTTTGCAATTTTGGGGATGTGCGAGGTTTTTTGAAGCTCAGTTCCATCATTTAATAAAGTCCCCCCTCCCATAACCACAGTCGTCAAGTAAGGCTCTAGGCAAAGTGTTTTACCTAGCTCCTCCATAATCCACATGGTATCAATTGCATTTTCCTCAATACCTTGCAAAGTATTTGTGGACTCTTTCAATCCCCCGTATTGCTCGGGGAAGGTAAGTCCCAAAAGACCCATTTCAGCGTAATGGCTCCAGGCTGAATTGCTAAATCCGTGCATTTCTGCGCTGTATGCTTGTCTTTTATCAAAGGTATAGTTTTTAGAAAAATATTTTTGTAAACTGTCTTGTAAGCTTACCTGTATTTCAGAATAATCAAAATTCATTTCAAAGCTCCAAACTAATTAAAGATCCAGAATCATCTTACTGATGATGTTTCTTTGTATTTCATTGGATCCGCCGTAAATCGTTGTCTTGCGGTAATTGAAATACGCACCTGATAGCGCTGGTGCAAACTCTGGATAGGAGCTCAAACCACTCGGATGTTTCCAATCAAGATCCAAGGCCTCTTTAATATGAGTTGATGAGTAAGGGCCTAGAATTTGCATTTGTAATTCAGTTAAGAGCTGCTGAATTTCTGCACCTTTTATTTTAAGCAAAGATGCTTGGGGACCAACGCCCTTTTTGTCTTGAGAGCTTATAACCCTTAGATTCGTTATTTCAAGCGCATTGAGTTCTAACTCTAGGTTCGCAATCTGATCCCTAAATCTTGCATCATCAATCATACGACCATAGGGGCCGGGCTGCTCCTTTGCTAGGCGAATTAATCGATTAAGTTCTCGCTTTGATTTTCCTATTTGGGCGATATTGGTTCTTTCATGCCCTAATAAATATTTAGCATAAGTCCAACCTTTATTCTCTTCACCAACTAAATTTTCGATAGGTACTTCAACATTATCAAACCATACCTCATTAATCTCATGTTCACCATCCAGCATAATGATTGGACGCACGCTCACGCCTGGAGATTTCATATCAATTAACAGAAATGATATTCCCTCTTGTTGGCGTACCTCAGTATTTGTCCTCACCAGGCAAAAGATCATATTTGCATGTTGGGCAAGGGTGGTCCACGTTTTTTGTCCATTAACAATATAGTGATTTCCAACCCTTTTTGCCTGAGTTTTCAATGAAGCCAGGTCTGATCCAGAACCAGGCTCCGAATAGCCTTGACACCACCAATGCTCACCTCTAATAATTTTGGGTAAGTATTTCTCCTTTTGCTGCGTATTTCCAAAGGCCATAATCACTGGTGCAACCATTTTTAAACCAAAAGGTGGCTGCAACGGGGCATTGGCGTTGGCACATTCATCCTCAAATATATGCTGCTCAGTAGTGGTCCATCCAGTTCCACCATATTCAACTGGCCAAGAGGAGGCTCCCCAGCCCTTTGCAAAGAGAATTTTCTGCCACTCAAGGACGTCGTTAGGATTTATTGGGAATCCCATTGAAACACGCTTTGAAGCTTTTTCAGGGATATTTATTTCAAGAAAATTTTTAACTTCTGATCTAAATTTGATCTCTTCTTCTGTAAAAGATAAATCCAAGATGACCCCTTTATTTAATTTTTAAATTATAAAAACTCATAACGCGCTGATGAGTAATACCGCCGTCAATTGCGCTCTTCAACCTACATCGGTTAAACACAACCAAAATTCACGTTTAATTTGCAAAACATGAAAGATTATGGAAAAACACTTAAGACATTGTCAAGAGTGAAATCCCTCTTCGAGGCTAGTAAGTATAGATAGCAAAGATGAGTGTCAAACGCAGGCTATGTCAGTCCAATTGGACCGACAAAACTCTTAACACTCATAGCACGACATGCCCAGTTAATAAGGTTGGAAGCCATGTAGAGAACATAGGTACATATGTCACCAGAGTAATAGCAACAAATATTGCCAAATAATAAGGCCAAGCCGTTTTAGTGGCTTCACCAATAGATATATTGCCAATAGCACAACCAATAAACTGAACTGAACCTACAGGTGGATGTACAAGACCCAAAGCACAATTTAACAATAACATCATTCCAAATTGAACAGGTCCAACTCCCATTTGAATTGCAAGGGGCAAAAAAAGTGGTGTCGTTATTAATATATGAGCCGCCATATCTAAGAAAATGCCCAAGAAAATTTGAATAATATTAATATAAAGCAACATTAGCCAGGGCGTGTGAGTTGCGTTTAATAGTGCTTGTTCGATCACATCTGGAATCTCAAGAAAGGCCATCTGATAACGTAGCATGTTAGATACGCCTATCAATAACAATATCACACCCGTTGTCTTGGATGCTTTTGCTAAGGATTTAAAGAGCTTTTCACGACTCATAGTTCTATAAATCACGACTGTCAAAAACAATGCATAAGCAACCGCTATAGCTGCGGCTTCAGTTGCAGTTGCAACTCCCATCAAAATACACATCAAGATAATTGCAACTACACCAAGCCCTGGTAACGAGGCCACAAGGGAATGAAACACAAATGTCCAGCCAGGGAAGGTCTCGACCCCAGTACTGCCGTCTTCGCGCTTGGGATAGCCATATTTCACTGCCTGCAAATAAGCCGTAACCAGCATACACACCATGATCCAAAAGACGGGGATGAGGCCAGCAAACATTAAATCTCCAATGGATACCCCCCTGATCACGTGTCCGTCAATAACACCAGTTGCTGCTTGAGCAGCGAAGGCGTAAATAATCATATTGTGAGAAGTTGGCATCAATGCACCTGACAAAGATGCATGAGTGGTAACGTTAACTGCGTATGCAGCACTGTAGCCCTCTTTTTTCATAATCGGAATCATCACCCCACCCATTGCCGAGGTGTCAGCAACAGGAGACCCCGATACGCCGCCAAACAACGTTGACGCTACAACGTTTGCAAGACCTAACCCTCCCCTCCAATGTCCTACTAAACTGCGGGCGAAAACAACAATTTTGTCTGCTATACCACCGTGCAACATTAACTCACCCGAGAAAATAAAAAATGGAATCGCTAGAAATGAAAAAACGTTCATTCCTGACGTCATCATTTGGATGGCGGTCTCAAAGGGCAAATCCTCTACATAAAATGTAGAAATACAACTGAGTCCAATTGAGAAGGCAACAGGAACACCAAGCCCAAGAAAAAGTAAAAAACTTACACAAAGAACTGTTAATGCCATGACGGAACCACTTTAAGTGAAAGAACAATTGAAAGTATGTGCTCAATAGAGAAAAGAGTAATCAAGATACCAGCAGAGATAACCGGAACATATCTAATCGATTCAGTAAACCCAAGCGTTGGAATCGTGTTTCCGTATGTGGAAATAGCCATATCAATTCCGCCAACAAACAAGGCCAGAGCAAAAAGTATAGAGAGAATATAAACAAATATTTTACAAATAGCTTGTTTTTGGGGAGTTAGCAGGTTGACCAACGAGTCTAAACCGATATGCCCTGAGTCTCTAACCCCTGCCGAAGCACCAAACATTGCAACAGAAATGACCAACAAGAGAGCCAATTGCTCAACATAAGGAGGAGCATTGTTAAAAACATACCTCATTACAACGCCGTAAATTACAAAAACAAGGAGTCCGACCAAGGATAAACATGCTAGATACATGACCCACCTAGATAACCGACTGTTTAACAAAATTAAATAATTCACAATTTTCCCATTTTTTCATGACTGGTAAATACCCTAATGCGATCCAATTAGAATCACATCTTCTCTGTACTTTTTTTTAATCTTATCAGTTAAATACTCACAATTGTCAAGAAGTACACTAAGAAAATAAATTCGCTATAAAAAATTGCGAAAAATTTAATATCTGATCAAAATTAGGTTAAAGATGGTTCCACTTACTATAAAAATAAACGATTTAGATAATGTAGCAGTTGTTGCTAATGCCAATGGCCTACCTGCAGGTACAAGCCTAAATTCTGGATTAGTTTTAAAGGAAGACATTCCTCAAGCGCATAAAGTTGCACTTATTGATATTCAAGAAAATTCCCCTGTAATTAGATACGGAATCCCAATTGGTTACGCGGTTAAACACATTTCAGCAGGAAGTTGGGTCAGTGAATCACTGTTGAAAATGCCGGATGCCAGATCTTTAAATAATTTACCCATTTCAACCGTTAAAGCAAAAGAACAACCTCCTTTAGAGGGTTTTACATTTGAGGGTTATAGAAACGCTGATGGAACGGTTGGAACGCGTAATATCTTAGCGATAACAACAACGGTTCAATGTGTATCAGGTGTTGTAGAGCATGCAGTTAAAAAAATCAAGTCAGAACTTTTATCCAATTATCCAAACGTAGATGACGTAGTTGGAATCGAACACACCTATGGTTGTGGTGTAGCAATTGACGCTCAAGGGGCAGATATACCCATCAGAACACTACGTAACATTAGTTTGAATCCAAATTTTGGAGGAGAAGTTATGGTGGTGAGTCTAGGTTGCGAAAAACTTCAACCACAAAGACTTTTGCCAGCAGGTAGCATTTTCATCAACAAATCAGACAATCGTACTGAAGAATTAAACGTAGTATGCCTTCAAGATGATAAGCATGTTGGCTTCATGTCCATGATTAATTCAATAACTGAATCAGCTAAAGATCATCTTGAAAAACTCAATCAAAGAAAAAGAGTTTCTGTTCCCGCAAGTGAGCTCGTCGTGGGTGTGCAATGCGGCGGGAGTGACGCCTTCTCTGGAATTACGGCAAACCCTGCTGTTGGATTTTGTACTGACCTATTGGTTCGCGCCGGGGCCTCTGTCATGTTCTCTGAGGTGACTGAGGTAAGGGACGGTATAGATCAACTCACCTCTAGAGCAAGCTCTCCCGATGTTGCACAGAAAATGATTAATGAGATGCAGTGGTATGACAACTACCTTGAAAAGGGAAAGGTGGATCGAAGTGCAAATACGACTCCAGGAAACAAAAAAGGAGGGCTCTCTAACATAGTCGAAAAAGCCATGGGGTCGATCATAAAATCTGGAAGCTCATCAATAACTGGGGTACTCTCGCCTGGGGATAAATTAAAACAAAAAGGTCTTACATTCGTAGCAACCCCAGCAAGTGATTTTATATGTGGAACTTTGCAACTAGCTGCCGGTATGAATTTGCACGTATTCACAACGGGTAGAGGAACACCTTATGGTTTAGCCGCAGTGCCTGTTATCAAGGTAGCCACTAGAACTGACCTTGCAAGACGTTGGCACGATTTAATGGATATCAATGCTGGAAAGATTACAGATGGAACAGCCAGTATTGAAGATGTGGGTTGGGAGTTATTTCACATGATGTTGGATGTTGCCAGCGGCAAGAAAAAGACCTACGCAGAGCAGTGGAAAATACACAATTCCCTAGTTCTTTTCAATCCTGCGCCAGTGACCTAAGGACATCCTATTACCCTTGAGACATAAAGAGAGCTAGAAACACCGATGACAATTTGGAGGAGGCTGTAAGAAATATTTTCCTACAGCCACTGTCTGCACTGTCGGATATTAAAGATCTATGATTTAGACAATATTGAAGCCGCATTCGAGAGATCGGCCTGGTCACCATGTATTAGCATTAAAAATTCATCAGATTTAATAGCTAATTCATATTTAACAATCAAATCGGCTGAAACACCGAGGTCGCTAAGTGCTGCACCTAAAGCAGATATGCCCCCAACGACAAGAGCTCCTTCAAGTGCAGAGATCAATACTGACACAAAGGGCCCTGCCATTGCAACCAAACCAAACCCAGGAATTAAGAAAACTGCTGGTAAAAAAAGCATCCCCCACAGCCCGCCCCAAAATGCTCCTGTACTTCCCCATAATTTAATCTTATCATTCGTCGTATAAAAACCGACTGGGTGTTCTTCACTATGAAAACCTTTACCAACGATAGATATTTTCTTTATATCAAATCCATTATGGCTAAGAAGCTTTATTGCCTGATCAACCTCTTTGTGGGTTTTGTAAATGTAGTGAGCTGCGGTTAAAGATTTCATTTAATTTACCTTTCAATTTTAATGATCTAAGAAATTAAATATATTTTTACAAGTCATACATTTCTAGTTTATCTACAACTCTAGAAACATCTTTATTTGCCCAAACTGCATGCTTTACTATTGCCCTCTCGTTCCATGAGTGGACTTTACCGATCAAAGTCACCTCGCCACCGTTAACGGAAACCTCTATTTCTTTAGCGTCAGTCAATGCTCTTCTATTTAATGCATCTAATATCTCAGATTTAACTACAGATTTAGAGACATCCTTTTTAATCGTAATTTGATCACTGATACCGACCACTCCCATCAAATGAATAATGGACGAATTTAACATTGCTCTTTGATGATGCCATTTAACTTGACCAGTTAAAGTAACCCAACCTTTTTCAACTTTGACTTGAATAGTTTCTTTTGAAATTAATGAGGACCAACTAATAATGTTGTCAATGGTATGTGCAATATCACTATCTGACTTTATTGCATTACCTGGCAATTTAACTTCAATTTCCATAGCGACTCCACGCACTCCTGATACACGTTGCGTGGCCTTTTCAGCGTGAAATTTTTCAAAATAATTATCTACGTTACCACTCAATGAGACGATTCCATCTTTTACAGATACACCAATATCAGTCTCATTGACTGAAGCCTCATATTTAAGTTCAGCAATCACGTCCAACTGCAGTTGAGCATCTGTTTTCATAGCAATTCCTAATTAAGTTTAAAGACACTCAAATATATGCTCATGCAATGGCTTTGAATTGATATTTGTCAAAATCAAGGCAATAGAAAAAGATTTGGTCAATCTTAATTATCAAAGATAATTTAACTAATTAATAAACGGAACTCGTCTGTCTGTTAGCGCACTAAAGCTAAAGTACAGTTTGCTACTTGGGTCAATGGCGATCAAATCATAAGAAAAGTTATGCAAAGTATGTTTGGCTCAAGATTTATTTTCAGCGAAAAATAATATTTACTCAACATATCCACAATAAATCTCATCAAATTTATTAATCATATCAAAGATAAACAAAAATACCATATTTATGTATCCTAACGAACTAAACCACTGTGGTTATAAATATAAACTCATTAACTCAAGAAATGATAAATATTAAAGTTTGATTGATGAATTAAATTTAATTGGTTTTTATACTCAATAACAAGGCTTATATGGACATGAGATTAAACATTACCACTGAGCTAAGCATAGCCTGTAGCAAATGCCTTCAATACTCTCAGTGTATGCCAACGGGTCTAAATGAATATGAGACCCTGCGTATGGATAGTTTGGTTACTCAAAGAGTAAGAATTAAGAAGGGAAATGATCTATATCGAAATAACTTCAGTGAAAAATCAATGTATATTGTGAGAGCAGGATGTTTTAAAACAGTTATTTCCCATCACGATGGTCGAGATCAGGTCGTTGGATTTCATATGTCTGGGGAAAGTTTAGGGCTAGGTGTTGAACAAAGCAACGGCGCCAACAGCAAAATATCAGCACTTGAGGACTCCGTCGTTTGCGTTATCCCGTTTGTTAAAGTTGAGGAATTAGCCAACTCAACAAACGATTTACACTCACACATCCGCCATCTTTTTAGGGTTGAGATCAAAAGAGAAAATTCAGTGATGCTCTTTTTGGGAAGCATGAACTCAGAGGAAAGGGTTGCTACTTTTTTGCTTAATTTAAGTTTAAGTCATGAAGCACGGGGATTTTCTGGATCAAATATAAACTTAAAAATGAGTCGCTATGATATCGCTAGCTATCTAGGGATTAAACATGAAACAGTCAGTCGCACACTGTCAAAATTCATTAAGGGAAATCTTATTAATCTCAATTTAAGATTACTGAAAATAATAAATTTCAAAGCACTTCACTCCATTGCCAACGATGGCATTCTCATAGAATAATGCATTGAATTCACAGATTCATGTAGCTTTTGTAAATACCTAGCTCAGCAGATGACCAGTCTTAACAAATATGGTACAGCCTTCATTACTAAAAGGCTTATGCATGCTCATGTGAGGACTTCTGATCCAAGATCCAGCTGGATAGCGTCCATGCTCATCTTCAAATACACCATCGATGACAAAAATTTCTTCACCCCCATAGTGTCTATGTGGATTAAAAAACGTTTGTGGCGCCCATCTAACCAAAGTCGATCCACTCCCCTGCTGCATCAAAGGCATCACATTTAGACCAGGCACCATGCCTTGGTACCACGGAGCGGTTGTCGTATCTATGACTTCGCGAATTACTTGCTCAGAACCAAGATGTCTTAGCTTTACAAATAGGGTGCAGCCAGACTCACTGAATGGTGCATGAGAGGATCCAGGTGGATTCATGATGTATGTACCAGCACTGTAGTTACCGGTCTGATCACTAAAAGTTCCATCTAAAACAAATATCTCCTCTCCTAGCTCGTGTTGATGCGCTTGAAATTTAGATCCAGCTTGATATCGAACGATAGAAGTTGCTTTCGCAATCTCATTGCCCTGCCGCTCAAGCATTCGCCTCTCCACGCCTAGTTCAGGGCTTGGAACCCACGGCAAGTCATGATGGTTAATCACGACTCTTTGATTGAAATCATCATTGATGTTCATAGTTTTTTTGCTACCAATTCGAACAAGCCCCTTTTTGTTCCTGCCCAGTGTGTAATTTTCAAGAAACGCTTAGAGAGAACAACCTACACCAGAAAATTTAATCAGACGATATTTAATAATCTAATTTCGCAGTCGCTCTTAGCTCCTCTGCGGTTGTGGGTTCGAATCCAAAATATTCTAAATAAACAGGGATTTGCTCAAAAAGCATGTCTGAACCAATTTGAACCCTGCAACCCCTATTCTTAGCCGCCAATAAGAATGCAGTCATCTCAGCCTTTAATACCACTTCGCCAACAAAAGTTTCAGGGGCAATTTTATTAACATCCAAAGGCATAGGATCTCCCTCTTTCATACCAAGGGGGGTTGCATTCACCACCAAATCATACCCTTCTGGGTTGTTACTGCCCAAAATTACATTAACACCTGGAAAGTTTTCATTTATTCGTCTACCCAAGTTCTCAGCAGACTGAATATTTGAATCAAATAATCCGATAGTTGATATTTTCTCTGAAGACAGTGAAGCCGCAATTGCTGAGCCGACACCTCCAGACCCGACCACTAAAACGCGCTTTCCCAAAGTGTCAAATCCTTTGCGCTGCAGACCTCTTACAAATCCTAGTCCATCAAACATATCACCTAGGAGTCTTCCATTTTGATCTCTTTTAACAGCATTGCAAGCGCCAGCTACTTTAACAGTAGGCGTTATCTCATCTACCAACTCAACAGTTGCAACTTTATGAGGCATCGTAATCAATGCACCTCTAATATTTGTTAACTGAAATACGGACCTAAGAAAAACCGAAAAATCCGCAGATTGACACCCCATAGGGATAACCACAGCATTAATTCCCTTCTTCTCAAAATAGGGGTTGTATATCATGGGAGACTTAAATGTGTAAGTCGGATACCCTATATGTGCGATGAGCTCAGTTTTTCCATTAATCATATTTAATTTTTATCGATTCAGTTTCAATCAAAATATATTTGTCAACCCACACTGAGGATTGAACAACGAAGTTTGGGTTTTGTTTTACTGACCATTTAAAGACATCTAACTAAAAAAGGCCGTCAGTTGATAATAGTTTTAAGATCAGTATTTTTGAGTTAAAAATTATGTATTAATTCTTTCTAGTTACAGAAATACTTATTATAATTCAGTGTCTTTACCCCGCGGAGACCCAGATTATCAGTGTAAAAGCTGGTCCAATTTTCTAAGGAATTGTTTTGTCCCCAAGCATCGATCTTGCCGTAGTAATTCCTACTTATAACGAAAAGGACAACCTTCACCTATTGGTGAAAAGCATTGAAAAGAGTCTAGAAGGTTATAGTTGGGAAGTCATATTCGTGGATGACGATTCACCTGATGGAACCGCAGCATGGGTGCGTAACTACGCAATGGATTTCCCAAACATAAGATGCATAAGCCGAATTGGAAGAAGGGGCTTATCAAGTGCCTGTATAGAGGGAATGTTATCCACTAATGCAACGTATTTAGCTGTTATGGACGCTGATTTGCAGCACGATGAACAGATCCTTCCAACCATGTTGAATGCTCTTAAAAACGAACATTTCGACTTAGCTGTTGGGACCAGGTACATGCCAGGTGGTAGTGTTGGCGACTGGGAGGAAAATAGATTAAAAACGAGTCAGTTTGCTACTGCACTAAGCAAATATGTATTCAATATAACCCTCTCTGACCCAATGAGTGGTTTCTTTATGATCAGGAGGGATGCGTTTGAAGCAAATGTTCGTAAACTCTCAAGCCTTGGTTTCAAATTATTGTTAGACATTGTTATTTCTTCAAAATCTAGTTTAAGAGTCAAGGAAATAGCCTTTAATTTTAAATCTCGCCATAAAGGCGAAAGCAAACTAGATCTGAGAACAGCCTGGGACTATTTACTGTTATTGATAGACAAAAAAATTGGAAATGTCTTACCTGTTTCGCTCGTTTCATTTGGAATGGTAGGCACCCTTGGGGTTGCTGTTCACCTCATGGTGGTGCGGTTTTGCTTAACTGTCTTAGAGTTACCATTTCCCCAGTCCCAAGCCTTTGCTGTAGTTATAGCAATGATATTTAATTTTTTCTTAAATAATTTACTTAAATATAGAGATCAAAAATTGGTAGGAATCCGTTTTTACTCTGGCTTGCTGAAGTTTATGTTGCTTTGCGGTATCGGTTCAATCGCGAACGTTGGTATTGCTAGCTACATATATCAAGATTTTGGACATTGGTTTGTTTCAGTTTTTGCGGGTATTTTGGTTGGTTTTGGTTGGAATTATGGAGCAACTTCTCTTTTTGTTTGGCAAGGTAATAAAAAATGATGTTTCAAAAAAAATCGTTCCCATATGTCTAACGAACATTCATTTGCGAAAAAAATTGTTTCGGTTTTTAATTTTCTCTTAGATTCTTTTTTTCGATTGCCATATAAATACACAATTACATTTTCTTTAATTTGCCATATCTATCTGGCAATGACTCTTGGGCTATCCCCAGACGAAGCTCATTACAGCCTTTATGCTTACCATTTAGATCTAAGTTATTACGATCACCCGCCGTTGGTTGGTTGGCTTCAATATCCGTTTTTATTAGTTGGCAAGGGTCAAGATTGGTTGATGCGTCTATTACCCATAAGTTGTTGGCTTTTAACTTGTTGGGGTATCTTTAAATTAGCCCAATTACTCTTTCCTGAGCGCAAAGAAATCTCAGACTTAAGTGTGTTACTTTTTCTTTTGTCCCCTATGTATCATTTAATAGGCATGGCCCTAGTTCCAGACTCATTATTGATGCCCCTGACTTGTTTGATCATTTATTTAGTGACAAGTATTATTAAAGGAAATAATAAATTAGTAATTTGGATGTTCTTAGGTATTGCACTAGGACTAAGTGGACTGGGCAAATATACCTCCTTTGTGATGGGGCTTAGTGCAATAGGTTGTTTACTCCTTTTTCAGGGAAGACAATTACTTTTTAATCGAGGCCTTTGGATAACCATTTTTATTGCTTTAGCTTTGGTTAGCCCAGTTTTTATTTGGAACTACTACAACGGGTGGATTTCAATCAACTACCAGTTAAATCATGCACAGGGACAAGGATCTTGGGAACTAAAACATGCAGTCGCCTATGGTATTGTTCAAATTCTCACCTATGGTATTACAGTCATTACTCTGACTGTAATAGGCGTTTTGCGAATCATCAAACATTTATCTGTAAATAAAAGTTTCGATACCTCAAACCCTGCGCCTAAGATTTTGTTGATTTTTGGTATTCCACTTCTTATATTACTTTTGATGAGCGCAGGACATTCAGGTGCATTACCTCATTGGTCTGCCCCTGCATGGATTGCTCTAATTCCATTTAGTGCTTGGTCCTTTTGTGAAGCAAAAAACGCTATTCAATCAAATCTACCTGGTCCTAACACAAATAAAAATTGGATAGTTAAATTTTTAGGGTTAGCAACGAAATGGCAAATAATGATATGCGCGCTAATTGCAGTTATTTTGGCGGTTGGCGGAATCGGAAGAGAGTCTGGGGAAGAGGCATTAAGCCAGATGAGTGAAGTTGAGAATAAAACAATTTCAAATCCTATAGCTGATTTATATGGATGGGATTTAGCATCTAAGCATGCTGTTCAACTTGCTAAGACACAAAAAATAGATAATCTAGCAGTAATGAACTGGTCACTAGCAAGTCGAGTAGCTTGGTACTCCAGACCCATGCCAGTCAAAGTAGTCAATTCTCATCACGATCAATTTAAGTTGTGGTTTGGAGACTTAGTCGATGGAGATTCAGTCATATTAATTGATTGGTCTAAAATGAGTTTTCCTAAACCAGATAAAAAACTAGAAAAAGAGAAATTTGAACAATGTCGACCTATAGACCAATTATCGGTTAATGACTCATTTGGACAAATCTCACATTTTAATTTTTTGATTTGTGAAAATTGGCATCCATGAACATCAACATTCAATCCCCAAATAATCTTTGGAGATCAATAACATTTTTTGCCGTTTCTATTTTAATTTTTTGTTACACCCTGCAGCCTCAAACTACCCCCTATTCTGTTTTCTTAGAAATAAATCAAAGTTTAAGTATTGTCCCTAGCTGGATTTGGTCTAACCTTACTCTAATGGGAGACACAGTCATTTTGCTTTGTTTCATAAGCCCATTATTAGCATTTTGGCCACAAGTTATCGCATCCCTACTCTGGTCAGTCCCCCTTGGCGCTTTTATGACCTATGTTTTAAAACATGCGGTGAGATCCCCAAGACCGGTTTCAGTTATTGATTTGAGTGAAATTAATCAAATTGGACCGCTTCTGCACAACTTCAGTTTCCCGTCTGGACATACCATTACTGCGTTTACATTTCTATGCGCAATTGTCGTATTAGGTTCTAGATTGAATTTAGGAGTAGGAAGGTGGATTCTAATTTTTTCAACCATTCTTTTGAGTTGCTTGATTGGTATTTCCAGAATTGCGGTCGGTGCTCACTGGCCAGTAGATGTAGTTGCTGGTGCTTGCGTAGGTTGGATTGCCGGACTAAATGGTGTCTGGCTGAGTGATAAGTTTAAATTTAGTTGGAGTTCGAGGCCGGCAAAGCTCACCATGGGAGCGATCTTATCAATAATAGCTATTTGGTTATTATTTAATAGGGAAGATTATTTTGATGGAAATAAGATAATTTATCTAGTATTTTCATTAGTCACATTGACAATTATGTGCTTATTTTCTGAAAAACTTAAAGCCACTCTTCAAAGTAAATAAAGTTATAGAAAACATTTCAGGCTTAATTATATTATCCGGGTAAGTTAGTAATTT
>DAITOS010000024.1:0-27955 GCA_036834025.1 Limnohabitans sp.
AAATTTCAATCAACCTTTTAATTGGGAGCCGTATGTATACAGATTTTTCAAATAAACACATCCTAGTCACAGGTGGAAGCAAGGGGATTGGTTATAGTTGCGCTCAGGCCTTTTTAGGAGAGGGCGCACGGGTAACTATTGTTTCAAGAAGTCAAGAGAATTTAGATACAGCGGTCTCTAAATTAAAGGCTGAATTTGGAAACTCTACAAATATCTTTGCTGTCTCCAGCGATCTAACGATTGATTCAGATGCACTTGATGCAATTAGTAAAGCAAAGTCTCATTTTGGGGATATTGATGTTTTGATCAATTCCGCTGGTGCAGCCAAGCGAACCTCTGCTGAGGATTTAAATCCTAAAATTTGGATGGATGCCATGCAAGCTAAATTTTTCAGCTACATCAACGTCATTGATCCAGTTGTAAAAGAAATGGCCGCCAGAAGGTCTGGTGTAATCGTAAATGTTATCGGAATGGGGGGCAAGTTCGCAACGCCCGTTCACTTAGCCGGTGGATCGGCCAATGCGGCTTTGATGCTTGCAACAACTGGCCTTGCAACTGCTTACGCACCTTATGAGGTTCGGATTAACGGTATAAATCCTGGATTAACTTTTACCGAGAGATTAAAAGAGGGTATCAAAGTGGAAGCCAAGAGAGGCAATATAAGTGAGGAAGATGCACTTAAAGCTGCTATCCAAAAAATCCCACTTAAGCGAATGGCTTTACCAGAGGAAGTTGCAAGAGTAGCACTCTTTTTAGCCTCTAAGGAAGCCAGTTACGTAACGGGCCAAATCATTGGAATGGAGGGAGCAAGCTGCCCCATCATCTGAGGGGCAACTTGGCCTTATTTGTTAAAGGTTGGAGCAGCCGCTCTGTATTGTCCTTGCAAAGCAAGCATCCAACTCGGGTACTCAATCGGTAATGAACTAACTGCGCCGAGTGCTTGCAAATCATCGGCGTCAAGGTGCAATTTAGTTGCTTTAATATTATCTTGGAGTTGCTCCAGTTTTCTTGCTCCAACTATGATTGTTGATACAGATGGGTTGGACAGAATCCATGCAAGAGCTACTTGGGCTACAGATGCATTGTGCTTTTTAGCTATAGGTCTCATTGCCTCTATGCATTTATAGGCCCTATCTTTGTCAATAGGAGGGAAGTCAAAGCTTGATCGTCTAGAGTTGTCTGGGTTAGAGCCCTCGGGACTGAATTTACCCGATAAAAATCCGCCAGCAAGAGGACTCCAAACCATCAGACCGAGATGTTGGTCTTGAATGAGAGGGATGATCTCTCGCTCTAGATCTCTTCCAGCTATTGAGTAATACGACTGTACTGTCTTAAATTCCTCAAGTCCTTTCGCCCTTGATATTCCGAGGGCCTTCATGATTTGCCAAGCTGCCATGTTACAAAGACCAATATAGCGAATTTTCCCTGCTTTTACCAAGTCATTTAAAGCGCCAAGGGACTCTTCAAAAGGCGTAAGTGGATCAAAGCCGTGAAGCTGGTAAAGATCTATGTGCTCTATTTGAAGCCGTTTAAGGCTGGCATTGACCTCATTAAAAATGTGATACCTAGACTGTCCTCTATCGTTAGGCAATTTTTCATTCATGATGCCCGTTGATTTAGTGGCAATAATCAGTTCATTTCTTGGAAGTCCGAGCGTTTTTATTGCCTCCCCGAGTAAAGTCTCTGATTCCCCAAGAGAGTAAACATTGGCTGTATCCATAAAATTAATGCCGCTGTCAAATGATTCCTTAACAAGGGTGTTAACTTCATTTTGCTTAAGACCCCCCATTACCGCCCAAAACCCCTGGCTCCCAAATGTCATGGTCCCAAGGCAAAGCTCGGAGACATACAAACCGGTTTGTCCTAATAATCTGTAGCGCATTTTATTTTTTCCTGGATAAATGAAACAAAAAATAGAGATAATTTAATTCAGCTTAACTCAACACCATTCAACTAAGCGCATTTTAAATTACGCATGAAAATGCACTGCATTTGATGGATTTTAAGACGCATCGGGCTGGGGGTATTTGAGAAATTTGTCCGTAAAGCTTGATCAAAGAACTAGCTTAACATTAACAAGGGCTATTACCTACATGTGAAGCACTTTATTAGGGCATAACGTGGATAAAATCAATTTAATATTATTAACTCTGAAATCATGACTGAAAACGCTAAAAATCAAACTGAAGACGCAATTTACAGAAAAATCAGCTTAAGACTAATGCCACTTCTTTTTTTGGCTTATATCGTTGCTTATCTGGACCGGGTGAATGTAGGATTTGCGAAGTTGCAAATGCTAACAGCACTTAGCCTTAACGAGGCTGTTTACGGTTTGGGTGCGGGTATTTTCTTTCTAGGTTACTTTTTATTTGAAGTCCCTAGTAACGTGTTTCTTCATAAGGTAGGTGCAAGAAAATGGATTTTTAGAATCATGATTTCATGGGGTATTTTGTCTGCTTGCATGATGTTTGTGAATTCAGCAACCTCTTTTTATGTGATGCGGTTCCTCTTAGGTATTGCTGAAGCTGGTTTCTTTCCAGGAATAATCCTTTATCTCACATATTGGTTTCCTGCACAGAGAAGGGGACGTGCTACCTCGCTTTTCCTAGCGGCTATTGCCTTTGCTGGAATTATCGGAGGTCCTGTCTCAGGTTGGATCATGAAGAGCTTTGACGGCACTTACGGATTACAGGGGTGGCAGTGGTTGTTCCTACTGGAGGGAATACCAAGCCTATTTATGGCATTTGCTATTTTGCTGTACCTAGATGACAGAGTAGTTGATGCGACTTGGTTAACTCCACAAGAGCGCGCCATTGTTGCTACTAACATTGAGAATGATACACACGGCAAGGAAGAAATTTCCATTCTTAGTTCGCTGACCTCAATCAAGGTCTGGCATATGTCCCTCATTTACTTCTCCTTTGTCTCAGGTCTTTACGGTTTTACATTTTGGTTACCCACCATCATTAAAGCATTTGGGGTCGCTGATCCACTGGATGTTGGACTTTTAACTGCAATTCCTTGGACATTCGGCGTCGTTGCAATGTACTTCTCAGCAAGAAGTGCTGATAAAAGAAATGAGCGTCGCTGGTTTACCATAGGTGCAGGTATTGCGGGTGCTGTAGGTTTAAGCTTAAGTGTGGTGTTTCATGACAATACCCTTTTATCTATGGCAGCCCTTACCTTAGCGGGCATGGGAATCATGACATCATTGCCACTTTTTTGGGCCCTGCCGACTTCATTTTTAACAGGGACTGCAGCGGCTGCTGGAATTGCACTCATCAACTCCATAGGAAATCTCTCTGGCTTTGTTGCTCCTTATGTAATGGGATTGATTAAGGATGCTACAAAATCAACTGATAACGGAGTTTACTTACTTTCTGGAATGATGTTGCTAGGAGCTTTTTTGGTATTCATCGTACCCAAGCAAAAAAATTAATTCTTTGGAGATCTTGAATCAGTTAAGGGTCTATTTGAATTTAGATTGTTTGTTTTTTGACCTCTTGTGGATATGAGTTATCTTGGATCTGTAAGTACAAAGATCTTTGTAAATTGGTGAGTGTTTAAAAGGTATTGGCAAATTAATTCAACTGTATGTTTTTAGGGGATATAGATGACTAGAAGAAAATTTATTGCTGCAACCTCTCTTGCAGCATTAGGCACTAGTGGGACTCAAGTGTTAGCTCAATCGAGTAGCTTACCCGATGTCCATTGGCGAATTGCCTCTAGTTATCCCAAAACACTTTTTACGATCTACGGGGCAATGGAGCAAATGGCTAAAAGAGTTGCTGAACTTACCTCGGGTAAATTCACAATCTCTTTGCACGCTGCGGGAGAGCTGATGCCTGCACTCCAAGTTGTTGATGCAGTGCAGGGCGGAACGGTTGAGGCTGCTCATACAGCAAGCTACTTCTTTATTGGGAAAGATCCAGCATTTGGATTTGCTACAGCGCTACCCTTTGGTCTTAATTCCAGAGGTCAAAATGCCTGGATTTATGAGGGTGGAGGAGAGAAAATCCTTGCTGATTTTTACGATACCTACGGAATGGTTCATTTGCCAGTTGGAAACACGGGTACACAAATGGCGGGCTGGTACAGGAAAGAGATTAATGGGGTTGAGGACTTAAAGGGTCTTAAATTCAGAGTCGGGGGTCTAGCAGGAATGGTACTCTCCAAGTTGGGTGTTATACCTCAACAAATTGCAGCAGGTGACGTATATCCAGCCCTCGAAAAAGGCACCATTGATGCCGCAGAGTTTGTGGGACCTGCGGATGATGAAAAACTGGGTCTTCATAAGGTTGCAAAATATTACTACTACCCCGGATGGTGGGAAGGAACTGCACATTTATCTTTGTTTATAAACAAGTCAGTTTGGAGCAATTTACCCCCGCTTTATCAATCAGTCCTTCGAATTGCTGCGCTTGAAGCGACTGAATGGTCAATGGCTAAGTACGACATCTCTAATCCACCTGCCCTTAGAAGGCTGGTTGCGAACGGTGCTCAACTCAGGCCTTTTCCCAAATCTGTTACTCAGGCTTCATTTAAAGCGGCTGAAGAGCTCTATCAAGAACTCTCAGCTAAGAGCCCTGCATTCAAGAAGATATATACCGAATGGGTTAAATTTAGAAACGAACAAGTTATGTGGCAACAGTTCTGTGATTTGCCTTTCGATAATTTAATGGTAAATATTTTGAAAACAAAATAAATATTCAAATCAATCAAATTTCTAGGGGCTAAGAAAAATATCTGCCAAATTAGCTTGCTCATTACATGCGGGGTATGGGGGGATGTTTGAGTGATGATCAAAAATCACTAATTGCAAAAGACGTTATTTTCAAGAAACAATTAAGGAAATCTTATGAGTTTGACTCAAACTTCTTTCAACCAAAGTGTCCAAGTCATCAAACTTGCCTATCCCCCAGTTAATGGTTTGGGACTTGCCCTAAGAAGATCCATATTAAAGGATGTTCAAGATGCGATTGAAAATCCTTTAGTCAAAGCGATCGTTCTAACAGGAGCTGAGGCAGTATTTAGTGGAGGGGCAGATATAAAAGAGTTTGGGCGTCCTGAATCAATGACTGAGCCCATACTCACCTCAGTAATTGATTTTCTTGAGCACTCACCCAAACCCATCATCGCAGCTATTCAAGGTGCTTGTATGGGAGGCGGTTTTGAGCTTGCAATGGGATGTCACTACAGAATTGCACACAAGGACGCCTTGTTCTCCCTACCAGAAGTTAAATTAGGACTTTTACCTGGGGCAGGCGGTACACAAAAACTACCTAGGATAATTGGACTGGAGAAAGCGCTGAACTTCATCACCAACGGAGACAGTGTGAAAGCATCCGTGATGCACGAGTGGAGAGTCGTTGAACAACTTTGTACAGAAGAACTAGATAAATTCTTGCAATATGCCATTCAGTTTGCTGAACAAGTGATCGCCCAAAATAAACCACTACCCCGTATTCGTGATTTGAGTGTGGATTATCCAAATTATCAAGCCTTCCTTGATTTTGCAAAAAACACAGTTAAAACAGTTGCTCCAAATTATCCTGCTCCCCAGGCAATAGTCGATTGCATGAGTGCAGCTTGCTCATTGCCGTTTATCCAGGGTATGGCGCTGGAGCGTGCACGGTTTATTGAGCTAATGGGCACACCTGAATCTAAGGCTATGCGCTATGCCTTTACAGCTGAGCGGGCTTGTAGCAAGATACCTGATATAGGTGAGGATACGCAGCTTAGAGTAATCAACCGGCTGGGTGTGATTGGATCGGGCACTATGGGTGGTGGTATTGCGATGAATTTCTTAAATGCAGGAATTCAAGTCACAATGCTTGATACCTCTCAAGAAGCCCTGGATAGAGGAGTTGCCACGATTCGTAAAAATTATGAAAACAGTTTGGCCAAGGGAAAGCTCTCCAAAGAGCAATATGACAATAGGATGGCTTTGCTCAGCACTACCTTAGACTTTAAAGATTTGAGTCAGGTGGATATGGTCGTTGAGGCCGTGTTTGAGGAAATGTCCGTTAAAGAGGCTGTATTTAAAGAGCTTGATGCAGTCCTAAAGCCCGGTGCGATTTTGGCAACCAATACATCAACACTTGATGTTGACAAAATAGCTTCCTATACCCAGCGCCCATCTGACGTGATTGGTACACATTTCTTTAGTCCCGCAAACGTCATGAAGCTTTTAGAGGTCGTAAGGGGTAAACAGACCTCTAAGTCGGTTTTGGCAACAGTAATGAAGCTTGGAAAGAAAATCAAAAAAACCGCCGTAGTCTCCGGGGTTTGTGATGGGTTTATCGGAAACAGAATGCTTGAGCATTATGTTCGTATGGCTGTTCAACTGGTTGAGCAAGGCGCTACCCCACAACAAGTGGACCAAGCTTTAGAGAAGTGGGGTATGGTGATGGGGCCCTTTAGGATGAGTGACCTTGCGGGTAACGACATCGGTTGGGCCATTCGTAAGCGACGCTACGTTGAGAAACCCAATGTTATTTACTCCAAACTTGCGGATGATATTTGTGAGGCGGGTAGATATGGTCAAAAGACTGGCAAAGGATGGTATCGCTATGAGGCCGGTCAAAGAAAAGCCCTACCAGACCCAGAGGTGCAAGGGATCATAGAGAAATTTAGGGAGAAAAATAAGATTAAAGCTCACCGGATCACTGACCAAGAGATCATTGAGCGAACGATATACGCATTAATTAATGAAGGTGCTCGCATACTTGAAGAAGGTATAGCAATGCGAGCTTCAGACATCGACATGGTCTACTTGACGGGCTATGGTTTCCCTGTTTTTAGAGGAGGACCTATGAAGTATGCAGATCAAGTTGGGTTATTTAACATTGCAAATGTGATGAAGAATTTGCAGACTAAATCTCAAGATGAATTTTGGGCCCCTGCGCCACTCATTTTGCAGGCCATTGAAAGTGGCAAGTCTTTAACTTAAATGGTTATTGATTAAAGATTTAAAAATATAAATGAATATTTGCTCGAACTTAGGAGTATGCGATGACTGAAGCTGTGATTGTTAGTACTGCACGCACTGCGCTTGCAAAGTCTTGGAAGGGTGCTTTTAATATGACCCACGGGGCGAGTTTGGGTGGACACGCAGTCCAAGCCGCCGTTCAAAGAGCGGGTATCGATCCTGCAGAGGTGGAGGACGTCATGATGGGCTGTGCAACACCAGAGGGCGCAACCGGTGCCAATATTGCAAGACAGATCGCTCTACAAGCAGGTTTGCCAATCACAACTGCAGGGGTTACGATCAACCGCTTTTGCTCCTCAGGTCTTCAAGCCATAGCAATGGCGGCTCAGCGCGTCATAGTTGACCAAGTGCCTGTTTTGGTGGCCGGTGGGGTAGAGTCCATTTCTTGTGTTCAACAAAATATGAATCAACACATGTTAAGAGATCCGGAGCTGATGAAAAATAAGCCCGAGATTTATTGGAACATGTTGCAAACTGCGGAGCAAGTTGCAAAGAGATACAACATCAGCAAGACTCTTCAAGATGAGTATGGGGTTAGGAGTCAACAGCGGGCCGCAAAAGCACAAGCTGCAGGGCTTTTCAAAGATGAGATTGTGCCCATGAATGTTCGCATGGGTACAGTCGACATTGCCACCAAAAGCATCATGACCAAGGAAGTCTGTATTGACCAAGATGAAGGCATAAGAGCAGACACCACGCTTGAGGGCGTATCAAAAATTCGCTCAGCCATTCCTGGCGGGGTCATTACTGCTGGTAATGCAAGTCAATTCTCAGACGGTGCTAGTGCAGTGGTTGTGATGAATGGTAAATTGGCTGAAAAACGGGGTCTCCAACCCATAGGTATTTTTAGGGGATTCGCCGTCGCAGGATGTGAGCCAGATGAGATGGGCATTGGTCCTGTGTTTGCTATCCCAAGGCTTTTGGAGCGCAATGGGCTCAAGGTTTCTGATATTGATTTGTGGGAGCTAAATGAAGCCTTTGCGGTGCAGGTACTTTATTGCAGAGATAAATTGGGCATACCAGATGAACTTCTGAATGTAAACGGCGGGGCAATCGCGGTTGGGCATCCATACGGTGTATCAGGAGCTAGGTTGGTTGGGCACGCATTGATCGAGGGCAAGAGAAGAGGCGCAAAGCATGTTGTGGTCACAATGTGCATTGGGGGAGGGCAAGGTGCGGCAGGACTCTTTGAGGTCTGCTAAAACCCTTAGAGCGATTATTCAGTCAATTGCAATTTATAACGGGCAGGGGAGTTACAAATGAGTGTCAAGCAATTATTTGATCTATCTGGTAAAAAAGCCTTAATCACAGGGGGCTCACGCGGTCTGGGTTTTCAGATTGCTCAGGCCTTAGGGGAGATGGGTGCTGAGTTAGTATTGGTATCAAGAAAGGAGGCAGAATTACTCAGTGCCTGCAAAGAACTAAGTTCAAGCGGCGTGATAGCCCATTCCTTTGCTGCTGATTTACAAGACGAAGCAGAGATCCACCGTGTAGCAAAAAGTGCTGTTGATACACTTGGTGTGGTTGATATTTTGGTTAACAACGCAGGAGCAACCTGGGGCGCTCCCGCTGAGGACTATCCATCAAGCGCTTGGCATAAACTCATGAATTTGAATATCAATGCGATGTTTTTTATGAGCCAAGCAATTGGTAAGTTGTCCATGATTCCTAGGCGTCAGGGGAAAATTATCAACATTGCCTCTGTTGCTGGACTTAGGGGTAACTCCGATCATATGCAAACTATTGGATACAACACTTCCAAAGGCGCAGCAGTAAATCACACCAGAGCTTTAGCTGCTGAATGGGGTAAGTACAACATCAATGTCAACACTATCTGTCCAGGCTTCTTCCTCTCCAAGATGACCCAAGGATTGCTCTCCCAACATGAGGGAACTGTGATTAGCAAAACCCCTTTGGGACGAATTGGAGGAGATGAGGATTTAAAGGGCGCTGCAGTCTTTCTTGCAAGTGAGGCATCTCGTCATATTACGGGTCAATACTTGGCAGTAGACGGCGGTTCTACCATTTGCTAAAAACCAGTTATTTAAATTCTCAACATGAATCAACAAATTATTGTTAAGCAGTTTCCCAAGGGATGGGTCAAAGAGACTGACTTTGAGTTAGTACAGGCTCCTATCCCCTCTATCAACGATAACCAGGTTCTAATACATAACCAATGGTTATCTTTGGACCCCTATATGAGAGGGCGATTGATGCCTGGTAAGTCCTATGCTGCAAGCGCTGAGATCGGTGCAGTGATGGTGGGACAGGCTGCGGGGGTGGTGATCGAATCTAAATCAAAAGAATTTAAGGTTGGTGATCAAGTGTTGAGCTATTCCGGATGGCAAAGTCATCACGTAGCTAATTCTGAATTAGTAAAGAAGATAGACGCTTCAAGTGTTCCTGCAAGCGCGTACTTGGGTGTCCTAGGGATGCCGGGCGTTACTGCATGGACTGGACTGATGGGCATTTGTGAGCCTAAACCAAATGAGACAGTACTAGTTGACGCAGCTACAGGTGCTGTAGGTTCTGTGGTTGGGCAGCTTGCAAAGAGTTTGGGATGCCACGTGGTAGGCGTAGCAGGTGGCAAAACTAAGTGCGATTACGCCGTTAAAGAGTTAGGTTTTGATGCTTGTATAGACCACAGCAGTTCAGATTTTAAGGACGCTCTAAAGCTAGCTGTACCCAAGGGCATTGACTGTGTTTTTGAAAACGTAGGCGGAGCAATTTTTGAACACGTGATGTCGCTCATGAACCCTTTTTCAAGAATCGCACTTTGTGGCCTGGTCTCAGAGTACAACGCACAGCCCTATGGCAATCAGCAAATCAGATCAATATTGGTTAATAGAATAAAGCTACAAGGCTTTATCGTTACTGATAAACCAGATACTTGGCCATCCATCATCGACTCGCTCAAGGAGAAAGTCCTATCTGGGCATTTAAAGTACAAAGAAACCATTGCTCACGGTATTGCGAGTACTCCGAAGGCTTTTATCGGTATGCTCAAAGGAGAGAACTTTGGCAAACAATTGGTGAAATTAGATTGATAGTTCCTAATCGTCATCAAAAGCTTTTAAATGATTGAGATGGAGGGATTTATTTATGTCACAACGTCACACCGCATTTTGGCCACATAAATTACCTAAACAATTGAGCTTGCCGAAGACTTCCCTGTCCTATAACGTTGAGGTAAGTGCAACTCGTTACCCTGACAAAACCTTTATCCGATATTACGACACTGAGATTACTTTCGCCCAGTTTAGGCAAGAAACTTTAGATTTAGCTGGGTACTTACAGCACAAGTGTGGAGTTAAAAAGGGGGATAGGGTACTGCTTTACATGCAAAATTGTCCCCAGTTCATCATTAGTTATTACGGGATTTTGAGAGCCAATGCGGTAGTTGTACCAATTAACCCAATGAATCTTGCCAATGAATTAGAGCATTACATCACTGACAGCGGTGCAAGTACTTTGATACTTTCACAAGAACTCTTTGATAACGTTAAGCCTCACATACAGCATGAAAATGATCAATTAAAGCACGTGATTGTTAGTTGCTACAAGGACTACCTGAGAGTTCACACGGATCTAAAAACTCCAGACATTTTAAGTAAGCCTAAGCTCTCGCTTGAACACCCAAAGACTATTCTTTGGAGCGATGCTTTGAAATTAAAACTCTCTCCCGGGCTCATTACAGTTGGACCTGAGGACCTTTGTGTAATGCCGTACACATCGGGCACTACTGGTAATCCTAAAGGGTGTATGCACACTCATGAGACCGTCATGTCCACCCTATGTGCTTACGAGACCTGGTTTGCAACAAACGTCGAGGATACCAGGTTAGCCGTGCTGCCTCTTTTTCACGTCACAGGGATGCAAAGTGGAATGAATGAGCCCCTATACACAGGTTCAACAATTGTTTTGCTATCCAGATGGGACAGAGACCTTGCTGCTCAGTGTATTGAGAGATACAAAATCTCAACCTTTGGTTGTATACCGACCATGATCGTTGATTTCCTTGCAAACCCCAAAGTCTCTGAGTACGACATATCCTCTTTAAAAAGAATGAATGGGGGCGGTACAGCGATGCCGGAAGCTATTGCTCAAAAGTTACTTGATTTAGGGATAACTTTTGTAGAGGGGTATGGTCTCTCGGAGACCATTGCTCCTAGCCATCTTAATCCACCTGAGCGAGCTAAAAAGCAGTGTCTAGGCATTCCAATATTTGGGGTTGAGTCCAGGGTCGTTGATCCTCTAACCCTTGAGGAGGTCGCAAACGGAGAGATTGGTGAAATCATTATTAGCGGCCCACAAGTCTTTAAGGGATATTGGAATAATCAGGAAGCTAGCAAAGAGGCATTAATTGAGCTCGGGGGTAGGATCTTTTTGAGAACCGGAGACTTGGCAAGGGAGGATGAGGATGGGTATTTCTTTATGGTGGACCGCCTTAAACGGATGATCAATGCATCTGGTTTTAAGGTTTGGCCTGCTGAGGTGGAATTAATGCTTTACAAGCATCCAGCGATTCAAGAGGCGTGCATCATCTCAAGTAAAGACTCTTACAGGGGCGAAACCGTCAAAGCTTTGGTGGTTTTAAGGCCAGAATTTAAGGGCCAGATCACTCAACAGGAAATAATAGATTGGGCGGGCGGTGAGATGGCTGTATACAAGGCACCTAAGTTGGTAGAGTTTATAGATCATCTTCCTAAGTCTGGATCTGGGAAAATTTTGTGGAGACAGTTGCAAAACCTGGAAAATCAAGCTAATTAAATAAATAAGCATTTAGATTTTTGAATCTTTCTAAAAGTTAAAAATCACATTTGGAGACATTAAATATGAGAAGACGATCGCTTTTGAAATACACATTGGCCACGGGTGCGACTGGTCTAGTTCAAAACACTTTTGCAGATCAGTTGTTAGCGGGACGCAATCTCAAATTTGTGGTGGGCTATCCTGCTGGAGGCGTTGCAGACTTTATAGCCCGCACGTGTACTGAAGGGTTAAACAGTTTAGTCGGTGCCTATACCTCAGTTGAAAACAAACCAGGCGCAGCGGGCAATATTGCAATGGACACGGTTATCAAGGCAGGACCCGATGCAGGCGTATTTGGTGCGTTCAGTAACCTTCAAATCACCCTTAATCCGCTTGTTCCTCAGTTTGCTATGAAGAATGTCGACCCAATGCAAGATCTCATCCCAGTCGCTGCGACGGCAGATTTAATTTTAATGCTGTCTGTCAGCACGCAATTTGGTGTTAAGACGCTTGATCAGTTTTTAGCAAAGGCAAAAGAACTAGGGCCTAATGTGAAAATGGGATTGGCGGGCATAGGTACTCCTCATCATATGGCGGCTCTGTTGCTACAAAAGAATGCGGGCCTGGATATGACTCTTGTTCCCTACAAAGGTGGCCCACCCATGATCGCAGATGCAGCAGGTGGGCATTTAGACGCAGTTATAACGACTTTGCCTGTTGGAGGGCCAATGGTTCAAGCAGGCAAGATGAATTGGATTGCTGTTGTACCACCTACAAGCATTCCAAGTTTGCCGGGTGTCCCTAATTTATCGTCCGTACTTAAGGGGGAAAATATTCCAACAGGTAACACTGTATTTGCCCCTGCAGGAACCTCTCCTCGGGTAATTGCGGAGTTATCTGATGCCATTCGTAAATTAGTCACATCCCCCGCGGTTAATTCCAAGCTTAGAGCTAATGGATTGGAGCCTACAGATATACCGCGCTCAGAACTGCACTCTAGGTTAAAGGATGAGGCAGCTTACATGAAAGATTTTCTCTCCAAGGTTAAGGTCGATTTCTCAACTTAATTTGGAAAAAGTTCAGAGGACTTCGATATCTCAGATCTGTAACCGTACCCGTATACGGGTACGATTTGTAAACCATTTTCAATTCTTATATTCAGCTTACTTCGTATTTTACTAACGTGGGTATCCAAAGTTCGTGTATCGACTTGCGAGTTAAGGCCCCAAAGCTTATCTAGCAAATGCTTTCTTGAAAGTAATTTGCCACTGTTTTGGAAGAAATAAATTGCTAAGTCAAACTCCTTTTGCGTGAGCGGTATAACTTCCCTACCATTTTTAATTTGCTTGAGCTTTTTGTCAATCTCATAGACCCCGATGGATTGAATTACGGGGTATCTGCTGCGTCTTGAGACGGACTCAATTCTCGCAATGAATTCTGAAAATTTTGCAGGCTTGACCACGTAGTCATCTGCTCCCGCTCGAAGGGTATTAACGATATCTATTTCTGAGTTTATGGATGTTGCAAAAATGATGGGCAACTCCCAACCTTTGGTCGCTCTAACCCACTGCAATACTTGAAGTCCATTGCTTTTAGGTAAAACCATATCAATAATCAGGAGATCAAAGTTTTGAGTCAAAACTGCCTCTTTAAAAGCGGTTGCACAGCTATAGCCTGTGACCTCGTTTTCTTCAGTTTTTAGCCAAGTCTTGTAAATTTCAATTTGAGTTAGATCATCTTCTAAAATTCCGACCTTCATTTAAAAACCTCTTGTTAAGTAATTTTATAGCGTACTAGTTGAGCAACTTTGGTGTGAGTTTTTTAAGCGTCCAAATTAAAAACCAGAGCGTACGCATTTAGAGTGTTTTTTTAAGAAAACAGAAGGTCACATAAAATTGTGAAAATTTACGGCGCCTGTAAACTGGATTGCTTAGAATTACTGAACGTATTGTTTTTCAAATCAAGTGTAGAGGCTTAAACATGTGATGATTTGATAAAAATCTACAAAAATCATTTTTTAGATCTGATAGCCAAAGGCTTTGATGATTTCTTGCGCTTTATTAGATTTTAGAAATTTAATGAACGCATGGGCAGCAGCGTTTTCCTTGCCGCTTAAAAGCAAGACCGCATCTTGTTTAAGAGGCGAATGTAGAGTTTCAGGTACTATCCATGCAGAACCGTTTTTGAGGCGGTTATCCATTATTACTTGGGACAATGCAACAAAGCCTAACGGAGTAGACTGGGTATCCACAAACAAAAATGTTTGGCCAATATTTTCCCCCCACACTGCCTTTTGGGTTATTTGTTTTTCAATACCAAGTTTGGCTAAGGTCTGGATGGCAGCAAAACCGTAAGGTGCTAGTTTGGGGTCCGCTATTGCTATCCGATCGAAGGTCCCATTTTTCAATACTTCACCCTTATCGTCAACAATCCCCTTTTTTTTACTCCAAAGCACGAGTCTCCCTGTAGCGTAGGTGAACCTTGTACCCAACACAGTATCGCCCTCTTTTTCTAATCTGGCCGGTGTTTCATCATCGGCGGATAACAGGATTTGAAACGGTGCACCGTATTTGATTTGAGTGTAGAACTTTCCGCTGGAGCCGATGGAGATGACTGCTTTGTGCCCGGTTTCTTGCTGGAAAGCGAGAGCGATTTGCTCAACTGGGGCAGCAAAATTAGAGGCTACAGCGACATTAACTTCACCTGCGTTGGAGATACGCGGCAGAATAAAAATTAAGATTAGGCATAGGATTTTTACAATAGTTTTCATCTCGAAAGCCAATCCGGTAGTACGTTTAAGTATACTTTGCCCAAATTGTCAGGGAAATCATTCGCAGCCATGGGATATTCTGCGTTGATAATACCTTTTTTCAACTTACTCTAGGAGCCAGTCAATGCGGATGAACAAAGTTAAACAAATTTGGAGGGAGGGTAAACCTGCTGTAGGAGCTTGGTTATCTATTCCAAGTGGTTTCTCCGCTGAAGTGATGGCGCACACGGGAGTAGATTGGCTTTGCATAGATATGCAACATGGTTGCATAGACTACTCTGACGTGGTACCCATGTTAACTGCTGTGTCTACGACATCGGTGACCCCGTTTGTTCGGGTGCCATGGAATGAGCCTTCCATGATAATGAAAGTTTTAGATGCTGGTGCATACGGCGTTATAGTGCCAATGGTCAGCAATAGGGAAGAGGCTGAAAAAGCAGTTGCAGCATGTAGATACCCACCAACTGGTATTCGAAGCAATGGCCCAAACCGAGCCCTTCTTTATAGCGGAGCGGACTATCAAAAGCATTCTGACAAAGAAATGGCTTGTATCGTCATGATTGAGACAATAGAGGGTATTGAGAAAATGGAGGAAATTATCTCAACCCCTGGAGTTGATGCCGCTTACATCGGTCCAACCGACCTTGCTCTCTCCTTAGGCCTCGCCCCTGTCATGGACAACGAAGATCCTAAGCACGTCGCGACCGTTACCAAGATCTTAGAGACCTGTAAAAAACACAACGTTATAGCAGGCATACACACAGCAAGTGCAAAGTTTACTCAGCGCTTTATAGATCAAGGATTTCAGATGGTAATGCTGGTAACTGATCGCTCTGCGATGTCTAATTTTGTTAAAGCCGAGGCATCCAAATTGACAGGTTGGACCCCACAATCTGCACAGAGCTCACAAAACTCAGGCGGCGGATACTAGTAAATTAAAAAGGGGATGTAAGGTACATTCGCCTTACATCCCCAGTCTGATTGTTTAATTAATCTAAACGGCCAGACTTATTTGCCCGCCATTGTTGGGTAATCTGTATACCCTTTAGCGTCCCCTGTGTAAAAGGTAGACATGTCTGGCTCATTTAGTTTATGAGCTGTTTGCATTCTCTCTACTAGGTCAGGGTTGGAAATAAAAGGTCTACCAAAACCGATCAAATCTGCACTGCTATGAGCCAAAGCGCTTTCAGCAGTGTCTTTATCAAACCCTCCCGCAAGAATAAATGGGCCATTGAAAGCTTTACGTAGTTTTTCTTTGAATTCTGAAGGAATTGCAGGAGCGCCCATTGCAGAATGGTCCAGTACGTGAAGATAAAGCAAACCAAGTTCAGATACTTTATGGGCCAATGCTAAAAATTGTTCCTCAACCTCTGGGAAAGTACCCGTGTTGTTGAAAGCACCGTAGGGAGATATACGAATACCTGTTTTCTCGGCACCTATTGCTTTGACGACTGACTCAATCAGTTGGAAGGCAAACTTGTTTCTTCCCTCTATAGAGCCGCCATATGAATCTGTTCTTGTATTGACATTGGCATTCAGGAATTGTTCAATCAAATATCCGTTGGCCGCATGAATCTCAACTCCGTCAAAGCCTGCTGAAAGTGCATTTTTTGCGGCTTCAGTGTATTCTTTAACTGCTTGATCAATATCTGCCTGTGTCATTGCACGGGGAGCGCTATGGGGCTGCATACCAAGTGAATCTGAGTACATCTCGCCAGGGCAAACTTCTGAGGTTGGGCCAACGACCTCAGCTCCTTGAGGCAAATTGGAGATATGCGTAACTCGCCCTGTATGCATCAATTGAATGATAATTTTGGACCCTTTTGCATGAACTGCATCTGTGATGAGTTTCCATCCATTGATTTGATCTTCGTTGAAGATCCCTGGAATTCTTGCGTAGCCCAACCCATTAGGTGATGGAGAGGTGCCCTCAGTGATGATCATCCCAGCGCTTGCTCTTTGGTTGTAGTACTCAGCCATAAGGGCGTTGGGAGTATTTGACTTAACGGCTCTGCTGCGCGTCATCGGTGACATAACAACACGATTCTTTAATTTGAGTGATCGTGCGGTGTAAGAATCAAAAAGCATGGTATTCCTTGTATATGTTGAATAAATTTTGGTAATTCCAAAATTTAAGAAAACAAAATTTCCTTTGCTTTATATGGGTATCATTTCTGGCTTTTAAAGTGCCAGAGTCAAAATAAAAAAGTTTGAAACGCAGTATTTATTTTAATTGTGGAGGAATTACAAGTTATTAAGTAAAAATAGATCAGAAAATGAATTTATTCAACTCAGCACAAAATTGTTGGGACAAAAACCTTAATTTGACTATTTATTCCGGTTGAATCCCTGCATTTTTAATGATTTGGCCCCATTTAAGAGATTCAGCAGCCTGGAATTGGGCTAATCCATCGGGACCGAGCAACACCAACTCACCCCCCGTTCCGCTGTGGTAGCCACCAACAGACTTAGAGTTACTGACCTTAACGAGGATGTCATGTAATTTCTTTTGCACCGCTGATGGTGCACCGGCTGGTAAGTAAGCAGCGGTCCAAAACGACATGTCATAGCCCTTGATCCCCGCCTCCTCGACGGTGGGTACTCCTGGCAAAGTTGCTATATGTTTGGTCCCACTTATCGCAATTGCTCTAAGTTTCTCAGACTTGATTTGTGGTACGCCTGTTGGCGCGTCAACAAACATAAAATCAAAGTGTCCCCCTATTAAATCAGTTAAAGCTAGTGGATTACTTTTATAGGGGATGTTATTGATTTCAATTCCAGTCATTTGTCTTAGCAACTCACCCGCGAGGCGGCTCGATGAGCTTCCGCTACCAAAATTGAGTTGCCCAGGTCTACGCTTAGCTTCTTGGATAAGGTCAGATACAGATTTGATGTTCGAGTTATTGTTTACAACCAATGCCATATATCCCTTACCTAGAAGGGCTACAGGTGAGAAGTCTTTAACGGGGTCGTAGGGGATTTTCTTGAACAAGTGCTCGTTTGCGGCGTGAGTTGTATTGGTCGTGATTAACACGGTGTATCCATCGGGCACTGCTTTGGCAACGAACTGCGCTGCAATAAACCCATTTGCACCCGGCTTGTCATCTACGATCACGTTGATGTTGAATTGAGATGTGATTTCTTGGGCCAGGCTTCTTGCTAGGGTATCAGTTCCACTACCGGGTGAGAAGGGTACTACAAACAAAATAGGCTTGGATGGGTAGTCTGTGTTTTGAGCGGATGACATCAGACAAAAAGTCGTTAGAGCAAAGATTTGAATTAACTTTAGGTAAATGAGATTTTTGGTTTTCATGTTTTAAATGATTTTTTCTTAGTTAAGTAAATCGTTATCCGCGCCTAGTTTAGGGGCAGTAGTTTTGATCTGAGGCCTTTGACCATTGAAAGAAAGTGGAATGGCTGTCAAAGTAAAGTCCTCTCCCGGTACGTGTTGAAACATCTCAAGAGCAAGAACTTGTTCCTCTCTTACAACCTCCGGAATTGCCAAAATTGCAGAGCAGGGAATGCCCGCTAATTCGAACGCTCTTAACCACTCATCTCGACTTCTTTGTTTAAGTATTGGGATCAACTCTGCAAGTAAAACGTCCTTATTTGTAAGGCGTGCCCTGTTTGTGATGAATCTATCATCCTCAGACCAATTGCTTTTGTTAAGCAGGGTACAAAGCTTTTGAAATAATCGATCGTTACCGCAGCAAATTAAAATTGGGCCGTCCATGGTATCAAAGGCCTCATACGGCACAAAGCTTGGATGTCCCGAAGCGTGTTTAATGGGTAATTGATTTAGGTTTAAATAGGCATCATTTTTTTGACCATTCCAAGCAAGGGCAGTCTCTAGCAGTGATGTGTTTACGATACCGCCGCGCCCACTCGCCGCGCGTTGTGTCAGCATTGATAAGGCACCAATCACAACCCACATCCCACTACCCTGGTCGCAGACAGAGGCGCCCATACGAGTGGGCGGATCATTTGGACCACCGTTTGTACTGGATAATCCGCTGTATGCTTGAACTAAAGGCTCATAACCTGGCTTTTTACTCATGGGGCCGGTATGCCCAAACGCAGAGATCTCACAGTAAATGAGCCTTGGATGTTTTGTTGTAAGAGTCTCACCGTCTAAACCTAAATCCTTTGTAACTCCAGGGCGAAGGTTGTGAATGAGGATGTCTGCATCACAAATAAGTCGGTCAAGCTTTTCTACTTCCAAAGGGTCTTTTAAGTTGAGTGCAATCGATTTTTTGTTTCTATTGAAAATATGAAAATTAAGAGCGTCTCCGTGCCTGAAAGCTGGGCCCATCGTTCTTGCATCATCTCCTGTGCCGGAGCGTTCAATTTTTATAACCTCCGCGCCAAGATCTGCGAAGATAGATCCCGCAAATGGAGCTGAGAGTACTTGGCCTAGTTCGATCACTTTAATTCCCTTAAGTGGGCTAGACTCATGACTTATTACAGGTGTGGGGGACATGGGAATCATGTTGATTTGCTCGTTTTGGGTGTTTAAAAGGTATTTCAACTCTGATGATTGTCCCCCGAAATAAGAGCAAACTAATTCATACACCACGAAAGGGTAAACCCTAGTGCCGACTTAAAAGACCTCCTAAACTGGGATAGAGTCTTGTCTTGATAAAGCAGTTTCTAGTTAATTTCAAAGCGCCTGATAAGACTACGAGAAAACGGGAAGTTTCACCGGCCTGGTCTTTGCAGTTTTCCTAATCGATATATTTTAAAAATGACAACCTCCTCAACCCCTAAAATTGTCTCCTTAAGAGTCATACCTGTTGCAGGGCATGACAGTATGCTGCTAAATTTGTCAGGCGCGCATGGTCCATTTTTTACCCGTAATTTAATTATTCTTACCGACTCATCTGGTCAAAGTGGAATTGGCGAGGTGCCGGGGGGGGAGAAGATTAGGCAAACAATTGAGGACTCGACATCCCTGGTTGTGGGTCAGAGCATAGGCAACGTTCAAGCTGTTTTGTCTCAAATGAGAGCCCTTTTTGCTGACCGCGACTCAGGCGGGCGGGGTATGCAGACATTTGACCTACGGACAACAATTCATGCTGTCACCGCAGTAGAGTCTGCGATGCTTGACCTTTTGGGTAAGCATCTTAATTTACCAGTTGCCGCACTACTTGGCGAAGGTCAACAAAGAAGCTCCGTTGAGATGCTTGGATACTTGTTTTATGTTGGTAATAAATCTAAAACAAGTCTCCCTTACAGAGATAAGACAAAGTCCTCCTCACAAGATGATTGGTTTCATCTAAGAGACCAAGAAGCAATGACTGCGCAGTCAATCGTTAACTTGGCCAAAGCAGCCCAACAAAAGTATGGATTTAATGACTTTAAATTAAAGGGCGGTGTGTTATCTGGAGAGGCAGAGATTGAGGCAGTCGTTGCGTTACATGAGGCATTTCCAACTGCCCGTGTGACTTTAGATCCTAATGGTGGTTGGTTACTAAAGGATGCAGTAAGACTCATGCGAGACATGCACGGTGTTGTTGCTTACGCAGAAGATCCCTGCGGAGCAGAGGACGGATTTAGTGGGCGAGAAGTTATGGCCGAGTTTAGGAGAGAAACGGGGCTTCCTACCGCTACCAACATGGTTGCAACCGATTGGCGTCAATTGACTCACTCATTGTCTTTGCAAAGTGTTGATATCCCACTAGCAGATCCACACTTTTGGACAATGGCGGGGTCTGTTAGGGTTGCACAGACCTGCAGGGATTGGGGCTTAACTTGGGGTTCCCATTCAAACAACCATTTTGATGTGTCACTTGCCATGTTTACTCAGGTTGCTGCAGCCGCACCAGGCAAAGTTACGGCTATAGATACACACTGGATTTGGCAAGACGGTCAAGGTCTCACTACCCAACCTTTGCAAATCATAGATGGACACGTACAGGTGCCCAAAAGTCCCGGCTTAGGTGTTGAACTTGATATGCAAGCAGTTCAAAGCGCGCATGAGCTTTATCTTAAAAACGGATTGGGTGCAAGGGATGACGCAACGGCGATGCAGTTTTTAATTCCGGGTTGGAAGTTCGATCCAAAACGTCCCTGTATGGTTCGTTAAAACTCATTGTCTGTTAATAGATCCCGGTAGTACTCAATGGACAGATGTTTTATTTGCAATCTGTTTTATGAATTGCTTGACCTCAAGTAATTCTTCTTGGATAGCAATAAACTCATCGTTGATTTCCTTGATTAACTTTTGCTCTTGAATTTCCCTTTTCTTTTTATATTCCTCTAGTCTTTTGTTGTCAAGGTCCGACTCGGTATCGCTACCGAATGAGTCAACTATGGCTGCAGTGAAGAGGTTGATGACAACAAAAGTAGAGAGCATGATGAAGGTGAGGAAAAATATCCAAGCCTGTGGAAACTTCTCCATCACGGGGCGCGCGATCCCGTTGGACCAACTCTCCAACGTCATCACTTGAAATAGTGTAAAAAATGAGGCGCCTAGATCGCCAAAGTAATCTGGGAATTCTTTTCCAAATAAGTTCGTACTGACAACTGCAGCAACGTAAAAGACAATTAGCATAAGGCCCACAACTGAGCCTAAACTGGCCAAAGAACCAAGTAGTCCATTGACCACTTTTCTCATGCTTTCAAACTTATTGATGAGTCTGAGGATACGCAGGACTCGAAGTGATCTAATCACAGATAGTGAACCAGATGCAGGGACCAAAGCAATCGCAATGACGATGAAGTCAAATAAGCACCAAGCATCTTTAAAGAAACTTAGCCCCCTCGCACTCATTAGGAGAATTAACTCGACAATGAAAATACCTAAAATAATGTGGTCAACAAGGTGTAACAAACTCCCGTATTGACTCATTATTTCCTCACTCGTTTCAAGTCCTAACAAAAGGGCATTGATTATGATAAGTGACACAATGGTGTACTGAACAGTGTGCAGTGCAAGGAAGTTTTCGATCCTCCCTTGCCAAAAGGTAGGACTCTTGGCTGAATTTGGCATGTCTTTATAAGTGAAGGAGGCACATAGCTAACTTTTTCTCAAAGTCGATTAAGAGCCGTAGTCTTTGGTTTATTTGAATGTGAAATTACTGATCAATTAGGTACCAGAGTAATTGGGGCCGCCTGATCCCTCGGGTGTTTTCCATACGATATTTTGAGTTGGGTCTTTGATATCACAGGTTTTGCAGTGCAGACAGTTTTGGGCATTTATTTGTAGTTTTTCTTCCCCATCGCTGTTAATGTATTCATACACGCCTGCTGGACAATAACGTTGTTCGGGTCCTCCGTATTTTGCAAAATTGATGCTCACTGGGACGGAACTATCTTTTAAAGTTAAGTGCGAGGGTTGGTTTTCCTCATGATTTGTGTTGGAGATGAATACTGATGAGAGCCTGTCAAAACTAACGACTCCGTCAGGTTTTGGATAAACGATAGGCTGGCAGTCTTTTAACTCTTTAAGGCAAGTATGATCGGCTTTTTTGTTATGAATAGTCCAAGGAATATTGCCTCCAAGAAGTTTTTGCTCAATACCCACCATCAAAGATCCTAATAAAAGACCTTTAGACATCCAGGGCTTGAAGTTTCGGGCTGCTTTGAGTTCTTTATGCAACCAACTTTCATTAAAACTTTGAGGATAAGCCGCAAGCTCATCTAATTGCCTTCCCGCATTTAATGCCTGGAAAGCAGCCTCTGCAGCAAGCATACCCGTTTTAATCGCAGCATGTGAACCCTTTATACGAGAGGCGTTTAAGAACCCGGCGTCGCATCCAATTAGAGCGCCACCTGGAAAAACTGTTTTGGGCAAGCTATTGAGTCCACCAGCTGTTATAGCTCGTGCACCGTATGCAATTCTCTTACCGCCTTCAAAGAAGTGACGAATACTTGGATGTGTTTTATATCGTTGAAACTCCTCGAAGGGGCTCAGGGTTGGATTTGAATATGAAAGACCAACCACGAATCCAACTGCAACCTGAGTTTTGTTCAAATGATAAAGAAAGGATCCACCGTAGGTGTCATTTTGCAAAGGCCAACCCGCGGTGTGAATTACTAGACCCTCCTTGTGCTTGGCAGGATCAATCTCCCATACCTCTTTCAGACCAAGACCATAGCTTTGTGGATCAGAATCGTGGTCAAGCTTATATTTTGTGATCAATTCTTTACCTAAACTACCCCGTGAGCCCTCTGCAAATAGGGTGTACTTGGAGCGCAGTTCCATACCAATTTGAAAGGTATCAAGCGGCTCACCCTCTTTGCTTAGACCCATATTGCCAGTGGCTACACCACAAACTTGACCTTGCTCGGTGTACAGGATTTCTGCCGCTGGGAAGCCGGCAAATATTTCCACTCCGAGCTCCTCAGCCTGGGTTGCCAACCAACGCGTAAAGTTAGATAAGCTGATGACGTAATTTCCGTGATTTTGGAAACACTCTGGCAAAAGCCAATTTGGAGTTTGATAGGATTTATCTGGGGTTAAAAATAAAAAACGATCCTCGCTGACTTCCGTTGAAAGGGGGGCGCCTTTTTCTTTCCAGTTGGGTATAAGCTCATTGATAGCAACTGGATCCATGACGGCGCCGGAAAGTATGTGTGCACCAACCTCCGAACCTTTTTCTAAAACACAGACTGAGATCTCATTGCCCTTTGATTGTGCAAGTTGTTTTAGTCGTATTGCTGCAGATAGACCAGCGGGCCCCCCGCCGACAATCACTACATCGTAGTCCATTGATTCTCTGGGGCCGAATTTTTCAAGAATTTGTTGGTTGGTCATAATCAAAGTCGTTAGTTTTTTTATCCGCTGTTATCATAAATCAAAGTAACAGATATCAAGAGTTTTTAGGATTTTAAATTTGTCACATGTAATGCTTTTTTAATAGATTTTGGCTTGTTCTCGGTAATAATTTTTTTGATTAACTTGTCTGCGAACTTAGAACTATCAGTTGCTTTAAGAAATCTTGAGTCGTGTTGAATTCCGAGAATAACGCTGTAAAAAGAAAATAACATTTCCTTGGGGTTGGTTTTACTTTTTAAGTGCCCTTCATTAATTGCCATTTCAATTGCTTTGATGAGCGTTTTTCTCCATGTCATGACAATTCCTGATAACTCATCTCGAACTGGTCCAGGTTGATCGTCAAGCTCAAAAGCACCAGAAATATAGATGCAACCGGTGCTTACCTCAGAGATTGTGAGTTCGATCCATTTGTCGAGCATTTTCCTGAGTCTTGGCAGACCTCTAGGAAGTTGAAGGGCAGGCTCAAAAACGAATTTTCGAAATCTCCTGTGGTATTCCTGAATGACTTCAATTTGAATGTTTTCTTTTGATTCAAAATGAGCATAAACACCGCTCTTACTCATCTGCATACGATCAGCTATTCGACCGATGCTTAGGCCTTCAAAGCCGTCTCGACCCACCAAGTACAACGCTGCATCTAGTACCAAAGCCTTTGTTGCATCCCCCTTACTCAAGGAACTGGTTTGAGTTATCCTTGAGGAACCCTTAGTGTCTGAAGTCTTCACACCTTTAGAGGTTGATTTGTTGATTTTATGCGTGGCTACAAGCATTTGTTTATGTCTATGAAAGGTATATTTGCCCAGACAAGTATAACCAAGGTAGTTGTTAAATTTGAAAGATTTAGAACGATCGTGCTTTTTTGTTGAGATTTTGTTTATACTGGGGCTAATTCTTAAATTTCTTTAAATTTTTTTCTCAGACTTGGAGATGACATGAGTTATCAAGCACCTATTAAAGACATGTTATTTGTGATTGGCGAGACTGCTGGTCTTAGCGATGTATTGGGCATTAAAAGGTTTGAAGATTTTGATATTGACACCGCGGCGGCTGTTTTGGAGGAGTCAAATAAATTTTGCTCTGAAGTTTTAGCTCCTCTAAATTGGGAGGGTGACAAGACTCCAAGTTCTTGGCATGCAGATGGTGTTCAGGTTTCCCCTGGGTTTAGGGATGCTTACAAGCAATTTGTAGCCGGTGGTTGGCAAGGGGTTATGCATGAAGAAGAATACGGAGGTCAGGGGCTACCAAAAATTATTTCAACTGCATGCACTGAGATGTTGAACGCATCCAACTTGTCCTTTGCACTATGCCCGCTTTTAACAGACGGCGCAATTGAGGCACTAATGACGGCAGGTAGTGATGAATTGAAGCATAAATTTATACCCAATATGGTTGCTGGCAAATGGACGGGAACCATGAATCTCACAGAGCCACAAGCTGGCTCAGATTTGTCTCTCGTTAGAACCCGGGCAGTGCCTGCAGAGGCAGGTGAATACAAAATTTATGGGACCAAAATCTACATCACTTATGGTGACCATGATATGGCTGAAAACATCATTCATTTGGTGCTTGCCCGTACACCTAATTCGCCAGAGGGTGTAAAAGGCATTTCTTTATTTGTAGTTCCTAAGTTCTTGGTTAATGGCGACGGCTCTTTGGGGGCTAGAAATGACGCTTATTGTGTTTCTATAGAGCACAAGCTCGGTATAAAAGCAAGTCCAACAGCAGTCATGCAATTTGGTGACAAAACTGGAGCTATTGGCTATCTTGTTGGTGAGGAGAACAGAGGTCTGGAATACATGTTCATTATGATGAACGCTGCTCGCTTTGGGGTTGGTATGCAAGGAGTTTCTATTGCCGATAGAGCATATCAAAAAGCTGTTGCATATGCCAAAGAACGCAAACAGTCTAGGGATCTTGACGGATCTGAAGGACCAGTTCCCATTATCCAACACCCTGATGTAAAACGAATGCTGGCCACGATGCGTGCATATACAGAAGGCTCAAGAGCGCTTGCATACTTTGGAGCTAAATGTAGCGATCTAGCTCAACACAGTGCAAATGAAATTGAGAGCGAGCAATTTGGTGCTATCTATGAATTTATGGTTCCTATTATTAAAGGATTTTCAACTGAGATGTCTATTGAAGTAGCAAGCCTGGGGGTTCAAGTCCACGGCGGTATGGGCTTCATAGAGGAAACTGGAGCGGCTCAGTACTACAGGGATGCACGGATTTTGACCATTTACGAAGGAACTACGGCTATTCAAGCAAATGATTTAGTTGGCCGTAAAACTTATAAAGATAAAGGTAAGGTTGCCTTGGCTATAGCAAGAATGATAGAGCAAACAGAGACTCAATTAGAAAAGCGCAGCTCTAAGGAGGCCCAAGCGGTACTAAAGAACCTAAGACAAGCCCGTGGAGCATATGAATCTGTGGTCCACTATGTAGTTGAGCACTTTAAAACTGAGACCAAAAATGTATTTGCAGGTAGTGTTGGTTACCTAAAGCTAACCGGCTACTTACTAACTGCTTGGCAATTGGCTAAAGCATTGATGGTGAGTGAAGACAAAATGAACGAGGACAAGAGCTTTTATGCTGCAAAGATTTCAACGGCGCGGTTTCACGCTGAGCACTTACTCCCAGTTGCGCTCTCACTCGCACAATCTGTATTGGAGGGGGGAGAGTCCGTTAATGCAATGGAGTTAGAGCATTTTTAAAACTTTGTGAGCGATAAACAGCGAACGCTTTTGGGGCAAAAAGCCCTATCCAAAAAAGTCTAAGATCACTTAAATTTGAATTTTTATTAAAACTATGTCCTTTAACGGAAGACTCACATCCCTTGCACATGGTGGTGGTTGTGGTTGCAAGATTGCACCTGGCATACTCAGTGAGATACTGAAATCGTCACCTGCGCGCATCATCCCAGAAGCATTACTTGCGGGCCTGGAAAACAATGAGGATGCAGCCGTATACCGGATTAATGATTCTCAAGCAATCGTTGCTACGACAGACTTCTTTATGCCAATTGTTGACGATCCATTCGAGTTTGGTCGAATTGCTGCAACAAACGCAATCTCAGATGTTTATGCAATGGGCGCTCAGCCTTTGTTTGCCCTCGCACTTTTGGGGATGCCCATTAATGTTATGCCCCTTGAGATGATTCAAAAAATCACCCAGGGCGGAGAAAGTGTTTGCGCACAAGCCAATATTCCTATTGCTGGAGGACACTCCATAGATACTGTTGAGCCAATCTACGGACTTGTTGTGATCGGACTCGTAGACCCTGCTCATTTAAAGCGAAACAATTCCGCCGTAGTTGGGGATAGTATTATCTTGGGTAAGCCACTGGGGGTAGGTGTATTAAGTGCGGCCCTTAAGAGTGGTAATTTGCCACAAGCTGGGTATGAGAAGATGATAAGGTACACGACTCAACTCAATACGCCAGGCATTGAGTTATCAAAGATCAGGGGAGTTCATGCACTGACTGATGTGACTGGATTTGGTTTAGCAGGACATTTGCTTGAGCTTTGCAGGGGCGCCAATCTTAAGGCAGTAATTCATATGCCACTAGTCCCAGTGATAGAGGAGGCGGTAGAACTGGTGAAGCAAAATGTTTTCACGGGGGCTTCTACTCGTAACTGGGCAGGATATTCAAATGAAGTAAGTTTGGAAGACCAAATTCAGTCTTGGCAACAAAATCTTTTAACTGATCCCCAAACAAGTGGCGGTCTATTGGTTTCGTGCGATCCAAGTGCAGAGAAGGAGGTGATGTCTGTGTTCGAGAGATGCGGTTTCGATTCTGCTAAAAAAATAGGGACTTTTGAGGTAGGTAAGGGTTTAAGAGTTCAAAGTTAACAAATCAATTCATTAAGTAATCTAAATATGCGCGTTAATACATTTCCTATAAACTGGAAATTTATGAGATTGATGGATCTGCTCCTTGTGATCTAGCAGCATCTTGAGAACATTCGTGGGATTTAGATTGGGAGTTCGGAGCCTGATTGTTGATGTTATCAAAAATTGTCCAAGACTTAGGCGCAAAACTCCAGTAGTTTTGAATTAGTTAAATTAGTGCTGTTTAGTGCTGAGTTGCTAGATAAGCTTTGGCCATTACTTTAGACAATTGCTCAAAGTGTTTGTTTGCTTTCGCACTTGGAACCAAATATTTGGTTCTCCTATTTTTACCTTCGTGTACCAAACTTACCAATCCCTGCTCTCTTAAGTTATTAATTTTGCGGTGAAGAGTTGCCTGTGAACCGATTGTGCCTAAATGCATTGCCTCAGTTACATTAAGAGCCTTTCCAAGTGAATATGCAACCGCAATCATCTCAAGCAGTCGTACAGCAGTAGCGTCTATCTCTAGGACCATGAGCTTAGAGCTAATTGACTCTGATAGCTTAAGAAAATTAAGATATGAATTCATGTAATGCCTTCAATGACTGTGTATAAGTTCTAAATTGTATGAACTTAAAAGAATTAAAGATAGTCTGAGATGTGCTAATTGAGATAACGTTGATATATGAGCAAAAAAGCCTGAATTTATTTATTATTTCTATATTTTTTTGTTTTGTGTTACTTCTTAGGTTGACATTGGTAATAAAAAAACTCAGAATTACCTAAGCAGCGCTTATCCAAATTGATCTAATAATTTAAATACTATTTTTAG
>DAITOS010000024.1:27965-37211 GCA_036834025.1 Limnohabitans sp.
AATTTAGAGTAAGAGGCCACTAATTTGCATAAGTATGGACCAACAGTTAAGGTGATTAAAAACCGCATAATCTGAAGCGCCATCACTAGGGATACGTCAACTTTAGTGGAGGCTGCGATGATGGCCGCTGAATCTACGCCTCCAGGACTTGTTCCCAGGTAAGCACTTAGAGGGTCAACTTGTAGGAAATATACTAAAACTGCTGCGCTACCAATACAAAAAATGATCAAAAGAGTAATGCACAGAAATGTTTGAGGAAGCGCCTTAGTAGCTGCTATTAAAACCTCCTTCGTGAATCTTAAACCCACGCTCCAACCGATAAAAGCAAATGCTGATGCATACAACCAGACCGGCAATTGCATTTGCGAAAATCCTTCAAATTGAATAATTCCTCCTAGGGTCATGGAAAGCATCAATACCCCTCCAGAGAATTTGGGTATCAACAAAGCGCTTAGACTGATTCCAATGACGATCAGACTTACTGCCAAGGATCCCAAATCTACAGGGGCAAAGATATTTAGTTTGTGAATTGAAGTAATGGGGATATGCACCCAATACCGAGCGACAAGGGAGGCAATCAAAGTCACCAAAAGAACACGTAAATACTGCATAAACGCGACGACTCTGGGATCTGCGCCAAAGTCCTCTGCAATTAAGACCATCGTCGTAGCAGCACCTGGAAGTAGCCCCCAAATTGCTGTAGTACCTGGCATGATTCCCATTTTGCCTATTGCCCATCCCAAGCTAACACTTGCAATTAAGGTCATGGTCGCGACACTCATCAAAATGGGCCATTGATCGATAACTGTATTAATTATCTCGGTATTAATTGATTTTGCTATCAAGCATCCAATAATAGCTTGAGATAGGGGCATAAAAAACTTTGAAATTCTAAGTTTAATTCCAATGCTCTCGGTGATGATCCCAGCAAGCATAGGGCCGAGTAGAAAGGCCGCTGGCAACCCTATCAACTCACACAAGGTGGTAGTGGCTAGGGTAATAAGTAAGAGAATTCCCCAGCAAACAATGTTGGAATTTAGTTTGGAATCAAATGGGGTATTGATTGACATACAGTTTAGGTTGATTTGGATTAAATTTTCGAAATATTAGTAACTTATATTTCGATTAAACTGTATTTGAGTTGCAGCCAATGATGAGTTGGAGGGCCAATTTCTGACGCAATGCGGGTTTTACTTAGGTGAGAGGGATAGTGATTTTACTTCGCACCTGAGCTGAAAATGTTAAACTTTGAAGTTGCAGGGGAACAAATGCCAAAATGTGTATTTGTTTCTCGAATTAATTTTTACATTACAGAAAGATAACCTTCATGTCCTATACGAATACGCAACTCTTGATTGATGGCCAATGGTGTGATGCAGCCAATGGAAAAACTTTACCTGTTCTAAATCCGGCTTCTGGTCAAGAGATTGGTCGAGTTGCTTTTGCGTCAAAAGTTGACCTAGACCGAGCTTTAGCAGCTGCACAAAAGGGTTTCGACACATGGCGCAAAGTCCCAGCGATTGAGAGATGCAAAATTATGAGACAAGCGGCAACCATTTTGAGGGAGCGTGCCCCTGAAATTGCTGCATTAATGACCCAGGAGCAAGGCAAGCCAGTTGCTGAGGCTAAAGCTGAAATCATGATGGCTGGCGATATTATTGAATGGTTCGCAGAAGAAGGCAAACGCGTTTACGGCAGAGTCGTGCCCCCACGTAACTTATCTGCTCAACAAATGGTGTTGAAAGACCCTGTAGGCCCTGTTGCCGCCTTCACGCCTTGGAACTTTCCAATAAATCAAGTTGTTCGCAAAATGAGCGCCGCTTTGGCAACCGGTTGTTCCATAATTGTCAAAGCTCCCGAGGAAACCCCTGCCTCTCCTGCTGGGTTATTAAAGGCCTTCTTGGATGCAGGTGTACCTGCTGGTGTTATTGGTTTGGTGTACGGAGATCCTGCTGAGATATCTAGCTACTTGATACCTCACCCCATTATTCGCAAAATAACATTCACTGGATCAACCCCTGTAGGTAAGCAATTGGCTGCTATGGCTGGGCAATACATGAAGCGCGTCACCATGGAGTTGGGGGGACATGCGCCTGTCATCGTATGTGAGGACGCTGATGTTGAGCTTGCAGCTCGCTCTGCAGGTGCTGCGAAATTTAGAAATGCCGGTCAGGTTTGCATCTCCCCAACACGCTTCTTGGTGCATGAAAGTTTAAAGGAGTCTTTTGTCGCTGCGATGGTCGCTCAGGCCCAGAAACTCAAAGTGGGTGATGGACTGGTGGACGGAACCACAATGGGGCCTCTGGCAAATCCGAGACGCTTGACTGCGATGGCTGAATTTACAAAAGATGCAGTTAGCAAGGGTGCAACTGTTGCGTCCGGAGGAGAGCGAATTGGATCCTCTGGAAACTTCTTTGCTCCTACGATTCTCTCTGATGTTCCCTTGGATGCAAAAGTCTTCAACGACGAGCCCTTTGGTCCTATGGCTGCTATTCGTACTTTTAACACAATGGAGGAGGCGGTTGCTGAATCCAACCGATTGCCTTTTGGATTGGCAAGTTACGCATTCACAAAGTCACTCAAAAACGCCCATCTACTTGCTAAAGAACTTCAAGTGGGAATGCTTTGGATGAACCAACCTGCAGTAGCTTGGCCAGAAATGCCCTTTGGCGGCGTTAAAGATTCTGGGTATGGATCTGAAGGAGGTTCAGAAGCTTTAGAAGCATATTTGAATACCAAGTCAGTATCAATTATTTGTGATTAAGGGTGAATGAAGGCCCAAAGCCATCAACGTTTTTTTTATTAGAACAAGCAAAAGGGCCTAATTCAGTGAATTAGGCCCTTTAAGTTTTGGGGAGTAGACTAGGTCTAGATAGCTTAAGTGATTACTTAGATATGGCGCCAGGAATTACTAAATTCTTAATCATGTCTTTAACCTCATCTAGCTCTTGTTTGATGGCGTGGAACTCCTCATTTATTTGCATGAGAAGTCTTTGCTCTTCCAAGTGTCTTTGGGCCTCATCTTGTATACGTTTGACCTCCTCTTTATCCGCCGCACTGTGAGCGCTGAATGAGTCAACGATTGCCGCCACAAACAAGTTCACAACTACGAAAGTTGCGATCATGATGAAGATGATGAAAAAGACCCATGCGTTAGGGAATTTCTCCATAACTGGTCTTGCAATCCCATCAGACCAACTCTCAAGCGTCATGACCTGGAACAACGTAAAGAAGCTAGATCCTAAATTTCCGAAAAACTCAGGAAACTCTTTGCCGAAAAGATTGGTTGTAACAACTGCAGAGACGTAGAAGACGATCAACATCAAACCCATTACGGATCCCAAACTTGCCAAAGATCCTAATAGACCTCTCACAACTTTGCGCATACTATCGACTTTGTTAATAAGTCGAAGTACCCGAAGAACCCTTAATGACCGCAAAACAGCCAATGACTCGGACGCTGGTATGAGTGCAATTGCAATAACTACAAAGTCGAATAAGCACCAGGGGTCTTTGAAAAAATGTAACCCTCTAGCAAGCATCAGTAAGCTTAACTCACAAATGAAGATACCTAAGATCACGTGGTCAAGCAAGTGAAGTTCTTCGCCAATTTCACTCATGATCCATGGGCTAGTCTCCATACCAAGCAAAATTGCATTTAAGAAGATAAGAACAACAATCCCATGTTGCAAAAATGGCTTCGCAAGCAAATGCTCAATTTTTAATTGCCAAGCAGCTTGGGGGAATGGGTTTTGGATGGTTTCTGTTTCTGTGCTCATTCTAGATTTCTGGCTGAGGTAATATTTAGCAAAGCCAATATGATAACTAAATCTGACTTGTGAAATGGATAAAATTTAATTTTTAAGAATATAAATACAAAATAAGTTCTTAAATTTATGCATCCCTGATAAAGGGTAGTCCTTAGGCAAAAAACGCAAAAAACTGCGTAATAAGTTTGTTCTAATTGCGCCCTGTAAAAGCTAAATGGTGTAAAAATTCAATTTTAAAACACCAGGGAAGCGAGTTAAACTATGTAAGTTGTTAAATCAAAGGCGTTTAATAGACGTTTATAACTACTTTACCTGTCACTGTTACCTTACAGTTTTGGTATTGAGTTGGTTGTAGTAGCGACTATTAATTCTTCCGATCTCGATTTGTTGGAGTTTGGTGCCCAGGAAGGGACTCGAACCCCCACGATGTTACTCGCTAGTACCTGAAACTAGTGCGTCTACCAATTCCGCCACCTGGGCAGTTCAGGAAAAGAGGGTGATTCTATCAAAAACTTTGCACATTCTGGCGCAGGCTCGTCAGAAGAAATTTCCGGAACCGTTCAAGGGCACAGAGATGGCCATGGATTTGTTTTAAGGGACGATGGGCAATCCGACATCTATCTCCCCCCCAATGAAATGCGTGCCGTATTGCACAAAGATCACATTAAAGTTCGCATCACACGACTTGACAAGAGAGGGCGTCCAGAGGGGAGAGTGATAGAGATCATAGAGCGGCCAAAGCATCCCTTGATTGGTCGTCTTTTACAAGAGGGTGGGGTATGGCTTGTTGCCCCTGAGGACAAACGTTACGGCCAAGATGTATTGATCCCTAAGGGGGCAACGGGCCAAGCCAAGCCTGGACAGGTCGTTGTGACTGAGCTTACAGAGCCTCCTAGTCTTTACGGACAACCGGTTGGTCGAGTGGTCGAGGTTCTCGGGGAGATGGACGACCCGGGTATGGAGATAGAGATCGCAGTTAGAAAGTATTCTGTACCTCACGAATTCTCACAGGCTTGTTTGACGCTTGCTAAAACACTACCCGAGAAAGTCAGGCCCGTAGACCGAGCGGACCGAGTGGATCTAACAGATATCCCGTTAATTACTATCGACGGCGAGGATGCTAGAGATTTTGACGATGCTGTTTACTGCACCCCAGCCAAGGTAGGCCGCAGTAAAGGATGGCGGTTGTTGGTTGCCATTGCTGACGTAAGCCATTACGTAGAGACTGGAAGCGCAATTGATGTAGATGCTTATGACCGAGCAACTAGCGTTTATTTCCCAAGGCGAGTCATCCCAATGCTGCCTGAGAAACTCTCTAATGAGCTTTGCTCTCTAAAACCAGATGTAGAACGTTTATGTATGGTCTGTGACATGCTTATAACTGGTGACGGGAAAATTTATGCTTACCAGTTTTATCCTGCCTTGATGTTTAGTCATGCACGTATGACTTATACAGAGGTAGCCTCTATCCTGAGCAATACACGTGGCCCAGAGGCGGTGAGACGTAAGGAACGGATACCTGAGTTGATGAATTTGTATGATGTTTATAGAGCGTTGCTTAAAGAGCGTCAAACCAGGGGAGCAATTGATTTTGAAACGACTGAGACTCAAATTATTTGCGATGACTCAGGCAGAATTGAAAAGATTATTCCTCGTGAAAGAACTGAAGCTCACCGTTTGATCGAAGAGTCTATGTTAGCCGCCAACGTTTGTAGTGCTGAGTATCTATTGCAAGGGAAACAACCGGCTCTTTACCGTGTCCATGAGGGACCTACGCCTGAGAAAAGAGAAACTCTAAAAGCCTATTTAAAAGCGATTGGGGTGAATATGAGCCTCACTGAGGATCCTGCCCCGAAAGAGTTTCAAGCGATCGCACAAGCCACAAAAGACAGACCCGACGCTCAGCAAATTCATTCAATGCTCCTGCGCTCAATGCAGCAAGCCATTTATACTCCCTTTAACAGCGGACATTTCGGTTTGGCTTACGAGGGCTACACCCACTTTACAAGTCCAATCAGAAGGTATCCTGATCTTTTGGTTCACCGAGCTATTAAAGCAAAGTTACTGGGGAAGACTTATCAACTACCGCAGCTCCCAATCCCCGGAGAGGCACACGCAAAGCTTGCAAGGCGTTTGGCTGTAAACAATGCTAAGAATAAAACACAGTCTAAAACTCCTAAGAAACCAAGTCCCGAGCTTCAAGCCTGGGAGGCAGCAGGTTTACACTGCAGTGCCAATGAGCGCCGGGCAGACGAAGCAAGTAGAGATGTCGAGGCGTGGCTCAAATGTAAATACATGCGCGAACATTTGGGAGAGGAGTTTGGTGGGGTCGTAACTTCAATTGCTGGCTTCGGGGTTTTTGTCACCCTAGATTTGATGTATGTTGAAGGAATGATTCACATAACCGAGTTGGGTGGAGAGTACTTCAACTTTGATGAGGTCCGTCAAGAGCTAAGAGGCGAACGTACTGGGATCAGATATGCCATTGGAACCAAGGTAAGGGTTCAAGTCTCTAGGGTTGATTTAGACGGCAGAAAAATTGACTTTAGATTGGTGAGATCTGATTTGGATAGGCTCAGCAGTCAAGTAAACGCAAAAGCAGGATTCGGTAAAAAGAAAACTGAATTTACTGATTCAACTTCTAGATCAAAAAAATCTAAATCCAAATCAAAATTAAAACCAACAAAAGTTGAAACTGTTGTTGCACCTGAGGGCTCAGCAGCTAAAACGGTGGCTTCTAAAGCAGGGGCCAAGAAAAGTTTGAAACAAGTTCTTCAAACGGCTGTTGCTGCTAAATCAGCACAAAAGAAAAAAGGTCGAAAGCCTTATAGAATGAATTAATGTGTTTAAAAATAAATAGTATAGGAGATATCTAATGAGTAGTTCAAAAATCGCGATCGTGACTGGGGCAGGTTCAGGTGTTGGCAAAGCTACTGCTAACGCTCTTATGAAGGTTGGTTACAGAGTGGCTTTAGTAGGAAGACGTGTAGAGATGTTGAAAGAGGTTTTTGACGCGGCCCCTAAGGGACAAGCCCTCTGTGTTCCTACCGATGTATCGGACCCAGTCGCTGTTAAGGCCTTATTTGACACAGTTGTTAAAGAATGGGGGCGTGTAGATTTGTTATTCAACAATGCAGGTGTGGGTGCACCTGGTGTCCCCTTGGAGGAGCTCACAGTTGAGCAGTGGACAAACGTTGTCAACATCAACTTAAATGGAATGTTTTACTGTTTGCAACAGGCCTTTAGAGTTATGAAATCCCAAAGCCCTAAGGGCGGACGTATTATCAACAACGGCTCCATTTCTGCGCACGCACCGCGTCCTAACTCAATTGCATACACTGCAACTAAACATGCAGTCACAGGACTTACAAAGACAGCCTCACTTGATGGACGTCATTTTGATATTGCTGTTGGACAAATTGACATTGGTAACGCTGGTACTCCAATGGCTCAGCGTATGGCCTCTGGAGTACCTCAGGCGAACGGTCAAATCGCACCTGAGCCTTTAATGGATGTTGATTTTGTTGGTCAGTCGGTGGTTTACATGGACAGCTTACCTCTAGAGGCCAATGTGCTTTTCCACACAATTATGGCGACCAAGATGCCCTTTGTTGGAAGAGGATAGAAACTGAACTTTTAATGAAGTTCCAGTGTGAAGCCAAGAGTCTAAATTAGACCAATTCAGACTCTTGGGTAAGTTACCTCTTCACTTAAGTACTCAGCATTGAAACTTCTTTGGTTGCCCCAATCGTCAGCCACTTTGCCATGTATAAATACTGCCTGGCATGCACTTTCCCACTGCTCTTTGCTTTGTGTCCAAAGTGAGCCAATCATTCCAGCAAGTACGTCTCCTGTGCCCGCACTAGAAAGCAATGCATTGCCAGTTGGATTAATGCATATTTTGTATGACCGTGTATTACGATCATCAACTATATTTTCTGATGCTATGACTGTTCCTGCGCCTTTAAGAACGACTAGGCATTTGAATTTGCTAACGATTGCTTTAGCGACCTCGATACGGTTTGACTGTACATGTTGAACATGTATTTTTAAAAGCCTAGCCGCCTCAAGGGGGTGAGGAGTCAAAACAGTAGTCATGTCTAGACTAGCTCTTTTAATTAAAGCTTCTTGTAAAGATGTATCTGAGGCAATTGCATTTATAGCATCTGCATCGAGGACTAACTGCTTAGAGTATTGAAGCAAATGGTTTAGACATGACTTGACAGTGTCCCCACCCCCGCAACCGCAAACTACAGTGTTTGAGGTTAACTCCATGTTTTGAATATGATTTAAATCACGCGTCATTAATGCTGGATTTATACGAAATGAATGTGGTTGTGGATCGAGTAAACAAAGGTACACCCGACCAGCGCCCATATTGAGGGCGCTTGTGGCTGCCAAAATAGCCGCACCTTGCATTCCATTAGCACCCCCAATAACTACCACATCAGAGTATGCGCCTTTGTGGGAGTCATGTAATCTTTTATGAACTGAGGGAAGAGAATTAAGATAGAAAATTTCTTCATTCTTGAAACTGGTTTCGACCCTATCATCCCCAGATAAAGACTCAAGCCATATTTCACCTGAAAAATCTTTACCTGTATGAGTAAATAGTCCTGCCTTTAGGCCAATGAATGTCAAGGTGTATCGAATCTGATTTGTATTTAAACCCTGTTTAGTTATCTCCTTATGGGTAGGTTTGAGAGAGCTCATAACACCTGTCTCAGGGCTTAATCCTGAGGGGACGTCAACGCAAATAACGGGTGAGGGCGAGAGTTGCATCAAACAAAGCCAATCGGCCATATCACCTTCAATTGATCTGGTTTGATTTGTAGTTGAGGAGTTGGGCAGAGTACGAACTGTTTGTTTTAAAGCTTCATCTGAGGAAACTGACACCTTCAAAAAATCATGACCTGCAACTGTCCCAACACCAATACCTAATAAGGCGTCAACTGCTAGATCCCAATGCTGGGGAGGGGCTGCTTTGATCTCAATCCCGTTATTCAGCGCTTTACGTAAGGCATCGGTGTGATCAAATGATTGCTCATTTTCATCCGAGTTTTTAGAGTTGAACTTTTCTGAATTTCCCCTTATCAGGGTAACGTAAGGATTTCTGCCTAGTTTTTTAAGTTCAACCGCAGCAATCAGTCCATCCCCACCGTTATTGCCTGGACCACAGGCGATCCATATTGTTTTTGCATTTGGTGCGATCGCTATGCAAAATTTTGCTAAAGCCAAACCAGCAGACTCCATTAAGCTTGGCGTGTCTTTTGGTAATTTATTTTGTAGGAACTTTTCTGAAGCCCTAATTTCTGCAGTGCTTAGAATTGGCCATTGTTTGTTCGGTGTAATCCTGAGCATATTAAGGGTTAGTTATTGTTGTTTCTTTTAACCTACTCGAGTCTGGAGATTCCAAATCCTACTAAATTGATACCAGGCAACTCATTGTTAATTAAATTGGCAAGTGCCCTTGCCG
>DAITOS010000025.1:0-37078 GCA_036834025.1 Limnohabitans sp.
ACTATAAAGATCTAAATTCTCAATCCCCATTAAAAACGCCCTTGAATTCAATGAATACAAGGGCATTAAAAGAGCCATACCAAAAACCTATGCAGGCTTTTGGTATGGTAGTTAATTATTTTTTATCGCCACCGGGGACTTTACCCTCAACACCTTTGACGTAGAAATTGATACCTGACAAAAATTTGTCATCAGCAACTTCGTCCGCCTTCAAAATCGGCTTTCCAGTGTTGTCCACAATTGGGCCTTTCCAAATTGCGAATGATCCATCTGTTAAACCTTTTTTAACTTCATCGATCTTGGCTTTAGTATCAGCTGGAACGTCTTCAGCGATAGAAACAATATCAATTGCTCCTTCTTTCACGCCCCACCAAGAGTGTCCTCCACCTTGCCATTTACCTTCTAAAGCTTCCTTGGTAGCTTTAATATAGTATGGGCCCCAGTTGATAACGGAGGAAGCCAAATGGGCTTTTGGTCCGTAAGCTGTCATATCTGAATCCCAACCAAACGCGCGCTTACCTTTAGACTCTGCAGTTTTGAGAACTGCAGGAGAGTCAGTGTTTTGGAACAATACATCAGCTCCACCGTTAATTAGTGAAGTGGCTGCCTCAGTTTCTTTTGGTGGATTGAACCATTCATTAACCCAAACAACTTTGGTCTTGATTTTGGGATTGCTGGATTGAGCTCCCAATGTGAAACTGTTGATATTGCGGATAACTTCGGGAATTGGCACTGAAGCTACAACACCTAAAACATTGCTCTTGGTCATCTTACCTGCAATAACACCGGCCATGTAAGCACCCTCATAGGTACGACTGTCATAAGTTCTCATGTTCTCTGCTTGTTTGTACCCAGTAGCATGCTCAAACTTAACATCCTTAAAGTCTGCAGATACTTTAAGCATTGGCTCCATATAACCAAACGTTGTACCAAATATCAGCTTGTTGCCTTGTGTTGCCATATCGCGAATCACACGCTCTGCGTCGGCTGATTCGGGAACATTTTCAACAAAAGAAGTTGTAATCTTATCTCCCAACTCTTTTTCTAATGCTTTACGTCCGTTGTCATGCGCAAAAGTCCATCCACCATCACCGACTGGTCCGATATAGGCAAATGCAATTTTTAATGGCTCAGTTTTGGCAGCGCTAGCAGGAGCTGCCTCCTCTTTCTTTCCGCAAGCAACCAAGGCTGCTGTGGCTACTGCTAAGACAGACGCTGAAAAAATCCATTTACGCTTATACATGTTTGTCATTTACATTTCCTTTTAAAAAAACAAAAAATCAACTTCCAGGATAAAAAGGTTTTCCAATTGATGCTGGCATATTCACTTTTATCCAGATTGGATTCCTAGATATCAGTGCAAGAACAACAATCGTTGCCAAGTAGGGCAGCATACTGAGCAACTGGCTCGGCACATCTACCCCAATGGATTGAAGGTGAAATTGCAACATCGTTACTCCACCAAATAAATACGCCCCTAATAATACTCTCATTGGCTTCCAAGTTGCAAAAGTAGTTAAAGCAAGTGCAATCCACCCCTTTCCCGCGATCATCCCCTCTACCCAAAGAGGAGTATAGATCAGGGAGATATAAGCTCCGGACAGGCCGCACAAGGCGCCCCCAGCTACAACCGCAAAAAGCCTTATGGATCTTACTTTATAACCTAGCGCGTGCGCTGACTCGGGAGACTCCCCCACACTGCGCAAAATCAGTCCAAGTCGTGTTTTATTCAAGAACACCACCAAAGCGGCGGCAAAAATAATGACTCCATAAACGAGCGGATGTTGTTGAAAAAAAGCGGGACCAATAAAAGGAATTTCCTCCAACCCAGGAACTGAGTAATGCGCCCTATCCTCTAATTTAGCCTGAACATAGTTGACCCCCACAAAAGCGGAGAAACCTGCTCCAAATAGGCTCAGGGCCAAGCCTGTTGCATATTGATTGGTATTCAAGTAAATGACCAGTAATCCAAATATCAAGGCCATAAAGGCACCAGTTCCTGCGCCCGCGAGAAAACCCAATATGTCACTTCCAGTGTGTACGCCAGTTGCAAACCCAGCAATTGCTGCGCAAAGCATCATTCCCTCAGCCCCTAAATTGACAATACCGGCCTTTTCATTAATCAAAAGGCCCAAGGACGCAATAGCAAGCACCGTACCGGCATTTAATGTAGAGGCAATTAGCAAAGCGTAAGTTTCCATTTGCCTTTTACCTTTGTCCTTTGAGAAATGTCATTAAGTTATGTTTTGGTTGAAAACGAATTCTGTAACTGATCAACACATCACAGGCCAATAGCGTGAACAAAAGAAGTCCTTGAAATACTCCTGTTAGTGACTTGGGTAAACCAAGTCTGGACTGAGCTAATTCACCTCCAATATAGAACATACTCATTAAGATGGATGAAAACACCATACCTAAGGGATGAAGTCGGCCTACAAAGGCAACAATGATTGCTGCAAATCCGTATCCTACTGGAATAAATGGGGTTAACTGACCAACTGGCCCCGCGACTTCAAGCGCTCCCGCCAACCCCGAGGCAGCACCTGAGGCCAGGAGCGCAGACCAAAGGGCTTTGCTGGAGGAAAATCCTGCATATCTGGCCGCATGAGGCGCTAGTCCCCCGACTCTAAGAGCGAAGCCCATTTTTGTTTTAAACAAAAAGAGCCACAAACCGAGCGAACAAAACACCGCCATGAATAAACCAATATTTATTCTAGAGCCCTTGAATAGCCGAGGAATTTGGGTGACCGACTCAAATGTTTTAGTCTGAGGAAAGTTGTATCCATGTGGATCCTTCCAAGGTCCATAGACCAGATAATTGAGAAGCATGATGGCTACATACACAAGCATCAAACTCACTAGAATCTCACTCGTGTTAAATCTATCTTTGAGCAAAGCAGTTATACCAGCCCATAACATTCCACCCAAAATACCAGCCAATAGGATGGGCAAAACTATCCAAGATGAAGTATCTTTATCCGCTAAAAGTGCAACACCGGATGCAAATATTGCACCTAGGACAAATTGTCCTTCAGCTCCAATATTCCAAACGTTAGATCTAAAACAAACGGCTAAACCTGTTGCGATTATCAGTAAAGGAATTGCCTTGACCATCAATTCGCCAATGGCATAACCACTTTTAAGAGGCTCCCAAAAAAACACCATCAAACCCTTTATTGGATCTTTTCCCAATAACAGGAATAAAGCAATCCCCAGTAAAACCGTAACGATAAGTGATAAAACTGGAGAGGCAATGCTCCAATATTTTGACGGCGAGGGTCTTTGTTCTAATTTAAACATTAATCGACTCGGGTGAAATCGAAGTCACTCGCCCAACGGAACCCCATAGACCACTCATCCAGGCTCCAATTTGCTCTTTACTTACATTCCTTTTATCCACCGAGGGGGATAGTCTGCCTTGGGAAAATACTTGAATTCTGTCAGAAATCTCAAACAATTCGTCTAGCTCTTCACTGACCACAAGCAAGGCGCAATTTTCGTTCCTGAGTCTAAGCAGTTCTGATCGTATTTGCGCAGCAGCACCAACGTCAACGCCCCAAGTAGGTTGGCAAACGATTAGAACTGTAGGACGTGCGTCAACTTCACGACCCACAATGAATTTTTGTAAATTTCCACCGGACAAAGAATTCGCAAAGGCTTGGGGACCACTGGCTTTTACTTGAAAAGATTCAATAATTTTTTGGGCCTGTTTTTCTAGTTGACTTGCGTTAATCCAGCCCCACTTACCAACGGACTCATCTCGCGTAAGCAACATATTCTGGGCTAGGCTTATACCGGGTACCGCGCCCCTGCCTAAGCGCTCCTCTGGCACAAAATGAAGCCCAAGCTTTCTCCTCTCTTTAGGACCCACATCTCCGACAGGTTGACCCTTTAATTTGATACTTTGTGGGAGTGCTCTTTTGTCCTCGCCTGATAATACATATAACAACTCCCGTTGCCCGTTTCCAGATACACCAGCAATTCCTAAGATTTCGCCGGCGCGAAGTTCAATGTTTACATCTGAGAGATCAATACCGAATTGATCGCTCTTTAGCAAAGTTAGGTGGTTGACTGAAAAAACAATTTGACCTGGTGAGTGATCTTTGTATTGAAGTCCCAAAGGTTCAGCACCTATCATTAATCTGCTCAATGATTCATTTGATTCTTGACTAGGTATACATGTGCCAGTGACTCGTCCGCCTCGCATAACAGTACAGGTATCGCAAAGCGATCGGATCTCATGTAGTTTGTGACTGATATACAAAATACTACAACCACTTGCGGCCAACCGTCTCAAAACCACAAACAATTTGTCAACCGCCTGCGGCGTCAATACAGATGTGGGCTCATCCAAGATCAAGAGTTTGGGATTACTTAGTAAGGCTCTGATGATTTCAACTCTTTGTCTTTCACCAACGCTTAGCGCATGGACCGGACTTTGAGGGGCCACATCTAATCCATATTCTTTTGCAATAGCTAAAATTTTGTTTGAAACTTCTTTCAAGCTTAACTCTTTACCCAGGCCTAACCAGACGTTTTCCGCGACACTCAAAGTCTCAAACAAATTAAAGTGTTGAAAAACCATACTTATGCCAAGGCGACGAGCTTCTTGAGGGTTTTTAATATTTACCAACTCGCCCTTAAAATAAATCTCGCCCTCATCTGGCTTAACCGAGCCATAAATAATTTTCATGAGAGTCGACTTACCCGCACCGTTCTCCCCTAACACTGCGTGAATTTCACCCTCTCTGACTTCCAAAGAGACGCAGTCGTTGGCAACCACCAAAGGATATTTTTTGGTGACCCCTTGAATACTAAGGAGGGATTGAGTCATTAGATATCAGCGTCGATCAGAATAGTCAGTAGAGGGAGTTGGATCTTGAATTAATGTCAAGTCATTCTAATAGAATCTTGCCAGCCCCAAAATAAATTTAGCTGAGAAGTCCGGATCACTTGTCCGGGTCACTTAATTAAGATCGCTCTAAAGTCATTTACATTGGTAAAAGTAGGGCCAGTAATCACCAAATCCCCTAGAGCCTCAAAGAAAGTAAAAGCATCATGTCTGTTTAAATAATCTGCGATATTAAGACCCAGCTTATTCGCTTGATTTTTTGTATTGGGTGAGACCCATGCACCAGCATTGTGCTCAATACCGTCAATTCCATCTGTGTCCGCCGCAAGCGCCCAAATTCTTGGGTGTGCATCTAACTCCTTTGCTAAGCTTAAACAGAACTCTCCAGCTCTGCCCCCTCTACCCTCTCGAAGATCATTATTTTTCTGAGCTTTAGAAATGGTCACGGTCGTCTCACCGCCACTAAGAATCACACAGGGAGCTTTAAATGCACAAAATTGGGCCCCAAGGGGATCATCTATATGTGTAGCGGCCTGCCTAGCAATTGATGCATGGACCTTAGCCACATCTGCAGATTCGCCTTCCATATCATCAGACAATATATAAGCATTTAGCCCCATGGATGAGGCTAAATCAGCGGCAGCTTTTAACGACTCCATCGGAGTCGCAATTAATTTAAAGGGCTCGCAGTGATCAAATGCAATGCCCGCTTTTGGTGTCTCAAGTTGTCCAGCCTGAAGTGCATCGTTAATTGTTTTTGGTAAATCGACTTTGTACTTTTTCAAAATAGCGAGCGCATCTGCACACGTTGATGGGTCTGGAACTGTTGGTCCACTTGCGATAACTGAGGGATCATCTCCGGGCACATCACTGATTGCGAAGCAAACTAATTTCGCGGGAGCACAGGCCAACCCCAGTCGACCACCCTTTATTTGAGAGAGGTGCTTTCTAACACAATTCATCTCTTGTATATTAGCGCCGCTTTTAAGAAGCGCCTGATTGAGAGCTCTCTTATCTTCTAAACTCAATCCTTGCACAGGAAGAGTTAAAAGGGATGATCCACCTCCTGAGATCAAACAAATTACTAAATCATCTTTCGTGAGACCTTTGGTTAAAGCTAATATTCGCTTTGACGCTTCAACTCCAGCAGCATCAGGAACCGGGTGAGCAGCCTCTATCATTTCAATCCTACACCCTTGATCGCTCAAGTCCTTGGGAATATGTCCATAGCGAGTGACGACAAGCCCCGATAAGGATGCGCTTTGTGGCCAAAGTTCATTAAGTGCCAAAGCCATAGAGGCCGCGGCTTTACCTGCACCAAGCACCAAAGTTCTACCCTTGGGTGGCTTAGGTAAAAATTTTTGAAGTGTTTTTGAGGGCAATGCTGCACTTACAGCACAATCAAATAGACGCTTCAATATCTCTAGCTCATCTAGTTCAGAGAAATCATTAATTTCGACTTGCATTATTTTTTACCTAAACCCAGAAGCGCTGCGCCCTGTGTGTAAAGTTGAACACGCTCTTTCATGAAAGAGTCCATTTGATCGGCACCTATATTGATGAGTTCAAATCCGTTTCTAGCTGCGAGCTCCCTCATTTCAGGATCTGTATTGATTTGCATCCACAGTTGAGATAACTTTTTAATTTGTTCGGGAGGGGTTGATTTAGGCACTCCAATCCCCCTAAAAGCTCCATCGACCCAGTTGATACCAAGTTCCTTAAATGTGGGCACCTCAGGCATCAAGGGATGTCGCTTTTCCATTCCTACAGCAAGCGCCCTGACCCTTCCTTTGTTATTGATTGCAAATGGAGCGTAGGTCATTGCCGAGTCAACTTGAGATCCTAAAAGTGACGTGGTCATATCCCCAGTCCCCTTGAAGGGGACATAGATCGTACTCAGTCCAAATGAGACATCTAATCTCTCATGGGCTGCGTGATTTGCAGAGTTTAGGCCAGATCCTCCCATTGAGAGTTTTCCAGGATTTTTTCTTGCTGCGGCTATAAAGTCTGCAAAGTTTTTGTAAGGACTCGTATCAGGGACGACCAAAATATCCGGAGTAAAGTGAAACCAAAAAACTGGCGTTATGTCGTTAGTTTTGTACTGTACCGAACCTTCAATGGGTTGGAAGACAATGTGTGGAAAATTAATACCCACCACATTAAGACCATCGCCAGGTAGCGAGTTCATTTGCGTCCACATGAGTGCTCCACCGGCACCGGCCTTGTATTGGATGATTGTCTCAATATTGGGGCATTTCTTTTTTATCAGTAATTGTTGATGTCTGGCAGATAAATCGGACTCTCCCCCTGGCGGGAAAGCCTGCCAATACTGTAAATTCTTATCAGGGCAATACTGAGCAAATACCGGTCCGTTAAAAGTTAATGTAAGTGCGACAAAGAGGGAGATAATGAACTGAATTAATTGACGAATTAGTCTGTACCGGGCCATCTTAAATCTCCAAGTTATTTTTTTACTTTTTAATAATAGAGCAAATGGCTTGGGTTACATCTGTCGTTCTCGCTTGTCCACCCAAATCTCTTGTATGCAAACTCTTGTTTTCAGTGACTGACTCAATTGCATTCATGAGAGTACTTGCAGCCCGATGCTCCCCCAAGTGATCAAGCATCATCACGCAACTCCAAAATGTGCCCACCGGATTCGCAAGTCCTTTGCCCATAATATCAAATGCAGATCCATGGATGGGCTCGAACATACTTGGATATCGTCTCTCTGGATCAATATTGCCGGTTGGCGCAATCCCTAAGCTTCCTGCTAAGGCAGCGGCCAAGTCGGTCAATATATCTCCATGTAAGTTGGTTGCAACAACCGTGTCAATGCTTGAGGGACGATTGACCATTCGAGCAGTCATTGCATCAACCAACTCTTTATCCCAAGTGACTGCTGGAAATTCTTTCGAGATTTGAACTGCAATCTCATCCCACATCACCATAGCATGACGTTGTGCATTAGATTTGGTCACCACAGTTAAGTGCTTTTTAGGTCTTGATTGAGCAAGTTTAAAAGCATAACGAATTACGCGCTCTACACCGACTCGAGTTAGCACAGATACGTCAGTTGCAACCTCAGTTGGGTGCCCTTGATGAACTCGACCGCCAACACCGGCATATTCACCCTCAGAGTTCTCTCTCACTATGATCCAATCTAAATCCTTAGATTCGCAGCGTTTAAGAGGTGCATCAATACCGCGTAATATTTTTGTTGGCCTTACATTTGCATATTGGTCAAATCCTTGACAAATTTTCAACCTTAAACCCCACAATGTAATGTGATCTGGTATGTGGGGGTCTCCTGCTGAGCCAAATAAAATTGCATCCTTGGATTTCAAGGCCTCTAGACCATCTGCGGGCATCATCTCCCCGTGAGCACGGTACCAGTCTCCGCCCCACTTAAATGTTTCAAAATCAAACTTAAAACTTCCCAAATGGTCAGCAAGTGCCCTTAATACTTCTTCTCCTGCTGGTACGACCTCTTGACCAATACCGTCTCCTGGAATACAAGCTATTTTGTAAGTTTTCAAGTTTATCCCTCTATTTATCTGTTCAAAGAGTTTGATTGTGCCCAATTTTGGGGTTCAGAAATGTTAAAGAAATAACAAAAATTAACAATGGGTATAAATAGGTAGTGAAAATTAAAAATTTCATAAATTCACCTACAGACACTCCGAGAAGGGAGAAGATTTCAATATACTTTACCATCACTCACATTGATTAGACAGACACATATGCCAACTCTTCTTATTTACAAAGCCGGTTGTATCGCAACACAAGATGATTCTCAAACTGAACTTAAAGACGCTTCGATTTTGATAGAAAACGGATTGATTAAGAGAATCATTCTCGCGACTGAAAATATTGAGAATCTATTAAGTAGCGTAGATGAGGTGATTGATGCGAGCAAGCATATTGTGATTCCTGGACTCGTTAACACTCACCATCACATGGTTCAGTCACTTACCCGTGCAATCCCGGGTGTGCAAAGCTCGGAATTATTTTCTTGGCTAAAGGGCTTGTACCCGATCTGGGCTGGACTGACCCCGGAGATGGTACGTGTATCCAACCAGATAGCCATGATAGAGCTTTTAATGTCTGGTTGCACCACAACAAGTGACCATCTCTACATTTACCCGAATGGAATTAGGCTTGAGGACAGCATCGAAGCAGCTCAACTGTGCGGTATTCGATTTGTAGCAAGTCGGGGAAGTATGAGCGTTGGGCAAAGCCAAGGCGGACTTCCACCAGACCGAGTCGTCGAGGATGAGTCTTTCATCCTCAAGGAGACCCAACGATTGATTGAAACTTGGCATAACCCTAGCCACGGCTCCATGCTTCAAGTTGCAGTGGCTCCTTGTTCACCCTTTACAGTGAGCAAACATTTGATGTTGGAATCGGCCAAGCTTGCACGTAGCTTTGGGGTGAGAATGCATACCCATTTGGCTGAAAACGATCATGATGTTTTATATACTCAGGAAAAATTCAACTGCACTCCAGCCCAATATGCAGAGGAACTAGGTTGGGTGGGTGATGATGTCTGGCACGCTCACTGCGTCAAATTAGATGATGCGGGTACTTATCTTTTCTCAAAAACACAAACTGGTATTGCTCACTGCCCCTGCAGTAACATGCGACTATCCAGTGGAATATTGCCACTCAGAAAGCTGCTAGACGCTGGCGTACCCATTGGCCTTGGAGTAGACGGGAGTGCTAGCAATGACGCTGGGAATCTCCTGAATGAGGCCAGGCAATCAATGCTCCTTGCAAGAGTATTAAAGGCCCTTGAACCTATGGGGTGTGATCCTGGTCCCAAAGAGATGACACCAAGAGACTCTCTCAACATTGGCACCAGAGGAGGAGCAAAAGTTTTAGGAAGAAACGATATTGGCCAAATCAAGGTCGGCTATTGTGCAGACATTGCTATGTACAGAACTGATACTCTTGCCATGGCCGGTGCTGCAGTCCACGACCCAGTTGGTGCACTTCTTCTTTGCTCGAGCATGCAAACTGATTTCACCGTGGTGAATGGACGTGTTTTAGTGCGAAATGGTCATTTTGCACCTTACGAAATACAACCACTCATTGAGCGTCACAACCAACTCGCGAAAACGCTAGCAGGTATTTAGGTTTATCAAGTTATCAGATGGCTTTAGTGACTTGTATCTGCACCTGAATTAAACCAAGCAGCCACCAAGTCTCTCTCCTCTTGTGTAATGCCTGTAGCATTGTTCATGGGCATTTGTTTGAGTGTTACGGCTTGAAGATAGATATTTTGAGCGTTCTTGGCTACATTTTCTGGCGAGTCTAGTCGTATGTTCTTCATTTGAACCGCGGCGCCGTGGCAGGTATAACACCTGGTCTCAAATATATGCTGCACCTGGGAATATGAGACAGTCTTTTGCTCCCCCGAGCTTGCAAGCCTTGAGGTCCCCTCGGATAGAGGTCTTAATGCGTAAATCACCGCCAAAATTCCAATTAATCCAATCACTGCGAAAGGCCAGGGGTTGGAAGCTCTTTGGTTAAGATAGGCATGCCTTTGAACAAAATATTGCCTGATCAACGCCCCGCACACCATCATAAAAAACAAAACTACTGCGGGATGATCATTGGTATATAAGAAGTGATAATGATTTGACAGCATTGCAAACAAGACGGGCAATGTGAAATAAGTATTGTGAACACTACGCTGTTTACCTCTCTTGCCATGTATAGCCAAGTCGTTTGGGTTATAGGGTTGGCCAGATGTCATGACGTTGACAACCGTTTTCTGCCCAGGAATGATCCAAAAGAACACATTAGCGCTCATTGCGGTTGCAATAGATGCACCCACAATAAGAAACGCAGCGCGACCAGCAAAGAGCAGGCATGAAATGTAGCAAAAGATACCGACTACACAGACCATCACCAGACCAATGTAGAGCTCAGAGCGCTCTTTGAAACCAAAAATTCGACAAACATTGTTATAAATTAACCAAAATCCAATTAAAAAACCAATTGCTGCAAGTCCAGCTTGCAACCCAGTCCAGTTCATTAATGATTTGTCAACTAAAAATGTATCGGCGTTGAATAGATACAAAACTGTAAATAAAGCGAAACCACTTAAAAAAGTACTGTAGGCTTCCCAGTAAAACCAGTGTAGGTCGGAGTCGATAGCTTTTGGCGCAACCATGTATTTTTGCGGGTTATAAAACCCTCCCCCATGCACTGCCCAAAGCGCTCCGTCCACGCCTTTTTCTTTCAAATCGGACGCAGTTGGCTTAATTAAATTGTTGTCTAAAAAAACAAAATAAAACGATGAGCCAATCCAGGCAATGACAGTAATGACGTGCAACCACCGAAGTAAAAGGTTGGCCCAATCAAATAGATAAACTTCCATGAACAAAAATTCAAATCACAGGTGTGATTAGCCTTTGATGTTTAAAGTGCCCTATACCACTGCGGAGACTGTAAAGGGTGATTTGTCGTGCCTTAGAGCTTTTTGCAATTAAGCTCCAGTAGTTGTTATTCCCCGTTACGACTTCAACGCCTTAAGTGTAACCAATTACCCGACGCTCAAGAACCACGATAAGTAGAATAACTCCATGGACTTACTAGGAGTGGCACGTGGTAGTGTTCATCAGGATTGGCGATTCCAAAGTCTAGGTTCACAATATCCAAGAAAGTAGGCTCTTTTAGGACCACCCCGCGAGATTTAAAATATTCTTTAACTCCAAAGCTGAGCCTATACAAGCCCAACTTAAGCTCGTTGTGCTGATAAAGTAGTCCATCAGGATTTCTTCCGTCTGAGTTAAGAAAAAAAGATTTAACCAATTCGTAACCGGTTGAGCCGTGAGCATACAAAGAAACACTCATTCCTGCAGCAGGACTTCCATGCATCGTGTCTAATACGTGAGTACTGAGTCCCATAAAATTGAGCTTTCGTTAAGGGCTATAGGTTATTTGGCTCTGAAATTGTATACAATTTTCTAATATTAATTCTTAAAATGACTTACGATTCAACTCTCCCCTACCCCAGAGACCTCAAAGGCTACGGCAAAACCCCTCCAAACCCAAAATGGCCCGGCGGGGCCAAAGTTGCAATTCAGTTTGTCCTAAATTATGAAGAGGGTGGAGAAAACAGTGTCCTACACGGTGATAAGGCGAGCGAACAATTCTTGTCCGAGATGTTCAACCCGCCAGCGTTCAACGATCGCCATCTCAGCATGGAAGGGATCTATGAATACGGTTCTAGGGTTGGAGTTTGGAGAATATTAAAAGAGTTCGAAAATAGGAATCTTCCCCTTACTGTATTTGGGGTCAGCATGGCGCTGCAAAGGTATCCAGAGTTAACACAAGCCTTTTGTGAGTTGGGGCACGAAATTGCCTGTCACAGTTGGCGTTGGATACATTACCAAGATATGGCGGAACAAGAAGAGCGCGAACACATAGCAAAAGGCGTAGAGATCATAAAAACACTGACCGGAAACGCACCTCTTGGTTGGTATACCGGACGAGATAGTCCTCGCACCAGACGACTGTTAGTAGACCACGGAGGTTTCGAATACGACAGCGATTATTACGGCGATGATTTACCTTTTTGGATGAGAGTTAGAAAGACTTCAGGAGATATCGTTCCCCATTTGGTGGTCCCCTACACGCTTGATGTGAACGATATGAGATTCGCCTTGCCACAAGGCTATTCACAAGCACATGACTTCTATATTTACTTAAAAGATACCTTTGATGTGTTGTATGCTGAAGGCTCTGAGTCTCCAAAAATGATGAGTATCGGTATGCACTGCAGGTTACTCGGTAGGCCTGGTCGTATCGTTGCCTTACAAAAATTTCTGGACTACATTGCAGAGAAAAAGGATGTATGGGTTTGCAGACGCATAGATATTGCCAATCACTGGAAAGAACATTTCCCTTTTAGCGAATAAAAAAACAGATGAAATTAACCCTTGAAAAATTAAATCATGCTTCAGATATCGACGCATCGTCAATGCTCAAGGGTATCTACGAGCACTCTGAGTGGATTGCTGAAATCTGTATTACCCAAAGGCCTTTCAAAACTTTGGCTGGGTTGAAATATGCAATGATGCAAGCCGTCTCCCAGGCCTCTCACGACTCAAAACTGCGCTTACTCAAAGCACACCCAGAGCTCGCAGGCAAAGCAATGGTCAACAACGCTTTAACTACAGAGTCAAAAAACGAGCAAACCCAGTCGGGATTGACGCATTGCAGTGAAGAGGAATTTCAGCGTATCCAAACCTTAAACACAACTTACAACCATAAATTTGGTTGGCCGTTCATACTTGCAGTAAGGGGGCCTCGGGGTACTGGCCTAAGTAGAACTCAAATCATAGAAACTTTTGAAAGAAGACTGGGTGGCTCTCAGGAGTTTGAATTTGAGGAGTGTCTCAGGCAGGTTCACCGAATTGCTGAGATAAGGCTGAACGATAAGTTTGACTTTATTCCCTCACTTGGCAACGAAGTTTGGGATTGGCATGAAGCATTATCTGACCACAGCGATCCTGGATTCAAAGAAAACAAACAACTCACGGTCACCTATCTCACACAAGCTCACCAAAATTGCGCCAAAGACATTAAACAACTCATGCTGGGTTGCGGATTTGACTCAGTTCACATTGACGCAGTTGGAAACGTAGTGGGTAGGTATTTAGGTAAGTCGCACGACTCGCAGTCGAAGTTTTTAATGACCGGGAGTCACTACGACACAGTACGTAACGGCGGGAAATATGATGGACGCCTTGGCATATTTGTTCCTGTAATGTGCGTGCGCGAGTTGTCCAGATCCGGGACGCGACTAAAAGAAGGTATCGAAGTTGTTGCTTTTGCCGAGGAAGAAGGACAACGCTACCCAGCTACCTTTTTAGGGTCTGGTGCTTTGGTGGGAGCGTTTGATCCAAATTGGCTAAATCAAAACGACGTAGACGGTATCTCCATGCTAGATGCTATGAAACAAGCTGGGTTGGACATTTCGGATATCGCAAACCTGCGACGCGATCCCAATCAATACAGTGGTTTTGTTGAGGTCCATATCGAGCAAGGTCCAGTCCTTAACGAGCTTGGGCTACCCTTAGGCGTTGTGACCTCAATTAACGGAAGCGTTCGCTATTTGGTTGAAATTAAAGGGGTAGCCGCTCACGCTGGAACTACGCCCATGGATAGAAGACAAGACGCGCTTTGCGCTGCCAGTGAGCTCGCGCTGTACATGGAGCAAAGAGCCAAGGAGGATAACCACAGTGTCGCAACTATAGGTCAGATGAATATACCCAGTGGATCTATCAATGTGATCCCAGGTCTATGCAAATTTTCTATGGATGTGAGGGCGCCAAGCGATATTCAAAAAGATAAACTGGCAGGTGATATTCTTAGAAAACTTGAAGAAATATGCTCTAGACGAAGACTTACCTATACGCTTAATGAAACTCTAAGAATAAGCGCAGCTCCGAGCGCACCAAATTGGCAAAGCTTTTGGGAAAAAGCAGTTGACTGTGTTGGACTCCCCATTCATAAAATGCCAAGCGGAGCGGGTCATGATGCAATGAAAATTCATGAAATCATGCCCCAAGCGATGCTTTTTGTCAGAGGTGAAAACTCTGGTATCAGTCACAACCCCCTTGAGAGCACAACCAGCGACGATATCCAACTTTGTGTTGAAGCATTTATGGATTTGCTAATGAGAGCCTGCAACTCTTAATGATTATTTCCCTCTAACTTATTTCCATTTGGATTTGATTGAATAATCCTCTTTGATAACACGTACAAAAAAAAGAACAACTTATGACTAAAGATAAAAACAATTACGACCAACTTGACGCCTGGATTGAAGCTCACTTTAGTGAACAGGTTGAGTTTTTGACAGAACTTGTGAAGGTGCCAACCGATACCCCGCCCGGTAACAACGCTCCCCATGCTGAGAGAACTGCGAAATTACTTGAGCATTACGGCATGAATGCCAAGAAGATTCCAATTCCAGCCAACATAGTTAAAGAAGCTGGTTTGGAGTCAATTACAAATCTTATCGTTCGTCGAGAGTACTCAGATGGACCAACCATAGCCTTAAATGCACACGGAGATGTTGTCCCCCCAGGAGAGGGCTGGAACTTTGATCCTTACGGGGCACAAATTGTTGACGGAGTAATGTACGGGCGAGCTACAGCAGTTAGCAAATGTGATTTTTCAACATATACCTTTGCTGTTCGTGCGCTTGAGTCACTCCAATTAAAACTGCAAGGTAATATTGAACTTCATTTCACATATGATGAGGAATTTGGTGGCGAGCTTGGGCCGGGCTGGCTCCTCAGCCATAAACTGACCAAGCCAGACCTAATGATCGCTGCTGGTTTTAGCTACCAAGTTATCACGGCTCACAATGGTTGTCTCCAATTAGAGGTGACGGTGCACGGACAAATGGCCCACGCAGCCATCCCTGACTCAGGCGTTGACGCATTACAGGGGGCTCTACCCATTATGCAAAAACTCTACGAACAAAATTCACTCTATAAAAAGATCACATCAGAGGTTGAAGGAATCACCCACCCCTACCTCAATATTGGCAAAATTGATGCTGGGACCAATACAAACGTCATTCCAGGTAAGGTCGTATTTAAGTTAGACCGAAGAATGATTCCAGAGGAAGATCCAGTAGCAGTTGAGGAGAGTTTGCGTGAACTCATTACGCAAAGCGTTGCGGATTACAACAAACCCATGGACCCCAAAAAACAAATTCGTGTGGATATCAAGCGAATACTTCTTGCAAGAAGCATGCGTCCTTTGGATGGCAATAAGCCGTTAGTTCAAGCTATACAAAAACATGCAAAAGACGTTTTACATGAAGAGATTCCAGCGCTTGGTACGCCGTTGTATACCGACGTTCGTTTGTACACTGAGCACGGCATTCCTGGCGTAATTTACGGCGCTGGCCCTAGAACAGTTCTTGAATCTCATGCAAAACGCGCAGATGAAAGATTGGTCCTGAGTGATTTAAAGGCAGCAACAAAAATTGTTGCCCGAACCCTTTTGGATTTGTTAGCTAAATAGCTGAACTTAGAGTCTTCAAGATTGAAAACAAATCTAGCTTGATGGGTTTTGTACTCAAAGCACCAAGGAATTCGAGCGCAAAGTACGTAAATGGTGCATAAATTACTAAAAAAATTGAATTTGCACCATTTTGAAGGATTAACTCTCGTCAAAATGGGCATCCTTGTTGCTAAACTAGTCTATATATTTATCCAGGAGCCAATCAAATGTCTAGACGCATTTTTAATAAAACCGTCCTTCTTGCCAGTGTCGCTGCGAGTATTGTTTTTACTGCTGGCGTTGCTAAGGCTCAAACAGTTCCAATTAAGTTCCAACTAGACTGGCGCTTTGAAGGACCTTCAGCCTTATTTTTAGTCCCAGTTGCTAAGGGGTATTTTAAGGAAGCCAATTTAGATGTCACAGTGGATGCAGGGAACGGTTCAGGTGGTGCAGTAACAAGAGTTGCCTCTGGCACTTATGATTTGGGGTTCGCAGACCTAGCGGCATTAATGGAGTTCAATGCAAACAACCCCGATGCCCCCAATAAACCAGTTGCTATCATGATGGTTTACAACAATACACCTGCTTCAGTAATGACGCTTAAGAAGTCAGGAATCAAAACCCCAGCTGATTTGAACGGTAAAAAATTAGGTGCACCTGTATTTGACGCAGGTAGACGTGCATTCCCTATTTTCTCCAAAGCTAACAATATATCAAACGTAGCTTGGACAGCGATGGATCCAACTCTGCGTGAGACGATGCTTGTCAAAGGCGATGTTGATGCGATTACTGGATTCACTTTCACTTCACTCTTGAACATAGAAGCCCGAGGTGTGCCTGCATCTGAGGTTGTTGTGATGCAGTATCCAGACTACGGAGTCAAGCTTTATGGAAACGCTGTCATTGCTTCACCCAAAATTCTCAAAGAAAATCCCGCTGCAGTAAGAGCGTTTTTGAAGGCCTTTACAAGGGGTGTTAAGGACGTGATCGCTGATCCTGCAAAAGCAATTGAAGCCGTTAAAGCAAGGGACGGAATTATCAACACTGAATTAGAGACGCGGCGTTTAAAACTGGCCATCGACACCGTCATAAATAGCTCAGATGCACACAAAGAGGGTTTTGGCCAAATCAATCCACCCCGATTGGCTTTGATGGCCTCCCAAGTATCTGATGCTTTCAACACCAAAAGCCGGGTTTCGGTAGATAGTTCATGGAACGGTTCATTCTTACCCAGCGCCAAAGAACTTGACATCCTCCCTAAACTCAAATAAATAATCTTATTTTCAATGCCTGATTCTTCAAGTTATTTTGTTGATTTTCAAAATGTTTGGTTGGCTTACAACGATGAGTTGCTAGCTAAAAACCAATTCGCTGTAGAGGATATCAACCTTCAGGTCAAACAAGGCGAGTTCATCGCTATAGTTGGACCGTCAGGTTGCGGTAAATCTACTTTTATGAAATTGACAACGGGTCTTAGAAAACCCACAAAGGGCACCATTCTTGTGGACTCTAGACCTGTGACGGGTCCCTTGAAGATCAGTGGCATGGCTTTTCAATCGCCCTCACTTCTTCCTTGGCGCACCACGCTTGACAATGTTTTACTGCCCCTAGAAATTGTTGAGCCCTTTCGTTCCAACTTTAAATCAAAGCGAGATGAATACGTACAACGCGCATTAGCACTTTTAAAGTCAGTCGGACTCGAAGGCTACGCAGATCAATTCCCCTGGCAACTCTCAGGGGGGATGCAACAACGGGCCAGTATTTGTAGGGCTTTGATTCATGAACCCAAAATGCTGTTACTTGACGAACCCTTTGGTGCCTTGGACGCTTTTACGAGGGAGGAATTATGGTGTATTTTAAGAGACTTATGGACCGAGCAAAAATTCAACGTCATCCTTGTTACCCACGATCTTAGAGAATCTGTTTTCCTGGCTGATACGGTATATGTAATGAGCAAGAGTCCGGGGCGTTTTGTAGTTAAACGTAATATCAATCTGCCTAGACCCAGAGATTTGGAGGTTACTTACACACCTGAATTTACTGAAATCGTTCATGAACTAAGAGGTCACATTGGAGCTATCAGGCAGCAAAGTAAAAATCCATTACCTCCCCCCGTAATAGCTCAATAAATAAATAATAAGATGCAACAAAAATCTATTGAACGTTGGTCTCCTTGGGTACTGCTTTTCATCAGCATCGTCATTTGGCAGATCATCTGCAGCGTATTTAATGTCTCTGAATTCATATTCCCCAGTCCACTTCGTATTTGGAATCAGTTAATTGAATACAGAACAACCATCGCAGCCCATGCTTGGAGGACCTATTGGGTCACCATGGCTGGGTTTGGCCTGGCCATTGTTGTAGGAGTGTTACTCGGATTTGTCATTGGAAGTTCAAGGATGGCTTATGCGGCTGTTTACCCACTAATGACCGCATTTAATGCTTTACCTAAAGCCGCCTTTGTGCCGATCTTAGTTGTTTGGTTCGGAATAGGTATTGGTCCTGCAATCCTTACATCCTTTTTGATCAGTTTTTTCCCAATCATGGTCAACATAGCTACTGGACTTGCAACCCTGGAGCCAGAGTTGGAGGACGTTTTGCGCGTTTTGGGTGCAAAGCGCTGGGATGTGCTTGTCAAAGTCGGACTTCCCCGCTCTATGCCTTACTTTTTTGGCTCATTAAAAGTAGCCATCACTTTGGCATTTGTTGGCACCACGGTCTCCGAGATGACTGCGGCTAATGAAGGAATAGGCTACTTACTTATCTCCGCAGGATCTGCAATGCAAATGGGTCTGGCTTTTGGTGGACTCGTGGTTGTTGGAGCAATGGCAATGGTAATGTACGAACTTTTTAACTACATTGAGCTTCACACAACAGCCTGGGCTCACAGAGGTTCTCAAAATAATTAGTTTTAAGGCGATTTCATCAAAATAACGCCGCTAATGTAAGAGAATATCGACAAATATCCTGCGTAAACCGATCCGACTAATCTCTGGAAGGATGGTGTGAAAGGCGGACACTCAGCCTTTCACAACGCGGATTCAAAATCTGGCAATTTGGACAATTCGCAAGACTTCTAACGTTGTTCTCTTCTACATTTGTACCAAGAGAAAATCCAAACCATTTCACTTAAGTATGACACTTATGGAACAAACCTCTGAAAAAATTACACCCAAAAAATTAGGCCCGACTTGGGTTGATATCTTGTTTCTTATTTTTTTAGTTGGTGTACTGATCTCTGTAACGTTACTTGGCCGACTCGCGTTTGAGGAGGGCATGAAGACCGAGAGATCCAAAGAAAATGGTGAGGCATGGGTTAAGTGGCTCACCGACAATAGTGCTGAGAGATTTAAAGATGGATTCCAGCCATCGGCCTGCGCAGGAGGACCGGTTGTGGCCGCTGCGCTTGAACATGAGAGAAAAGAGCTGATGAGGGCTGCCAGATTAGCAGCCAAAAAAGCTGGTACTGAGGACGAGCCCATCACCCTCCCTGATATTCCTATTGGGACTTGGGGCGAGTGCTTTAAAGCTTTGACAGCAAAGGGGGGAGCTCTTGCAGATCAAATCAATGCTTTCTCAATGGAGCCACTCACTTTGGTTTCCAAATGTGATCCAGGCGATCTTTCTACGGCAGGGGGATTCTTGCTCGAAAAAAATGTCTCTACCCCTGTTGGATCTGCAATCCCTCAAGTGACCAGCACGTTAGCAGACAATGACTTGATCATTGAGAAAGTAAATATCAGGATCACCATTTGCGATAAAGGTGCGTACCCTACAAAAATTGCCGAATTTGACTTCTAAATCTCAATCAAGCAGTACCTCATATGACAGAAGAACCAAAACTCCGCGGACATGATTACAAGGTAGAAATACCTGCTGGACTCCCATTTAAGGAGTGGCTATATGCTTGGCTACTGGATCCAGAGATAGAGGGCAATCATCTTAAAGATGTCGATAAATGGATTGGCCTGCTTATCGTGGGCAATATGTTTGCTTTACTATTTGAACACGTCCCAGCCGTATTTGAACCCAACAAAGGTTGGTTTCATTTATTCGATATTATTTCAGTGACTGTTTTTACAGTTGAGTATTTAACAAGACTCTACCTTGCCCCAGTTGACCGCGAGTTCAAGGGCAAGCGTATGCCAACGCTGAGATACATTTTCAGCCCATTTGCCGTCATTGATTTTTTAGCAATCATTCCCTTTTACCTCCAGTCATTTATTGCTGTAGATCTTAGGATCTTAAGAGCACTTCGGTTGCTTAGGATTTTGAAGCTCTTTAGAGTCATTATTCCTGCTATCCAAGATTTCAGAGAGGCCAATAAAGAAAGAACTTTTAGGCAAAAAATGCATGCAATCATTTACCCGTCTGACTACGGAGGTAAATTGCATGAACTGTTTGACTCATTTATTGTTTTATGGGTCATTCTGTCCGTTATTGCGGTGATCTTTGAGTCAGTTCAAAGCATTCACTACATACTCAATATTGAATTTGTTGTACTTGATGCAGTGGCTGTTGGTGTGTTTACCATGGAGTATTTCCTTCGCCTTTACACTTGTGTTGAAGAACCAGGATTTGAGCACGCAGTTTGGGGAAGAATTAAGCTTGCTAAAACCACCTCATCTGTCATTGATTTTCTTGCCATATTGCCATTTTTCTTAGAAGTGTTTTTACACCATCTATTTGATTTGCGTTTTCTGCGGGTCTTCCGTTTAATGCGGCTATTAAAGCTAACCAGATACACAGAGGCCACAGCAACTCTTGGTAAAGTTATTGCCAGAGAATGGCCCGTCATGGCAGCATCTGGTTTTGTCATGTTGTTACTGGTCGTTTTAACCGCAAGCTTAGGCTACTTATTCGAACACGAGGCGCAACCCGATAAATTTGAAAACATACCTCAATCTATTTACTGGGCAGTGATCACACTGGCCTCAGTTGGTTATGGAGATCTAACTCCGGTCACCCCAATGGGTCGGGCAATGACGATCATCTTGGCTTTGATGGGTATTGGTATTTTTGCGATCCCTGCAGCTCTCTTATCTACCGCATTTAGTGATCAACTTCGGATCGATAGAGAAAAGTTGTTAAACAGACTCTACGAAATGCTTTCTGTAGGTAAACTAACCTTTGAAGACGCTGAAATTATCAACAAGGAAGCCAAACGACTTCACATGTCCGAGGAAGAGGTTCAACGCCTATATGAAAAGGCTAAAAAGGATCGTGAACTCATGGATGATGTTTCATCCCTGCCTTTACACAAAATTGCAGCAGTCCCTGAGCATGCCGTAGAGCACTACAAATCCTTGATCGCAGAAATAAAAGAACTAAGCATAATGACTAACCGCGCTGAGTTTGAGGAAATTGCGACCTCTAAGGACCGAATCACCGCGACCGATCTAGCTCTGTGGAGGGTGATTTTAAGCAACATACCTAGCCCATCAGATAATGCAGCGAATGGCTCTATCAAGGGTATACCATCGCCTGGTACTACTTAATCTGTGACTTGGAATGCCAGCCTGGATCTGCACTATGCCCGTGCAGACTCCTACACAATCGTCAAATATGAGCACTCGGGTCCCCTTCGTATACTTCGAAGCTTATACCCCGAGGGCCCACAAAGCTGTCATAACATTTTGATCCATCCCCCAAGTGGCCTGGTAGGTGGGGACAGGTTAGATATTCATATTGATATGGTGAACGCCTCTCATGCCCTTATCACAACTCCAGGTGCTACTCGGTTTTATAAGTCTGAATCAAAATGGGCCACGCAAGATGTCCAAGTGGTTTTGCAAGATAGCTCTAGACTTGAGTGGTTGCCGCTAGAAACATTGGCTTATGACGGCTGTATGGCCCGCAACATTTGCTCGTTTGATCTGAAAGACCAATCAGAGTTGATTGCCTGGGACGTCACTGCACTTGGAATGCCTAGTGCAAAACTTCCCTTCATCAACGGCCTTATAGAGCAACATTTTGAGATTAAAGGACACTGGCTAGACAAGGGCAGCATCAAGGCTAATGATATGAAACTCTTAAATAGCCCCTTGGGACTTAACGCAAGAAAATGTTTGGCCACACTTGTGTTCGCAAGTGCTAAAGCACTGGGCGATGAACAAAGAAACAAAATTCTAGAATTAGCAAGAGAAGTGATTCAAATTGAGGGACCAAACATTCAAGTAGGTGCCACTTCTCCTGGACCTAACGTGATTGTCGTGAGGGCGCTCTCAGATTTAGTAGAGCCTTCCATGAAACTACTTCGTAGTATTTGGCTTGAATGGAGATCACAACTTTGGGGGCTAAGCCCAGTCATGCCAAGAATATGGGCGCTCTAAAGTTTGTTGATCTCACAAATTGAGGCTTTTAATTAAATCGCTACCATTTGTCGTATGCCCCTCTCAACCATCTCAGATCCAGGCCCTTTGGCCACAACCTCCCCCCTGTCCATGACCACATAATAGTCAGCTAGTTCTTCTGCGAAATCATAATATTGCTCACACAAAAGAATTCCCATATCCCCTTTATTGGCAAGCATTTTAATCACGCGACCGATGTCTTTGATGATACTTGGCTGGATACCTTCAGTTGGCTCATCGAGCACTAACAGCTTAGGACTACTCGCAAGGGCTCGAGCGATGGCGAGTTGTTGTTGTTGTCCACCCGACAAGTCGCCTCCTTTACGGTGGAGCATTTGTTTTAAAACAGGAAAAAGCTCAAACAACTCGGCAGGAATTGCGGTTGAGGCAGGCTTAGATGCCAATCCCATCGCTAAATTTTCTTCCACAGTTAGTCGGTTAAAAATCTCTCTGCCTTGAGGCACAAAACCAATTCCTGCACGGGCTCGCTGATCCGTAGAAATATTTTGAATAGGTACCCCGTTAAGGTCGATGGTCCCTGAGCGAATAGGAACCAGTCCCATTAAAGATTTAAGCAAGGTTGTCTTACCAACGCCGTTTCTACCAAGTAAAACAGTCACCTTTCCCATTTCAGCCTCAATATTCACATTCCTCAGAATATGAGATCCGCCGTAATACTGGTTAATATTTGAGAGCTCAAGTAATTTCATTTATCGCCCCAAATACACTTCAATAACTTTTTCATTGCTCTGTACTTGATCAAAAGTACCCTCAGCCAACACGCAGCCTTCACTCAAAACTGTAATTTTCTCAGAAATAGTTTTGATAAAAGACATATCGTGCTCAACAACAATAAGAGAATGCTTGCCCTTTAGTTCCAAAAAAAGCTCTGCAGTCCTGTGAGTTTCCTGGTCCGTCATTCCGGCAACGGGTTCATCTAACAAAAGTAATTTAGGCTCTTGCATTAAAAGCATTCCAATCTCTAACCACTGCTTTTGACCATGGCTGAGATTTCCAGCTTGCCTATTGATCGAGTCCTCAAGTTTAATCGTCTCTAAGACCTCAATAAGTCTTGCCTTGTGATCTGAATTCAGCTTGAAAAATACAGAAGCCTTAACGCGCTTGTCTGTTTTGAGGGCCAACTCTAGATTCTCAAAAACCGAGAGTTGTTCAAAAACGGTGGGCTTTTGAAATTTTCTACCAATTCCAAGTTGAGCAATTTCAGGCTCATTGTATTCAAGTAAATTAATGGTACTACCAAAAAAAACCTGTCCAGAATCTGGTTTCGTTTTTCCGGTAATGATGTCCATCATCGTCGTCTTTCCAGCACCATTTGGACCAATAATGCAACGTAACTCGCCGGGGGCAATATCTAAAGACAGATTATTTATGGCTTTAAAACCATCAAAACTCACGCTTACATCTTCTAAATAAAGTATTCGTCCGTGCGATAAATTAAGCTCCGTAGATCGCTTTATTCCGTCCAAATGAACAGTGTTGCCTGCCTGTGTTGGTGGATTGGACACATCCGCTAAATTAAGAGCTGCAGTACTCATTGGCTAGCTTCCTTACTCTTTTTAGATTCGAATATTTTTTTCAGTAGTCCAACTACACCATTGGGTAAGAACAAGGTGACTGATATAAAAAGTGCTCCTAAGAAATAAAGCCAGAACTCTGGTGCAGTCATGGTCAGCCAACTTTTTGCACCATTGACAATAAACGCCCCCAAAATGGGGCCAATCAAAGTTCCACGTCCACCGACCGCAGCCCATATAGCAATCTCAATTGAATTTGCAGGACTCATCTCACTAGGATTGATGATGCCTACTTGAGGCACATATAAAGCTCCAGCTACCGCACACATCATAGCTGACAGCGTCCAGATTGCTAATTTATAAGGCACTGGGGAATAACCACAAAACATCACACGACTCTCAGAGTCTCTGATCGCTTGCAACAAGCGACCAAATTTACTTTGAACAATAAACTTAGATAGCAAATAAAAACCAAGTAAAGTTAAAGCTGTAATCACAAAAAGAACCATTCTGGTGGATTGTGTCGCAAGTGGTATGTTCAATATTCTTTTGAAGTCTGTAAATCCGTTGTTTCCACCAAACCCAGTCTCATTTCTGAAGAATAACAACATAGTTGCAAACGTCAAGGCTTGTGTGATGATTGAAAAATATACACCCTTGATGCGAGATCTAAATGCAAAGAAGCCAAACACAAAGGCTACAAAAGCTGGGACAAAAAGAATAATGATTAAGGTCGCAAAAAAGCTGTCACTGAGTAACCAATGCCAGGGTAGCGTTTTCCAATCTAAAAAGACCATGAAATCGGGGAGTGCTGATTTATAGTTTCCGTCTAACCCGATTTGTCTCATCAGGTACATCCCCATGGCGTATCCGCCGAGTGCAAAAAACAAACCATGACCTAAAGACAATATGCCTGTGTAGCCCCAAACAAGGTCCATTGCAAGAGCACATATTGCATAGCACATGATTTTGCCAATCAGCGCCACATAAAAATCACTAATATGAAGCACGCTAGAACTATCAACCAAAATATTTAGAGCTGGCACCAGTGTAGACAAAACAATCAAAATTGATAAAAAGATGATCCACCCCTTCTTGTTCAAAAGAAGGCTTGGCTCAGGCAACACAAGGTTAGTCACTGGAGATGAATGAATTGAGGTCGAAGTTTGCATATTTAGAATAACCGTTTATATTAAGCCTCAGCGCTGCGACCTTTGATCGCAAAAAGGCCTTGAGGTCTTTTTTGGATAAAGACAACAATAAATACAAGCACTGCTATTTTGGCAAGCACTGCGCCAGTCAAACCTTCAAGGATTTTATTAATTATCCCTAGCCCAAGTGCTGCGTAAACAGTCCCCGCTAGCTGTCCTACTCCACCAAGCACAACCACCATAAACGCATCAACGATATATCCCTGACCTAAATCTGGACCAACATTGCCGATCTGGCTGAGCGCGCAGCCTGCCAATCCTGCAATTCCAGACCCAAGAGCAAAAGCATATGTATCGATTCGAGCTGTATTGACTCCCATACAAGCAGCCATGGGCCTATTTTGAGTAACCCCTCTCACAAACAAACCTAAACGTGTTTTAGAGATCAACAAAGCCATGCTAAGTAGCACAAAGGCTGCAAAAGCAATAATTACAATGCGGTTCCAAGGTAGCGTTAAATTAGGCAGGGCTTGAATCCCTCCGCTCATCCATGATGGATTTTCAACAGTAACGTTTTGTGCTCCAAATATGGTTCTGACCAACTGCATTAATATTAAGCTGATACCCCAAGTCGCGAGTAAAGTCTCTAACGGCCTGCCATACAAAAATCGCAGCACGGAGCGCTCTAAGACTGCACCAACCAATGCGGCCGTTATAAATGAGACGGGTGCAGCAACTACCAAATAATAGTCAAAATGAGATCCAAAATGGTGCCTAAAAAACACCTGAATCACGTAGGTTGCATAAGCCCCTACCATCATCAATTCCCCGTGCGCCATATTGATTACGCCCATTAGGCCATAAGTAATTGCCAATCCTAGTGCGACCAGCAACAAAATGGAACTCAAACTAACACCCGTAAAGAGTGCGCCTAGTCGCTCACCCCATACCAAAGAGGAGACAATTTTTTTGATTGAGTCTTGAATAGCAGCTTTAACCTGAGGGTCAGCCTCAACACCAAGCCTTTGGTTGAGCAATAGTTGTGTTTCTGGTGAGTGATTTGCTGCAAGTTTCTTTGCCGCTTCAAGTCTTAGGTCGACTTGGTCTGAACTCAGTAAAATACTTGACTTGGCAATCTCGATTTGATCCCGAATATTTTGAATTTGCTCGCCTTTAAAAGCTCGCTCGAGCATATCGAATTTATTTACATCTGGCTCCTTTTGGAGATCTTTAACTGCCGCCAGTCTTTCTTTGGGGTTTAAGCTAAATAGCCTCAAAGCAGATAAAGCGGAGTCTAGCTCGCCTCGCATTCTGTTGTTGCTAATAACGTCTTGAGCATCCGCGGGGATGCTCATACTATCGCCTGTTACAGGATCTGTGGCTTGATTGTTTTTGATAATAAAAACACGAGACTCTGATATTTTTACACTGTCATCAGACAAAGCCTGTAAAAATTGAATCGTTTTTTCATCTGGTTCTTTTATTACTTGCTGTAAGACTTCAAGCCTTTGATCAGTGTCTCCCATGGATAGAGCGCTGGCCTGCTTTGGTGTTAACGCATTCGCATTAAGCGAAATCATGAGAAGCATTAAACTTGTTGACAAAATGTTAAACAAACAATTTGCTTTGTTGCTATTTTTGATGATCATAACCATAAATTACTTCAGTTTTAGCTTACAACAGCCCTAACTCCATTAGAAAACTAAAACAACTACTATACCCCATGCAAGAGTCAAATAATTTCAAAACGTAAACATCTATTCAATAAACTTAATACACGTTTTTCATAAAAATGGGGGAAAGCAAATACGTCTTTCCCCCACCATATTCAAATCAACTCGATTTGAGTATTACTTCTTAACAGGCTCATCAGGCTTCTTATCATTTCCTTCAATATATGGGCTCCATGGCTTAGCTTTAACTGGCTCTTTTGTACTCCAAACCACATTAAACTGTCCATCGGCCTTAATTTCGCCAATGAATACAGATTTGTGTAAGTGATGGTTTTTAGCATCCATCATAGATGTGATACCACTCGGAGCTTTAAAAGTTTGACCTCCCATAGCAGCAATTACTTTATCTACGTCTGTAGACTTAGCTTTCTCAACTGCTTGCTTCCACATATTGATACCAATGTACGTTGCTTCCATTGGGTCATTTGTTAATGGTTTGTCCATGTGGCCAGGAATCTTATGGGCTTTAGCATAAGCAGACCACTTTTTGATAAATTCATCGTTAGTTGGGTTCTTAATGCTCATGAAGTAATTCCAAGCAGCAAGGTGTCCAACCAAAGGCTTGGTATCTACTCCACGCAATTCCTCTTCACCGACTGAGAATGCGACTACAGGTACATCCTTAGCTTTCAAGCCAGCGTTACCCAACTCTTTGTAAAAAGGAACATTTGAATCACCATTAATGGTTGAAACCACTGCTGTTTTACCACCGGCTGAAAACTTCTTGATATCAGCAACGATCGTTTGATAGTCTGAGTGACCAAATGGTGTGTATTTTTCATCTATGTCAGAGTCAGCAACGCCCTTGCTTTTGAGGTAAGCGCGTAAAATTTTGTTTGTTGTTCGTGGGTAAACGTAATCAGTTCCGAGTAGAACCCAACGCTTGGCACCGCCGCCCTCTTTGCTCATCAAATAATCTACTGCAGGAATTGCTTGTTGGTTTGGAGCCGCTCCTGTGTAAAACACGTTCTTTGATAATTCCTCACCTTCGTACTGTACTGGGTAGAACAACAAACCATTCAACTCTTCATAAACTGGTAATACAGACTTACGGCTTACAGAGGTCCAGCAACCAAAAGTCACTGCAACCTTATCTTGTGTCAGCAATTGCTTAGCCTTCTCAGCAAATAAAGGCCAATTCGATGCAGGATCTACAACAACTGGCTCAAGCTTCTTGCCCAAAACTCCACCTTTGGCATTAATTTCTTCAATTGCCATCAAAACTGTATCTTTAAGAACAGTTTCTGAAATTGCCATAGTGCCGGATAAAGAGTGCAATACGCCCACTTTAATAGTGTCCTCAGCAAGAGCCTGGGGTGCAAAAACCAAAGATCCAGAAACCATTGCCGCTGCAGCAGCAAGAGCTTTTAAATTACCACGTCTATTCAACATAAACAACTCCAAAGGTGAAGAGTAAAAAAATTACAGAAAAAAATTACTTAGCAAGTTTTCAGAATGCTGTCTATGTTTACGCAACCACCGTGCCATATAACCATCTATCTATGCATTGCACCAATACCCTTATTTAATATTACCTTTTAGTTACAAATAACGATTAAAATGCAATTATTGGGGAATACCTGAAATTAGACGCACCCAATGAGTGCATTTAGAACATATGCCGCACCAAACTTGGATAGTTACCAAATTCATTTTTTATATTGAATTTGATTTTTGGTTTAGCTTATGGATTCTGGATTCTGGGCGTGGATAATAGATTCAATAATGTTAACTTTCAGCGGTGAAAAAAATTGCTTCTGTAGAGTTAAAAACTTACTCACATTGATTTACCCATAAGAGACTTAAATGGAACTAACACCAAGAGAGAAAGATAAGTTGCTCATCTTTACTGCTTCACTATTGGCAGAAAGAAGAAAAGCTAAGGGCCTCAAACTCAATTACCCGGAAGCCGTTGCACTGATTTCTGCTGCGGTGATGGAGGGGGCTCGTGAGGGCAAAACAGTTGCTGAGCTGATGAGTTCCGGTAGAAACATACTAACCAGGTCAGATGTGATGGACGGAATTGCTGAGATGATTCCTGATATACAAGTAGAAGCAACATTTCCAGACGGAACTAAATTAGTTACGGTCCATCAACCCATAGTTTAAGTAAGTTATGATTTTAAGTAGCAAGTGATTTTCTAATTTAAGTGTGAAATATATTCACACATTAATTTAACTTTAATATTTAATCAATTAGCGGTGCACCTATGATTCCCGGAGAACTATTTACCTTACCTGGCTCGCATGAAATAAATACTGGTAGAAGAACTGTCGAGATGATTGTTCAAAATGCAAGCAACAGACCCATTCAAGTGGGCTCACACTACCATTTCGCAGAAACAAATGGAGCGCTATCATTTAACCGAGAACTCTCAGTTGGAATGCGTTTGAATATTCCCTCTGGAACGGCTGTCAGATTTGAGCCCGGTCAACAAAGAACCGTTGAACTGGTTGAGTTCGCCGGTGGTAAATTAATATACGGGTTCAGAGGAATGTATCAGGGACCAGTTTCTTCGTCTGCAGCTTCTTTTAAAGCTACACCTACAAAGGGAGCCACTAAATGAGCAGTATCGACAGACGTGCTTATGCAGAGATGTTTGGTCCGACCACTGGGGATCGTTTGCGTCTTGCAGATACCTCACTCATCTTGGAAGTAGAGGACGACCTCACCCTGCGTGCAGGCTCATACGGTGAGGAGGTTAAATTTGGTGGAGGTAAAACCATCAGAGACGGAATGGCGCAAAGCCAACGTTCGAGCTCGCAGGGGGCAATGGATACGGTACTCACTAACGCATTGATCATTGATCACTGGGGTATTGTGAAAGCGGACATTGGTTTGAAGATGGGAAGAATTGCCGGTATCGGCAAAGCAGGAAACCCAGATACTCAACCTGGAGTTGACATCATCATTGGCCCTGGCACAGAAATAATCAGTTGTGAAGGGATGATAGTTACGGCCGGTGGAATTGATACCCATATTCATTTCATAGCACCTCAACAAATTGAGGAGGCTCTCACCAGTGGTGTGACCACAATGATTGGTGGGGGAACCGGTCCTGCAACAGGAACTTTTGCTACAACTTGCACACCCGGTGCTTGGAACCTTGAACGAATGTTACAAGCTGCAGATGCATTCCCTATGAACCTAGGTTTTTTGGGCAAAGGCAATGCATCACTACCCGAAGCACTTAGAGAACAAATTGATGCAGGAGCCATTGGACTCAAACTTCATGAGGACTGGGGTACCACGCCAGCAGCTATAGATAATTGTCTAAATGTTGCTGAGGAAACTGACACACAAGTTGCAATTCACACCGATACTCTTAACGAGTCAGGCTTCGTAGAAGACACAGTTGCAGCATTTAAAGGTAGAACTATCCATACCTTTCATACTGAGGGCGCTGGAGGTGGGCATGCTCCTGACATTCTTAAGGTAGTGGGTGAGGCTAACGTACTCCCCTCATCAACAAATCCAACCAGGCCTTACACAATCAACACGCTTGATGAACACGTGGACATGCTGATGGTTTGTCATCACCTAGATGCCTCAATTGCAGAGGATCTAGCTTTCGCAGAAAGCAGGATTAGAAAGGAAACAATTGCCGCAGAGGACATACTTCATGATTTGGGAGCGATTAGTATGTTTAGCTCCGACAGTCAAGCCATGGGACGCGTTGGAGAGGTGATACTCAGATGTTGGCAAACAGCGCACAAAATGAAGGAGCAAAGAGGAAAACTCCCCGGAGACTCCAATTTGCATGACAACGCACGTATCAAACGCTACATTGCAAAATTCACAATCAATCCAGCGATTGCCCACGGTATTTCTCACGAAGTCGGTAGTCTAGAGGTTGGTAAATGGGCTGATATTGTGATTTGGAAACCCGCATTTTTTGGCGTTAAGCCAAGCGTCATCATGAAAGGTGGTTTCATTGCAATGGCAGCGATGGGCGATCCAAACGCTTCCATACCAACTCCTCAACCTGTTCATTACCGCCCTATGTTTGGTGCTTTTGGTGGAGCAATTGCAAAAACATCGCTGACATTTGTATCGGGGGCTGGCATCAAAAACAATGTTGGATCAAAATTTGGACTTCAGAAAAATCTTAGTGCTGTTAAAAACATAAGGTCTATCGGAAAAAAAGACATGATCCACAACCACTATCTCCCAGTCATGGAGATTGATGCACAAAGCTATGCTGTAAGAGCTGACGGACAGCTTTTAACGTGCGAGCCTGCAACCTCTCTACCAATGACTCAAAGATACTTTCTATTTTGAATATGATTATTTACTCTAAATGCATTCCAGGTGCCAAGTCGATTGCTAAAGTCATAGTCAATAGAGCTCCTACAATCACATTGGATTGGGATACAAGGCAAAAAAGCAGATTTGAAAGCACCGACTCTAACGGCCAAGTGGTTGGGGTCTTCCTGCCAAGAGGAAGCGTTGTCAGGGGTAACGATTTATTGGTGGGCGAGGACGGCTCTTTCTTAAGAGTGGTCGCAGCCCCTCAGCCCGTTCTTAAGATTACCCACTGTCACAACCACGGTAGCCTCTTTGATCTGACTCGAGCTGCCTACCACCTAGGTAATAGACACGTTCCAATTGAGCTTCAGGCAGACCACCTCAAAATAGAGCCAGACCATGTTCTAAAAGCAATGCTTGAATCGATGCACATGATTGTTCATTCGGTGGAGGAGAGTTTTGAGCCCGAAAACGGTGCATACGGTGCTCACCACACCCATTCATCCGGGCATGGGCACTCTGAGGGCCACATTCACTCACATGAGCAAAATAATGAACACGAACATGATCATGACCACTCTCATGCTCATGATGACCATCACCATCTTCATAAGCACTGAGAATTAGAGTTGGTTTAAAAATAACCTCGTCGTGAACTCCTTAGACCCCACTGCTCTTCTCTTACTAATGCAGTTGTCCTCACCTGCCCTGCCGGTAGGGGGATTTTCCTATTCAGAAGGTATTGAGTCCGCTGTAGACGCCGGCTGGATTAGTGATGAGCAAACTGCAAGTGCTTGGATTTGCGATCAATTGGAATTGTCCCTTGCAAGATCTGACTTAAGTGTCCTGGGAGAGGCAATTAAAGCATGGAAAACATTTGATAGACCTCGTCTTCAAAAACTTAACGATTGGATTATCCAAACAAGAGAATCAAGTGAGACAAGGCTACAAACTGAGCAAATGGGAAGATCTTTGGTTGAATGGATTAAAAACCAGGACGTTGTCGATCAACTCAGATTAGATACACTGAACGCCCTTTCACCCACCTGGCCTCTTAGTTTTGCTCTTGTTGTATCGAGTTTGAATGTTGAGATAACGGATTGTCTATTGGCCTATGCTTTTTCTTGGGCAGAAAATATGGTTCAAGCCTCAATCAAATCCGTGCCCTTAGGTCAGAAATCTGGCCAGCGTATTTTATCTACCCTTAGACAAAAAATACCTGAGGCAGTTCAATTTGCGCTCACCCTAAGCGATAATGATCGTCAAACTTTCACGCCCGGGCTCGCCATACTGAGCTCACTACATGAAACCCAATACTCTCGACTATTTCGTTCATGACAGCACTTCATCACATCCCTAAGCGCACCAAAAAGCTCCCTCCCCTTCGCGTTGGCATTGGAGGTCCGGTGGGCTCTGGAAAAACAACTTTACTAGAAATGCTTTGCAAAGAAATGAAAAGCAAATGGGATTTAGTTGCCATTACCAATGATATCTACACAAAAGAAGATCAGCGTATTTTGACTGAAAGCGGAGCCCTCATCTCAGAGCGAATCATGGGAGTGGAAACGGGAGGATGCCCACACACCGCTATTCGCGAGGATGCATCCATTAATTTAGAAGCTATCGACAGAATGCTTGAACGCTACCCTGATGCAGATATTGTCTTTGTAGAAAGCGGAGGAGATAACCTTGCCGCAACCTTTAGCCCAGAGCTTAGTGATTTGACGATCTACGTCATAGATGTCGCTGCAGGTGAGAAAATTCCAAGAAAAGGTGGACCAGGAATCACGAAAAGCGATCTATTCGTGATCAACAAAACAGATTTGGCCATTCACGTAGGAGCAGATCTTGGTGTCATGGAGCAAGATACTCAGCGCATGAGAAACTCTAAAAGCGGAGTAAAGCCCTACGTCATGACCAATCTTAAAACTCTCAGTGGAGTCAGCGAAGTCGTAAGCTTTATAGAAACTCACGGAATGCTTAATATTCACTAGATTTTAATAAGTAAAAATAGCTCCTGAAATTTTATTAAGCTCTTGTGTTTTTTGAAAAACACCGACCTTCAAGGGTTAAACCCAATCAATTCATCTTCAATTAATTAAGTCTAAACCACGGAGACAACACTATGTCAAAAGCTATTGCTACCCAAAATATTGCGCGAAAGGCGCAAACCGATGCACCTCCTGTTACCAAAATGTTGGCTGAGTTTGCTGTAACTCATCCCTCCAAGGGCTGGTCACAGGAAATTGAGGATCAAGCTCACAGGACTTTTGCCAACTGGGCAGGCTGTGCAGTTGGCCCGTCCGATCATGAAACAGTAGAGTTTGCTCTTGCTGCAATTAAGGAATTCTCACCCGCGGCACAAGCCTCCCTCTTAGGTCGATCCGAAAAGGTAGACATGGCCAATGCCGCCTTTATCAATGGCATCAGCTCGCATACATTTGACTTTGATGACACCCACCTTAAAACCATCATCCACCCCGCTGGCCCTGTAGCCTCTGCAATTCTTGCAATGGGTGAGCATCTCAAATTAACCGGGCGTGAATTAATTGATGCACTGGTGATTGGAATTGAGGTTTCTTGTCGAGTTGGCAACACCATTTATCCTGACCATTACGATAGAGGATGGCACATCACAGGTTCAACCGGTATGCTCGGCAGTGCTGCGGCTTGCTCAAGGTTGCTCGGACTATCTGCAGATCAAACCCAAATGGCACTTGGTATCGCCGCCTCTCAGCCTGTTGGGCTTAGGGAGCAATTTGGCACCATGACCAAACCTTTGCACCCAGGTGCTGCAGCAAAAGTCGGACTCACCTCCGCTTTGATGGCTAAACACGGGTACACAGCTTCACTGCGAGCATTAGAGGCTCCAAGAGGCCTCATACAAGTTTATTCAGACAAAACCGACTGGTCCGAGATCACAGAAAACTTAGGTGGCTCTTGGGAAATTGGCCTCAATACTTACAAACCCTTTGCTTGCGGTATTGTGATTCATCCCTCCATTGATGGTTGTGTCCAACTTCGTGAGAAGCTAAAAATTGATGCGACTCAGGTAAAAAAGATCAGTGTTCGAGTGCACCCTTTGGTTCAAGAGCTGACGGGCAAAAAAACACCTAAAGACGGACTTGAAGGTAAATTTAGCGTTTACCACTCCTGTGCTGTAGCGTTTATTACTGGTCGAGCAACTGAGCATGAATATGCGGACGATGTGGTAAACCGCTCCGATGTCCTGGAGCTACGCTCTAAAGTCGAGCTCATCGTCGATCCGCAGATGTATGAGGCCTCCTGTGATGTCAAGCTTGAAACAGTGAGCGGTGAAGTCCACGAAATTCACATTGAGCATGCTGTCGGTAGTTTAGAGCGTCCAATGAGCAACTCACAACTCAAAGCTAAATTCGTAGATCAAAGTGAACCAATTCTTGGATTAGCGAAAACCAACCAGGCATGGGACGCATGTATGAATCTGGGCGGATTGGCGAATTTAGATGTCCTTTTTAAAGCAATTACCCTTCAGAAGTAAACACTGCTGTCGATTAAGCCTATTCCTCCACATTTTATAAAATTGTGGAGAGTAACCGCTCGGCTTTCTGAATTTAAGCCAGAAGCCAATTTGATTAGGGGTATTAATGCATCAAATCAAAATTTCAAACGCACTTCAGCTACTGGCATTGCTGGGTTGCGCTATGTTCGCGCATTCAACCTTTGCGGAGTGGCAAATCATTGATGACAATTTTTTAGCGAAAGTTTACTACGACCCTAACAAAATGAAAAAAAGCACCTCCTATCCTGAGGTGTGGCAGATGACGGATCTTAAAAGTCGCGCAGAGTCTGGTGCAATCTCCAGATTAATTTTGGTTCAATATGATTGTGTAGATAAGAGAAGAAGAACGTTAGCCTCAGCCGGCTACTATCAGCATATGGCCCAGGGCAAGCCCATATTCACAGATGTATCGCAAGGAGTTTGGCATCCAGTTTTAAAAGACACAGTGATGAACACAATACTGGAGATGGCTTGCGCTAGAGAAGAGGCAGGTAACGCTGAAGAGAAAACATCAAAAAAATCGACTGAAACAGGAAAAACGTCAGAAACTGAAAAATAAATTCCAGTTTTACCAAAAGCACTACAGCTTTACATGTAAGTGCCGATATTAACCTTAGATCTTTCATCATTTGATAAAAGTTTTTGCAAGGGATACATATCGTGTTTAATTACTTCACCTACGCCTTACAAAGCAAAAGACAGATAACCGCATCTGCACTCCTTTGCACTGCTCTGATCGCCCTTAATTTAACAGGTTGCGGGGGGGGATCCTCTTCAAAAGCACCTGCAGTAAGCAGTGCGTCAGTTGTAAGTACACCCAGCCCTAGTACGTCGCCAAATTTAACAATCATGCCTGCTGCATCTAACTCATACTCAATGGGATCGATTCCCTTATCTGGTTTGGTGACTTTTCACTCGGCAACCACAATTACATATGCAACAGATAATGTGGGATTTTTAGTCTTATTGGGTAATTTCACTTACCCATCATCAACGACAACCAACACCACTGCTGTACTGGCAAATTTATCAGGAATAAGCGGAACGATTAGCGGAATAGGACACTACAACTCTGCACAACAACTCTTGGTATCAATTACGCAGCTTAATATACCTGTCAATAAATTTGAAGGCTATTTAGAAAGCGTTGACATCTACGATGTATGGCAAACAATTGCAACTTCATCTAGTAACGCATTATTTGTTACGAATGCAACGGGAACTTTGACTTGTCCAACCCCAAGTAGTCTGGTCACGCCAGCGACCTTCACTATTACAAGTGCAAATCAAAATATTGCCTCATTTATAGCAAGTAGCTGTATTAAATAAAATTAAATCAGCTTACCTATTTGCTTAGTTTTTGACAAGTTTCTTTCTCTAATTTATTGAGTGTTTTTTTAAAAATCACCAATTCATTGGTTTTTGTATTGAGTTCAAATTGATTCTCATAGGGCAGAGCAGGAAAATCAAACTTAATGAATTCCCTGTTGATGACGTACAACCCTGAGAAATCAAAGGGCGGTTTGCCTATATCTGAGCCGTCTGGCTTATTGCCTATAAAGACGTAGCCGTCATTAAAAATAAAATAGTTTTTGCACTTCCAAGTGATTCCGTTTTTTCTTGCCGCATCAAACCATTCGTGATATCTCTTTTTCTTCTCCTCTTCTTCCGACTTTTGAGAATCTCGAGATTTTGAACTGTCGTTATAGAGTCGTTGAAGATCTTGTGAGAAAGAAAATTTGGCTGTTGAAAAACAAGCAAAAAGAACAATTGCAATTTTCAAAAATAAGTGCAAAATCAATTCCTCAAGTAAAAATTCATTAGTTTATCGAATCAAGTAAAAAATGGTCACTTCTCATAAGAAACTTCGTAGTCCAATTAGAAATTCTACTATTTTGGTTGCTTCTCATAGAAAGTTAGATTTATATCATTCTTTTTTGAAGCTTACATGGATTCAATTCTTATTAGGCTTTGTATCGATTTTCCTAGTTATCAATTGCATCTTTGGATCTTTATTCTGGTTAGACGCAGAGTCCATTGCAGGTGTGGAGACTAAGGGGTATATAAACTATTTTTTCTTTAGCGTCCAAACCCTTGCCACAATTGGTTATGGAGCCATGTACCCAAAGGATATTTACGGTCATGTACTTGTAACCCTTGAGGCAATGACTGGCCTGCTAAGTATTGGAATGTTTGCTGCTATTGCGTTTGCAAGACTGTCCCTTCCTCAGTCCAGAATCGTTTTTAGCAGTGTTGCCGTGATTACCCAACACGAAGGAATCCCAACTCTTATGCTTCGTCTTGCCAACAACAGGAACAATTCAGTCATAGGAGCCAAGATCAGTTTAAGCGTTTTTAAACAAGAAGTGTCCATGGAGGGTCTCACCATGAGACGTATATACGATTTGACGCTCCTAAGAGATTCGACCCCTATGCTAGCCCTAACTTGGTTAGTTATGCATCCAATTGATGATAAAAGCCCACTCTTCGGCTTGAGTAAAGTCGACTTTGATTTCAAAGAAATTGCAATCATTGCAACGGTCACAGGCTTAGATGAAACGCTTTCACAAACCATTCATGCCAAAACAACTTACCTAAACAAAGACATCCTTTGGAACAACCGCTTT
>DAITOS010000026.1:0-36188 GCA_036834025.1 Limnohabitans sp.
TTTGAAATATTAAATTCCAGACCATTTAAATAATCTGATTACTATAATTAATTATTTATAATCAGGGGTTGATTATTTTATTTAATACAGATTTCTATTAAATAAAAATATCGGTTACTTTCAAAATGGATAAATTTCAATGTCTAAATTAACTGTTGCAGAATCTCTTGCCCTCATTCATAAAGAAAGAGAGGCGTTGGATAGAAAAGAAAAAGCCCTTTTGTCTCAACACAAAAGCACCGCCCTTGCTCAAATCTTAAAAATTGTGCAGGAAAATGCTTTGACCCTAAATGATATTGTTTCTGCTTTAAAAGAGAACAGAGCTTCAAAAGTTAAAACGAAATCACCCAAAGCCAGCAAAGTCTCCAAGCCCAGGGGGAAAGTGCCAGCAAAGTACAAAAATCCTTCAAATCCAGCCCAAACTTGGACTGGAAGGGGAAAAATGCCTGCTTGGGTTAAATCGCTTAAAGACAATCAGCTCCTTGAAACTGCAGTGATTGATAAACAGATTTAGATTCTAAAAAAAGTAAGAGTCATTGGAATTTTAGATCGATATAAGCAGGGATAATATTGCAGGTTGGGTTAAGCCGAGTCATCAAAAAATAAATTTGCGTATTTTGCAAATTGCACAACCCCAGGTATAGAAAGATTGCTAAGTGTCAATCAAAAATACCTACATAAAATTAATTTAATATTGAATCAAAGAGGTAAACATTTTGTCAACTCAAAAATTTGTTTTAGCAGGCGTTATGGGCAGTCCAGTTGCTCACTCAAGGTCCCCAGTAATTCACAATCACTGGATTGCGCAGTACCATTTAAAAGGATCTTATGTTTTATTACCTGTTGAACCTGCAAACTTACATGATGCACTTAGAGGCCTAAAGGCTCTAGGCTTTGCGGGTTGCAACGTAACTATCCCCCATAAAGTTGAGGCTATGAAGGCGATGGACTGGTTGCATCCTGTTGCAAAACAAATGGGAGCGATCAACACCATTGTTGTTCAGCCTGATGGGGCCCTTCACGGCTTTAATAATGATGGGTATGGTTACATCCAATGCATTAAGGATGCAAAACCAGATTGGAGAGCAGATACTGGCCCAATTACGGTACTCGGTGCTGGGGGGGCAGCAAGAGCTATTGTTCTAAGTCTAATCAACGAAGGTGCAAAAGAGATTCGCTTGATCAACCGCACTCAAGAGAAAGCTCAGGCGCTCGCAGATGAGTTTGGATCAAGCGTGAAAGTTTTAAACTGGAGCGAGCGTAACAATGCACTCAGCAATATTGCGATGCTGGTAAATACAACAAATCAAGGTATGCACGGACAACCAGATTTAGATATTAAATTGGATGATTTACCTGCCTCAGCTCTCGTATCAGACGCTATTTATATTCCACTTGAAACGCCATTACTTGTAGCGGCCAAAGGCCGAGGAAACAAAACGGTGAACGGATTGGGGATGCTTTTAAACCAAGCTAGGCCCGCATTTGAGGCCTGGTACGGAGTGCTTCCTGAGATTACACCTGAGTTGCACAAAGCAATCGCAGCAACCTTTTAAATGGTGAATAGATTTTGAGTATTTTCGACGAGCCAAAGATCGATGGACATTGCCACGTTTTAGATCCGCAAAAATTCCCCTATGGATCAGACATAGCTTACAAGCCAGGGGGCCAAGAAATGGGGGATGCAGACTACTTCGCCCACCTGATGGATTCTTACGGCATACAACATGCGCTCTTGGTAGGTCCCAACTCAGGTTACGGCACGGATAACTCGTGCATGCTTGATGCTATCAAGCGGTGGGGGAGTCGTTTCAAAGGGATCGCAGTTGTTGATAACAACTGCAGTATGAGTGATCTCAAAGACTTTCAATCCAAAGGCGTTATTGGAGTAGCCTTTAATGTTGCTTTAAAGGGATTTAATTTCTATTCGGATATAGAGCCCCTTTTAGTCCAACTTAGAGAGCTTGATTTATTTGCTCAGTTTCAAGTTGAAGGCGATTTACTTTGTGATTTACTTCCAATGATTGAGCGCACAGGAGTTAAAGTTTTAATCGACCACTGTGGACGACCCATTATGTCAAATGGATTGATGCAACCTGGGTTCCAAGCCTTACTGAGACTGGGCGAACAACAAAAAGCAGTTGTAAAGCTCTCAGGGTTCGCAAAATACTCTCAGACAGGGTATCCCTTTGTAGATGTTGACCCCTACATAGATGCAATTTTGAAATCTTATGGACTCTCACAATGCATTTGGGCCTCAGACTGGCCGTACTTGAAAGCACCTTACCGACTTGACTTAGGTCCTTTGATAAAGTGGGTTGAGAGGCGATTCTCAAAGGAGGAGAGACATCAATTGATGTGGGAAACACCGAAGAGAATTTTTGGTTTTTAATGCGCCCCGCCTGCATCTTTTACCGCTGCAGGTCCCATTTTTTTGGGTCTCTTGGTTAACCAAATTAATCCAATTAGAAGTATAAATACACAAGCTGATATCAAGAAAATATCAGTCGCCGATTTAGTAAATGCTTGTTGATCAATCGCTCTATTGATCTGTACGAGTGACTCATTCATGCTCATACCGCTGTTTTGCATTTGATTGAGGGTATAGGGTAAATTTCCCTGTACTTGGGACAAAGGTTCAGCTAGGTGTGAGTGGTGCATTGCTGCTCTGCTCTCCCATAGGGTTGTAACGATGGAAGTTCCCATTGCACCCGTCATGATTCTCACAAAATTGCTCAAACCCGCTGCTGCTGGAATTTTTGCTGGCGGCTGACCTGCAAGCAATAAAGTGGTGAGTGGGATAAAGAAAAACGCCATTGCAGCACCTTGCAAAAGCGTAGGAATAAGGATGTGATAAAAATCTGTATCCGTAGTGAATTGCGATCTTTGCCAAAGGATAAATGCAAAGACTATAAATGCACCGGTTGCCATAACCCTTGGGTCCCAAAGAGCCACCTTTTTACCGACCAAGGGAGTTAAAAGTATGGCAAACACACCTACCGGAGCTAGAGCCATGCCAGCTGATGTGGCCGTGTAGCCCATGAACTGTTGAAGCCATAGGGGCATCAATACTACGTTTCCAAAGAATAAACCATAGGCTACAGAGAGTGTCAAAGTGCCAAATGCAAAATTTCGACCTGAAAATAATCTGAGATCAACCACAGGATGTTCCTCGGTCAACTCCCACACTAGGAAAATGATGAATGAGACTAATGCCACACATCCCAAAGAGACTATAAAGTTTGAAGAAAACCAATCTAGTTCTTTACCCTTATCAAGCATCAACTGTAGTGAACCCACCCAAATAACCAGCAATGCCAAACCAATCGTGTCAATGGGGAGCTTGCGCACTGTAGTTTCACGGCTTCTGTAGATACTCCAAGTCAAAGCAGCCGAGAAGAGTCCAACTGGCACATTGATGTAAAAAATCCATGGCCAAGTAAAATTGTCCGTTATCCACCCCCCAAGCAGTGGCCCAGCAATGGGCGCGACCAGTGTAGTCATACCCCATAGGGCTAAAGCAGTCCCCGCCTTAGCTGGCGGGTAACTAGAGAGCAATAAAGTTTGAGAAAGAGGGATCATGGGTCCAGCGGATAGACCCTGGAGGACCCGAAAAAATACCAATAGCTCTAATGATGGAGCAAATCCGCATAAGAAGCTTGTTAGAACAAATAACAAAATGCTTGTTGAAAACAACCGGACAGCTCCGAACCGTTGGGTAAGCCAACCGGTCAGTGGAACCGATATGGCATTGGCAACACCAAAACTTGTGATCACCCAAGTTCCCTGGTTCGGGCTTACTCCAAGATCTCCAGCTATGGCGGGGATGGAGACATTGGCTATTGAGGAGTCGAGCACATTCATAAAAGTTGCTAACGACAGGGCTAGGGTCCCCAAAAGAAGTTGGGCCCCACTCAGCGGGGTCGGTGCAGGGGGTGCTGAGGCTCCCCCAACGCTCCCAGTTGTTGGAGGGGTTGAGGTTGCTCCGCTTGTTTGCCCGCTGCTTGAGCCACCAGGTTGCTCTATAGAACTCATTAATATCTCTTTTCGGATGGGTCGAAGTCAGTTTAAGGTCGATTGAAATAATGCCAAATGTGGATATAAGTGTGTACTTTTAAGTACTTAACTTAGGGTTAGTTTTGCATTGAGCTTCTTGTGAGTTGAGCAGCAAGTATTTTCTTAACCTCCTCATCGGCCTTGGTGCTTTGAGATTCATAGACAGTTGTCGATGAGGTTGGTGCGGTCCTAGGGATATCAGCAAGTGCCTTGCCCGTCTGATCTTTTGTTTCGATGGTTGCATCCATTGATAAACCAACTCTTAGAGGGTGTTGAGCAAGTTCCTCGGGGTTTAATGAGATACGCACCGGAACGCGTTGTACAACTTTGATCCAGTTACCTGTAGCATTTTGAGCGGGAAGTAGTGAAAAAGCAGAGCCAGTTCCGGCACCGAGGCCGGAGACTTTTCCGTGAAACACGATTTTTTGTCCGTACACATCAGCGGCCAACTCAACGGGCTGTCCAATTCTGATATCTTGCAGCTGACTTTCTTTGAAGTTTGCATCGACCCACAATTGGTTGAGCGCAACAATAGTCATGAGTGGGGATCCAGCCTGAACACGCTGGCCCACTTGGACGCCACGTTTGGCCACGTGTCCATCAATGGGTGATACGAGCTCTACTCGCTCCAGTGCAAGAAAGGCCTCCCGGTATTTAGAAACAGCACGTTCAACATTGGGGTGACGCTCAACCGTAGTGCCCGCGGTTTGAGTAAGTGATGCCTGAAGTTGTTCACGTGCAGCGACGACAGCTGCCTGTGCAGCTTGTGCACTGCTTTTAGCAGACGCCAATTGGGAGTTCACATGATTAAATTCTTCTTGCCCAACTGCGCCACTGTTTAGTAGTGGTGTTCTTCTCTTGACGTCGTCCTGCGCTTTAGCTAGGTCCACCTCAGCTCTAGCCAAATCTGCTTCGCGTGAGCGTACCTGAGCACGCAGGGCATCATTGTTAGCAAACAAGGTTTTTACTTCACGAATGGTTTGCTCAAGTTGAGCCCTGGCTTGCTCGAGAGCTACCTTTGCATCCGATGAGTCGATCTTAACAAGTAATTCACCGGCCTTAACAAAATCAGTTTCGTCGGCTTGAATGGATACAACGGTGCCACTGACTTGCGGCGTGATTTGGACTACGTTTCCAGCAACATAGGCATTGTCGGTACTGATATGGTACTTGCCGTAAAACCACTGATATCCGCCCCAAACAACTGCTACGACAGCGACAAGCCCGCCCACAATCGTAAGTCCACGTTTTCTTGCAGAAGATTTGTTTGTTAAATTCTCAGACATATTTTTCTCACTCGATTAGATATTTTGGTTTTGAAATAAAAAAACTTTTACTTTTTTCTATGCATTAGCACTCTTAGCATCGCCACTAGTTATCTCTGTGCCCACCCGCCCCCGAGAGTACGAATCAAAGAAACTCTTGCATCAAACTGCCTGGCTTGAAGATCTACTGACATTTTTTGTTGTGATAACCATTGACTCTCAGTATTGAGCACGATCAGATAGTTCCCCAAACCCGCTCGGTATCTCTCTAGGGATAACTCATATGCCAATTTAGCGCTTTGAAGTGCCTCTTGCTGTTCTTTTCTTTGTTTGATAATGTATTGTGAGGAAGTAATCAAATCACTCCCCTCATGAACCGCTTGAATTACAGCCTCGTTGTAACTCGCAATAGCGGCGTCGAGTTCAGCCCTTTTTGTTCCAAGTTGCGCTCTAAGGCGTCCCCCATCAAAGATGGGCAATGTGATGGCTGGATCAACCCCAAAGGTTTGACTATTTGGGTTGATAAGTGGATTTGATTTGAGTGCGTTATAGCCAGCAAAACCTACCAAATTAACATTAGGATAGAACTGCTTTCTTGCAGCGCTCACGTCGTGACTTGCAGCCTCAACACGCAGACGTGCTGCGACGACTTCGGGTCGTCTTCCAAGTAAATCGGCACCTAAAACACTTGGTGGTTGACTCAATTTCAAATTCTCTAACTTTGGGGCTAACGTATCCAACGAATCCATAGGTTGAGCAGTTAGAGCAGCAAGTTGATGACGAATCAGTTGCATCTGCTCAAGCACCATTTCTCGCTGAGCTCTTGCTTCGTAGTAGGCACTCTGTGCCTGTGCGACCTCTACTTTGGTGTCTAATCCAACTTGAAGCCTTGAGCGGGTCAGGTTGTAAATCTCTTCCCTTTGCAACATTGCTCTTTCTGCAACGTCGAGTTGGGTTCCCATTTTTGCAAGACCAATGTAGCCTTGTGCCACTTGAACAGAGGTCCACAGTGCGGCTGAAGCTAGGTCAGCTTCGACTGCTTTGAGTTCGCTTAAAGCTGCCGCGGTTTGAGCTGCGTGCATTCCCCACAAATCAATATTCCAATTGACCCCAGTTTGAAGCGTTGAAGTGGTCGCAGTTTGAAGGCCTGTATTTTTTAGCAAACCTCCGAAAAGGCCATTGGAGCTGTAACTTTGTCGATTGATATCTGCTCCTAATCCAACTTGTGGCAAGTGAGCTGAATCACTTAGTTGTGCCAAGGACATAGCCCTGTAGACCCTTGAGCTTGCAATTTTCAGACTGGGTTTGTCTTTTAACGCGGCTTGAATCAACGAATTTAGATTCGCATCACCTAACTCAGTCCACCACTGATCGGATACGGCGGAAGTGTTCTCTTTGGACAGCCGAAGGCTATCACTATCCAACTGAGTCAAAGCGGTGTGATCAGCCCCTGGAGTTGCACAGCCTGCAAGTATCAGTAAAGACATGAGCGACGCGTAGGGGATCAGATTTGCTTTTTTTAGAAGCCTTTTAGAGGACTGGATATTTAAGTTAGATTTAGATTTAGATTTCATAGCAAAATAATTTGAGCATATGTTGTGTGTTTGAATTTTGATGGGTTGTAGTTTTTTTGTTTAAGTCGATCTCAGGTGTTGGTTCATTGCTGGTTATTCAAAAAACCTCCTCCTTCGCCCTTAGGTGTTCACCGTTCTTGATCATCCGAGTAAGAAGTGCAAGCATAGTGTTCCATTCTTGCTGGGTAAACCCTCTCAGATGATCGTTCAATACCTCAGCAAGTACACCTTTGACTTTTTCTGCGACTTCACGCCCCTCGTCTGTTAACTCCAAATGAATTACCCTTCTATCAACTAGGGAGCGCCTTTTTTGAATGAGTCCTTTGAGCTCAATTCTGTCTAATGACCTTGACATAGCGGCCGGATCGATCTGAAAATCCCGCGCCAAATGCGCCATTGTGATGTCTTCGTTTTGAGCCAACTTATAAAGTGGTAACCACTGCACATAAGTTAAATCAAAAGATGCAAGTCGGTGATCAGCCTCCAAAACAATGGAGGATAAAACCTTTTTCATCAAATAGCCCAAACTCTGCTCAGGCATATATTGCCCAGGCGTATAAAAAACCGAGGTTGCAGAATCTTCTAGATGTTCACTCATAGCCTCTAATTTACTTGATTAGACAACTATTGATTAAACAAACAAATAAACCCTTTAGTAATTTAAGGGTTAACACCCACACCAGGGGAATCTCAAGCTCATTAATTAAATCTTATGTATTAATTACTTAGGTAAAACGCACTGACCTGTCAGTTGCAATCTTACCGGCTTACCTTGAAAGTCTATGTCATTGAATCCGGAGAGTGCTACGGTTTTTTGGTTTATTGTGATTTCGGACTCCTGGCCCGTATCCTTATTTTTGGAACGAACCCCTAAGAACTTTGGGTTAGTGAGATTGGTTCCGGTGAAGACTTTGGTGGCCAAAGTACTGGCTTTCATTTCATAAGTTTTTGATCCAGTGATGCGCATGAAAATATTATTGCCAATAGTTTCAATTTCAACAGTAACACGAGCAGAGGGCAACTCCTTGTCCTCTAGCGCGGGGATGGTACCTTGAACATCACAATTCATTTTGAAATTTTCCGCTCTAACAAGAAACGGAAATGCACAGATACATATAAAGAGTACCAGTTTATTTGTGATGACTAAAAATCCTGTGTCTTGAGTTTTTTTTTGAATTAATGAAGGTTCATGTAAATGCACTTTAAACTCCAAAAAAAAACAGAATCTCAAAAATAGAAACGATCTGTAAACTTAAAGTCCTTAAATAAAGCTTCTCAAATCAACACCAAAAAAGCAAGAGACGAATCAAAGGAGATTTGATTCCCCCCCCCTATTTGCACAAACTCCATCGCTTTAATAGAAAAATGATAAGGTATAGAACAGTAAATAAATGAAGTGCAGATTATTTTAAATTTACACGCAGCAAAAGTTGAATCAATTTTTTATAAGTTTACAGAGACTTAATTCTTTACCGGCATAACAGGTGAAAGAGGAACCACAGAAGTAGCAGGAACGACTGGGGCACCGCTGGACGGGGTCACACTCTTGGGTGCGACAGTTAAAATTACAGTTGGAGTCACTGCAATAGTGCCGTCGCGAATCTCAATCGTTACGCTTCTATCTTGCTTAATAAACACGATCAAACTGTTAGATCCTCTGGATGCAGAGATTAGGCTCCAACCTTGTTTAGGATACTGATCCATAAAAAATTGGTATGAATTGTTGGTGTCTTTACCGATCTCCATAGTGATTCGCCCAACCCAAGCGTCCCCAGCTCCTAGGATCAGAGTGCGCTCATTGATTACTTTCGCCCCAGGTGGCAACTGAATCTGCCCAATTAATTCGAAGTTTTGTGTGCCTTCAGAATTCAAAGATGAACTAGAGTCTGAGTTGCGCATGTTGGTAGATGAACAACCAATCACCAATGACAGCGCAGCTATTGAAATAGAGGCGGTTGACAGATGAAGGACGTTTTTTGCAAACGAACTAAAAGATGAATTATTAAATTGATGCATAAATGAACTTAAGAACTTGGACACTAGGATTTCTCCGATTGAGGATTGATTTTGAAAGAACAGCTTGAAAGTTATCTTAAATTAAATTCTCTCAGATGTTAACTGATTTGGATTTAAGAAAACAAGAAATTCTTGGTGGAATAAATGTGCATGTGCTCACGGACCGATCATCTCTAATTGTCCCATATAAGGCCTCAAGACCTCGGGGATGATCACACCACCTTGCTCAGTTTGATAATTCTCAAGCACAGCAACTAGGGTTCTACCGACGGCTAATCCAGATCCGTTCAACGTGTGGACGTATTCATTTTTCCCGCTAGCCCCCTTAAAGCGTGCTTGCAAGCGCCGAGCCTGAAATGCATCGCAACTCGACACTGAGCTAATCTCTCTGTAAGCAGATTGACCAGGGAGCCAAACCTCTAAATCATGCGTTTTAGTTGCTCCAAAACCCATGTCTCCAGTGCAAAGTGCCATGACTCTGTAGGGGAGCCCAAGTTTTTTCAAAATATTTTCTGCATGGCCTGTCATCTCCTCTAAGGCCTCAAGGCTCTTTTGGGGGTGAACAATTTGAACCATCTCGACTTTATCGAATTGATGCTGTCTAATCATACCTCTCGTGTCTCTACCATGCGCACCCGCCTCAGATCTGAAACAGGGCGTATGTGCAGTTAGTTTTATGGGCAATTCGGATTCAGCCAGGATTTTGCCTCTTACAAAATTGGTCAATGTGACTTCACTTGTTGGAATTAGATATAAACGAATGGCGTCTTGCTCCCCATCTTGGCCTCCCTTTTTAACTGCAAAGAGATCCTCCTCAAATTTGGGTAACTGTCCAGTGCCTCTTAAGGTTTCCTCACTTACAACATAAGGGGTATAGCACTCAGTGTATCCATGCTCTGTCGTTTGAGTGTCTAGCATAAACTGAGCAAGAGCCCTGTGAAGTCTTGCTATGGGACCTTTCATGACAGTAAACCTTGAGCCTGATAGCAGCGCTCCCGTTTCAAAATCTAGCCCAATCGTTTCACCAATCTCGACGTGGTCTTTTGCGGTGAATCCTAAGTCTTTAGGTTCCTCGCCTTGAGGACTCCACCTTCTAAGCAAGACGTTCCCTTCCTCACCCGTACCTATGGGGACACTAGGATCAGGTAGATTGGGCACAGAGAGTAAAAGAGCCTGTAGGTGGGCTTGTAACTCTGCGAGCTTAGTCTCGCAGCTCTCGAGTTCACTCTTCATTTGGGCGACTTCTTGCATTTGCTGCTCTGCTGATTCGCCTTTAGATTTCAGTTGACCCACAATCTTGGACAAAGAATTTCTTTTCGCTTGTAGTTCCTCAGTTCTGGACTGAAGAGTCTTTCGCTCATTCTCTAAGGCCTGAAAACGCTCAGTATCTAAGAAAGGTTGAGGATTTTTTCTCGCCTCTAAACCTTTAATAACAGTTGATAAGTCTTTACGAAGTAATGCGATGTCAATCATTTGGTTTAATTGCTAAGTGGATCAATGTAGGAGAGTGGAGAAGTGACAACGCTTAGGCATCTAATTGCAAGTCCAGAAAAATAAATAAAAACATTTTAAAAGTTTAGATCTTTAAACCCTTGGGCAATGGAAATTTTAACGTCTCTTGAATACCCTCTAGTGATCTAACGGAAACTGCACCGAATTCTCTCAGTCTAGTGATTACCTCTTGAACCAACACATCTGGCGCGGATGCACCAGCAGTTAAGCCAACCTTTGTTCGACCAATAAACCATTCTTCTTTGAGCTCACTGGCATTGTCAACCATATAGCTAAGTGCGCCCAAATTGGAAGCCACATCTCTTAACCTATTGCTATTTGAACTTGAGGGACTACCAACAACGATGACTACATCCACTTTAGGGCTTAGTAATTTAACTGCATCTTGTCTGTTTTGTGTGGCGTAGCAAATGTCTTGCTGTTTGGGGCTACGAATTTGAGGAAATTTTTCCTCAATGGCTTTTGTAATTTCCTTCGCATCGTCAACGCTGAGTGTAGTTTGGGTGACTACGGCTAATTTTTGAGTACTTGGGAAATTTAGTAATTTCACGTCCTCAACGCCCTCCACAAGGTGTATCCCACTCTCCAACTGCCCCATGGTGCCCTCTACTTCTGGGTGCCCTTTGTGTCCAATCATAATGAACTCATACCCCTCCTTGTGCAATTTGGCAACTTCAACATGGACTTTGGTAACAAGTGGACAAGTAGCATCAAAGACTCTGAAGCCTCGGTTTGCAGCCTCAATTTCTACTTCTTTAGGAACTCCGTGCGCACTAAATACCAATGTTGCACCTGCGGGAACGTCTGAAAGTGACTCAATAAAAATAGCACCTCTTGAGCGAAGATCAGCAACGACATGGGTGTTATGAACTATTTCATGACGAACGTAAATGGGTGAGCCAAACTTTTGAAGTGCTTTTTCAACGATCTCAATAGCCCTATCTACTCCAGCACAAAACCCCCTGGGTTCAGCCAAAATAATTTCCTCTGGTCCGTTCGTATTCATATCGGTGGAGTCATTGCCTATGGTAAGTTGAAATTCAGGTTCAGGTTGAAGTTTAGATTCAGCAATTGACAGGGTCATTTTTAATACTAGTTAAATAAATTTTATTCAACCAATTGGCTACAAGATACCGATGATGTGAACCTCAAAAGAAAGTTCTTGATCCACCAAAGGGTGGTTGAAGTCGAATAAAACTTGCTCTGGCTTAACTGCTTTAACGGCGCCTGCATATGTGCCCTGTCCATTAGGAGCCGGAAATTCAACCACTTCACCGACCTGATAAGTCTCGCCTGGCGTACCCATTTTAGAGAGTAGGTCTTTACTTACCCATTGAACCATTTCGGGATTATGACTCCCAAATGCCTTACCCTTTGACAAGGAGAAAATAGCTTTTTGTCCCTCACTCATCCCAATCAAACACTTCTCCATGGCCGGGGAGAGTTCACCGGTTCCAATTGACAAAGTAGCAGGCTTTTCGTTAAAGGTGTTGATCACATCCCCACTAGGTCCACTGAGCCTGTAATGGAGCGTTAGAAATGAATCCAAACCAACAATTGGTATTGTGGCCAAGGGGACTAAGGTGGATTTGGAGGGGTGGGGGGTGTTAGAAATCGAATTCATATCTGAGGAGTTGTAGCTTTGCATTGTAAAACTATTAGTGTGTTCGCTCCCACAAGTGAGCCCCCTCAGACTAGCAATAGGCAAAAAATGAGAATTAATTAGTATGAGTGATGTGAAAACGCCTTAAAGATTCTTAACCCAAACCAAAATGACATTTTTAGATGACATTTTTTTTAAATTCAGGTCAGCAAAGCCTACTTTTATCAGCCTAATGAAGCCCTAAAGGTTGCGATTTGGCAACACCTAATTGACAGAATCTATAAACCAGGTAATATCAATCCCCCTGCTACCGATTTATAATTTTTTTGATTTAAATCAGGCACTTGCAGATGAAACTTATTAATTGAGGTTAATTGAATGACATTCAAAATTTTGGTGACCAGTCAGAAAGGTGGCGTTGGTAAAAGCACTTTGTCTGCAAACCTTGTTGCGTATTTCAGCAGACAAATGCAACTCAAAACCACCTTGATTGACTGGGACCCGCATGGCTCTTCTAGCAACTGGTTGTTACACGCACCTAATGTCGGTGTTGTAGTCCAGCATTTGAGTTTGCCGGTTGATCAAGGCGGTAACCGTCCGATTTTCGAGGCCAGACTTCAACTAAGACATGCAACTAAAACAAGCGATATTGTTTTGTGCGATTTGACCTGGTCAGACTCGCTAGCAGCGGAGTTGATGTTTGAATTTGATATGGTTTTAGTCCCAACCTCAGTTTCTGAAATTGAACTAGGAGCAACATCGGGTTTCTTGAGCCGAAACCGCTGGGTATTTGACTCATCTGCCGCGCGCAGGCCCATGCTTTTAGTATGCCCCACACGCGTTTTACCTGAACAATTGGCCTCTAATATTTTCACCAAACAAAGATTCCCAGTAAGTTTTATGCTTGCCCCACCGGTTCAAGAATCACAAACAGCTAGGGACCTTTATGAGCGAGGTTTCTTGATGGATTCAGAGGATGTTTGCGGGTTCTCGTTCCTCCAGTTCGCTCAAGCCGTTTGCGCAGCTCGTGAGATGCGAATGGCACAATCACAAAACAATACACAACAAAAAGTCGTCTCTCAATCGACTGCTCCCGCATTTAGCTCCAACTCCGAGCGTTTTACAACAAGTACTGCGCCAAGGCCCAATGTATTAGATGGGCTCGTCGGATCTGCTCAATACTCGATCTTGGGCAGGCACAGACAACGCAAATTGGCTGAGGCCGAACAATCTGAGTCAAATCACTCGCTACCCAGAAATCCAGTATTGAATTCTGCAAAAAATCAAAATGCTATAAATAAAACTGATGACACATCTAGGAGCCTATCTTCACTAGGCATTCCTGAATTCATACGACGAATTTCTCGCAATACAACTTCTGCAAAACTATAACCCCAGTCAATGAGGCATACCATGGCAGAAGACAAATTCCTAGCCTTTAAAGGCCTAAAGCAATACGATCCTGACTCAGGCTGGGCTAGTGTAGACTCAAATGCTTCAAACTCTGAGCATAGGGAAGACATGCAGCAAACGTATCAAAATGGCCAAGAAGAACGTGTGCATGATTTGTACATTGATCCTGATTTCGAACAAGATTTCAATGATTTGTCTTTGTCCTCCCACAGTAATTACCAAACTAGCTCAAACAGCACGTCCAATGACAGAGGCCATAACTCTTTTAATGAATACCCTCATCCCAGGGACTCAGAGATCAACGCTCGAACGAATCGTTCATTTAAAGAAAATACCCAAGATGAACTTAATTTATCAGATCCACTTTTATCAGAATTATTTGAACAATTAAATCAGCCCCCACAAGATGAGCTGACCCAGAATTGGAAAATAATTGCCACGAGTGTAAATATTTTGACGCAAAGAATGGCGCAAAGAAAAGACCTCCAAGAGCGCCTGCGCAAGCTAGACTCAGAGCTAGAAACTCTAAGATCTAGCATATTGCAAGATTTAGAGGATATTCAAAAAGCGGCTGATCAGCAACTCTCAATGGCTCGTTTAAGAGCTGAGGTGTCCACTTTGGCTCAGGCTAGGTTGGCTGCAAGGTTGAGAAGAAATAATACTTGATTGAACAAATATTTCTGGCACTCCGTCATGGTGTTTTTAGTCTTTTTTAGTCTTTCTTAGTCAGCGCACTTAGAAACACTTAGTCAAATTTAGCCTAGAAAATCTAATATCAACCAAGATACACAAATCTAAACAGCACTTGCACAGTGCCAATTTTTTAGTAATTTTTAGTAATTACCCTTTTGCCTCTGTACTTTCATAAAAAGTAGCCTGTATCTATGATATCTTGCAGGTCTAATGCATCAGTGAGAAATACCTAAGAATTCATAAACGGATTATCAGTTGAAATGCTAAATCCATACTCATGCATTTTTAGTTATTTTTAAATCATTTTTTTACACTTTAAACACAGAGAACCTTATGTTTGATCGATTGAACTCAGTATTTCCAATTCGGTACAGCACTTTTTTTATTGCACTTACAGGTCTTTGCTTATCTCTAATTTACTTTTTAGTCACAAAACAGGGGTTTTTAGAGCTTTTTATATTTGCCGTCTTAACCGGTGTTGGCGTTTACGATTTACTTCAAGAGCGTCACTCAATACTTAGAAACTATCCTATTTTGGGTCACATAAGGTTCATGCTCGAATTCATTCGACCTGAGATAAGACAATATTTTGTAGAAAGTGAAACTGACGCAGCACCATTTTCTAGAGCACAGAGAAGTCTGGTTTACTCACGCGCAAAGGGAGAGTCAGACAAACACCCCTTTGGTACTGATTTAGATGTCAAGGCTACTGGCTATGAATGGATCACTCACTCCATTACCCCCTCCAGCATAGAGTCTCATGACTTTAGAATACAAGTTGGTGGTGAAAATTGTAAAGCCCCATACTCACTTAGTCTTTTTAATATATCTGCAATGAGTTTTGGAGCGTTAAGTGCAAATGCCATTTTGGCACTTAACAAAGGCGCAAAACTGGGGGGATTTGCTCACGATACAGGTGAAGGATCCATATCTACACATCACCGTGTTCACGGCGGGGACATTATCTGGGAAGTCGCGTCTGGTTACTTTGGATGCAGGGACGAAAGCGGACACTTCAGCCCAGAGCACTTCAAACAAAATGCGCTTGATCCTCAAATCAAAATGATTGAGATCAAGTTGAGTCAAGGTGCAAAACCTGGACACGGGGGTGTTTTACCTGGTCCAAAAGTAACAGCCGAGATAGCTCAGGCTAGAGGGGTACCACAGGGTGTTGACTGCGTTTCACCTTCAACACACTCGAAGTTCTCGACTCCTCTAGAGTTGTTGGCCTTTGTAGCTGAGTTGCGTGAGCTCTCACAGGGCAAGCCCGTCGGAATTAAACTCTGTATTGGTCACCCCTGGGAATGGTTTGCAATCGTCAAAGCCATGCAAGAATCAAAGACCCTACCGGACTTTATCGTAGTTGACGGGGGTGAAGGCGGGACGGGTGCGGCTCCGCTAGAGTTTTCAGATCATATCGGTATGCCCCTTCAAGAAGGGCTCAGACTTGTGCACAACTCGCTCATTGGCGCTGGCTTGAGAGAGAAAATTAAAATTGGAGCAAGTGGCAAAATCATCAGTGGCTTTGATGTCGCTCGTGCTATTGCTATGGGGGCAGATTGGTGTAACAGTGCTCGTGGATTTATGTTTGCAATTGGATGCATTCAGGCCCAAACTTGCCACACCGGTAACTGTCCAACCGGGGTCGCAACCCAAGACCCTATTAGACAAATTGCTCTGGTCGTTCCAAGCAAGGCCGAACGTGTCCAAGGATTCCATAAGCATACTTTAGAGGCATTTAAGGAGATACTGGAGGCAACTGGACTGCATTCTCCGAAAGATCTTAATCTTCACCACTTTATTAGAAGAGTTAGTGAGTTTGAGACTCGACCTTTATCTAGTTTGTTCCCTGAAATAGAAAAGAACGCACTGACTCCTGAGGTTTTTGGCAAATCAAGTATTGCTGGGGATACAAACGCAGCCCAATCTAAACCGCTGCCAAGCCTTTATACAACCTACTGGCCTTTATCTGAGGCCAAGAGTTTCAACTTAAAGTTGGCTCAGAGCAATTAGAGAAATCTTAGTTTTCTGCAACTGCACCGGGCCTAGGATAAACGACCATTGCGTCCTTGCGTTGCTGTGCTACTTCAGTTACCGACTTAGATTCCTTTGATTCTCTAAGTTCCTTAGCTTGGCGTAATTCAGCTGCTTCGCGGGGAGTCTTGGCTTTTAGGTCTTTGGTTTGACTGGCTTCAGCGACCCTCTCAGGGGCTTTTTCTGCTTTCTTCTCAACAGATTTCTCTGTTGTTTTATCTGTTGTTTTCTCTGTAAATTTATCGCCTCGTTTTAAAGAGGATTCTGCGACTCTTTCTTTTTCATCCGTTTTCAACTTTGCAGTTGCCGGTTCTTTACTTTCCTTTGCATGCTCTTTTTTCTCTGAGTCTTCATGCGCAGTCTTTATCTTCTCAGACTCCCTACTAGTTGCAGGCTCTTTTGACTCCTTAACTGCCACCATTGCACCTGGCTTGGGTTGTGCGCCTTGAGGAGTTTTAGCAAACTCTGACTTCTCGGATCTATCAAATTTATCATTTTGCTCTAGTTTTGCTCCAGGCTTGGGCTCTTGGCGTGGGGATGAAGGAGCAGGCACAGACGCTGGTGCAGACTTAGATTCAGATTTCACCTCAGATTTAGGCTCCGCCTTTTCATGGCCCTTAGAGTTGGCAGCCTCTAACTCTTTCTTGAGTTTTTGAATATCTGCAGCACCAGAAGACTGAGCAGGTCGATTCGAGAGACTTTGAACTTTGGCGTCAAGAGTTTGGATTTGTTTTTCAAGAGCTTGGAGCTTGGCTTCTAATGATTTAGAGGATTGATCGGCCACTTGATTTGGTATGGTGGCCATTTGTTTGTTGATATCTTCAAACTTGCCCTCTAACTTGCCTTGGTTTTGATTCATTTCCTCAAGCTTTTCCGTCAATTCGTTCATTGAACGACTGGCCTGGGTGAATGCACCTACGGTTGCGTCGAGTTCTACAATTCTTTTACCTACAGCCAAAGACATAGCATCAAGCTCACCAATATTGAGTTGCATTTTTGTTGAGATGGCAAAGAAAGTACCGAGCCCAATCAACAAGAAGAACAACATGCCGCCCAACATAAGTCGGGAATTTCGGATATTTGTTTTATGGTCCTCACTGACACTCTCCATGACCAATCTCATATCGTGAGAGACATCTGCGGCTACTGAGGCAGAGCGTGTCGAGACCTCAGCAGAGCTGAGCACAACGTCGGTCAACTGCTCAAGTTGCTTTGCAACTTCAACAGAGTTCAGAGCCTGGTTTTGAAGGTCATCAAGGCCTGAGGCAAGTTCTTGGGTCTCATTACCCTCGTTTGCATTGTCCTCCCCCTGTGAGAGCTCACTTTCATCAAACTCCTCATAGGTGTCGCCGTCATGCTGCACTGCTGGAACGTTTGTAGCAGGCACGAATCCATCACTTCCAGCGGTATTTTCTCCGTCTTGGTCGTTTGGTGTATTTTTATCTTGTGCCATCATGCTTCCTTGTCTTTGCCAAGTGAATTAAAGTCAACAGTTATGAATTAATCAAAATTCATCTAACTTTTTGTTTAACGATTTCACTTGGTCATTAATTGCTGCAACCCGCCCTCTAAAGGCCTCAGCCCAAGTATCGGAGGCACTCGGGACTTCTTGAGCATGAGGGACACTACCTGGGGAATTAGGTGCAGATTTACTTGGTTTTTTAACTACTTTTCCTGCTACTGGACGACCTTGACCCGAACTCTTTTGAGGAACACGACTAGGATGACCTGCTTGATCTGCCTGATCTTTACTGTCTGAATATCCAGTTTGAAGAATACGTCCGCGTGCACTTGAATCAGTGTGGGGTTGGCTGCGCCCTCCTTCATTTGATTTTGCACCAGGGGTTAAATGATCAGAGTTATCATGCTCATCATTCTCATTAGGAAGTGGTTCGCGGTGGGTTCCAACTCCTGTACTCTCAACTTCAGCCACGTTATCTGAATGTGTGTCAGTTGGAATTTGCGCTAGATTATTCTCCAACCCCGGGTTTGGGATTGAGCTTAAATTACTACCTTCATTTCCCTTCTCTAGGCCTTCTGAGTGAGATTGAAGTGAGTCTTTTGAAGCCCCGTGATGATGAGAGGACAGGGCCTCATCCTCCAAGGCTTGACTGTTAGACCCATTGTTTGAGTCCTCAAGGGCCTGTTTGTTATGTTTTAAGCCATCACTGTCAATTTGAGCTAAATTATCTTTCAAACCGTTGTTTGGCAGTTCTTGCTCATTGGTTTTACTGTGTTCTTTTGCTATACCTGCGTTCGATTTTTCTGGGTTTTGAGGGTGAGGTAATGCCGCGTGGTTCGTACTATTTTTCTCGGTATCAATATCTGCAACATTTTCTAGGAGCGAATCATTACCCACGGCTTGTTGATTATTGAGTTGGGTATCATTGCCTACAGACTGTGAGTTCTTACCCAAACCAGAATCCTCAAGTACGGCCTGTTGATTATGCTTCTCGGATTGCGTTGGCAAAGCTGCATTGTTTTTGTTCGGGGAAGAGTTCCCAGGCATTTTGGCCAAAGAATCATGAACTGCATCTAGATCTACATTTTCTTGATGTTTCTTAAGTGCTTGACTTTGCAAGGCTGCAAAATTATCCGTTAACCCGTCTTTCTCGCCAAGAAGTGAATGATTACTCTTAGAGTGTGCACCGTCAACTGATTGATTGTTATCTGCACCTTGTATTGAACCGGGGACGCCGGCCATTGATTTGCTCAAAGATTCGTCCCCGACAGCTGCCCTGTTGTCGTTTTTCTTGTTGGCTGCATCTTTGATTGGCTGTCTGTTGTTTGAAGACTTATCTCCGTCAATAGTTGCTCGGTTAGCCCCCAATGCACCCGTGTCTTCGATATTTTGCAAATTATCTTTGTTGACTCCAGCGCTCGCAAAACCAGCAGATTGAGCTGAATGCTCTTGTTCTGCCAATAACTGCGCATTGGACGGGGCAACTCCTGCTTTTGCTAGCCTAGCACTGGCTGCTTTTAAAGCGTCTAGTGCTGCCGCCCCACGAGGGCGGGGCCTGGAGGAGATATCTACAGGTAAAGTTACTTTATTTTCCCCAGCACTCTTTTCGGCGCTGACCTCTTGGACATTGCTTCCTAAAGCTTCGGCGCTTGGAACAGTTGCTTTGGAGTCTTTTAAAGCCTGATCTTGCTCGATATTTTGTACATTAGCGACGATTGAGGTATCAACTGTTACGTTCGAAGTGCCTGTAGATGATCCCTTTGCTTGAATTGCTTGATCATCCAGGGTATGGTTTATTTGATCTACATCGGCTTTTAATTTGGCAATTTTTTCAGCCGCACTGAGCACCTGAGCGCCCTCAACAAATAGATTCGCAGCAGACTCATGGGTTTGAGTATCTTCAAATTGGAATTGTTTGCTAAAGATTTGCTCATCTTGCTCGTGCGCAGCAACTCCCTCCTCAATATTAAAGCCTTCCTCTAAGTGAGCTGAGCGTGCTTTAGCATTCTTCGATCCTTTTTCGATCGTGACAGAATGGTGTGAACTTCTAATAATATTATCGTCACTCATTAAAAACCTCCGTGTTATAGAGTCGACTCTAAAGCGCGAATATTAAGGAAAGTTTAAAAAATAAGTGAATTAATCTTCGAATTGGTTTTTCAAAGATTTTGCTGATCTTATCCATGATTTGGACATAATTGGATGCTTGCGAACCTCAGCGTCCGCATCCTGACGGCTTGTATAAGGCCCAGTCACCACTATGTAGTAAGGCGCCGCATCCCTACGTTTGGTGTACATGATCCGGGCATCCCTGTAAAAAGGAGAGCTTTGCTGAAAAGAACTTGCCTCCTCCGCCGTGTCCAAAGCGGCGTGCTGCATCACCCAAGCATCTTCAGGGAGTTGCTGAACCCAACGCTGATCTTCCGGTCTTGGCTTAAAGCCGCTAGCGCTCTCCGAGGAAGATTTGGGCTTGCTTTCCTCGGTTTTTTCTGGTTTGGGAGCCAATTTTGGTAAGTTTTCTGACTCCCTAGCGCTAGGAGTAGGCTTAGTTGATTGAGGTTTACTTTCTTTGGCATCCCGAGCCTCATTAAGTTCTTTGGGTTTAGTTTGAGTTAGAGCCGGGTTGGTTGTTTTGGCAGGAACTGCAGGGGTCCCCGCAGTCTGAGCCGTTTGAATACCTTGAGCAGTGGCCACTTGCTTACCCTCTTCTCGAGGTGATGGCTTTGAATCGGTCTTTAGTGAAGCCTTCTGATCTAATTTGGAATCAGACTTAGCTTCGACTTTGGGATCAGTTTTGACATCAGTTTTAGACTCTGACTTAAATTCAGGCCTAGCTTGGGGCTTACTGTCCGGCTTGGTTTCTGTCTTGTTTTCTGGCTTAGCTTCAATCTTGGTTTCAACTTTACCATCAGACTTATTCTGTGGTTTAGAGTCCAAGTTAACCGCATTAATGGGTTTTATTTCAGCCGTAGTCTTTGCAGGATTGTTAACGGTATTTTGAGCAACCGTGGTGGGAGGCGAGAGTATGACCTCTTTGTTTGGAATCAATGAATCATCCGCCTTGACGGGTACCTTTGTGGACGAAGACATCCCAACCGATGACGGACTTGAGGGTGGAGCGGGATTAGGAGCGGGATTATTAGCTGGATTAGTGGCGCCTGCAACACCGGTTTGTGCAACGTTTTCAGCGCTGGTTTTTGGATCTACCGAAAGCTTATCTGCACCCGCTTGATCAGCAGGTGAGCCCTCAGCTGTACCGGTTGGTTTCTGCACTTTGTCGTTCTTGGCTGAAGCGGGTTTTTTCCCCGATACAAAGTCCTCTAAACTTTGCGCCTGCTTGAGCACTTCATCTTGATAAATTGCAGCCACAGCGACAACCGTAGCGATAATCGCAATGATAAGTATGCCTGCTACTTTTGTGCTTAATGAACCCTTCGCCTCAGTGAGCTCATCTGAGCCCTCTGGCCTGCGGCCATTAGGGTTGGGAGAGGAATCTAATACTGGGTCGTAAGAGTTTTGGCTGTCTTGGGAGAGCTCATTGTTTGAGCGATTTCCAACTGGACTTGGGAACTTTCCACTGGCAATCGTTGCAGCAAATGTTGCGGAGAAGTCTGCTATCGCGTCTGCGCTAGCATTGGGACTTTCTTCAATAGTCTCGATACGGTTTGAATTCCTCTTACCTCTTGGTAAGGAGCTTGAATCCTGCGGATTCTCAGACTCTAAAATCCACTGAAGTAAGTTTTTACCGAAAACAGAAAGTTTGTCTTGGTAAGGGGCGTTTTGGTTGACTACCAAAACTAAATTTATATTACTGGTTGGAAATCCGTTGATCAAGCGGGCCAACAGTTGTAATTCAAAATCTTGAATGGCATTCGTGTCCGGAAAAATCATATAACGCTTGGCGGAGCGTTTTTGAGTTTTATCCAATGCCTCATCTACTGTGAGCTCAGATAGTATGTCATTGAATCGCTGTACAAGCTTCTCAGAATCGGCGGAATTCCACCACTCTACATTGGTCTCACCTATCTCGATAAGATGATCATAGATTTGACGACCATAGTTGGCCAAGGCAACTTCATCCTCACCAATAATGGCTAGATTTAAACTGCCTTCTCTCAAAGATTTGAGAAGTATCTCGAATCTAAGTTTGTCAGCAGGGCTTTGGTAAAAATCGGTCATTTTTAAAATGTTAGTGATAAGTCTCTATTGTCGCAAGTTTTGAGGATGAATTTCAATCCTTCTAGCCTTGGAATAAAAAGCCGTTTTCGTCATATTTCATACTATCCGGTATTCGGGGTGAGGGTTTAGGAAGTCGTCGTGAGGCGGCGTAAGACTGATTCAAGCTGAAAACATAAGCAATGACCTGCGCAACAGCCTGGTACAACGCCTCAGGTATGGACTGATCTAGGGGTGTCGTAAAGTAAAGGGCTCTCGCCAAATCAGGAGCCTCAAAAATGTGTATTTTCTCCTCCAAAGCCAACTCTCTAATTCGCCTGGCCAATTCATCCGTCCCTTTTGCTACCAAAGTTGGGGCACCGTCCGAGTTGGGATCATAAATCAACGCAACTGCAAAATGCTGTGGATTGGTGATGACGACATCGGCGTCCTTTACTTTTGCCATCATCCTGTTGTTTGCCATTTGACGCTGCCTGCGCCGTATTTGTGCCTTGACCTCCGGTCTTCCCTCGGCATCTTTCATCTCATCCTTAACCTCTTGTTTACTCATTTTGAGGCGCTGATTGATTTGGTATCGTTGCAAAGGAACATCAATAAATGCAATAAATAGCAGTCCAATACTCATTGAAAAACAAGCATCAATAATCAAGTTGCCCGCATGCTTAACGGCAACTCCCAAATCCAATTGATTGAGATTTATAAGTTCATCTAAGTTGTTGGCTACTGACATATACAAAATCCCAGCAATCACTGTGAACTTTGCAATAGATTTACCCAGTTCAATCCAAGCCTTCATGCCAAACATTCTTGATAAGCCACTTAATAAATTGACTTTGCCAAAATTAGGCATTATTAATTTAAGAGAAAAAATAAAACCACCACTGAGCCCGGTTGAGAGCACTGAGACGAATAGTAAGAACGCCATGAAAGGCAAGATCAATAAATAGGCATCCAAAACAGATTGCCCAAAGTGAGCAGGAAGTAACTCTGCTTTGTCATATATTTTTCTATCAAACTGGAGTTGCGAGGAAAAAAGCGACCCCATACGATGAAAAAGCCATTCACCTGAGAAGCTAAAAAAAAGGGTAGCTGAGAAGAGCAATACTGCAGAGGATAAATCATGAGACCTTGCAACCTGCCCTTCCTCCCTGGCCTTTTCAAGCCGCCTGGCCGTCGGTTCTTCGGTCTTTTCTGCTGCTGAACTGTCTGTTGCCATATTTTGTAATTAATTTTTGTGCAGTCTTTTACTGATGCATCATGTCCCTAAGACTATTAAAACATTGCACCCACAACCAGTTTATTCGGCCAACCAACCCAGGCATAGCCATCCAAAGTATTGCATAACCAATCAGTATCATAGCGGGTAGCCCGATTGAGAAAACATGCAAACTAGGAGCGGCTCGGTTTACAAAGCCAAGCCCAATGTTTATAAAAAGCAGAGTAAGCATAATAGGCAACGCAACAAGAAGGCCTGCCACAAACATCAAGCTACTCCAAGAGATCAACTTACCCAATAAATCTTGGGTCATCAGTGCTTTGCCTATCGGGAAGGTATGAAACGACTCTAATAATATGCCAAAAACAATCAGATGCCCGCCAGTGAACAAAAAGACCAGAGTCCCCAGTAAAACCATGAATTCTGAGAGCACAGGGACATTTCCAAGACTGGGATCGATCAGTGTTGCCATGGTCAGTCCCATTGAGTTGGCAATGGTTTGTCCAGCAATGGCAATCGCTGATGTTGTGATCTGCATAATCAATCCCATCATAAATCCGATGAAGAGCTGATTAAAAACCTCAAATAATCCCGCAGCAGTTGTTGGATCCATCTTTGGGATCTCAATTTGCATGGATAAAAAGAGGGTAAAAGTCAATGCCATCACGATTCGAATGGGCAAGCTTAAGGAATTAACAGGAAAAACAGAAGTAAATGCTAGAAAAGCCGAGATCCTAAGCATTGGCCAAAGCAATGAATAAAACTTCTCCAAGATGTCCAGCATCAAAATGTTCATCAGTACTCCAAACTCCTATCGTATTTATTACTAATGTTGAATATCTCAATCACATGAAGAGTGTGGGTATACGGCCAAAAATAATTCGCGTGTAATCCACCATGGAATTGATCATCCATCCGCCAAATATAGACAAAGTCAAACCCAAGCCCAGAAGTTTGGGAATAAAACTCAGGGTTTGTTCATTGATAGAGGTGGCAGCTTGAAATACCCCCACCAATAAACCAATTACCAGACCCACCATCAAAAGCGGACCAGAAATAAGCATGGTCATCCAAAGTGCTTGGCGACCCAAATCTACCACCATTGCTGTATCCATCTAAGGATCTCCTTAATTTACTGAGGTATCAAGTTACGGATTTACTTAAATATAAAACTTGAAGCAAGCGAGCCCATGATCAAGCTCCAGCCATCAACGAGCACAAAAAGCATGAGCTTAAATGGCATAGAGATGATCATGGGTGAGAGCATCATCATACCCATAGACATCAAGACACTTGCGACCACCAAATCAATCACAACAAAGGGAATATAGATCATAAAGCCAATCATGAAGGCACTCTTTAACTCCGAAGTTAGGAACGCAGGCATTAAGGTCGTGAAAGGTATATCGTCAGGGCTATTGAACTCTCTTTTTTGAGCGATTTGCATAAACATCGTGATGTCATCCTCACGGGTTTGTTTCATCATAAAGTTGCGAATAGGAGCCTCAGCTTTACCCAAAGCTTGCTCAAACGGCATAGTTCCGTTCATGTAGGGGGAGAGTGAGTTTTTATAAACCTCATCAAAAACTGGGGTCATGATAAAGAAAGTTAGAAACAATGCCAGTCCAACCAAAACGGTATTAGGGGGCGTTTGTCCTGTCCCCAGCGCCTGTCGGAGAATCGACAAGACTATGATGACCCGAACAAAGGAGGTCATCATAAGTAAGAGTGACGGTAGCACAGAGAGCACCGTCATCAGGGCCAAAAGCTGTAAGGTCAGTGTGTACTGTTGCCCAGCTTTGCCACTGGTTACGTTCACCATGGGTAGACCCTGAGGTAAAGCAGCGTCTGGCCAGATCGTAGCTATGCAAACAAACGACAACAAAAATAACTTCACCCAAAAATGAAGCGGTTTAAGTTTAAGTCGAGCCATTCACATCTCCCAAGGATTCTTTAAAGCTTTTACTACTACCCACTCCCATTGCAGATTTATTTGCAGTAGGTTGTGGGTAGTTTTGTTGTGATTCGTTTAGATCAGAGCTTGAGCCCTTCAGCCCTTCACCCTCAAAACGCCATGCATGTAGAGTTTGCATTTCATTTGGAGTAACTGATACGAGCACTTTGAACTCATCAACTTTGACAAGCATGAGTTTGTGTTTGATACCCAGTTGAAGAGTATCCTCAATTTGGATTGGCCTATTGATTCGGTTGACGAGAAAGCCACCTTTGCGCTTTGATAGCCACCAAAGAACGGCAGCCATCAAAAGAAACACAAAAGTTACACTTAAAGCGAATTGAGCCCAGTCATGAATCGGCATATCTATCATTATCTCTCGCTAGGAGACAGAAATGGGATAAGATTTGACAAATTATCATTCTAAGCAAGAAAATTCAAGGATTAGTCATCAATTAGTGACCCTTTGGTAAATTTTTTCTTAACTATTGCCCCACTCCCTATTTGTCATCATCATTTTTCCCAAAGAGTAAAGCGTTGAATGCACTTCCTTTTTTTCAAAATATCAAAAATGCATTAACCGCAGGCGGGACAGGCGGACTGACTTGGCATTTACATGCAAGCCTTTCTCGAAAAAAATGGCAATTCACAAGAGATGAGATACACAAAGAGTTGATGAGGGGTTTGAAAATCACAGCTCCTCAGAAGATTCAGTTATCTAAGCCTGAACAAAATCAAGTTGAGACCATCAAAAGTAAAGAGCTTGTCCTGATTGGTGCCAGCGCAGGTTGGATGATGTCGACACCTTGGTTAGAGGAGTTTTCTCTTATCAATGCTTACGATATAGATCCTTTATCTAGTGTTTTATTCAACATAAATCACGGCAAAGCTCTGAAAAGAAAAGGCATTAAAGTTAAGTTTCACACGCTTGATGCAATTCACCATCTTGACCACGTCCTAAGCTCTCATCCCAACGCTTATATTTGGTTTGACAATGTTTTAGGACAGCACCGAATTCGGCTGAGAAACGCGGATCTAGCGAATGCTCAACTCAAGATCATTCAGCTTCGGTTAAGGGGCAGAGTTTGGGGAAGTGTGCACGATCTGTATTCAGGTCCGTCCACACTTAAGGAGCATCTTGGGGCCCAAGAATATCCAAAATCCGTGAGTGTGGTGCGTCTGGACAACAACACAGAAAACCAAGCAAGGGTGTTGTACAACTCAAAGGAGATGGGGCTAGAGAAGGCCAGACAGACGTTTCTCAAAGAGCTAGGCGCCTCACGTGCAAACGGAGCGTGGCTAGACCATGAGACCTCTAACCTCTTTCCAGTCAAGACGCAATTGACTTGGACCGGTTGGGCGTTCAAACCAGGTTACTACCACTGTCTCGAGATGGGATGGGTTACGCCTACTTTAAAGTGAGCAAAATTCATTAAGTTTTAAGATTGTAGAGTGTTACGCCTAGTGCATCCATTTGCTTTTGCTCTAGGCGTCTGGCCCAATTGCTTACTGCTTTTAGGTCTTGTTCAAGCAAGGCCTGCATTTTCATCTTTTTAAGCTCAGCCTGCATCAAACTTTCTTTGGCATTATTGACTTCAGCTACAGCATGCGCCACTTGAAAATCTGCTTGTTTTAATAAATTTTGCAGCTGGGTGATAAAGTGCCTGTAACCTGTAGTCTCGTTCATACAATGAAGTCGGGACTGAATTTCATTAGATTTGGCTTTGTATTCATCCATCATATCGATAATTTTATTTCGACTGATCTCTACTTGTTCGAGTTTTTTCTTTGCGCCCACAAGCACCTCTCTGGCCTCTTCCACGCCCTCTTCGGCTTTCTTTGCAAGTACGGGCCAACACTCTCTGGGTTTCATGGGTTTCTTTTATATTTGAATATTTTCAGCAAAAATTAACCAAAGTAAAAATTGCTAGGAAGTGCTTAGTAACCAGCCATCAAATTTCTGAGCTGATCTCGAGTAGCTTCGTAGTCCTGAGCGATATGCATATCTTGTTGCAAAAATCCGGCCATTGAATCATGCAGCCGTATTGCATCATCAACCTCCCGGTTGCTTCCTCTCTCATAAGCTCCAACGGAGATTAGATCTACGTTTTGTTGGTACAAAGACCAAAGTCGCCTAAATTTATTAGATTGTTTTAAATCTTCGTCAGACAAAAGGGTTTGCATAATCCTAGAAATTGAGCCGTTTAATTCAATTGCGGGGTAATGTGCTGCGTCTGCTAGTTTTCTTGATAGCATGACCTGACCGTCCAACGATGCCCTAGCGATATCCACGATTGGATCTGAGGCGTCATCTCCTTCGGCCAAAACGGTATATATGGAGGTGATAGCGCCTTTGCCGTGTCTACCCACACCGCCTCTTTCAATTAAATTTGGGAGTAAAGCAAATACTGACGGTGGATATCCCTTGGCTGTAGGAGGCTCTCCAATCGCTAATCCAATTTCTCGTTGAGCGTGGGCAACACGTGTCAAACTATCACAGAGCATCAAAACACTCTTGCCTTGATCTCTGAAATACTCAGCGATCACATGCGTCATGTGAGTAGCTTTTAAGCGAAGCACGGGGGAGACGTTAGCGGGAGCTGCGACGACAACAGATTTTGCCAACCCTTCGGCACCCAAAGATTCCTGGATAAAAGCCTGTACCTCTCGGCCACGCTCACCAATCAGGCCAATCACAACGACATCGGCTTTTGTGAAACGGGTAAGCATTCCCAAAAGCACACTCTTACCTACTCCTGAACCTGCGACCAAGCCAATACGCTGGCCAACACCCATTGTCAGCACACCATTAATAGCTTTCACACCGACATCTAAGATCTCGTGAATGGGGCCTCTCTCCATTGGGTTTAAAGGATTACCCATTAAACTAACTCGGTCAATACAAGGAGGCGCAGGTTTACCGTCAAGGGGTTGACCACGACCGTCAATCACACGGCCCAATAATTGTGGGCCAAGACTCACCTCGGGTGTTTCACTGATCACTCTCACCGTATCTCCTGGTCCAACTCCTGTTGGCTCCGTGAACGGCATTAAAAACAGTACCTTGTCGTTAAATCCAACCACCTCAGCTTCAATTCTGTGTCCACTTCGACCAATCACTTCACAGCAAGCGCCAAGGGGTGCCATTAAACCGCGAGTTTCTAGTGTGAGCCCGACTAAGCGAGCCAGGGTTCCACTGCGTTGCGGCTTTGGAGTGTGCACCAGAGCAACACTGTTGGAGACTTCATCTGCAAAATTGAGTTTCATTATGAGGTTTGAATCATTGATTTGATGACGCTTGCAACACGGTCTTTTTGTTGTTCAACAACAAATCTAGCAATCATTAATTTGTCATCAAAGCTGTTTGCGTTGCTGAGCAGCTCTGTTGGAATGGAAGGTTTAGACTTCTTCTTTTGATCCTTCATGCGTTGTTTCATTGCGTCTAATCCGTCTTCCTCTTCCTCGACATCTTGGCTGGCCGCCAGTGCTTCTGCTTCCAATTTCTCGGCAGCTAGTTTCTTATCTCTAATAGAAAACTCTCTATACTGCCTCACAAAAGGATTTTGCTTAGGCGGTAAAGGCTCTGGTTCGGGAGTCAATATTTGCACAGGCTCCTCTACAGGCTCACGCATGTCTTCTAAAGAAAGTGTTGTCGGAGGCGGTGCATTTAAGACTAAATCAAATTGATTTTTAAATGCCGCCATAACAGCAAATTGAGCGGCCTGCTCGATTCCAACTCTGTCGGTCTCGCGCCTGAACATTCCCATCAACATGGGACGAACGACGAACAAAATAAAACCTATACACATGAGGGTTCTAAGACCCACGTTGACCATGTCAAGCATCTTTTGACTCCTCTTCCCCTGTTGCTGCAGTTGAGGACTGAGCAGGGGCGCTGTGTTTTAAATCTTCAGTTTCTTTACTATCACCGGCTTCAACGTTTAATAGGTCCTCGCTCAAACTGGTTTGCGCAAGCGAAGATGAATCTTCAAAAGCCACTGAGCTATCGAGTGAACTATCGAGTGAACTATCGGCTGAACTATCGGTTGAGATTTGGGTTGAGCTGTCCGTTAATTTATCTGCTGGGTTGTCAACTAAATCATCTGAATCATTGTTGGCCTGCTCACTCAATTGCTGATCTCGGCTTTCTTTCAGACTCTGCTTAGATATAACAGATTTCGTCAAATCCTCGGATTCAGTGTCATTGTCATCCTCGCCTGACTCATTGATGTAAGCACTGGTTATTTGCTTTTTCACCAAGTGAGACTCATCTCTCCATTTTTGCGGTTGCCCAAGCAAGCGCCCAGCAATCGTTTCAAGTCTGTTATGAATCAAGTCTTCAATTTGAGTATCATTTACAAGAACTCTTACGCTACCAACCTGCATGTTTTGAGCGGCGCTTATCAATAATCCCTTCGGGGGCTCCTTCAAGGCAGACTCAAGTGTTGCTTTATCCAACTGATTAAGCTCAACTTTAACGACTGGGTTATCTCTTAGCCCTAGCTCATCAATACAGCGATGAATGAGTCTTTCAATAGTTTTTTCAGAAATACTCAACTCGCCTAAAACAAGTTGCTCTGCAATATGAACAGATAAGCGCTTCAAAGGTTCAAAGAAAGTTTGTGAGTCCTCGCTCAGAGTCGTAAGTTGGTCACAAAGCTCAGCCAATAATTTGACCCTAGGCTGCATTTCAAGCTCTAATTGCTCTTTCTTTTTCTCCAACTCACCCAGTAATGAATCATCAAATGATTGAATTTTTTCTTTCAAACTTTGAATTTCGTGCTCAAACTCTTTTCTTTCTTGCTCACGCTGTTCTTCAACGTTTTGTAGTTTCTCTAAATATTCAGCCTCTTTGGTAGCCAAATCTTTTAATGCCATTTCGGCCTTTAAGGACTCTTGAACGGCTGCTTTTTCTCGGGCTTCTTCACAACCTTTATCAAACCCCTCCTGAAAGGCTTTAGCGATTGCCTCTTCCATTTCACTTTGGCTTACCTTTTGTGCGCCTAAATCAGCACTGAGATCAGCACCTTCCTCAGCACCCTTGATGGCTGATAGATGATCAGGATCACTTAACTGAACGTCCTTGGACTTATCCTCTAAACTTTTGCTGTCTTCGCCAAAATAAGCTTCTTGATCCGAGGGATTTAATAAATCAGAGTCTCCTACATCTTGGGCTAATGTGGCTTGGCTCTCAGCCATGTCTGAATCAACACCGTCAAAATCTTTATCAGCTCCGGGGTCGAGACGCTCTAAATTTTTATCATCAATGTCACTTTTTTCTTTAGCTAATTTGTCTGGTGAATTTTTTGACTCTTTGGGCTCTTTGGACTCTTTGGACTCTTTAGCGGTACCACTTAAACTGAGCTCGTAATCATCACTAAACCCAAGTTTTTTAAGCAGTGCACGTCTTGATTCACCGTATGTCGGAATAAAGGGTTGGTCGATGTTGGACTTAGCTTGTGGATTTCTGAGCTTTTCCCTTGCAAGCAACTCAGACTTATTTAAATCTTTTACTTTGTATTTGGGTTTTTCCATCTCAAGCGTTAATGCTCGAGCCACCCTTTTGTCTTTGCCTTGGGATGAAGCGTCGACTTGAGCTTCCCCAAGTTGTCTTAGCGAGTCAAGATCATCAAGCATGAACTCACCGTCATCATCAGCAATTTCTGCGCTCTCTGGTATTGACAATTGATTAAAACCAACACTTGCAAAATCAACTTTGGGAACTTGAGTCCAGTCAGTCTCCCCGTATCGACGCTCAGAGCTTGCACTTTTAAAAAGCCCCTCCTCGGCCCAGTCTCTGTCTCCTTGGACAAAGGGCTGTGCTTTGTAGTCAGCGGGCCGATGTGGTGATAAGTTAGACAAAGTCAGCTCCACCCAACATCAACTCACCTGCATCAGAGAGTTTTCTAGCCATACGCATAATCTTCTTCTGCGCCTCTTCAACGTCAGCCATACGCACTGGACCTTTGGCCTCCATGTCGTCTCTAAACATTCCCCTTGCTCGCTCAGACATATTGTCAAAGAATCTGTCTTTGACCACATCACTGGCACCTTTCATAGCTATCATCAACATATCAGGCTCAACAGCCCGCATGAGCACCTGAATACCTTTGTTGTCAACTGTCGCTAAGTTCTCGAATGTGAACATCAAATCTTGGATCTTTTGCATCAATACAGGATCCAACTCCTCTAAGCCGTTCATGATCGCAGCTTCCACCTCTGTTTTGGTGAAATTCATAATTCCAGCGGCTGCAGTCAGACCACCAAAACTAGATGAAGCATTGGACGCGCTCTTTGAGAACTGTTGCTTCATAATGGCCTCGAGTTCTTGCATCGCTGCTGGCTGCACAGTGTCCAGTGATGCGATGCGCTGAACCACCTCGGGTCTCACATCGGTTGGTAAATAAATCATCACATCAGCTGCGGTTGAGTTTTCTAGCAAGGACAAAATAATTGCAATCACCTGTGGATGCTCACCCTTGATCATCTCAGCAATTGAGCGCGGATCCATCCAGCTTAATATATCAAGTCCTTTGGTGCCTTGTCCAGGCATGATTCTGTTTAAAACTGAGTTTGCTTTGTCGTCCCCTAACGCCAATCGCATCACTTTCTCAACGTAGTCGTTGTTGCCTAGACTTAAGCTGGTTTGTTTTTTGAGCATTTCTACAAACTCATCAAGCACCACATTTACTGCGTTTTGCGATAGAGAAGCAGCCTGTACCATTGCCCCTCCAAGTGCCTGCACTTCTTTGGGACTCAAGTACTTAACAATTTCAGCGGCTTGTTCTTCCCCCAAGAGCAGCATCAAAACGGCTGCCCTTTGGGTTGAGGTCATCGCTGCCATTTCAGCCTTTAGCTCAGGCGTCCATTCTGATGTGTTCGCTAATTCTGTCGTCGCCATTTTTTTGTTTCCTGTGAAGAGCTAGTACTCAGTATTGAAAATTTTAATTACTCTAAAGTATCAAATTATTGATTATTGTTGAATCATGTTCTTCAAAACCCCGGCAACTCGCGTTGAATTATCAGAAACGATCATCCTAATAAGTGCAACTTTGTCATCGTAGGTATTTGCAGTATCAAGCAAATCTGCAGGAATAACTTGTTTCTTAGGCTTCATGTTTGCCATTTTCGCCTTCAAGTCGTCCATCGTCTCACCCTCTTCCATCTGAATTTGATCTGGGTTTTCTGCACCAGCCGCCTCTTTAGCTGCCTGTCGCTCACGCTCTTCTTGAGCTTCCCTAGCGAGGAACATCTCAGCCTCTATTTTGGCTCTTTCCTCAGCTGCTCGTCTAGCCTCCTCGGCTAACTTGGCTTCAGCTATGGCGGACTCTCGGGCTGCCCTGTCTGCGATCGCTTTGGCTGAGGCTTCCGCTTCCGCTTGTGCAATCCTCTCGGCTCGCATTTTCTCAGCCACACTGGCCTCAGCCGTTGCCGCAGCAAGCGCCGCCTTTGCAAGCTCTGCTGGATCAATCTCGGGCTTGGTCATGCGTTTAACGACAGGTCGTACGACGAGTAACAAGAAGAGAGCAAATAACACCGCAATCCCTGCACTATTTGCAATTGATGCTACACCCTCATCTTTGTACCAAGGTACTGCATCTGGATCAATGGGTGGCTCAAAGTGTGTTGACACCACAGTCACCACGTCGCCTCTGTCGTTATTAAAACCAACAGCACCTCTAACCAATTGGTTTAAACGGTCTAGTTCCTCTTGAGTATAAGGAATTGTTGTTTGTGGGGGCATACCATCGGCTGGCTTTTCAACCTTCATGCCGCTTGGGATGGGTCTTTCGTTTATCAACACACCAACACCCATGCGCTGAATGGTACCCATTTGATTGGTTGTGTGCCTAACAGCGCGGTCCAACTCGTAGTTCTTTGTGCTACGAGCAGTGACTTGTACGCCCTTCTCACTTAGTCCTTTGCTGATATCTGCAGTTGTGTTTGGAGTAGCAGAAGGATTTTGGGGAGGATTGGGAGGCGTATTGCTAAGAGAACCCGGTATACCAATAGCGTCTTTAAATGTGTTTCTATCTTCTACGAAGAGCTCAGACCTGGTTTTAGGACCCTTATCTCTTTCGTCAAAGTCCTCAGTGGTCGTTTCTTGTTGTGTGAAATCTAGATTGATAGATACTTGCGCGCTGACGTTGGCTTCTCCAACAATGGGGGCCAAGAGTTGAATCAAACGGGTTCTATACAAATCCTCCATCTGCTGCTTTTGTTGGAGTTGGGCAGCAGTCATTCCAAGGGGTGCCTCAAGTAACATGTCGTTCATGAGTGAGCCGTAATTGTCAACCACTGAAACATTTTCAGGTGCCAAGTAGGGCACACTTGCTGAGACCAGTTGGATAATGGCTTGTACGTTGGCTGCGGATACGATTTTGCCCGGTGCTCTGGTAATGACGACAGAGGCTTTGGTTGGCACTCGGTCACGCACAAAAACAGTTTGTTTAGGTGCCGCTAAATGAACGCGCGCATTTTTAATACCCGCAATTTGTGAAATACTTTTTGCGAGCTCTTGTTCCATTGCGTTGTTGTAACGCACTTGCTCCATGAATTGGCTGGTTGTCATGGCGGGCATGTCTTTTAAGCCCTCCATACCTTGCATGTCAGAATGTGGAAGACCTTTAGAGGCTATCAACATTTTGGCTTCTTGGTACCTTGTGGTTGGGACCATAATTTGTCCCGTATTTTCGTCAATTTCAGGCTTGAAGTCAGCAGTTTTTAACGCTTCAAGTGCAATTTGTTTGTCCGCTTCAGGGAGCATTAAATTGAGTGCCTTGTAGCTTGGGGACTTCATGGACATGGAGGCCAAACCGAAAGCTGCAACCACGAGCATGATCACGACCAGGGGCAGCATCTTTTTGACGCTTGGTTGGCGAATGACGTCTTTGAGCATGCCCATTGGGTCGCCCATGACTTGGGAGGCAAATGGTTTTGCGACAGCTCCCTTGGCGGTTGAGCCAGAGTCGTTGCCCTCAGCAAATTCTAACTCCGACCCAGTGGTGGGTGAGACACTCAAAGAATTGTTTAATGTTGCGCTTGCGGTTGCCATAATTTTCTTTCAGTCTTGAGCCTTAGACCGGCATGTTCATGATATCTTCGTAAGCCTTGAGTACTTTGTTGCGGACCTGAAGGGTCGCCTCAAAGGACAAGGACGCTTTTTGCATTCCAAGTACCACATCAGTTAGAGGAATGTCCTCACCTCTTTGGTAAGCGTCTTGCATTTTGTCTGAGTTCACATTGACGTCATTTACTTTGTTAAGCAAATTACGAACCGACTCTGTGAAGTTTGGTTGCTCTGTGGTCGGCGCTTGAATTGTTTTGGCTTGAAGAGCTGCAGGCCCTACGCTTGTACCAATTTGCTGCGCTGAGTTACCAGCACTCGTTGAGCCCGCGGCTTGTGATTGATATGAGCGAATAGTCTCCATCATGGACTGGATACTACTGGCTGATGTGGGATCAATCATTTTGATGCGACTCCGTGTTTGGTTTAGTTAAAGTTTGTCCGATTGTTCAAATGCGTCTTATTCGCTCACAGACATGGCCATGCCTCTGTCTCTGAGTTGAGCTAATTTGTATCGAAGTGTTCTTGGACTTATACCCAATTTTTTAGCAGCTTCAATCCTGTTCTCACTGGTGCGGATTGCAGACATGATGACTAGGTGCTCACTTGCCTTAACAGCGGAGCTCAAATCAACAGGAGGATTCCCCTGCGTTTGTCCGTTCACTGCGTCATCGCTTAGGTTGTTATTACCCGGTAAATAAGCACCTCTAGGTATAGGAAGATAAGCTGCGCCTTCATTTGAGATCACATTTCTAGCCAATGCTGAGGTTATATCTGCAACGGGTGAATTCAAGGAATGACTCTGCATAGAGCCAAATACACTGGCAGCGGATTGATCATACTGAGCTTGTTCGTTTGAGCCCTGACCCATATTGCCGGTGTTGCCCGCGTTGCCCATGCCTCCCATTCCCCCCATAGTGCCAAATGTGTTTGCATTAGAAACACCTTCATCAAACATCAAGTGATCAGAAGTGATGAGCTCGGTGGGACAAAGAACTACGGCTCTTTGAATCACGTTTTCCAGCTCGCGTACGTTGCCAGGCCATCTGTAGCTGTTGAGTAAATGCTGCGCTTCTTCTGAAACAGAGTAACTCAAGCCGGGAATGCCGTGACGGATGAGAGACTGCATGACCAGTGGCATGATGTCTCCAACTCTCTCACGCAGCGGTTGTATAGAGAGTCTGAAAGTGCTGATTCTGAAATACAAATCTTCTCTGAACTCACGGTTCTCAATTGCCGCACGCAAATCTTTATTTGTCGCAGCTACTATTCTTACGTTCAAATCAATTGCTGACTCACCGCCCAGACGATTGAGTTTGCGCTCTTGGAGGACGCGAAGTAATTTGGCTTGTAAATGAATAGGCATTTCACCAATTTCATCCAAAAACACAGTACCACCAAACGCTTGCTCAAAAAGTCCTTTGTGATCTTTCAACGCTCCTGTAAAGGCGCCCTTTTCATGCCCAAAGAGCATGTCCTCAATCAAATGCTCTGGTAAAGCGGCACAATTAAGCGCCACAAATGGTCCTTTTGCACGTGGTGAAGTTTCGTGCAATACCCTTGCCAAAACCTCCTTACCAGCACCCGTTGGACCGACCAAAAGTACAGTGACATCTGTTTGGGCAACTTTTTGTGCTAACGCAAGCAAGTGCTGACTCACTGGATCAACAAATACGTAGCTTGCAGGTTTAACTGTGTTGGCAACAGTATGCGCTACAGCGGCTTGTGTTGGTTGAGCAGCAATTTCCCTGATACTGCTGACCGCGTCCATCCAAATTTGTGGGCTAAGCTCTTCTGAAGAAAGCACGTGCAGTGCGCCTAAGTGCATTGCAGCAACTGCGATTTCAATTTTGCGACGCTCAACACGGCATACCACCGGAACCTTAATTCCCAGCAGTCCCATCAGCGCTTGCACCTCTTTCAAGAGCTCAACATTCTCACTTAAACGAATCACCAACAAATGGGTCTTCTTCAAGGCCACATTGAGTTCATCTAAAGTATTAACTGTTCTGAGTTGTATGCCTACCTGTCCTAAATGAGCACGCTCGGTGTCGCTTAAAGGACTAATAGGATCTAGCCATACTGCATCAATTGGGTTTTCTTTCGAATCAATCACTTTTATTCAGCCTGTTACAATGGTATAGCTT
>DAITOS010000027.1:0-13818 GCA_036834025.1 Limnohabitans sp.
GAGCGCATTATGGGATTATTGAGCCTTTGTATTTGGGCGCCAATATGCTTTGGGGTTCTAATTTTGGCCCTGGGGCGAGATGTGCATGCCAATTCAGTTCGTTGGTTTTCGCTGATCGGCTCTTTGTTTAGTTTTGGTGCTTCCCTCGCTGTTTACAAAGATTTCCAACTGGGCACTGCAGATATGCAACTGGTTGAGAACCTCTCTTGGATCGAGCGCTTCAACATGTTCTATCACCTTGGTGTGGACGGAATATCCGTTGCATTTGTAATCTTAACCGCGTTCATTACAGTGATTGTTGTTATCGCTGGGTGGGAAGTGATCACTGAGCGGGTTAATCAGTATATGGGTGCTTTTTTAATCTTAAGCGGTGTGATGACCGGAGTATTTTGTGCGTTAGATGGAATGCTTTTCTATGTCTTCTTTGAAGCAACACTGATCCCGATGTACTTGATCATTGGCGTGTGGGGTGGTCCAAATAAGATTTATGCCGCGTTTAAATTTTTCCTCTACACATTGCTTGGATCACTGTTGATGCTGATCGCATTGATCTATCTGTATTCAAATTCTGGCGGTAGTTTTGATTTACAAGAGTGGTACAAATTGCCTTTATCTGGCTATGCACAAACTTTACTCTTTTTTGCCTTCTTTGCAGCCTTTGCAGTTAAAGTGCCAATGTGGCCGGTTCACACTTGGTTGCCAGATGTACACGTTGAAGCCCCTACAGGAGGATCCGCGGTACTGGCTGCAATTATGTTGAAATTAGGAGCCTATGGATTTTTGCGATTCTCTTTGCCAATAACGCCTGATGCATCTCATGAATGGGCTTGGCTCATGATCACGCTCTCCATTACCGCCGTTATTTACGTGGGACTGGTTGCCATTGTTCAACAAGATATGAAAAAACTAGTTGCCTACTCATCTGTTGCACATATGGGATTTGTGACGCTTGGTTTTTTTATATTCAACGACCTCGGAATGAGCGGAGGTATCGTACAAATGGTAGCCCACGGATTTGTATCTGCGGCAATGTTTCTTTGTATTGGTGTACTCTACGACCGTGTCCATTCAAGAGAAATATCTAGTTATGGAGGCGTGGTAAATACAGCACCTAAATTTGTAGCCTTTGCAGTACTCTTTGCGATGGCCAACAGTGGACTGCCGGGTACAGCGGGCTTTGTTGGCGAGTGGATGGTCATACTTGCTGCAGTTAAATTCAATTTCTTACTAGGATTAGCAGCAGCGACTGCGTTGATACTTGGTGCAGCCTACTCGCTTTGGATGGTCAAGCGCGTGTATTTTGGTCCTGTTGCAAATGATCACGTCAAGGAATTAAATGACATCAATGCAAGGGAGTTTTTGATGCTCACGCTCCTCGCAGTGTCTGTGCTTGCAATGGGTATTAATCCCAAACCACTCACCGATGTCATGGGCCCTTCAGTGGCGCAGTTGCTTGACCAAGTAGCGCACTCTAAAACACCCAACCCATAAAGACTCAATTGACACCCCTAATTCGGACGAAATAAAAATGACTGAATCTTTTAACTGGGCCATGATCTATCCTGAGATCCTTTTGCTTTTGATGGCTTGTGTAATATCCCTTGCTGATTTGAGTATTGATCATCTAAAGAGTCCAGGACGCACGCTAACTTACCTTCTCTCGGTATCAACTTTGGCGGTGGTAGCGGTTATCGCTGCCGTAAATGCTGCGTCAGGTGAGGTAGGTTTCGCGTTCAATAATATGGTCGTCTATGACCCCCTTGGCAATTGGCTTAAGTCCTTTGCAAGTATCGCAATGATCGTTACTTTTGTTTACGGCAGACCCTACTCAATGGACAGAGGAATGCTAAAAGGCGGCGAGTACTTTATCCTCAGCCTTTTTGCAATGCTCGGAATTTTTGTGATGATCTCGAGCAATAACTTTCTTTTGGTTTATCTGGGACTAGAGTTGACCACGCTCTCGTCTTATGCGCTGGTTGCATTAAGAAGAGATAACGGATTGGCAACAGAGGCCGCAATCAAATACTTTGTTCTAGGGGCAATGGCCAGTGGTTTTTTGCTTTACGGTATGTCCATGCTTTACGGTGCAACCGGATCTTTGGACATCACAAATGTATTTAAAGCAATCATGACTGGTCAAATTAAACATCAAGTTTTGGTCTTGGGTGTTGTATTCATAGTTTGCGGTTTGGCCTTCAAATTCGGAGCCGTACCCTTTCATATGTGGGTTCCAGATGTTTACCAAGGTGCCCCAACTAGCGTTACTTTGCTCATCGCTGGTGCACCAAAATTAGCTGCATTTGCCATTGCAATTCGTTTGCTTGTTGACGGCCTCATGCCACTGGCGCTGGAGTGGCAACAAATGCTCATGGTACTTAGCATCTGTTCTTTATTGATTGGTAATTTTGCAGCCATCATGCAAACCAATCTAAAACGGATGTTAGCCTATTCAACCATCTCACACATGGGCTTTATGATGATTGGTTTGTTCAGTGGTGTTGTAGACAACAACACCCAAGGTGCAGCCAATGCCTACAGTGCAGCCATGTTTTATATCGTTACCTACGTTTTAACGACTCTTGCCACTTTTGGCGTGATCATGCTCTTATCAAGAGAAGGTTTTGAGAGTGAGGAGATATCTGATTTCTCTGGACTCAATCAGCGTAGTCCTTTGTACGCAGGGGTCATGACCGTTTGCTTGTTCTCCCTCGCAGGTGTTCCACCACTTGTTGGATTTTATGCAAAGCTAGCAGTCCTTCAGTCCTTGGTTAGTTCAGGCTTGCCAGGTGGTGTGGGCATTGCAATATTCGCTGTCGCGATGTCACTTGTTGGTGCTTTCTACTACTTAAGAGTAATCAAAGTCATGTACTTTGATGCCCCTCTTACAGCAACAACAGTCGCAGCGACTCAAGATGTGCGCATAGTTCTGAGTTTGAACGGTGCCTTGGTGATCTTACTGGGACTTTTACCTGGTGGATTGATGACGATTTGCTCTGACTCAATAGTTCGCTCTTTGGGCAACTAATGAAGGGGGCTCGCAGATTGCCCCTGGCCTTAGAAATACAGACCTCAATACATAAGTACAAAATAACTTAAGCAAAAGCTAATTATTTAATTATGCTTAATTCTTATTTTTGATATGCAATTTAATAAAAATTCGTCTGATCAACATCTAGTAGAAACTCAGTTGTCTAAAACTGAGATTTTGAAAGGTAATTTTCTGCATGCATTTAGAGATGAGGTATCCCTTCCAAACGGTATGCACGCAACTCGTGAATATGTGGTGCATCCAGGTGCTGTCATGATCATCCCCTTTTTGGATAACGGTGATTTGGTCCTTGAGCGTCAATATCGTTATCCCGTGCAAAGGGTCATGATTGAATTCCCCGCGGGTAAATTAGATCCCGGAGAAGACACCTTAGCATGTGCAAAAAGAGAATTACTAGAAGAAACAGGCTACAGCGCAGTGGAGTGGGCTAGGGCCGGTGTTTGTCATCCCGTGATTGGTTATTCAACAGAATTCATAGAGATTTGGTTTGCAAGGGGACTCAGCAGTGGACCGCAGTTCTTAGATGAGGGGGAGTTTGTGGAGGTGATTCATATCAAAACAGATCAGTTTTTTGAGTGGTGCAAAGAAGGTCTCATCACAGATGCGAAAACACTATCAGGGGCCCTTTGGCTTCAAAATGTACTAAGTGGAGCTTGGCCTCTTAAATGGCAGAGTTAGTCCCTATTATTAAAGGGGTACTTTTGTTGACCCTTAACTGCAGTTTTGTCATAATACATTCATGAAAGTTTTAAATTTACAGTGCCATTTCAAGCATGATTTTGAAGGATGGTTTGGTTCGGAAGAAGATTTCCGTAATCAGTTATCCAAAGAAATGATTGAGTGTCCCATGTGCGGGAGTCGAGAGATTACGAAAATGCTCTCCGCTCCGCGTTTAAATTTAGGCGCACAAGTTCCAGCTGATGAGATGAAAGCTGTAGACTCACCTGCTAGTTCAGACAAACCTACAGGCCAACTTGTCCCATCGGCTGATAATTTACCCGTCAATCTTGATATTGCAAATCTAGACCCAAAGCAACTCCAGAGTGCTTGGTTAAAGATGGTGAGCCATGTGATGGCCAACACAGAAGACGTCGGAACGGAGTTTGTCTCTGAAGCAAGGAAGATGCATTACGGAGAGACAGCAGAGAGAGGAATCCGCGGTCAAGCAACAGCAGACGAAACACAAGAGCTTTTAGAAGAGGGGATTGCCGTTCTACCCCTACCCATACCCACCGCGATTAAGGGCACTATTCAATGAGTATTTAGAAGCTGACTCTTGCACCCATTTGAATGACGCAAGATAAATTCATCTCATAGAAATCTACCGCCTGTGTTTCATTTTTGACAAGCCAAGCAAATAGTCTTTGACGCCAAATGGGTAACTTACTCACTGGGTTTATATAAACAGCGGTTCTTGGTGCAAAGATCGATATATTTTGTAAATCATTAATTAAATGATAATGGTCATTTACTGTCTTAAGAATTTTGTTGACATCTACTTTTTCAGTAAAACCATAGGCTACACGGATTGAATAGCATCCCTTACCGAGATCAATTATTTTCATACGATTAAGGTCCTCAACAGAGGGCACATCCCAAATGCTTATTTTCAATAAGATGATGTTCTTATGAATCACGCCGTTTTGTTTGAGGTTGTTCAATAAAATTGGAGGAACAAGATTAGGATTTTCCGCAAGAAAAACACCCAAACCATCAACTCTTAGCGTGGTAGGGGAGATGTGGTTTTCCACAAAAGACTCGTTTGAGATTCCTTCGATAAGGGTCTGTGCCCGTATTATTTTTTGACCTGCATACCAAGTCATTAAGACAATAAAACACAAACTAGCAATTAAAACCGGGAACCACCCACCCTGCATGAATTTTGATAAATTGGAGATTAAAAATATCATATCAATGCTGAATAATAAAAACAAAAAGCAAGTCACCAAATAGATATTGGTTTTCCAAATGTTTTTAATGACAATCGCTGCAAGAGTTACAGTTACCAGCATCGTTAGTGAAACACAAAGACCGTAAGCGGGAGCAAGGTTCTCTGATTTCTTAAAAGTCAAAACGACTAACACAACACAAAGGCACAAAATCCAATTTATGGTTGGAATGTATATTTGACCCGTATTCACTTTAGAGGTGTGGCGAACTCGTAACTTGGGCAAGAGCCCAAGAAGACTTGCTTGACTGCTCATTGAGTAGGCCCCAGAGATAACTGCTTGAGAGGCAATAATAGTTGCAAGTGTCGCCATCAGTACCAAGGGAAATGTATAGGCCTTGGGTACCATTGAGAAAAATGGGTTCAATACATATTCAGGATGAACAAGCAACATTGCTCCTTGACCCAAATAATTCAAAATCAAGCATGGCATGATGATAACTAGCCATGCAAATTGAATGGGTCGTATTCCAAAGTGCCCAATGTCAGCATAAATGGCTTCAACCCCAGTTATAGCGAGAAAGACAACACCAATGACCACGAATGCTTGGCTTGGATGATCTTTGATCAAGGCGAATGCATACAAAGGATTGAAGGCCAAAATAATGGAAGGATTTTCAACGATTTGGTATATTCCCATTGCTCCAATTGCAAGGAACCACATAATCATTCGTGAGCCGAAAACTAAACCGATGATTGAAGAGCCGATTCGTTGCATCATGAACAGTCCAATCAAAATAGCAACAGTAATCATGATGACATAGTGGCTTGAATTAGGCCAAGTCACCTCTAGACCCTCAACGGCTGAGAGAACCGAAATCGCAGGCGTAATGGCTGCATCTCCGTAAAACAAACAAGCTCCGATAACCCCTAAGCCCAATATCACCTCAGCTCTTTTTGAGTTAGGAGGTGCCGATCTAAGCGCCATGGCCATTAATGCCAAAACACCCCCTTCGCCGTGATTGTTGATTCGAAGCACAAAAAGAACATATTTGAGAGTTACGATGATCAAGTAAGACCAAATAATCATGGACAGAACAGCAAAAACTGATTCTGTTGTGAGTGGAATACCGTATTTTGAGTCAAAGCAAATCTTTAGTGCGTAAAGCGGACTTGTACCAATATCCCCAAAGATGACGCCAATAGCTGCCATCGTAACCACACCAAAGTTAGCCCTCTTAACTTTAGGTGGTGTGTTGTGGGAGTTCTCTTTTTGTTTTCTAAATTTTGAAACAAAAAAAGTAAATATGGACATTATTCGCTGACTCTAGGTGCGTATGGTTGACAATTGAATCAATTGTTCCACTGGTCTTTTAATCCAGTAATTTTGTTAAAAACTGGTTTATCTTGTGAGTGATCAATTCGGTCCGCAACAAAGTAGCCATGACGCTCGAACTGATACTTTTCATCGGGCGCGCAACTGTTTAAATCGGGCTCAGCAAAAGCTGTAATAACTTTTAAGCTGTTTGGATTTAAAACGCTGAGGGGATCGCGTCCCCCCGCATCAGGATGTGCCTCAGTAAAGAGTCTGTCATAAAGGCGAACTTCTATGGATAAAGCTTCTTCAACGCTCACCCAAGTGATGACGCCTTTTACTTTCACACTATCAGATCCTGGAGTACCGCTTTTCGTGTTGGGAATAAGTGCAGCTAACACCTCAACGATTTGACCTTGCTCGTTTTTTACACACCCCGTGCACTCAATCACAAACCCGTATTTCAACCGAACTTTATTTCCTGGAAATAGCCTAAAGAAACCTTTTACAGGCGTCTCCTGGTAGTCTCCCCGCTCGATCCATACTTGTGAGCCCATAGAGAAATTTCTTTGTCCTCGCTCAGGAAGGTGGGGGTGAAGTGGTGCTTTGCAGGGCTCTTTGTGACCCCGCCCCATCAATTCATCCCAATTGGTAATTCTCAAGCGCAGCGGATCTAAAACCACACTGGCTCGAGAGGCCACGGGATCTAGATCATCTCTTAGTGCAATCTCTAATGTGCTGTAATCAATCCAACTATCGGATTTGGTCACCCCAATTCGTTCAGCAAAGAGTTGCAAACTCTCAGGTGTATAACCACGACGCCTCAATCCTGCAATGGTTGGCATGCGAGGATCGTCCCATCCGTTCACAAGTTTTTCGTCTACCAACTGCTTTAGTTTTCTTTTAGAGGTTAAAACATAAGTTAAGTTTAGTCTTGCAAACTCATATTGACGAGGAGGAGGATTAGAGAACATGCCCCCTTCAATCAAGCGCTGCATCAACCAATCGTAAAAAGGTCTTTGATCCTCAAACTCTAAGGTACAAATGCTGTGTGTAATTTGCTCAAGAGCGTCCTCTATGGGGTGAGCGAATGTATACATTGGATAAATACACCATTTATCTCCAGTGTGGTGGTGCCTCGCATGGCGGATCCTATAGATCGCTGGGTCCCGCATATTTATATTAGGGTGAGCCATGTCAATTTTTGCTCTGAGCACCGCGCTTGCATCCGGCAATTTGCCAGATCTCATTTCATTGAAGCGATTTAGATTTTCCTCTACGCTTCGCACTCTGTAGGGGCTGTCTGTGCCGGGTGTAACAAAGTCACCCCGGTTACGTCTCATCTCATCTGCGGATTGCTCATCCACATAAGCAAGTCCTGCTTTGATGAGCAAGCACGCTGCATCGAACATGTATTCAAAGTAATCACTGGCCTGATACAAGTGCTCAGTGGCGTTGAAATTCCAATTAAATCCAAGCCATTTGACGGCGTCCAAAATGGAGTTGACATATTCTGTGTCTTCTTTTTCTGGGTTGGTGTCATCAAACCGCATGTGACAAACACCGCCGTATTCTTTTGCTAATCCAAAGTTGATGCAAATACTTTTTGCGTGACCTATATGAAGATATCCATTGGGCTCTGGGGGAAACCGCAGTCTTACCTTGGCTGGATCAGGCTTGCCTACGCTTTGGTGGGACGCGTCGCCAGGTGAACCCGCCCATTTGCGATCAGCATAAGTGCCTTGAGACAAATCATTTTCAATAATTTGTCTCAAAAAATTACTGGGTTTAATAGCTTCTTTAGAATCTTTAGTTGAGGATAAACTGTTTGTCATAAAGAAGATTTTAACCTCTAGCCAGAATGTCTATTTATTGGCGATAATACGAGGATGAACTTATTGCAAGAGGGGTCTTAGTGGATATCATCTTACTGATTAAAGCTGCCGTTATGGGTGTGGTTGAAGGGTTGACAGAATTTTTGCCAATCTCATCAACCGGGCATCTCATTCTTGCGGGATCATTGATGGATTTCAATGACGCCAAGGCCAAGGTTTTTGATATTGCTATTCAAACAGGCGCAATTTTTGCCGTTGTGATTGTTTTTTGGGAAAGAATTTCATCCACCATTACCGCATTACCTACGCAACGTATTGCAAGACGTTTTGCTGTTAATGTTTTGATTGCTTTTTTGCCAGCCGTCGTTTTAGGTCTCCTTTTAGGCCACACCATTAAGCAATACCTCTTTACACCCTCCGTGGTAGCTAGTAGCTTTATTCTTGGTGGCTTTGTAATTCTATGGGTCGAAGGATTTGGTCGCGATCGGCCAGAAAATGAGCATCCAAATGATAGGGCAAGAATATTAAACGTTGAGAATATGGCTCCCATCGATGCCCTCAAGATTGGTATGGCACAGTGTTTGGCCATGATACCCGGTACCTCAAGATCAGGGGCTACGATCATAGGGGGGATGCTTTTTGGTCTCTCGCGTAAAGTAGCGACAGATTTCTCTTTTTACTTGGCTATACCTACACTCATAGGAGCGGGGGCTTACAGTTTGTACAAAGAACGTGCATTACTTAGTATTGCAGATGCACCTTTATTTGCTGTAGGTACCGTCACCTCGTTCATAAGCGCTTGGATTTGTGTGCGCTGGTTGCTGAAATACATTGCTACTCATAGTTTTATTGCCTTTGCTTGGTACCGCATAGCCTTTGGGGTGTTGGTTTTTACGACTTCTTATTTTGGCTTGGTCAATTGGGCTGATTAATTTGGGCTGATTAATTTGGGCTGATTATTTTTCAGCTATAAATCTTGATTTGATGTATCTACATTAGCTTTTTCAAGGCGTAAAGCGCGTCCAAGGCCTCTTTAGGACTCATAGCGTCCGGGTCAAGCGAGGAAAGTTTGAGCTCTAGTTGGCTGGTTTGTTCCTCCTCAACTTGAATGGGCGAAGCAAAGAGATCAACTTGTTGTTGGCTACTTTGCGCTTGCGTTTCAAGTGCAATTAGCGTTTGTCTTGCATGGTTTACAACTGGGGTAGGCATGCCTGCCAGTTTTGCAACCTGAATTCCGTAACTTCTGCTTGCTGGGCCACTTTTGATTTCATGTAAAAAGACAATGTCACGACCACTCTCCACAGCGCTCACATGAACATTGACTGAGTTGCGGTGTTTTGCTGGAAACTCAGTTAACTCAAAATAGTGGGTTGCAAACAAAACAAATGACTGAGATTTGTCATGCAAATGAGTAGCAATTGCGCTTGCAAGCGCAAGCCCATCAAAGGTTGAAGTTCCTCTTCCTATCTCATCCATCAAAACTAAACTTTGAGCGGATGCGCGGTTCAGTATTTGAGCGCCCTCTGTCATCTCAAGCATGAAAGTAGACTGTGCATTGGCCAAATCATCTGAAGAACCAATTCTGGTATAGACTGCGTCAATAGGACCCAAAATGCATTCACTTGCTGGTACGAAAGAGCCCATACTCGCCAAAATCACAATTAAGGCCACTTGTCTCATGTAGGTTGACTTACCCCCCATGTTTGGGCCCGTAATAATTTGCATGCGGTGGGTTGAACCTAAGTCCGTATCATTGGCGATAAAGTTGATCCCACTTTCTTGGAGCCTGGATTGGACGACGGGGTGGCGCCCCCCCACAATTCTTATCCCAGCAGCGTTTGTAAATTCTGGTGCACACCAATCAAGTGTGATACACCTCTCGGTGAGTGCGCACAAGCAATCTAAATTTGCTAGTGCGTTGGCGAGTTGCGTCAACGCAGGGACCCAAGTTGATAAATTTTGGATTAATGTTTCAAATAAAAATTTCTCCCGTGCAAGAGCTCTGTCCTGAGCAGATAGGGCTTTGTCCTCAAATGCCTTTAGCTCTGGGGTGATATACCTTTCAGCGTTTTTTAGTGTTTGTCTTCTTCTGTAATCGTCTGGCACTTTATCTATCTGTCCCTGGGTGACTTCGATAAAGAAACCGTGGACTTTGTTGTACTGAACTCTAAGGTTTGTTATCCCAGTACGAGCTCTTTCTCTGGTCTCCAATTCCAGTAAATATGAATCACAGTTGTTTTGAATCCCTCTTAGCTCATCTAATTCAGCGTCCAACCCATCATTAATTACACCGCCTTCCCTAATGAGTGCTTGGGGCTCTGGGAGAATAGATTTGCGAATTATTTCTACACAAGAGGGATCAATATTTAGTCGTTGAATCAACTCAGCAAGCCAAGCGGATTCACCCGGTGGCACGAGTTTGGAGATTTCAATCGCTTTATCGATAGAATTTGCCAGAGTAATTAACTCTCGTGGTCGAACTTGAACCAGAGCAATACGTGCGGTTATGCGTTGAACGTCTCCGCTTCCCCTTAGGGTTTGACGAATGAGTTTCCAAGGCCCTTGTGAATGCTCACCCTTCAAAATGGATATTGCTTTAAGACGATCTTTTGCAATACTCCTATCTCTTGGTAAATTCAAAATCCATGACTTCAATTCTCTTGATCCCATACCTGTCATACAGGTGTCTAAAAGAGAAAATAATGTGGGTTTGTCCTCGCCTTTAAGGGTCTGGATGAGCTCTAAATTCCTTCGAGTTGTGATGGGTAGATCAATGAGTTTGTCATCTCGCTCGACATGCAGGTGTTGAACGTGGGGGAGGGCTTTGCCTTGGGTGTGCTCAGCAAAGCTAAGTAGCGCAGAGCTGGCGGCGTGGGCGTTGCTTAAGTCCTGTGCTTGCCAAGGCTCAAGTGACTTAGCGCTTAGTAGGTCTATAAGTTTTTTTGCACCCAAAGAGGCATCAAACTGGAAGTCAGCTCGTGGGGTCATTGTGCAAGTAAATCCAGCGAGTTGAGAGCTTTTTTGTATGGCACTTAAAAACTGTTGGGGTATCTCTTGGCTATAAACCAATTCACTGGGTGAAATACGCTGAACCCATAAAGGCAACTCTTCAGAAGAACACTGTGCAAGGTGAATAATGCCACGCGTGATACTAAGCCAAGCCAAACCGCAACCTACGCTTGAGCCAGCCCTCTCACTGACGTGTATGGCCATGAGAATGGATTCACTTTTATCGCTTAAAAGCTCTGTATCTGTGAGTGTGCCCGGTGTGATCACACGAACTACTTTGCGCTCAACGGGGCCTTTATTTGTGACTTCGCCTACTTGCTCACATATTGCAATGGATTCCCCTAGTTTGATAAGTCGAGCAAGGTAGCCTTCAACAGAGTGAAAAGGAACTCCTGCCATAACGACAGGTTGACCACCGGACTGACCTCTTTGGGTTAATGTGATGTCAAGGAGTTCGGCTGCTTTCTCAGCGTCTGAGTAAAACATTTCATAAAAATCTCCCATTCTGTAAAACACCAAAGTGTTGGGAAACTGTGCTTTGATTGCCAGGTACTGAGCCATCATAGGGGTATGACCAGAGTAGTCTACAACTCCAGCCCCACTAGCTGCATTCCCGTCATCAGAAAGTGTCTTTTTACTCATAACCCAAAATTTTTAAACCAGCAGGAAAATCACGATTTATCAGAGAAATCTTTACCAGGGCCATTTTCAATTGCGTTTTTTTCAGAGTGCAGTGTCAAAACTGAGGGACGAACAGAAGTCTTCTCTGCAACGCTTGCGAATTTGGAAAATTTTTGCAGCAACGGTACCAGTTGCGCATAAACCTTTGGATTGCCTGCCAAGCATTCCTTGTGGTCTAAGAATTTTGAGTCGCCCGTGAAGTTACCCACCAATCCCCCAGCCTCAGTAATGAGAAGCGCTCCTGCAGCCATATCCCAAGGATGAAGACCTGTCTCAAAAAAGCCGTCCGTATAACCTGCGGCGACATAAGCTAAATCAAGTGCAGCAGCCCCAGGACGTCGAATTCCCGCTGTGCGTTGCATGACCTCAGACATCATTTGTAAATAAGATTGGAAATCGTCTCCTGGTCTAAAAGGGAATCCAGTGGATATCAAACATTCGTTTAAACGAATCCTCTTACTGACCCGTAGACGTCTGTCATTGACAAATGAGCCACGACCTTTTGTCGCTGTATACAAGTCGTTGCGAGTTGGGTCATAGACTACGGCTTGCTCTATTTTGCCGTGACTGATCAAGGCTATGCTTACACAATAAAAAGGAAAGCCATGAATAAAATTTGTTGTGCCGTCCAGGGGGTCTATACACCAAACATGATCTGAATTTGGATTCCCATGAATTGAACCTGACTCCTCAGCCAAAATACCGTGATCCGGATATGCTGTTAACAGGGTTTCTATGATCACTTGTTCACTGGCTTGGTCTACTTCGGTAACGAAGTCATTGACCTGTTTTTGTGAAATTCGCACAGACTCCACATCTAACGCGGCACGGTTGATAATAGCGCCTGCAGCGCGAGCAGCCTTGATGGCTACATTTAGCATGGGATGAAGTGTGGTGATCATAAATTTTTAGGATACTGTATGCCTACATTTTTTTTGTAAATCGTAAATACGAATTACAAAAATGACTAGAGCAATGTGCATCAATAAGAACAAAAAACACTCGCCTGAGCAATGCAGACGGTGACAAGTATTGAGAATCTATATTTTAGCGCTGATTTCATTGGAAAAAGACCGTGCATGAGTTTGAATTTCAATTGTTTTTCTGTACTTATTTTCATGACGGTGAATCACAGATAATCATAACTTTTGCATACTAATATTTACTTTTGTGATTCATACACGTTTTATTCTCATCGAGACCTCTCACGCTGGTAACGTTGGTGCAACAGCTAGGGCTATGAAGGTCATGGGATTTGATGACCTGATACTGGTTCGCCCTCGGTGGGCGAATGTGCTCAGGAAGGAGGAGACAATCCAACGCTCCAGTGGGGCATTAGACGTTTTAGATAAAGCCCGAATTGTGCAGCATTTAGACGACGCACTGGACGGCATAACCCATCTATGCGCAACTGCGATGACACCTCGAGATTTTGGGCCTCCCACGCTTGGTCCCCGGGAGCATTTAGATGCCTTTTCAAAGGAAATTGGAATACATAAAAACCAATCCATTATTCCCCCTCAAACAGCAGGGCCAAGCCATACTGGAATTGCCTTTTTATTTGGCTCCGAGCGCTACGGAATGACGAACGAAGATGTCTACAGGTGCAATGTAGCTCTTAGCATTGCCTCAAATCCAGCATTTGGTTCTTTAAATTTGTCTGCAGCAGTTCAGTTAATTGCTTATGAATGGAGGAATTGCCTAGGAGGTTTTAATCAACCTGTGGCGATTCAAGAGCATGTGCAGTCGGACTATCTTCAGATTCAAAAGGATCGTCTTGCAGATGCATCCCAACTCTCAGGGTTAATCGCTCATTGGCAAAGTGCCCTTGAAGCTATTGGTTTTTTGGATCCAAAGGCTCCCAAAAAACTGATGCCAAGACTCAATCAACTCTTTAACCGCGCTCAAATGACTGAGGAAGAAATCCATATTTTTCGAGGTATAGCTAGAAATATCATTCAACTCTCCCAGAGAGAAGAAAAATCAGAGCAGGCAACAAAAACCGCAAACCAAACATCTGACTCAAAAAAAGATAGACTCT
>DAITOS010000027.1:13918-35709 GCA_036834025.1 Limnohabitans sp.
GTGATTGGCGAGACTGCGGTTGTGGGTGATGGCTGTACCATTTACCAAGGAGTGACACTTGGAGGAACAACGCTTTATAAAAATACAAAGCGTCATCCTACGCTAGGTAAAGATGTGGTGGTGGGCGCAGGTGCAAAAGTTTTGGGTGGTTTTGAGATTGGAGACGGCGCCAAAATCGGAAGTAATGCTGTAGTTACTAAGCCAGTTCCTAGTGGCGCCACTGCCGTTGGAAACCCAGCCCGAATCATCGAACAAGCTGGCGATGCTAAACGTGAGGAAGTGGCCTCAAAAATGGGATTTTCTGCTTACGGTGTAACCCAAAATGACGATCCCATCAGCCAAGCTTTGCGTGGTCTTATTGACAATGCTCAATCTCAAGAGGAGCAGATTGAACATTTGTGGGCTGTCATCGAAAAATTGACCAACGATCCAACTGTTAGAAAGTCTCAAGACAAAATAAGTTCGAATCATTTTGAGTCAAAGCGTCTCAGTAAATTGATTGAGTAACTTTACTTTGCTATAGACTATCTGTGTAACGAATATAAAACTCTATCCTCTGAGCTAAAAAACATAAAAATTGAATGAATAACGACCTTGGCTCTCCCTCTAATGTGGTCAACAGCGCACATGGATCTGAAAAAGATTCTGGGCAAAAAGAGGTCACCTTACACGATTTACATACAACAGAGTTGTTGACTCCCTCGGTAGTGGGTAAGTCTAGGGGGGCACTTCTTACCATTGCTGCTTTCGAATTAATCAAGGGCGTTGCTGCAATTGCTGCTAGTTTAGGACTGCTATCTTTAGCGCACTCAGATGTGATTGGACTTGCTTACGCGTTAATTGGCCACTATCACTTAGATCCAGACGCTCATTACCCGCAACTATTGATTGAGACCGCAGATTGGGTTGCGACATCAAATCTTTACAACATAGTCGCCCTCAGCGTTTGTTATGCAATAGTTAGACTCGCTGAGGCTTACGGCTTATGGAAAGACAGGGTTTGGGCTGAGTGGTTAGCAGCCTTGGGCGGAGCTTTGTATTTGCCTTTTGAGCTCATACACTTGGTTAAACACACCACAATCACCAACGCAAGTGTATTGATTGGTAACTTAGCGGTTGTGCTTTTTATGGTTTACAGACTTAGAGCTCGTCGGCATGAGGCTGAGTTTGCATCGCCTCCTATACGCAGCGGCAATTAATGAAAAAAGAATAAACTTATTCATAAATTTGTACCCTAGCTTTAAATTAGCGCATTTGTACTACTTAGCGTGGTTTTGTTGTAAAAAACGTACTCTAAATGAGCTATAGTTAGCAATATATTTGACGAGGCAAATTATGGCAAAAGAAGAAGCGGATCTAAGAAACCGATTGGAAGAGCAAAGACGTAGGTCCCAACTCATTCGTGAGCAAGCCCAGCGCAGTTATGAAGATCCAGTCGTAACTAATGAGCCCAAAAGAAATTCATCAGAAAATAATAATTTAGTGATTGGTGAAGGCGTCACATTTAATGGAACTATTGCTGTTCCTGGAACTGCAATCATCAACGGTAAAGTTAATGGAGAGTTAAGTGCAGAAACTCTTCAGATCGGTAAGACTGGTCACATAACTGGCAAAGTAAAAGCCAAAGAAATTGATGTTCAAGGTGAGTTGCATGAAGACGTAGTTTGTGAAACTCACATCATCATTCATGCCTCAGGAGTTGTCAGCGGCAAACTCGAATACTCAGAATTAGAGATCGAGCGCGGTGGACAATTTAAGGGTCAAATGAATCAACGTAATAAGTAAAACCTTATTTACGAGCAGATTGATCATGGAGTCTTAAAAACTCAAGACTTTCTAATTGCATTTTTAGGTCTGAAAGATTTGCAGACATCTTCTTTCGTTTCAATATATGGTCCCCCTATCAAATCAATGCAATAGGGGACAGCTGCAAAAATCCCTTGTGCCAAAACCTCTCCGTCTTTAGACTTTAGCCCTGTTAAAGTTTCTTCAATCGATTTGGGTTGCCCTGGGAGATTGATGATTAGACACTTATCTCGAATCACTGCAGTTTGTCTTGACAAAATCGCAGTTGGCACGAAGTGAAGACTTATTTGGCGCATTTGCTCGCCAAAGCCCGGCATGACTTTATGCGCTACAGCAAGTGTGGCCTCAGGCGTTACATCCCTTAGTGCAGGGCCAGTACCTCCAGTCGTCAAAACCAACGAGCAACCTAAATCAACCAACTCAATCAGCGTGTTTTGAATCGTTAATTGGTCGTCTGCGATTAGCCTGGTTTGCAGCTCAATGGTATTGAGCAAAGCGGACGTTAGCCATGTGGTGAGCGCAGGTATGCCTTTGTCCTCATAAACGCCTGCGCTTGCTCGGTCGCTGATGGAGACAAGGCCAATTTTTATTGAATCATAGGTTGACATTGGAATTTACCTAATCTAGCTGATTTAAGTGATGTTGGGTACGTGTTCATCTTGTGAATCATCCGGATAGTGATCCAATACATCTTTCATGAACTGAAAAAGTTCTCGATATGCTTTGCTTTGCCTGGGGGCAAGCCCTTTGGAGATGTCACTTGGCTGGGTTTTGTTGTCACGCCTGGCTTGACGGATCAGGGCTCTTAATTGTTGGATATCTATGCTCGGGCGACTGACGATTAAGTCTTCAACAGCATTGTCATCCTCTAAGAGCCGAGCACGCCATGCCTCCACCAAGTGCAGCATCTGGGTTTCTCTGGCGCTACCAGACTGTTGTTCATCCAAGCATACACGAAGAGCTTTGACATCCTCTTCATCAAGTTTCCTCATCAGTTTGCCTACGTATTGGAGTTGGCGTCTTTTGCCCTCGAAATCAGTTATTTTTTTTGCTTGTTCAACGGCTTCTACTAAAATCTCCGGTAGAGCCCCTGCAGAGCTCAAACGGTCCACTAAATCTTGCCTCAGGGTCAAGAGGGACTCGCCAAGGGCTTGAAGCTCTGAGCTCTCCCTTTTTTTATCTGTTTTACTTAGGGAGTCTGTTCCTTTTAACTCTATTTTTAGTTCAAGGTCAAGCTCACTGCCCTCGGCAACGAATTGACCTTTTACGAAATAACCTTTTTTTAATTTCTTTGCCATCAATATCAGACTTTTAGTATGGGATCTAGTTAGGCTAGTATCATATATCCGTTGCCAGCAACAATTTCAGACAATTGCAGACAAATGAAGACAATTCAAGTTGATTACTAATTGAAGCTTTTTTAGTATTTTTCAAAGTCAGCCCAAAAATTCAAATAAATGAACCACACCGAACCAACCCATTCATCTCAGGCCGACCAACTCAGGGGATTTAGTCATACTAGAAATCAGTTTGAGTCTTTGGTAGACGCCGCTTTAGCTCACGCCCTGAAGCTTGGTGCAACTGACGCTGCAGCCGAAGCCTCAGAGGGCTGCGGGCTAAGCGTATCCGTACGCAAGGGGGAGCTTGAAAATGTTGAGAGGAACAGGGATAAATCTTTAGGTATTACAGTGTACGTTGGCAAAAGAAGGGGTAACGCAAGCACCTCAGATTTTTCACATGACGCGATCCAAAGAACAGTGCAGGCTGCCTTTGATATTGCCAAATTCACGGCTGAGGACTCTTTTGCAGGTTTGCCTGAGAAATCTGACATCTCAACCCATCACCGCGATTTGGACCTGTTTCATCCCTGGGATATCGATAGTGAGGGGGCAATGCAGTTGGCACTGAGGTGTGAGGCCGCTGCATTCGACACAGACTCTCAAATTGCCAACAGCGAAGGTGCGGCAGTCTCTGCACAGCAAAGTCACTTCTTTAGCGCGCATACGAACGGATTTAGAGGCGGCTATGCCAGCTCAAGGCACAGTTTGTCAGTTGCCCCAATAGCCGGTGAAGGCGATGATATGCAAAGGGATTCTTGGTACAGCTCAATGAGGAATGCAACTGAGTTGGCCTCTCCCGAGAGAGTGGGTAGGTACGCAGCTGAGCGTGCGCTCAGTCGTTTGCACGCAAGAAAGATTTCAACAAAAACTTGCCCCGTTCTCTTTGAGGCTCCCCTTGCGGCTGGTTTGCTTGGGCACTTGATTCAAGCAATCAGCGGAGGTGCGTTGTACCGCAAAAGCAGTTTCCTAATGGAATCAATGGGCAAACAAGTGCTTCCAAATCACATTGATGTCTTTGAGGATCCATTCGTAATGCGAGGTAAAGGAAGCTCTCCCTTTGATGATGAAGGCGTGATTACTAAAGCTCGTCAAGTCATTGAGGACGGAAAAATACAGGGATACTTTTTAAGCACTTACTCAGCTCGCAAACTGGGTATGAAGACAACTGGCAATGCCGGGGGGTCGCACAATTTGACTCTGACCTCGAAAAACACAAAGCCAGGCGATGATTTAAAAGAAATGCTCCGTAAATTAGATACGGGTCTATTTGTGATTGAACTCATGGGCCAGGGCGTGAATTCGGTTACCGGTGACTACTCACGAGGGGCGAGTGGTTTTTGGGTAGAGCGAGGAGAAATTGCGTTTCCAGTTCAAGAAATAACGATCGCTGGAAATTTGCTAGACATGTACAAAGGGATTCTTGCTGTTGGAGCAGATGCCTATAACTACGGAGCCAAAACTATTGGCTCCGTATTGATCAATAAAATGAAGATCGCGGGCTCTGACTAAATACTAAAAATACGTTTGATTTCGTGACCTAATTGGGCGAGAGTTTCTTAGTTGAGCGCAGTTTTGACTGCTGCGCTGACCAATCCCATATCCGCTTTGCCGGTAAACTTTGTCTTTGCAGCGCCCATCACTTTACCCATATCAGCAGGGCCACTAGCACCCAGCTCAATGACCAACGCTTTTATGGCCGCGTTGATCTCCTCTGCACTCATTCTTTGAGGGAGATAGGCCTCTAATATACCCATCTCGAGGGTCTCAACGTCAGCTAGGTCTTGACGTCCAGCGCTTGTGTAAGCTGCAACCGAGTCTTTTCTTTGTTTGATTAGCTTATCAACAATTGCTATCACTGCAGCATCGTCTAATGTGATGCGCTCATCAACTTCACGCTGTTTGATGGCAGCCTGAAGCAAGCGAATGGTCCCAAGCTTTTGGGTATCCTTTGCTCTCATGGCGTTTTTCATATCTTCAGTGATTTGATCTTTAAGGCTCATATATCGTCCTATTTAGTTTTGATTGTTGATGAGGGGGCGAGCAAGTCTTGCTGTAAATCGCTCTAGAAAAACAAAAGCCCGCTCGGGTTGCCCCGTGCGAGCTTTGAATGACTCTAAGCAGCGGGTGTATTAATACATCTTCTTAGGTAACTGCATGCTACGTACACGCTTGTAATGACGTTTAACAGCAGCTGCCTTTTTGCGCTTGCGCTCAGCAGTTGGTTTTTCATAAAACTCACGCGCTCTCAGCTCAGTGAGTAAACCCAATTTTTCGATGGTGCGCTTAAAACGACGTAATGCTACGTCAAAGGGCTCGTTCTCTTTTAATCGAATAGTTGTCATTAACGAAAATTTTCAAAATGTGCAAATCATCTTAATAAGGTAGATCGAAGAGCCTCATACCAATGATTGCGATTGATACTCCAACTATTTGTTTGCGGCCGTTGGAGGATTAGCCAAGTTAGCCCTCAATTATAGCTTCTTTGAAAGTCTTTTAATACGTCAGACACACGTAAATTCCATCAAGACGCAGAGAACTTACGGCGCTTTTGAGATACCTATGCCGGTTTTAGACTGTTAGCGCAGGCAAAACCGCTTGACCAAGCCCATTGAAAGTTATAGCCTCCAAGCCATCCTGTGATGTCAACCACCTCACCAATGAAGTAAAGCCCCCTTTGCGTGGACTCCATGGTCTGCTGATTTAATACCTTTGTACTCACTCCGCCGGCTGTAACTTCTGCTTTTTTATATCCCTCGGTACCTGAGGGGGTGAGCTCCCAGTTTTCGAGTCTGTTGGCTAATTGTGTTAATGCTGAGTCGGGAATTTGGTTAAAGGGGTTTTGTAGTGTTGTATTTTGATCAGTCCAAGCCTGTGCCAAGCGAGAGGGGACCCAATTTGAGAGTTCATTGACCAAGAGTTTGCGGGAAACTTGCTTGGTTTTAATAAACACGTCTCGAAGTTCCTGCTCAGGTGAGAGGTCCACATGGATGTTCTCACCAGGACTCCAGTAACTAGAAATTTGCAAAATTCCGGGGCCAGATAACCCTCGGTGAGTGAAGAGGAGATCCTCTGCAAATTCAATACGGTTTTTCTTGGTTCCAGTGGAAATGACAACAGGCAATGAAAGGCCTGAGAGATGGGCATAGGGGCTCCAAGCATTGCCCTCAAAAGTCAGTGGTACCAAAGCTGGTCGAGTGGGAACTAGGGGTAGGTTGAATTGCCTTGCAATTTTGTAACCGAAATCACTCGCACCGATCATAGGAATTGAGAGTCCCCCAGTTGCAATGACAACAGAGGGCGTGAAAACTTCTCCCTTGTCAGTCTTTATTTTGTAATAACCATTGCCTGCGCTGTTCTCCCCAAGCACGGGAGCATTAAATTCAATATGTTCAACACGGCAAGGGTTCCTGATCTGCACCGAGCCATCATGACTTTCATTGCACTGCGAAATCAACACATCGATAACATCTTTTGCAGAGTGATCGCAAAAGAGTTGCCCTTTGTGCTTTTCGTGAAATGCAACACCATATTTTTTAAGTAGATTTAGAAAATCATCCGGTGTGTATTTGGAGAGAGCGCTTCTGCAAAATTGGGGATTCTCACCAATGAAATATTTGTGAGGACTCCTGACATCCATATCTTTGTTGGTGAAGTTGCATCGTCCGCCCCCGGAGATTCTGATCTTCTCAGCTAGTTTTTCGCTGTGATCAATAACTAAAATTTTCAGTCCCCTAAATTGAGCCACCCCGGCACAAAATAGGCCTGCTGCACCTGCACCGATGATGACCGCATCAAAGGTATCAGCAGAGTTACGGTCAAGACTACTCATAAATTATTTTGGAGGAAGTTTTCAATCAGTTGCGCTAAAGCCAAAGGTTGATCATGGTGAAGCATATGTCCGGTGTTTGCAAGTTCGTGGTAACGAATGTCTTTAACTACTTTCATGCGCTCGTAAAACTCTTCGATTTTGTAACTCTTACCCCACCATTTTTGAAGACTATCTTCTTGTGCGGTAACGCACAAAATTGGAGCACTAATGCATTTGTGGATCTCGCTTGTTTCATCGGCTCGGTAAAGATGCACACTGCTAACTTTGTGGGCTGCTTCACCCAAAATATGCCAAGTACCGTCTACATCCTCTTGAGCCCAATGAGCTGCAAGCCACTCAGCTTTATCAGGTGAAATTCTGGGGTTGTTTTTTATGAGCCGTTGGGCTACGTCAGCAAGACTTTTGTATGGTTTTAAATTGATATTTCCTTTGTGGAGCTCTTTGATTTCATCCATCCATTTCGCATATCTATTTGCCGCTTGCGAGGGGGTGGTACTGGCCATTCCGAATCCCTCAAGATTGATGAGTTTGTGGATTCTTTGTGGCCTAACACCAGAATAAATCATGCTGATGTTGCCCCCCATGCTGTGACCAACAAGCTCTATGGGCTCGTCTTGAAAATAATGATCAAGTAAAAGATCTAAGTCGCCTAAATAATCAGCAAATAAATAATGATCAACAGGTCGAGTCCTTGAGTCAATGCTTTTAGTTAGTCCAAATCCCCTCCAGTCTGGTGCGATGATAAATCGATCGATCTTTAAAGCATCCACCATGAACTGAAATGAGGCGGCCACATCCATCCAACCATGTAACAAAACAAGTGGTTTGTTATGCTTTAAGCTTTCCCTGCTCCCCCAGGTCCTCACGTGATAACGTTGATCTCTGATGGTGATGAATTCACTGGATGAATTTTTAAGGGGTTGATACATTTGGATATTGTAAATTGCTAAGATTCACTTTATTGAATGCTTGTTTAGTGCTTGTTTAGTGCCTGTTTAGTACTCGTTTGGTGCTAATGGTGTAGAGAATTTCCAATCTTGGCTATGAATAACTGAGCATAATCAACTTAAAATTAGTACTAGCTAGACTTGTAATCTCTTTTCGAAACCTATTTTTTCACAAATTAATATAAAGATAAAAATGAGTGCATTCAACTTTAAACCTGTCCAACTTGGCGTTAGCGATCTATTGGTGCCGCCCATTTGTTTAGGAACTATGACATTTGGCGAGCAGGTGAGTGAACACGACGCGCACGAGATTATGGATTTGTCTGTAGAGCGTGGCATCAACTTCTTTGATACAGCTGAGATTTATTCAGTCCCCACGCGAGCGGAGACTTTTGGTGCTACTGAGACAATTATTGGAAATTGGTTTGCAAAGCACAAAGGTCACCGCGGTAAAATCATTTTGGCTTCTAAGGTTGCTGGATCTGCAAGAGGGATGCCCTGGATAAGAGAAGGAACAGGTATGACGGGTGCAGATATTCTTGCCTCTTGTAATGCCAGTTTGAAGCGTTTGCAAACGGACGTCATTGATTTGTACCAAATTCATTGGCCAGAGCGTCATGTACCCGCTTTTGGATCCATGTATTACGATCCCAAACAAGAGTCAAGCAAAACGAGTATTCATGAGCAACTGCAAGCCATGGGACAGTTGGTGAAGGAGGGCAAAATTCGCTATATTGGACTCTCAAATGAAACACCTTATGGAGTACATGAGTTTGTCCGTCTTGCGCAGTTGCACAATCTACCCCAAGTCATCAGTGTTCAAAATCCATATTGCCTTATAAATAGAACTGTTGAGAATGCGCTAGATGAGACACTACACAGATTAAACGTGGGCCTGTTGGCATACTCTCCGCTTGGGTTTGGACTCTTGACAGGCAAATACGACGCAAGTGGCACGGTCGGGCCTAATGCGCCTGTGCAAGCACGTATTGCTAAATTCGAGTCCGTTCGCAAACAACGTTGGGGTCGTCAAGAGGCTCTTGAGGCATCACGTATTTATAACCAAATGGCGAAAGACAACGGACTAACACCCACTCAGTTTGCACTTGCGTTTTGTTACACACAGTGGCGCGTTCAAAGCACCATCATTGGAGTAACTTCGAAAGAACAGTTAGAAGAAAACTTAAAAGCATGGGGCACAACGCTTAGCCCAGAGTTGCTTGCCAAAATTGACCAAGTGCGCTGGATCCACCGGGATCCAGCTGTTTAACTCCCAACAACTATCCTTTACAAAAAATGACTGCTGATTATTGGTCAATCTTTGCGTGCGCTGCTATTTGGGTACTGTTTGCATACCTCTGCGGATCTGTATCGTTTGCAGTTGTCGTGAGCAGACTTTTTGGCTTGAGTGATCCACGCACCTTTGGGAGTCACAACCCTGGTGCAACCAATGTGCTTAGGACCGGGCACAAGGGAGCTGCATTGTTAACTCTTTTCATGGATGGATTTAAGGGCTGGGTACCATTGGTTCTTGCAAAAGCTTATGTAGTGCAAAATCCTTTTTTGGATTCTTCAATGGCTGACTTCGCGGCTAATCAAAATTCATGGGAAATGCTGACACCCTGGATCATTGCAGGTGTTGCAATGAGTGCATTTGCCGGGCACCTGTGGCCTGTTTTTTTTGGCTTTAAAGGGGGTAAGGGAGTTGCGACTGCAGCAGGTCTGCTGTTTGCAATGCATCCAATCCTTGGACTTATGGTCTTACTGACTTGGGTGTGCGTTGCCGTAGTGACTCGCTACTCCTCTTTGTCTGCACTACTGAGTGCTGCATTTGCACCCATTTATCTGGTCATTGGCTCCATCTATTTATGGAAAGATGAGTTTGTTTATGCAACACCTTGGCCACTTGCTTTGGTCAGTGCAATCATGGCCATGCTTTTGATTTACCGACACAAAGAGAACGTGCAAAGACTGCTAAAGGGTGAAGAGTCTAAGATTTTTAGCAAGAAAAAATCTTAATAAACTTTTTAATCTCTAAAGTTGTCAAAGCTTAAGGGCAAATCGCTCAACTCTTTTTTTATGAGCGCCATCGCCGTTTGTAGATCGTCTCTTTTAGCGCCTGTGACTCTAACAGAGTCACCTTGGATAGCTGCTTGAACTTTTATCTTGCTATCTTTGATGAGGCGCTGTAGTTTTTTGGCGTCTTCGCCGGCGATACCTTTTTTGACTTTAATCAGTACTTTTACCTTATCGCCGCCAATTTTTTGAATTTCTTGTTTATCAAGGAACCGAACGTCTACACCACGTTTGGTGAGCTTATTTTGCAATATATCTTCGACCTGTGTTAACTGAAAAGGCGAATCTCCGTGTATGGTGATATCGTTTTCTTTTAAATCTATTGCAGCACTGGTCCCCTTGAAGTCAAAACGGGTGCCAATTTCTTTGGCTGAGTTCTCAACCGCATTCTTGACCTCTACTAAATTAGCTTCACAAACTGCATCAAAAGAAGGCATAAAAAATCCTCGTTAACAATGCGACAATTCTGCCATGATTGTCGAACAAAACATATCCCTAAAAAAATACAACACCTTTGGCATTGAGGCTAAAGCACTTCGCCTGATCCGTTTAAAGTCAGAGGAAGATTTGTTGGCTGTTTTAAGAGACCCGGAACTTGCTGCAGCCCCTAAATTCATTTTAGGCGGAGGCAGTAACATCGTAATTACTGCTGACGTTAAGCCGATTGTCCTAAAAGTAGAGATGCTTGGAAAGAGATTGGTCAGCGAGGATGAAAAGGCCTGGGTGGTTGAGGCGCACGCAGGAGAAAATTGGCATGAGTTTGTGCGCTGGACCTTGGACAACGATTGGCCAGGTCTGGAGAATTTAGCTATGATTCCGGGCTCTGTTGGGGCTACGCCCGTTCAAAACATTGGAGCTTACGGGGTTGAGCTTCAAGACCGCTTTGAATCACTGGATGCGATAAACCTACAAACCAGCGAGCACATGAGGCTTGAGGCTTTGCACTGCGCTTTTGGGTACAGAGATTCAATTTTTAAACACGGGCCAGATCAAAGGATGGGCGCCTCCTCATCAATGGGTTTGGCTGGACGTGCACTCATTACCCGAGTCAGGTTTCGCCTGCCCAAGGCCTGGAGAGCTGAGACTGGGTACACAGATATTCACAAACGGGTTGTTGAGAGTAAATTAACCCAACCAAGCGCAAAGCAAATCTTTGATATGGTTTGTAGCATTCGCACAGCAAAACTACCCCAGCCAGAGTTGGTTGGGAATGCAGGCAGTTTTTTTAAAAATCCTACGGTCACTGCCGACCAGTGTGCAGACATCATTGCTCGTGAACCCAAACTAGTTCACTACCAACTGAGTAACGGTGAATTCAAACTAGCCGCTGCATGGTTAATCGATGCCTGTGGCTGGAAAGGCAAGAGCGTTGGGCACGCCGGGGTGTATGACAAACAAGCACTTATTTTGATTAACAAAGGCGGTCCAAGCAGACCTTGCACCGGGGGCGAGGTCGTTACGCTGGCTCAAGCCATACAGACCAGTGTTTATGAGAGGTTTGGAATACGACTGGAGATAGAGCCCGTGGTGGTCTGAAAATTTTTTTAAAACAGATAATAATAAGATAATAATCAGTGAACGTTCAAACTATACAAACTATTGAAAGAGCTCAGCGTCCTCCAAAAATAGGCGACTGAATTGATAACCAAAGATTTTTAAAAATGACGGAGAATTTGATGAGTTTAAGAATTAAAAAAATGATGAAACTTCCCCTGAAGAAGCTATCTACAGCGGTTTTATTAAGTTTAAGTGTCTCGGTCACTTTTGCACAGAACTACCCCAGCAAGCCAATCAAGCTCTTAGTTCCCTTTGCAGCAGGGGGTACAACAGATATTATTGCCCGCGTGATTGCAGAACCAATGGGAAGGATTCTTGGACAAAGCGTGATTGTGGATAACAAACCCGGCGGTGGCGGTGTTGTTGGAGCGTTGGATACGGCTAAGTCTGTAGCCGATGGGTATTCACTTGGAATTGCTACGGTCTCAACGACCGCGGCTAATCCAGCGATTAACCCGAAAATCCCTTACAACATAATGACCGACTTCTCCCCCATCGTGAATATTGCGGCAACACCTAACGTGATTGCTGTGCACCCCTCGTTTCCTGCTAAGGACTATAAGACCTTTATTGATGAGGTCCACAAGCACCCTGGCAAGTACTCATATGCCTCCTCTGGAACTGGGGGAATTGGACACCTGCAAACAGAGCTATTTAAAAGCCTGTCAAATTCTTTCATTACTCACATCCCCTACAGAGGAGCAGGTCCTGCACTGAACGATACCGTAGCAGGGCAAGTTCCCATTATTTTTGATAATTTACCATCCGCTCTTCAGTTTATTAAGGAGGGACGTTTGGTACCTATTGTTGTTGCCGCTCCCCAAAAATTGGCAGTTTTACCGAATGTGCCCACTTTTAAAGACGTAGGTCTTGAGCCAGTAAACCGGATGGCTTATTACGGTATTTATGGACCTAAAGGGCTACCAAAGGAGGTCGTTGACAAAATACACGGCGCAGTCGTAAAAGCACTTGAAGACCCTGCTGTGCGTAAAAGGATTGAAGACACGGGCTCAATTGTGATTGGTAACACACCTGAACAATTTACGCAGCAAATCAAAGCTGAGTTTGAGGTCTATAAAAAAGTGGTCGAGACCCAAAAGCTGAAACTAGAACAGTAAGCTGATTCAGTAATCTAACTTTAAACCGTTAACCCTCCCCTTCAATGCCTAAGAAAGAATTGTCAATCTTGGATCTTGGGGAGGAGGCTCAAAGCTTAGCGCCTAAAAGAGGGCGACCCTCAAAATACAAACCACTAATCCAAACACCCAAATCAATACCTGAAAACGGTTCAGCAAAACCTAAAGCCCATTTACCCAAAAAACTGGGCAAACCCGCCAAAGTCATCGATCCATCGTTGGTTGATCCCGTTATTGAACGCTTTATAAACGGGCTATGGTTAGAGGAGGGGCTCTCACAAAACACCTTGAGTGCTTACAAAAGGGATATCTCACAAATATCACATTGGTTGAGAGGCAAATCGAGCTCTCTGCTGTTGTGTACTGAGCCCTTGGTGCAGGAGTATTTTGCTGTTCGTTTCTCCGACTCCAAGGCGACCAGTGCTAATAGGAGATTGACAGTTTTTAGGCGATTTTTTAGGTGGGCTCAGCGCGAGTCACTCATCAGTGAGGATCCGACCTTGAGAATCCTTGCGGCTAGAACACCCCTTCGCGTTCCCAAGACACTCACAGAGGCCCATGTTGAGGCTTTACTGAATGCGCCCGATACTGACAAACCCCTTGGTCTTCGTGACAAAGCGATGCTAGAAATTCTTTATGCAAGTGGACTGCGTGTATCGGAGCTCGTGAGTTTAAAAACTTTCGAGTTGAGTTTAAAAGAGAATGTGCTCACCGTAATGGGAAAGGGACAAAAGGAGCGTATGGTCCCCTTTGGTGAAGAAGCAGGGGAATGGATCGAGCAATATTTAAAGACTGCGAGGGGGGAGCTTTTAAAGGAGCAGCAAACACAATTTTTATTTGTGACCCGGCGAGGCTCTGGGATGTCCCGCGTGATGTTTTGGAACATCATTAAACGTTATGCTCAAATTGCAGGAATTGCGCCCAACTTATCGCCCCACACTCTACGCCATGCCTTTGCTACGCATCTGCTCAATCACGGGGCTGATCTAAGAGCTGTACAGATGCTCCTTGGCCATGCTGACATATCAACTACCACCATATACACACACGTTGCTAAGGAGAGGCTGAAGAGCCTACATGCAAAACATCATCCACGAGGATGATTAGGTGTCCTGGTGCTGAAGTGTTTCTAGCTCTTTATCTGTAAAACCAGCCTTTCTTCTTGCCTCCAAATTAAAGGGGGGTCTGAGTTTGGGAGCGTTATGTTTGAGTGCCAATTCGTTGTAGTACGTTAATGGATCAACACCTTGTTTGGAGCACAGCCAGTTGTACCAATAGTTTCCAATAGCCACGTGTCCTACCTCGTCCCTTAAAATAATGTCTAAAATTTTTGTGGCTGCATTAGCCTGCTCGGTACCAGCAGTTTGAAGTTTCTTTTGTATGACAGGGGTCGCATCCAGGCCCCTGGCCTCCAAAGTTCTGGGAACAAGGGCCATTCGAGCGATGATGCTATCCCCCGTTTTTGTGCACATATCCCAAAGACCATCGTGGGCTTTGAACTCTCCGTAACTAAAACCAAGGGACTCGAGTAACGCCCTGAGAAGTTCAAAGTGTGTTGACTCCTCATAGGCCACCCGCATCCAGTCTTCATAATAAGACTCAGGCATACCCGCATAGCGCCAAATTGCGTCAAGGGCTAGATTGATTGCATTAAACTCGATATGACAAACTGCATGCACCAGTGCAGCCAAGCCTTCATTGTTAAACGGTGAGCGCTTGGGCATGTTTCGCGCGTTGATGAGCTCAGGCAAATCTGGGCGACCAGGGATAGTATCCATTTGAGGGCTTAAGTGCACCCTCGTATCAATTTGTAAGCGCTCACGCACAGCCCACAACTCACCGACTAATTTAACTTTAGTTTGCGGAGCTTTTGCCTGTAAGGCTTGTAGGGCACAATGTCTTAATTCCATCTGTACAATTTTGGCATTGAATTGGGTATGTTTACAAATTTCTGGAGTATTTATGGCTATTTATAAATTAGATGAGGTCAGTCCAAATATTGATCCGACCGCCTGGGTCGCAGACTCCGCCCAAGTCATGGGCAAAGTGCATCTTCACAAGGACGCTAATGTTTGGTTTGGTACCGTTATCAGAGGCGATAACGATCTAATTGAAATTGGCGAGGGCTCCAACATCCAAGACAACAGTATGCTGCACACGGATGATGGAATCCCACTCATTATTGGTAAGCACGTGACAGTGGGTCACCAAGTCACACTTCATGGTTGCAATATCGGTGAGGGCTCCTTGATAGGGATTGGTTCAGTTGTACTAAACGGTGCCAAGATTGGACGCAACTGTTTGGTGGGTGCCGGTGCATTGGTTACAGAGGGTAAAGAGTTTCCTGATGGTTCTATGATTTTAGGGAGCCCAGCAAAAGTGGTTAAAGATCTAACTCCCGAACAAATCAAAGGGTTGTATGAGTCGGCAAAACGTTATGTGCAAAATTCAAAACGTTTTCAAAAGGGGCTTGTCAAAATTGGCTAAAGTGCACCCCTTTATTTTTGAGGGCCTACCAGTTAGAGGCTTTCTAGTTCAAATGCAAGATACTTGGACTGAGATTTTGTCTCGCAGACGTTTAAACCCCGAAACCGGAGAATACCCTAAGCCCGTCAGAGCGTTGTTAGGTGAGATGACTGCGGCAGCAGTCTTGCTTCAATCAAACATTAAATTTGACGGAGCTTTGATACTTCAGATTTGGGGGGATGGTCCTTTAAAGGTTGCAGTTGTTGAGGTGCAGCCTGATTTGCGCGTCAGAGCAACCGCCAAAGTAGTGGGTGAGGTCTCAGAGGATGCGCTTTTAAGCGACATGATCAACCGCAATCATTTGGGAAGATGTTCTATTACATATGATCCGCAAAACCGCCGCCGCGGGCAACAACCTTACCAAGGTGTTGTACCCCTAGACCGTGATAACGGGGAATCTTATGAGCGTTTGAGCGATATTCTTGAACAGTACATGAGACGCAGTGAGCAACTCGATACTACGATCGTACTTGGCACGGATGATGAATCTTGCGCTGGAATTTTGATTCAAAGAATGCCCATTAAAGGACAAGATAACTTGGGCGGTACTCAGCAAGATATTGAGCAAGACGCGCTAGATCAAAATGAGGACTACAAAAGAATTTCTATATTGACCAAAAGTTTGACCACACAAGAGCTGTTAACTTTAAAGTCAGATGTCATTCTTCATCGTCTTTTTTGGGAGGAGCGGTTGGCGCATTTGGAAACGGATGAGGCAAGCGCTGTGACACCTTATTTTGGTTGTACCTGTTCCAGGCAAAGAGTGGCTGCAATGATTCAAGGCTTGGGGCTTGAGGAGGCCCAAAGCATATTGGAGGAGAAGTCAAATATTGATGTGAGTTGTGATTTTTGTGGTGCTAACTATATTTTCGACGCTGTAGACACGGCACTGCTCTTTAATAATCAAACTCTTCAGCCACCCGCTCCAGACGTGTTGCAATGAAACCATGTCCCTATCAACTAGTAGGATTCATTGCATTACGTTCAGATCTAGGCATGGATGTGTGCTATTTTTTCAAAAAAAAGAGCAGCACTTTTTGTGAAGAAACATGCCAAACAAAAAATCAATAATAGTTGAAAGAACAGTAAGATTTTTTGTAAATTATTTTGCCTTTAAAAATCCAAACAATGCGTGCTCGCATTCTGGATCACTGCATTTTTCGCAAACATAGTTAAATAAAGGTTTAGGAAGGGGACGGAAGTTTTGTTCTGCTCCGTTTTCGCTGCTGTTGTCAAGATCTTGCAATGTCAATGTTTCTGAGTCATGCGCTATCCGTATATTTTTTAATATTGAGGCAAATGCGTACCCCGTATTTTTTGTCAGCGAGCCGAATGCTCCTCCCACCCAATCCCCTCGAATGACTTGTAGATTCAATTTGCTTGTTTTTGAAGCGTCATTGATTAAGAGCCTAACGCGGGCGAGATGAGGAGTATCCTCGATTGCAAATTCGTTGGGGCTAATTAGGAATATTATTTTTTCTGTAGCGCTTGAGTCATTTTCGAGGGATTTTATTAATTCTGCCGCATCCCCAGTTGAACTTTTTATACACTCAACTTGAATGTTAATTTGGCCCTTATCAAGGGGTTGTTGGTACGCTACAAGATGCTCTGTAAATTGGCTCAACAAATACTCACGTAGCGTAGTGAGAATCTCTATGTGTTCGCCAATTAAGTCGACTCGCAGATCAGACAAGTTTTTTGTAGACTTTGTTATTTTGAGATTTGAACAAAAATCTCATTGGACTTGACCATTCCCAGCTCGCTCCTTGCACGTTCTTCAACCATTTCGAGTCCGATTTGTAAATCGGTTAACTCTGCACGAAGCCGCTCGTTGATCACTTCTTGTTTTGCGTTTTTTTGGTTCTGCAGCTCAAGGCGTTGACTTAGGCGCATGACCTCTGGGATACTGCCGCGCCCAAACCACAACTGGACTTGCAAAATAAACAGCAATCCAATCAGTATGATGGGTAAAGGGCGAAGCATTAAGGTCTATTCGTTAAGTGATTGAAGACGTGTATCTTATCAAGATTAGCGTAAATTGTAAAACGCAGATCTACCCGGATACTCAGCAACATCGCCCAAGTCCTCCTCAATGCGAAGCAGTTGGTTGTATTTGGCCATCCTGTCAGAACGAGACAAGGATCCAGTTTTGATTTGACCCGCGTTGGTACCGACTGCAATATCAGCGATCGTTGAGTCCTCAGTCTCACCTGAGCGGTGTGAAATCACGGCGGTGTAGCCAGCTCTTTTGGCCATCTCAATGGCTTCAAACGTTTCGGTGAGAGTACCGATTTGGTTGATTTTGATCAGCACGGAGTTTGCAATCCCCTCAGTGATTCCGCGCTTGATGATCGACGTGTTGGTCACAAACAAATCGTCACCCACGAGTTGAACTTTTGAGCTGAGCCTGTCGGAGATGATTTTCCAGCCAGCCCAATCATCCTCGGACATCGCATCTTCGATACTGATAATGGGGTACTTATCTACCCAAGTCGCAAGCATATCGGTCCACTGTTCAGCGCTTAGAGATAGCCCTTCGCCGCCGAGGTGGTATTTTCCATCCTTGTAAAACTCACTTGCGGCGCAGTCAAGTCCGATTGCAATTTGCTCACCAGCGGTGTAGCCAGCTTGTGAGATCGCCTCCAAAATCATTTGAATCGCAGCCTCATGATTTTCTACGCTTGGTGCAAACCCGCCTTCATCTCCAACTGCGGTGCTGATGCCTTTATCAGAGAGTATTTTCTTTAATGCGTGAAAGATTTCAGTACCGTAGCGCAACGCCTCCCTGAAGCTGGGTGCCCCAACCGGGATGATCATAAACTCTTGTATGTCTAGGTTGTTGTTTGCGTGCGCGCCGCCGTTGATGACGTTCATCATAGGCACGGGCAGTTGTTTACCTGCCATACCGCCAAAGTATCGATAAAGGGGGAGCCCTGCCTCCTCAGCGGCCGCTCTAGCTACTGCCATTGAGACAGCCAAAATTGCGTTAGCACCCAATCTTCCCTTGTTTGGTGTTCCGTCTAAGTCGATTAGGGTTTTGTCCAAAAAGGCTTGTTCACTTGCGTCCAAGCCAAGGATTGCTTCTGCGATTTCGTTGTTGATGTTATCAACTGCTCTGAGAACGCCTTTACCTAAATAGCGGCTCTTATCTCCATCCCTGAGTTCTACAGCCTCTCGTGTGCCAGTTGAAGCGCCTGAGGGAACTGCTGCACGACCCATGATTCCACTCTCCAACAATACGTCACATTCAACGGTTGGGTTGCCACGGCTATCTAAGACTTCTCGACCTACGATATCAACAATTGCACTCATGATGTTCTCTCTTATTTAATTAAATTGATAATAAAACAGGTTAAATCCTGAGTCATTGTTAAATTAAAAAATCAAAAATGACTTCTATGGATTCATTAAGCTTGGAAGTGATTCTCTAGAAATCCCACTGATTTGATCACTCGGTCAAGCTCCAGCAAGGTCTCTAGTAAGGCCCGCATGTGTTTGAGTGGAACGGCGTTGGGGCCATCACTCATCGCCTGCGCAGGATTGGGATGAGTCTCCATAAAGAGACCCGCAACACCGACTGCAACTGCAGCGCGAGCAAGAACTGGAACCATCTCTCTTTGACCCCCAGAGCTTGTGCCTTGACCGCCGGGGAGTTGAACAGAGTGAGTCGCATCAAACACAACCGGTGCTTGAGTCTCCCGCATGATCGCTAAACTTCTCATGTCTGAGACCAAGTTGTTGTACCCAAAACTTGCACCTCTCTCACAGGCCATGAAACGATCTGGGTTAAGTCCAGCCTCAACCGCTGCGTGTCGAGCTTTATCAATGACGTTCTTCATGTCATGAGGCGCCAGAAACTGACCCTTCTTGATATTTACAGGTTTGCCGGATTGGGCAACAGCGTAAATAAAATCAGTTTGCCTGCACAAAAATGCAGGCGTCTGAAGTACATCAACTACTTTAGAAACTGGCTCAATGTGCGAGCTCTCGTGTACATCGGTTAACAGAGGTAAACCTAGTGTTTTTTTGACCTTTGCAAGTATCTCTAGCCCCTTATCCATACCTGGCCCCCTAAATGTGGTTCCACTGGAGCGGTTGGCTTTGTCGTAGCTTGATTTAAAGATAAAAGGAATTCCTAATTGAGTCGTTATCTCTTGGAGGGTTCCAGCCGTGTCCATCTGAAGTTGCTCAGATTCAACAACACAGGGCCCGGCGATCAAGAAAAAAGGATACGACAAACCAGCCTTAAATCCACAAAGATCAATGCTTGGATAAGAGTCGTTGGGTTTTGAAGAGTTGTTCACTTCGTTCATTAAGCAGTCGCCTTTGAGTGGTGGGTGGGTGCCTGCTTTGTTGAGGTGTCGATCAGTGTTGAATCCACGACTTTGCCTTTGTTGGTGAGGGCTGCTTTAATGTAAGAGTTGAACAACGGGTGCCCATCCCAAGGTGTAGATTTGAATTCTGGGTGGAACTGCACGCCCATGTACCACGGGTGAACCGATTGAGGTAACTCAACAATCTCGGTTAATTGCTCTCTTTGCGTGATTGCAGAAATCACCAAGCCCGATTGTCTGAGTTGCTCTAGATAATTTACATTTGCTTCATACCGGTGTCTGTGACGCTCGGTGACTACGTCGCCGTATATTTGGTGTGCTAAAGTGCCAGAAGAAACGTCTGAGGACTGAGCGCCTAAGCGCATTGTCCCGCCCAGGTCAGAGTTGGCACTGCGAGTTTGAATCGTACCGTCCTTGTTCTTCCATTCGGTGATCAAAGCTATGACTGGATTTTTAGTTTCAGGCTCAAACTCTGTACTATTGGCTTCATCCAAATTGGCTATGTGACGAGCAAATTCGATAGTTGCTACTTGCATTCCCAAGCAAATGCCCAAGTAAGGGATTTTGTTCTCTCTTGCGAAACGGGCAGCGCAAATTTTGCCCTCAATGCCTCTTTTACCAAAGCCACCTGGGACAAGCACGGCATTAAAGTCGGCCAACTTGGAGACACTCTCGGGGGTAATAGTTTCTGAATCGATGTATTCGATTTTCACTCTAGCATGGTTATGTATCCCGGCGTGTCTAAGCGCTTCATTCAAAGACTTGTAACTGTCGGACAAGTCTACATACTTACCCACCATGGCTACAGTGACTTCGCTTGTTGGATGTTCAACAGAGTAGACTAAATCGTCCCAACGTTTCAAAATTGCATTTTGAGTGCTCAATTGCAGTTTGTTGCAGATAAGATCGTCAAGTCCTTGCTCGTGGAGCATGCGAGGGACTTTGTAAATCGTATCTACATCCCACATGGAGATCACTCCACTTTGGGCAACGTTTGAGAACAATGAGATTTTTTCACGTTCCTCTTGCGGAATTGGACGATCCGCTCTGCAAATTAGTGCGTCCGCTTGGATCCCGATCTCTCTGAGCTTTTGGGCGGTGTGTTGAGTTGGCTTGGTCTTTAGTTCACCCGCTGCCGCTATCCAGGGTACGTAGCTCAAGTGCACAAAGGCAGTTTGAGTGGGACCCATTTTGAGGCTCATCTGGCGCACAGCCTCAAGGAACGGTAGCGACTCGATGTCGCCCACAGTGCCACCAATCTCCACGATGGCAACGTCCACCCCAGAGGGGGTGCCAAAGCCGGCACCCCGTTTGATGTAGTCTTGAATTTCGTTGGTAATGTGAGGGATCACTTGGACGGTTTTGCCCAAATAATCACCCCTGCGCTCTTTCTCAAGCACTGACTTATAGATCTGGCCAGTGGTGAAATTATTGGTCCTGCGCATACGAGTCGTGATAAAACGCTCATAATGTCCAAGATCCAAATCGGTTTCGGCGCCGTCGTCCGTCACGAAAACCTCTCCGTGTTGGAACGGAGACATCGTGCCTGGGTCAACGTTGATGTAGGGGTCTAACTTGATGAGTGTGACACTGAGTCCTCTGGACTCAAGGATCGCAGCAAGTGAGGCAGAGGCGATGCCCTTTCCAAGAGAGGACACCACGCCGCCTGTGACGAAGACAAATTTGGTCATGTCGAGCTCGGGATTGTTCATGTCCCGGGAGGAGGAAAGAGTAATTATAGGTGTACTCTGGTACATTGCGATTCATGACACAGTTGAAAAATAAACATTTTGTTTTGGGCCTAACCGGTGGTATTGCTTGTTATAAGGCCGCCGAGCTTTGCCGTGCCCTGATTAAGGCAGGCGCAAGCGTGCAGGTCGTTATGACTGAGGGAGCCTCACAGTTCATCACACCTGTCACCATGCAGGCTTTATCTGATCGGCCAGTTTTTAGCTCCCAGTGGGATCCGAGGGAGAGCAATAATATGGCTCATATCAACCTCTCCAGAGAAGCCGATGCAATTTTGATTGCCCCTGCAAGTGCTGAATTTGTAGCGAAATTGCTACACGGACGAGCCGACGATTTGCTGAGTTTGATGTGTCTTGCAAGACCCATCGAGAAAGTTCCCCTCATCGTCGCCCCCGCAATGAACAAAGAGATGTGGTCCAATCCCGCGACCCAAAGAAATGTGTCTCAATTGACCCAAGACGGAGTGCACGTCCTGGGGGTTGGGGCGGGTG
>DAITOS010000028.1:0-33878 GCA_036834025.1 Limnohabitans sp.
CGCCAGGGAGGTGCGCTGCCTGAGCGTACTCAATATGAAGGGGGACACCATACTTCTCACATATGAGAGAACAATGCTGTGCAAACGAATCCGCCGCCGCCTGAAGTCCGTGGTGAATATGGATGGCTCGAACCCGTGGAGACTCACCCGCAGTGTTTGGCCATTTGGAGACGCACGCAAGTAACAAAGCAGTTGAATCGGCGCCCCCGCTAAAAGCAACTGCAAGCGGCAGCTGAGGCTGGGGAGTGAAGTGATCTAGATCAAATGGGTCTATCTTTTTTTTCATAACAAATACAACCCAACAGCCTCTTAAAGCTTAGTCAACTCTAAATCACGGTGAAAAATCGTGATTAAATCTTAACGATTTAAGCCCCGGACTCTACCTTTGTATCGCTGTAACGTCCGTAGCTTTGCAGCCTGTCATAGCGTTTGTCTAGCAATTCTTTAATCTTTAAATCGCTAACCTGACGCAGTGCATCGTTTAAACCGCGTTTAAGTTGGGTAGCAATTTGTTTAACATCCCGGTGAGCCCCACCTACTGGCTCATTGACTATTTTGTCTATGAGTCCTAATGCTTTTAAGCGGTGGGCAGTGATCCCCAGGGACTCAGCAGCGTCACTAGCTTTGTCAGACGTTTTCCATAAAATAGAGGCACAACCTTCTGGGCTGATCACAGAGTAGATTGAAAATTGCAGCATCAAAACTTGATCAGCTACGCTGATTGCAAGTGCCCCGCCAGAGCCTCCTTCACCGATGATGGTCGTGATGATCGGCACTTCGAGTTGAGCCATCTCGAAAATGTTGCGACCAATCGCCTCACTTTGTCCCCTCTCCTCAGCATCAATGCCGGGATATGCGCCTGGGGTATCGACAAATGTAAAAACAGGTAAGCGAAATTTTTCTGCTGTTTTCATCAACCTCAGCGCTTTTCGGTATCCCTCGGGACGAGTCATTCCAAAGTTACGAGCAGCTCGTTCTTTGGTGTCTCTCCCTTTTTGATGTCCCAGCACCATACAAGGTGTGCCGTTAAAACGGGCCAACCCACCAACGATACTCAAGTCATCGGCAAAATGACGGTCGCCGTGCAATTCTTGAAAGTCGGTAAAAATCTCCCGCACATAGTCAAGCGTGTAAGGACGCTCAGGGTGGCGAGCGATTTTAGTGATCTGCCAGGGAGTTAAATCACTGTAAATATCTTTGGTGAGTTGTTGGCTCTTTTTGGTCAGCTGCTCTATCTCGTCAGAGATATCAACGGCGGATTCACTTTGGACATATCTCAGCTCTTCAATCTTGCCTTCTAATTCAGCAATTGAGGACTCAAAGTCTAGAAACGTCTTTTTACTCAAACAATACTCCTGCCTAAAAGGCTAAAAGGCATAAATAGCCGACAGTTTCAATTATCTCCTAAAGAAGGACACATCAGGGACTAAATGTTAACTCTTAATGATTAAAATTTAACTCAACCCTAGTATTCAACGGGCTCGGGGTCTAGGGATCTCCAGATGTACCAAGTGGCAACACTGCAATAAGGAGCCCAAGGTGCAGCTACTTCTCTGGCCTCGCTTCTACTCACCGACTCACCCGAGAAGTAATTTTTACTGATCCCGTTAATCAACCCAACATCATCCAGGGGCAATACATTGGGCCTCATGAGGTGAAATATGAGTAACATTTCTGCAGTCCATCTGCCTATACCCCTTATGGCAATCAATTCTGCAATGATCTCCTCATCTGTCATATCCTCCCAGTCCTTAACATGCACGCCGCCGCTCGAAAAATGAACTGCTAGATCAACTAGATACTCGACCTTACGGGCTGATAAACCTGCTGCACGCATTTCATCAACGTTCATCTTTAAGATGTTGGCTGGTGTAAGTTTCTTGGTGAGAAGAATAAAGCGGTCCCAAACTGTTTGAGCCGCTTTGACCGATATTTGCTGTCCAACGATGCTCCTTGCCAAAGTTATAAATGCGTCTCCCCTAGACTGCAAACATGCATCTCCAAACTGGGGAATGAGCCTGCGCATGACTCTGTCTTTTTTGGAAAGATGTTTACAAGCAGCCTCCCAATAATCGGGGGTCACAATGATGGGTTGATCGACTTTAGGTTTGGAGTTAACCATTTACACTCTCTCCCACTGTGTGCCTTGGGGAGAGTCTTTTAAGACGATTCCTTGAGAAAGTAGATCAGCTCTTATTTTATCGGCAAGTGCAAAATCTTTGTTTTTCTTAGCCTGTGCACGTGCTTCAATTTGAGTCTGAATTTCTTCACCACTCAAGCCACCCTCATTTGATCCGGCATCGCTTTGTAAGAACTCGGTCGGGTCTCTTTGAAGTAGACCTAAAATTTTACCTAGCTGTCGCATCAAATGAGCGAGTGCGAGGTCTTTGGTTTTATTGAGTTCACCTGCCAAATCAAACAATACAGAGACGGCCTCTGGTGTGGCAAAGTCCTCATCCATCGCTGCCTTGAACCTTGCAGCGTAGGAGTTTGACCAATCGACTTTAGATCCAACTCCTTCACTGACATCACTCACACTATTCAAATCATCATGATCGACCAAGGACAGTGCAGTGTACAAACGGCGAAGCGCTCCTTTTGCATCATCCAGATGAACGTTGCTGTAATTGAGAGGGGAACGGTAATGCGACCTAGCCACAAAGAAGCGAACGGTCTCAGGGTCATAGAGTTTTAATACATCTCGTATCGTGAAGAAATTCCCTAAACTCTTTGACATTTTTTCGTTGTCAACATTGATGAAACCATTGTGCATCCAGTATTTTGCAAATTCAGGATTTTTATGGCCATGGTCCTCACTGTGTGAGGACTTCAATGCGTAAATCTCACTCGCCCCTTCACTTTGGGCTATCTCGTTTTCATGGTGCGGGAACTGTAGATCAGCACCTCCCCCGTGGATGTCAATGGGGTTCCCAAGCTCAGCCAAGCTCATAGCTGAACACTCAATATGCCAACCTGGTCTTCCCGGACCAAATGGGCTGTCCCACTTTACCTCACCGGGCTCCTCTGGTTTGGCACTTTTCCAAAGCACAAAATCAAGCGGGTCGTCTTTACCGTCTAAGACTGCGACTCGTTCACCGGCGTGCAACTCGTCTAGGGACTTGCCTGAGAGTTTGCCGTAGCCAGCAAACTTACGAACTGCAAAATTAACGTCCCCAGTCTTTGTTCTGTAAGCAAGTCCATTGTTCTCTAAAGTACCAATCATGCTCAGCATCTGTGGGATAAAGTCTGTTGCCCTGGGCTCAGATGTGGGTGACTCAATTCCAAGTGCGTGAGAGTCTTCATGAAGTGCCTTAATCATTCGGTCAGTTAATGTCCGAATACTTTCGTTGTTTTCAACAGCTCGGCGGATAATTTTGTCATCTATGTCTGTAATGTTGCGAACGTAGTTAACTTGGTAACCACTGGCTTTGAGCCAGCGCTGAACGATGTCAAATGAAATCATCGACCTGGCATGCCCAAGGTGGCAATAGTCATATACGGTCATGCCGCAAACATACATCCGGACTTGTCCGTTTGTGATGGGAGTAAAAGTTTGCACCCCACGTCCAAGCGTGTTGTAAATTCTGAGAGCCATGGATTGATAAGTTTAGATATTACAGCGCTTTGTCCTAGCGGGACTGCACAAGTTGGTGATTAAGGATTGTGGTGTAATCAAAATAATAAAAAAACAGTTGAAACGACGCACATTGAAACGACGCAGATAGGTTGCGTGTATTTTTAAGTTTTTTGCAACCGGGTCTTGGAGTTTAGCAATTTTTTGCTCCTCTATGTTACTGATTTAAGTGAAACAATTCAGTTAAATGTTTACAAAACTCAGTTATCTTAATCGATTCAATTCTTTAGTATTAAGATTACCTTTAAAACAATCATCACTGTTGACAAAGTTTGAGAGTGCGAGATTTGACTTTGATGAATTCGGATTTACGCTAATTAGGGGTAAACTGAACCCAGCTTTCGCAACTTCATGTTGATTAAACTATTCAGATGTTGAAGTACTTAAAAAAAATTTTACCCCACTGGCTATGGTTAATCCTTCTTGCCAATATATGTTCTAAATTGACGGGTTGTGCACTCGCACTTGAGTATCCACTCACCTCCGCAAGTTTAGGTATCTGGGGGGCAACCGGAAAAAGCCCCAGTGACCACGCAATGAGTTACGTCACCGACGAAGATTGTCAAACGCTTAGACTGATCAACTCGGACCAAGTATGCAAGAAAACCACCACCGCGCCCATTGAAGTAGTGGACAAAAGCGTATACAAGCGCTGACTTCATTACAGATCAAGTAGAATTTGACTTCACAATGCACTGGAGCGCGTCTTTCCTTTCATCTGCAAAAAAGGTTTCAACTTTCCTACATTCCAAGACCTTGGGCTTAGCAGCATACGGCCCTTGTCTGAGTAAATTTACAACTTAAGTGACTCGCCTCCCTAAACCCCCTTTAATTAACTCTGGCTTAACTTTTGCGTTTTGTCTTTGTTTTTGTATCCTCCTTGGCTTGGGACTAGATAATTGTGCCTTTGCCCAATCCCAGATCGTTAAATTGGTACCTACCCCTCACATGCAGGCAATGCAAATGATGAGGGAGAATAAAAAGAAAGAGGCTCTTGCGTTTATCAACGACTATCTTGGACAAAATCCATCCGATCCGCAAATGCTATTTTGGAAGGCGAAACTTCTCAGGGAGTCGCCCAATCCATCGGATCAAGACACAGGACTCCAGATCTATTTAAGTTTAAGTGAGAATAACCCAGAGTTGGCCGAGCCGCACAACAACCTAGGTGTTATTTATGCAGCACTTGGGGATTACTTAAAAGCGATTAGCTACTTTGAGGCTGCACTCAGAGCGAACCCAGGCTTGGCCATTGCCAATGAGAACCTAGCCGATGTGTATGTACAAATGGCTGTCAAACAATATCAAAATGCGATCGAAAACGATCCAAAGAATAAATCCGCTAAGATAAAACTAGATCAAATTTCACCCAAATCGGGTAGTTCCATTTCTAAGTAAGAAGAAAGGCTAATTTCGCTCATGTCATCTATTTGCTTTAACAAAATTTTGGGTTCACATAGATCTAAGTTGTTATTATCTTGTGCTTTGCTCATTGCTTTGGGATGTAATGCCCAGAGCACCAGCACAGTGAGCAACTCGCCCACCCCTACGACTACAGCCGATGCTTCGTCAATTAACTCAAAATCTACACACCAAAGCTATCCCAATGTTAAATTCTCTACTACACAAGGAGATTTTGTGGTGGAGCTTTATCCTGACAAGGCACCTAAGACAGTTGCTAATTTCCTTCAATACGTGAAAGACAAGCACTACAACGGTACAATTTTCCATAGGGTCATCAACGAGTTTATGATTCAAGGTGGTGGATATGATTCCCGGTATACAGAGCGCAAAACTAGAGCGCCTGTTGCCCACGAGGGCAGAGAAGCGCTCTCACTTGGAGGGCCCAAAAACACAGTGGGTACCCTCGCTATGGCTCGCACAGGAGACCCCAACTCTGCGACTGCTCAGTTCTTCATTAATGTTCGAGATAACACAAACTTAGATCCTGTCATTATTCCACCAGGCGACCCTGTTCCCTCAATTGAGTTCCAGGGCCGCACCTACACCAACATCTCTCGCTCTCAACTAGAAAAAGCTCCCCAGCTTTACGGTTATACCGTTTTTGGTAAAGTCATATCAGGCATGGAAACGGTAGAAAAAATTAAATTACTACCGACCGGCTCGGGCGGACCTTTTCAAACGGATGTACCTAAAACGCCGGTCATTATTCAATCAGCAACGCTGGTTCAATAATTTTTCAACAAGGGTTTAATTCTTCATCTGTTGAATTAATTGTTATCATTTCTTTTTAAACACCACTTTTTATTATGAGCCATCCTCAAGTTGCACTTCACATCAAAGACATGGGCACGATCACTATTGAACTCGATGCCGAGCATGCTCCACTCACGGTGGCTAACTTTTTGCAGTACGTCCAAAGTGGCCACTACAACGGCGTCATTTTCCACCGTGTGATTGAAGACTTTATGATCCAAGGTGGCGGATTTGATGTTGATATGAAAGAGAAAGAAACTGACGATCCTATTCAAAACGAAGCCGATAACGGGCTGGAGAACAACCATTACACCGTTGCTATGGCCAGAACCAGTGACCCGCACTCAGCTTCTGCACAGTTTTTTATCAACACCACTGATAACGATTTTTTAAATCACACCAGCAAATCGCCTAGTGGTTGGGGCTATGCAGTTTTTGGCAAAGTAGTTGATGGTGAGGACGTAGTTGACAAAATTAACACCGTTAAAACCACACGCCGTAATTTCCACGACGATGTGCCAAAGGAAAACGTAATCATCGAAAGCGCTGAAATTCTCTAAGAATTTTTAGCGCATTCAATTTACCAATAAGCATTTTTCATGACTGAGTTCAATGACTGATTTATTAAGTCAAGTCAAAATCGACGGTGATGGAATTATTGACTTCATCTCAGATCTACATCTCCAATCCAGCGAAGAAGCAACTTATAACGCATGGGCTAGTTTCATGCGTGAAACGCCTGCAACTGCGATGTTCATTTTGGGGGACTTCTTTGAAGTCTGGGCGGGAGACGATGTTATTGATAACCCAGTAGGAGAATTTGAGGCCGAGTGCATAAAGATACTAAAGAGCTTTTCGCGAAATCGCAACTTATATTTTATGGCTGGCAACCGTGATTTTCTTTTGCAAAAACATGCGCTTGAATCTTCAGGTATGAAAGCACTTGCTGATCCCTGCTTACTTCAGGTACAGGATCAAAAGTTCGTGCTCAGTCACGGCGACGCAATGTGTTTAACTGATGTGGAGTATTTAAAATTTCGTCAAATGGTGCGTGATGAGCGTTGGCAAAGCCAGTTTCTAGCCCAACCCCTTGATGCTCGACTAGCAGTTGCTAAAGCAATGCGTCAAAAGAGTGAGGAGGAGAAGTCTAAACATCGAAGCGCTTTTGAGAACTCAATCCAAAGTGACTCTGCTAATTCCAGTGATTCGAAATCTCAAAATGAGTCTTTCATGGGGCTGCACGATGTGGATACTGAGTATGCAAGCTCAATACTTGAGGCTTTAGGATGCGAGACACTCATTCATGGTCACACCCACAGACCAGGTGACTACGGACTACTGGGAAACAAGAAAAGAATTGTGCTGAGCGATTGGGACGCAAGCTCAACACCTAAGAGATTGGAAGTTTTGAGGCTTCAGTCGGGTGAACTCAAACGAATTAAGCTCTGAATATTTAATTAGAGCTTGATCAAAATATCAATTATTAACCCACGCTTAAATTGGTGCATTAATTTCTAACTTAGTTAATGCACTAATTAATGCAGTAATTAATGCTTAAGCAAGGTTTTAAGAACGCCTTGCAGCCTTCTTGCTACCTCAGCATCAAAAGGCCCAGCCATTACTGCAGCTGCATCCTCTGCCCAGGTCTGCGCAGGGGCTGGATCATTTCTCTTGGTAAGCAGTTGTAGCTGAAGGTTGCGTCTAGCCTGCAAATCACTTGCTGGTGTAGGCGCATCCGCTGCCATTTCGAGCCTTAGCAAAGAGTCTGTGCTTTGTTTGGAGCCACTTTCTTGGATAGCCTTTACCCAATTGGCTCTTTGAGCTGGAGTCACACGAGACCCCAACTCTTTGAGTGCGGGAACAAGCTCAGGATTTTTATCTTGCCAAGCGCTCATCAAGTTGGTGAGCGTTTGTCCATGCGCTTGAGCGGCTAATTTACGCATCGCCGCCTCTGCAGACTCAAGTGCTTGACGTTGCGCCCTGAAAGCTACGTCTCCAAGGCGTGGGCCTCTAGGTTCGCGCATTTCACGGTTGTCACGGTTGTCCCTTTGTGAACGTGAATCACGTGAATCACGTGAATCGTTGCCTCCTCTGCCACTGCCCCTTGAATCTCTGGAGTCTTTACCGCGACCACCACCAAATCCTCCTGATCCAGATCTGGAGCGACCATCTGGGCTTGAATGGGTATCTGCTTTCTTTGCGCCTGGTCGGTCGTCCCCTCTTACGGCAACCACCACTTTGGGCGGCGCTTTAGGTGTGACTTTAGGAGGCTCTGCAATCGGTGACTGCTCCTGGGTGTGAGTAGCTTGATCTGTGGAGTCTGAGTTTAAAGAATCTGCTGCGATGGTCTCGCCTGCAGGTAAAGACTCGGTATGTAAAACATCTACTGGCTTGTTAAGTCCATCCTGGGTCGGCAAACTCTCCCCTACAGCCTTAACATCCTCTAAATTGTCAAGCTGATTGTTTGAAGCAGTTTCGGCCATGGAGTTGGCAACTTCAGCAGGCTGGGGTTGGGATTGGGGTTGAGATTGGGGTTGCTGATGAACTGAACTAGCAACCGGCTCTCCTGAGACGCTTACCATCTGCAAGTGCTGCATAGCTGCTTTAATCTTGGAGGCATCCCCCTCTTGAACCGCTTGCTCTAATGCCTTAGAAGCCTTTAAAACCGCCTCATCGTGAGCACTCATTGCTTGAGCAACCTGGGCGCGCTCAGCCGTCTTGCGCTGGAAAGCTTCGTCCAAGGGTCTTTTGAAATCATCCCACAGGCGCTGCGCCAATTTGCGATCAATCGGAACGACATGTGACTCATCTTGCCAGCGTTGTTGAATGGCTTTGATCAAATCAATTTTCAAAGTCGGTAACGCGCCTATTGCTTTGGACTCCTCAATGAGAGCTTTTCGTCTTGCGATACTTTCATTTTGCAACGTCTCAATTGGCAAGTGAGCTGCTTGAATGGCCTCCTTCCAAAGTGCTTGTACCTCTGCAAATACTTTCTCGCTAACGTGACCACAAGCACGCCATTTCTCTGAAAAATCGTGAAGTTGTCTTTGTACCGCTTTCCAATCTGGGCCCTTGCTGTGTTCTGCTGCCCAAGTTTTTACTTCAGCAATGAGCTCCAAACGCTGGGTTCGGTTAGCCTGTGACTGTGCGCGCGTTTGTTGGAGCCACTCTTGAACAAAGGGATACGCTAAATTACATGCATTATCAAAACGTTTCCAAAGCGCGTGATTGGGCATCCCGCCTTGATCGGTTTGCTTCCAATCCTCTCGAAGTCTGCGAAGTGTTTCTTGCAACTTGCGTGGGCCCATGGTTGGAACATAGTCTGGGCTCGGAGTGGATTTTGTGGAAGCTGTTTTGCTGTTAGTATTTTCATCAGAAGCATTTGTATCTGAAGTGTTCCCATCTACGACATGGTTTTGAGCACTTGAAGGACTTGAATCACTTGTGAGTGTGCTGGTATGCCTTTGGTTAAGTGAAGCTTCCTTGTTAAAAGATGCTTCATTTGAGATGTGAGAACTGTCTGAGCTCAGAGCTAGGGGGGTTAGATGTTCTGATGAATTATTTTCAGATGCGCTCTGTACTTTTGACTCGCCAAGGGCAGGTTCAATCTCACCCACAACTGGAGTTTCGCTTGGAACTGCGGTCTCATTTGAAACTGGTGCCTCATGTGAAACTGGTGCAGGATGTGTTTGAGCCTGAACAGACTCCTCTGCGCGTCCTTCATCGACTGCTTTCTCCTGTGCTTTGTCTGCAGTACTGTTTTTATTTGAGTTTGTTTTAGGGGCCTTTGCGCCCTTGATCTCGACACTTGGCTTGACTCTTTGCAAAAGCCCTTCAGCCTTAGCAACCAACTCAGCTCTGAGTTGGTCAGCCCTCCAGCGTTGCCAGTCGACCAACTCGCCAGCGGCAGCTAAAAGCGTTTGAGCCTGTTTGTCTAATCGGTCATCAATAACGTGCCCATGCTCCTTTAGCGCTTGACGCAAATCGGCTGCTGCTCCTGCACTGGCTTTTCCGTGCCCTTGGGAGAGCTCTTTTTCAAGAACGCTCATACAAAGCTGCATCGCTTGTTTAGCGGCAGCTTTAACAGCTGGATCAATCTCAATCTTGGCAGGTTTTTTATTCTTTTGGTTTTGAGAATCAGAGCCAGATTTTTCACCTACTGCGGAGTCTGATCTTTTTTGTTTAATTTGATCAGCCCAAGCAGGCACAGCAGGCAAAGCCTGGCTAGGATCGGTAGCACAAAGCGCAGCTTGTTTTAACGCTGCACTAAAAGCCTCCCAAACAATTTGCAAATGCTCTGCGCTGGTTTGAAGAGCTGGCGTGTATTTGGGATCCACACTGATCCAGTCCTTTTGACCGATTAAAGTTTCTTGCTCTGATCTCCAACGTTGCATGTCGTCTTGAAGGACTCCTTCAAGGGACTGCGCTTCTTCCCAATACTTTGTAGACAAGACCTCAATACGCTGAGCAAGCAACACTGCAGCCTCGCGCTGAACTTGGGCTCTGTGTTGTAAATCTTCGATGGTTTTAACGCGCTCAGCGAGTGCACTTCTTAAACTCGCCAATGGCTCTTTGGATATGGGGGCACCCTCTTTGGCCGCGTCCCTTTGCCACGCCATTGCATCGGCAATATTAAGTTTAGGTGTTGATAACAATACATTTGCTTTATCAGTCCACACAACAATCAAGGCTTCTTGATTATGTGTTTTCTTAATCAGATCCATACTTTCTTTGACTAGTCTAGCCGCTCCCTTATCTTTAGCACTGAGGAGTTTGAAGACCTCCGCCATTTGTTCATAACTTGGGGGAGGGGAAGTTTCCAACCACTGTTTGATCAACTGAGTACGTGCCAAAGCAGTTGGAGCGCTAATTGCGCCACCAGTTAATCGATCAAGAGCGTTGGGGTCAACCATATTTTCTAAATTAGCAGTCACGGATTTAAGGCTTAAAAAAAGGGAGAACGTATTTTCGTCGTTTTCGCTGTGATTGGAAGTTAAATGCTATATATCTTTAAATTTGGAACCAAATGTCATGAATTTAGCCACTAAATTTGCAGATGAGTTTGTAAAAATGAGTCTAGCTAGAAAATTAAAAAGCAACTTTAGTATGCATTTTATTAACTTTTCATATTTAAAAATGCATTGTTAATGATTAATTGGTTCTTCACAACTACTATTTTAATCTGCATTCGAGCAGTTTGATAAAGTTCCGTGGCTTGAACTTGGGATGTAAAAAATAGCAATTCGGCTAAAATATACAAGTCTTAGTTGAAGACAGAATCCAAAATTGCTTTGCTTAGGTCAAAGGTTAATTTGGAGTGCTGAAAGTTCTCACACTTTGGTGTCTTGTCCTTGAGAACTTTTTTTTTAGTCTTAAGTGACCAATCTATAGCCATTTATTTTTAGGATTGAATTGCCTGGCTAGAAACAACACTTTGAAAAAACAAAGTATCAAAATTTCGTAAGTTTGATTTTCGTAAAACAAATCTTTTTAAAAGATTAAAAGTACTCACAGGGATCAGATTGACAGCTCTTGAACATTTTGGGCACGGACTCAGAACCTTCGCCAATGACGTGATGCAAGGATTCTTAGCCATTACTCACAACGGGCTAGCCCTCGTTGGTCTCGTCGTGTTCAGCGCAACCTTAGTTCTCACTTTGAAGCCAGATTTTCGCACTCAAGGTGAAACAATGCTCCTTGGCTGGTTGCAACAACAACAAGAGGAGACAACTGGTATATCAACCGATGCTGACGCAGTTGACCGCGCCACCGCTACAGATCCAAGCGAGCTGCCAAAACAACAAGCCAATTTGGCTTTTTGGCTCAGTCGCAAATACCATGTAGCGCCCGAGCCCCTTAGTGCACTGGTATCAGAGGCATATGACGTTGGCCCCAAAAATCAACTTGATCCTACTCTTATATTGGCAGTTATGGCCATCGAATCTGGGTTCAACCCCTTTGCACAAAGTCCAATGGGGGCTCAGGGGCTAATGCAAGTCATGACCAAAGTTCATTCAGAAAAATACGATGGATTCGGTGGAAAACTAGCTGCTTTTGATCCGGTTGCAAATTTAAGAGTCGGCGTTAATGTACTCAAAGACTGCATCAACCGTGCTGGATCAGTGGAGGGCGGCCTAAAGCTTTATGTCGGCGGCGAACAATTAGAAGATGGTCGTCTTTACGCATCAAAGGTGCTAAGTGAGCGCTCACGATTGATACAAGTGGTAAAAGGTGAAAAAGTACCCACTGGACCAGAAACGCCTATTCAAAAGGCGACCGATCGCTTGGAGACACTTTGGGAAAAGGCCCAAAGAATGGTTAAATTTGGAGACTCAAGCGATGAGACTGGTAACGTAAAGCAAAACGCAGAATAATCTACGCATTTTACGGTTTTACACCCACCCCTCTCTTAGGTCTTAGGTTGGCCTCTCCCCTTGATTGGCTACGAAGACCAATCCCCACTTAAGTTAAACTATAGGGTTTACACGACCTTGCTTAAGTCTCTTTCAGAGACTTAAATCAAAATCACTCTATGAATAGGACTGGAAAATGTACCAACGCAACCACTTGATTGAACAAACAGATCCAGAGCTTTGGGCTGCAATTCAAGCAGAGAACGTCCGACAGGAAGAGCACATTGAGCTGATTGCGAGCGAGAACTACGCCTCTCCTGCCGTAATGGCAGCACAAGGGACCCAGTTGACCAATAAATATGCAGAAGGCTACCCCGGTAAGCGCTACTACGGGGGGTGTGAGTTCGTGGACGTTGCTGAACAGCTAGCTATTGACCGAGTAAAAAAATTATTTGGAGCGGATTGCGCCAACGTTCAACCTCACAGTGGGGCTTCTGCCAATCAAGCCGTATTTTTAGCATTCCTCAAACCAGGTGACACCATCATGGGGATGAGCCTAGCTGAAGGGGGACACTTAACCCACGGTATGCCACTCAACATGAGTGGTAAATGGTTCAACGTCGTCAGCTACGGTCTAAATGGCAAAGAAGAAATTGACTACGATGCGATGGAGGCCAAAGCAAGAGCGTCTAAACCCAAGCTCATCATTGCGGGCGCCTCTGCATACAGTTTACACATTGATTTTGAGCGTTTTGCCAAAATTGCAAAAGAAATCGGGGCAATCTTTTTAGTCGATATGGCTCACTATGCAGGTTTAATTGCTGCAGGCGTTTACCCCAATCCAGTGCCTTACGCTGATGTAGTGACCTCTACGACTCACAAAAGTTTGCGAGGCCCTCGGGGCGGTATTATTTTGATGCGAGCTGAACATGAGAAAGCCATCAACAGCGCAGTCTTCCCCGGCCTGCAGGGCGGTCCCTTGATGCATGTAATTGCTGCTAAAGCGGTAGCCTTTAAAGAAGCTTTAGAGCCAGGATTTAAAGATTATCAAAAACAAGTACTACTGAATGCAGACACCATCGCAAAAACACTGACAGAGCGTGGCCTGAGAATAGTCAGCGGTGGAACCCAAAGCCATGTGATGCTTGTTGATTTACGCTCTAAGGGCATTACAGGTAAGGAGGCCGAAGCGGTTCTTGGCCAAGCCCACATGACCATCAACAAAAATGCTATTCCAAACGACCCCGAAAAGCCAATGGTGACAAGTGGTGTTCGAATCGGTACCCCTGCTATGACGACACGCGGTTTTTTACAAGAAGAAGCCAAGATGACTGCACATTTGATTGCCGACGTTTTGGACAACCCTAAAGATCCAGCAAACATTGAAGCCGTTAAAGCAAAAGTCCACGCATTGACTAAACGCTTTCCTGTATACCGCTAAGCTGTTTAATTTATGAAGTGTCCCTTTTGTTCCACCACAGACACCCCCGTCGTTGAGACCAGGATGTCTGAGGACGGGGGGCTAATAAGGCGAAGGCGTCAGTGCGGGAGTTGTGAGAAAAGATTTACAACTTACGAAAAACCAGACGTTAGCTTCCCTGCAATCGTAAAAAAAGATGGTCGCAGAATTGATTTTCAGCATGAAAAATTAACTGCTTCGATGAACCTTGCACTGCGCAAAAGACCCGTTAGCGCAGACCAAGTCGCAGCAGCACTTGAGAGAATCGAGGAAAAGCTACTTGCAACTGGGCAAAGAGAAATCCCGTCTTCCAGACTGGGAGAGTTGGTGATGAGGGAGCTTAAAAAGTTAGACAAAGTAGCTTACATTCGATTTGCCAGTGTCTACAGAAGTTTTGAAGACATTGATGAATTCAAATCTCTTGTAGAAGAAGTACAAAGATAACAACTTGAGCCTAGTGAAGATTGCCTATTTCTAGGCGATCAGGTCTTACCCCAAAATAATATAAATAGTGATCAGTTTTAAAAGATGATATTTACTGCAACTGATCACCAACATATGCAACGCGCACTAAGCCTTGCCAAAGAAGCTTTGTATATCACCTCTCCTAACCCTAGAGTGGGTTGTGTGATCGTTGGACCCACTGGTGAGATATGGGGAGAAGGTCACACACAAATGGCTGGAGGTGATCACGCAGAGGTTATGGCCCTTAAAGATGCGAAAGCAACCGGCTACGACGTACAAGAATCAACAGTTTACGTAACATTAGAACCCTGCTCTCACACTGGGCGCACACCTCCGTGCACAAACGCACTCATATCTGCAGGTGTAAAAAGAGTGATTGCAAGCTTAGAGGATCCTAACCCATTGGTAAGCGGAAGCGGGGTAAAAGCTTTAAGGCAGGCCGGTGTTCAAGTTGATGTAGGACTGATGGCTGAGCAAAGCGCTTTAATGAACGAGGGTTTTATTAAACGAATGAAAACCGGTCTACCTTTCGTTCGATTAAAAATCGCTTCAAGCCTTGACGGTGTGACCGCTCTCTCAAACGGCAAAAGTCAGTGGATCACTGGACTTGAGGCCAGGGCAGATGGCCACGCTTGGCGCGCACGTGCTTGCGCTGTGCTTACTGGAATTGGTACCGTTTTGAGTGATAACCCACGGCTTAATGTTCGGGGCATACATACGCCTAGGCAACCCAAGGCGGTGATCATTGATGCAAAACTGGAGACTCCTTTGACTGCTGCAATTTTTAACGAAACCTCACGCGAGGTTTTGATTTATTGCGCTACTTCAGTTCCTGCCAATAAGGACTCCCTTGAGCGTAAAGGCGCAACGGTCATACAAATTCCAGACAAAATGGATTATGGACATGTTGATTTAAAGGCCATGCTTTTGGATTTAGCCAAGCGTCAAATCAACGAAGTTCACATTGAATCTGGAGCAGGATTAAATGGTAACTTTATCAAAGAGGGACTTGTGGATGAGTTCCTCATCTATCAAGCTCCAAAGATCATCGGCCCAGGCAGGGGTTGGACACAGTGGCACCCCCTTGAAAACTTGGAGGACAGTACGCATCTGTCCTTTATTGAGTCAAAACTCTTAGGAAAAGATTTGTTTACCAGGCTCAGACCCTCACCAAATTAAAACCACTTAGCTACGCTCCTTTGAGTACAACATTTATAAAGACTGAAGAAAATAGAACTATGTTTACTGGAATCATTACCGCTGTCTCGAAAATCATTAAAGTTGAAGAATTAGCCCCCAACACTCAAGTTGGATCCACGGCTCAGAGCTGGCACGGCAAGCGACTTACCATTGAGACCCCTAATGGCTATTTAGAGGACGTTCAACTCGGGGACTCGATTGCCTTAAATGGTGCTTGTATGACGGTTGTCAAATTAGAGGAGAACCAGTTCAGTATTGATATCTCGCTCGAGTCTCTCAGTAAAACCAGTGGTCTTGCAAGTTTGGGTCCAGTTAATACCGAGAAAGCACTTAGAGCGAATGATCGCCTGGGTGGTCATATCGTCTCAGGACACGTTGACGATGTAGCAGAGGTCATCAGTTTTGAACAAATAGGTGAGAGTTGGGAGCTAAGAGTTCAAATACCCACCGCATTTGCTCACTTTTTAGCCTACAAAGGATCAGTGGTGATCAATGGAGTAAGTCTCACAGTGAACAAAGTAAGCGACAATCAGCAAGGGTGTGAGATTTCGATTAACCTAATTCCGCACACCATTGAAAACACCACCCTAGGCGGACTGCAAAAGGGCTCCAAAGTAAACTTAGAAATAGACACCGTTGCGCGATATGTTGAGCGAATGCTTGCATTTGAGAAAAAAATAAAGAATTAAACTTATATGGATACCGCAAAAAAAACCATGACTGAATCTTTATCAGCTCATATCTCATCTGTTGAGGAGATTACGGCTGAAATTAAGGCGGGCCGCATGGTCATTTTGATTGACGAAGAGGACAGAGAAAACGAGGGTGATTTAGTGTTAGCGGCTGACTTTGTAAGCGCCCAAGCCATCAACTTTATGGCACGTTTTGGACGGGGTCTTATTTGCCTAACTCTTACTAAAGAGCGTTGTGAGCATCTTAATCTGCCCCCCATGGTCTCAAAAAATGGTGCCGCCCACTCTACTGCTTTCACAGTCTCCATAGAGGCTGCACAGGGCGTTACGACTGGGATCTCCGCTGCGGACAGGGCTCATACGATCAAAGTAGCAGTTGACAAACATTCACTTGCTGAGGACTTGGTGCAGCCCGGTCATATCTTTCCCCTTCAAGCGGTTGAGGGCGGAGTATTGATGCGCGCAGGTCATACAGAAGCCGGATGCGATCTGGCTCAAATGGCGGGTTGTTCACCTGCCTCTGTGATTTGTGAAATCATGAAAGACGACGGGACGATGGCGCGTTTACCGGACTTGATTGAATTCGCTACAGAACACAATTTAAAGATTGGAACTATCGCAGACCTGATTGCTTATAGAAGCCAAACTGAGTCGCTTATCAAGTTGATTTCAAAAAGAGCAATCAATACAGCACATGGGCAGTTTTTGCTTGCAACCTTTCAAGACCAGCCCAGCCAAGGAGTTCACCTTGCTTTGATCAAGGGTGAATGGACTGAGAGTGAAACCGTTTTGGCCCGAGTGCACGAGCCCCTATCGGTTTTAGACTTACTGGAATCAAACAGAATGATGCATTCTTGGAGTTTAGATAACGCCATGCAGCATATCGCTTTAAACGGGAAAGGCGTAATTGTGCTCTTAAACTGCGGGGAAAGTGGTGCTCAACTGCTCACTCAAATTGAGGGCACTGCGAAGGCCGCTCAGGCTCCCGAGCGGGGACGTATGGACCTCAGGACCTACGGCATAGGGGCTCAAATTCTCAGAGAATGCGGAGTTAAAAAAATGCAACTTATGGGTGCCCCGCGCAAAATGCCTAGCATGATGGGTTATGGATTAGAGATAACTGGATACCTTTCAAAGGACCAATAATGCGTCAAATCAAAAAATCACCAAAATCAACAAAAGCAACTAAAGTACCGAGCCATAGTGTTGCTACTAAAAACAACTTGAGAGCGGTTAAATTAATCCACACCCCCCTCAAACAAACGAAGGGGCATGCCAAGCACTTTCAAATTGGAATCGTACAGTCCAGGTTTAATGAATCAATAACAGATGCATTAAGAGATGCATGTATAGATGAATTGATTTCCCTGGGCGTTCTGGCCAAAAACATCACATTGGTGAATGTTCCTGGTGCACTTGAAATTCCTATCACTTTGCAGTCATTAGCTTCTAAGAATAAATTTAATGCATTAATTGCGTTAGGTTGCGTAATCCGGGGGGAGACCTACCATTTTGAATTGGTATCTAATGAATCAGCAGCCGGTGTGAACCGTGTGAGCCTTGATCACGACATACCGATCATCAACGCTGTGATTACGACTGAGAACACCGTTCAAGCATTGGTTCGACAAGAAGAAAAGGGACGCGACGCTGCTAGGGCTGCTGTTGAGATGTCTCACCTATTAGGAATTGATCTGTGAACTCTGAAAACGATCCCATCACTCAAGAAGGCGCTCTGCCCGGTGGTACCCTTGCCTCTGGGGGCTCAGAAGCAAAAGCAGTTACAAAAAAACGTACTACATCAAAGGCTTCACCCCGCACCCGGGCAAGAGAGTTTGCAGTGCAAGCGCTTTATCAATTCATAGTCGGCAAAAACATCCCAGGTGATGTTGATCAATTTACAAGAGGCCTGAGCGGCTTTAACAAAGCTGACAGTGTTCACTACGACTTATTGCTTTATGGTATCAGCGAGAATTTTGCCGAATTAGACGCGCTTATCACTCCCTTACTTGATAGGCCATTGACTGAGATCTCCCCCATTGAGCGCAGTGTCATGTGGATTGGTGCTTATGAGCTTAAGCACTGCATAGAGATACCCTACAAGGTTGTGATGAATGAATGCATTGAGCTGGCAAAAGAATTTGGTGGTACCGATGGACATAAATATGTTAACGCAGTGCTAAACGGTCTTTCTCTCTCACTTAGAACTGCAGAGATGAACCGCAAGTAGATTTTGCTCCTTTAGACTAAGACCCAACTTAATTCAAAACTTTATCCCATTCAACCCAAGCTGCAAATCTCCCTAACCACATTATGCGTATCAGTCAACGTGCTCTACAAATTGAACCTTTTTATGTGATGGAGGTTGCCAAAGCGGCTGCAGCTGTCCAAACGAGTCCATCGTTCAAAAGCAGTGGCAAGCAGATGATTCGCCTGAACATTGGGGAGCCTGACTTCACTGCTGCCCCTCTCGTACAAGAACGAGCTATGAAGGTCATCCGTGATGGATCTACTCAATACACTCACGCCATTGGACTTGACCTTCTCAGAGAAAAGATCAGTGCCTGGTATCAAACCAGATTTGGATTGAATATTGACGTAAATCGCATCATCGTTACCTCTGGCGCGTCTGCTGCTTTGCAGCTGGCCTGTTTGGCGCTGGTGGAGAACGGCGATGAAATACTAATGCCGGATCCTTGTTACCCATGCAACCGTCAATTTGTTCAAGCCAGTGGGGGCACTGCCAAACTAATTGAGACGACACCTGAGGACCGGTTTCAGTTAAATCCTCAACAAGTCCAGGAGCACTGGGGAACTCAAACTCGAGGGGTATTACTTGCCTCGCCCTCTAACCCAACAGGCACCTCCATTGCTCCTGAGGTGTTGAGAAGTATTCTAGATTTCGTGCATTACAAAGGCGGCATCTGCATAGCTGATGAAATTTATTTGGGCCTGAGTTATGAGGATCGATATGCGGCAAGTGCCTTAAGCATGAGCGATCAAGTCATTAGTATCAACAGTTTCTCCAAATACTTTAACATGACTGGCTGGCGTCTTGGGTGGATGGTTGTACCTCCCTCGCTAGTGGGAGCAATTGAGCGACTTGCTCAAAATCTTTTCATATGTCCAAGCACAATCTCACAATATGCGGCGCTTGGTTGTTTTGAGCCAGAGAGCCTGGCACTCTTTGAGCAAAGGAGAGCTCAGTTTAAGGCCAGACGAGATGCATTCGTGCCAGCTCTTAATAAGCTAGGCCTTAAAGTGCCCGTCATGCCTGATGGAGCTTTCTATGCTTGGGCTGATTGCACTGATGTTTGCCGCAAATTAGGCATATCAGGTAGTTGGGATTTAGCGTTCGAGATCCTAAACAAAGCCTATGTCGCGGTTGGCCCTGGGCGAGACTTTGGAGTCAAGAATACGGACAAATACATTCGGTTTTCTACCGCATCTTCAAATGCTGCGCTTGAGGAGGCTATAACTCGCTTGTCTGAGCTCATCGGAGAGTGGAGATGAGCTTCAAGCATAAGGTGCGGGTGTACTGGGAGGATACGGATGCTGGTGGAATAGTTTTTTACGCCAATTACTTAAAGTTCCTTGAACGTGCAAGAACTGAGTGGTTAAGGTCCCTAGGCATTGGACAACATAAACTTAAGACCGATTTAGGCGGAATGTTTGTGGTGAGTGAGACGCACATGAAATATCTAGCCCCAGCAGTGCTTGATGATGAGTTAGAGATTCATACCTTCGTTACAGAAAAAGGCAGAACCAGCTTAACTCTTGAACAAAAAGCTTATCGAATAAATGTAACGCCCATCCTAAATGACAATCTACATGGCACATTTGGTAGGCCAGACAATTACAATGCTGAGAATATAAAAATGACTAAGATTGACAAAGTTCTAACCAACCCAGATCAGACACTCGTTTGCTCTGGCATGATCCGCATTGGGTGGATCAACGTTCAAAGTGGTCGTCCAACAAGAATACCCGGTTTTATTCAGGAAATATTATGAATCAAGATTTCTCCATCGTACAACTTGTGATTGGTGCGAGTTGGGTTGTACAAGTTGTAGTTGCTATTTTGCTTTTTGTATCCATTCAGAGTTGGGCAGCAATTTTTAGCAAACACTTTTCCCTTAAAAAAGTGAACCAACTCAATGATGAGTTTGAAAGAGATTTCTGGTCTGGTAAAAGCTTGAACGAGCTTTTTAGTGCAGCTGTGCAAAACTCCAAAACTGCGGGACCGATGGAGCGCATCTTTGCAAGTGGTATGCGAGAGTTTCAAAAATTGAGAGAGCGCAAGATAACCGATAGCGCCCAATTGATGGAGGCGGCTCGTCGCGCCATGAGAGCTAGTATTCAGCGTGAGATGGACTCCATCGAGTCCTCTTTGTCACTTTTAGCTTCAGTCGGTTCAGTCTCTCCATACGTAGGACTATTTGGTACCGTATGGGGAATTATGCATGCGTTCACTGGACTCGCCCAACTGCAACAAGTCACGCTTGCTAAGGTTGCGCCTGGTATCGCAGAGGCGCTTATAACGACAGCGATTGGCTTATTTGCAGCTATTCCTGCGGTATTAGCCTACAACCGTTTCGCAAGAGATATTGACCGCGTATCAAACAAGCTAGAGACATTTATTGAAGAGTTCTCTAACATTTTGCAACGCAATGTCGCCAACCCAAGCACTCAAGGTCACTAATGAGTTTTCGGTTTAGTTTCATACACTAAGGAAGAAAAGAAAACATGCCTGCATTAGCCTCTCGCTCCAGCAAGGGTCGGCGCACCATCAATGAGATCAATATGGTCCCTTTTATTGATGTGATGCTGGTGTTGCTCATCATTTTCATGGTAACCGCCCCCCTCATCTCTCCAAGTACGATTGATGTGCCAAGTATCGGCAAAGCCTCACAAGCACCTGATCAGGTCATCACAATTGAGATTCACAAAGACAAATCGATTGAAATAAAGTCTAAGAGTAATGAAAGTAAACAAGGCTTAGACACAACCCTAAAGGCAACTTTAGACAACATAGGTCAGCAAGTTTTGTCCCTTCAAAGTGAGTCCGCCAATACCCCTGTCATCATCAGTGCAGATCGGACACTACCCTATGAGGAAGTTATAACGGTAATGGATAGGCTTCAAAAAGCGGGAGTCCAAAGGGTCGGACTATCGGTTCAACTGCTTGATTAATTTCACAACAAATTTCAAATGAATAAGGCGGTTTTAGTTCACGAGTTTGCGCCCCCCATGGGTAAGGATGCGAACACGTCGTCTGTTTTATTCTCCATTGTTGTTCACCTGTTATTGGTTGCGGCCCTCACGTGGGGCGTCTCTTGGAATTACCACCAACCCCAGACAATGGAGGCTGAGCTTTGGCAATCCATCCCTGAACTCGCCGCACCAAAACTAGAGGAAGCCCCCATTGAGCGGCCTTCTCCCGCCCCAGTGCCTGAGGAGAAAGCCCCTCCCCCTAAGCCGATTGACAACGCGCAGGCCATTAGAGAGGCACAACTAGCGACTGCACGACTCAAAAAAATTGAGGAAGAGCAACTTGAGAAGGACCGACAAGCGCGAATTCTTCTAGAAAATGAGCGGCTTAAAAAAGAGAAGCTAGAAAAAGAGAAGGCGGAGAAGGAAAAGGCTGAAAAAGAAAAAGCTGACAAAGAGAAGCTTGAGAAAGAAAAGTTGAAAAAAGAAAAGCTAGAAAAAGAAAAACTAGAAAAGGAAAAGGCTGATAAAGATAAAAAAGCAAAAGAAAAACTTGAAGCCACTAAGGCTGAAAAGGATGCTCAAAGAAAACAAGAAGAGGATAAAAAAGCTGAAGCAATCAGACAAGAATCCCTAAAAAGGGTGAATGGGATGCTTGGAGCTACTGGTGCTCCTAACGCAACCGGAACTGCTCAACACGCTGGGGGTCCCTCTGCCTCTTATGCGGGACGATTAAAGGGAAGAGTCAGACCAAATATCATTTACCCTGAAATCTCCGTCTCTGAAAATCCCTCCGCCGAGGTGCTAGTTAAATTAGCACCCGACGGTACCATTGTGTCTAAGAAATTAACAAAGCCAAGTGGCAATTCGGCTTGGGATAATGCGGTCTTAAAAGCAATTGATAAGACAGAGAGATTCCCTAGAGATACAGACGGCTCAGTACCTAGCGAGATCGTATTTACGTTCACCCCGAATGAGTGATGCAGATTAAGTCTCTTACTTAAACGACAAGTGTATTTTTCTAAATGCAGTAGATGCCTGATTGATACTTCATCAATACATAATCAATACTGGATCATTACTAAATAGATATTAAATTGATCTTAAATCAGTATCAACTTAATATTAGATTGGTTTAAATGACCTCACAACATCCCCACACTGGGCTCTGTTACGCAGTGCATGATCCATCACAACCAAGGCCAGTAAAGCCTCCGCGATAGGTGTGGCCCTGATACCAACGCATGGATCATGGCGTCCTTTAGTCATCACCTGAACAGTGTCGCCTTTAACATTTAAAGACTCTTTGTTAATAAGGATTGAACTAGTGGGTTTGATTGCAATGCTAACCTCTAGGTCTTGACCTGTGCTGATCCCCCCTAAAACGCCACCCGAATTATTAGATTTAAATCCTTTTGGGGTGAGTTCATCACCGTGCTCACTCCCTAGATGCGCAACAGATTTAAATCCTGCTCCAATCTCTACTCCTTTGACTGCATTAAGACCCATCATGGCCCAAGCAATATCTGCATCCAATTTATCGTACAAGGGCTCACCCAGGCCAACAGGAACATTAGAGGCCGTCACCCTGAGTTTGGCGCCGCATGAGTCTCCCGATTTGCGCAACTGCTCCATATACTTTTCAAGCTCAGCGGTATCCGCAGTAGGTGCAAAAAAGGGATTATTGGGCACATGCTCCCATGATTCAAAAGGTATCTCAAGCGTGCCGATCTGGGTCATGCAACCCTTAAATAGAGTTTGATATTTTTCAAACAACCATTTTTTTGCAACCGCTCCTGCGGCAACAGTTGGAGCCGTTAAGCGCGCAGATGATCTGCCACCGCCCCTCGGATCGCGGAACCCATATTTCTGGTGGTATGTGTAATCAGCGTGCCCAGGCCTAAAACTGGACATGACGTCTGAGTAGTCTTTACTGCGTTGGTCCTCATTAGGAATCAATAGAGCAATGGGGGTGCCAGTCGTTTTGCCCTCAAAGACACCACTTAATATTTGAACTGTATCGCTTTCTTTGCGTTGGGTTACAAATTTACTGGTGCCAGGACGACGACGGTCAAGTTCGGGTTGAATATCATCAACAGACAAAGACATTCCCGGTGGACACCCATCAATCACACAGCCTATAGCTGGACCATGAGATTCACCGAAATTGGTGACCGTAAATAAAGTTCCAAATGTATTTCCGCTCATGGTGTTGAATTATTTTTAAGGTTTGGGAGATTTAGCAGAGCTAAAGAGATCACTCCTCGGTGGGCCAATCTTTGATGTAAGCCTTTAGCATTTTGTTCTCAAAGTTTTGACTATCCACGACAGCCTTTGCAACATCATACAAACTGATCACGCCCATGAGCATACCCTGATTGATAACGGGCATATAACGCGCGTGTCGCTCCAACATCATCCTCCTAACCTCATCAAGTTCAGTCTCCAAAGTGCAGGTCATGGGATGATCATCCATTGCGGACTTAATCACCATAGTGCCCATCACACCTTTGTTTTGTGAGATGGCTTGGATAACCTCCCTAAAGGTCAGCATTCCTGCCAGCTCACCGTGCTCTATCACTACTAGTGAGCCGATATCTTTTTCTGCCATCACTTGCACAGCATCAGCCAACAGATCCAAAGGACCTACGGTATACAGAGTACTACCCTTCACTCTTAAAATGTCGCTGACTTTCATAATTTGAAACCGCCTTGTTGGCTAGAAAAATAAAATATCTATTGATGTCAAGCGCTTGTTTTGAACCGTTCCTCACTCCAAGCGGAGCACACCAGTAGGTTTAAAGCCCAAGTCTACTGCTTTTCCTTTTCTCGCACGTGCAGCCTTTGCGCTTGTAAGGGAACGAGCCTCAAGTGTCTCATCTTTTTGCTTACCTGCGCGACCTGTGCCGCTAACAACAACGCTCTTTGTGTAAGCAGCAGCTCCCGCAAGTGTGTCCTTTGCCTCCAAATCGATCAGCGTCAAACCTCGCCCGCCTTTTTCCATGATTTTGAGCTCAGAAATCGGGAACGTCAGAATACGCCCACCAGTGGATACGCACACCACATTGGTGGCAGGTTCCCAAGCCGATTCGGGCTCAATGTTTGAGGCTGAGTTGACTTCAGAGGGCCTACAAAGCGTCTCACCTGCCCCGAGGGTAACAAATGATTTTCCGCCCTTGTTTCTAGAAACCATGTGCTCAATGTTAGCCAAAAAGCCGTAGCCGCCCGAGGTAGAGAGTAAGAGGGTTTGATCGGCCCCGCCCGCTTCATAATGAATGGGTTGCGTAGAGGACTCCAAATCAATCAAAGTCGTGATCGGTTGCCCGTCCCCTCTCGCACCAGGTAACGAAGCAACAGGCACTGAGTAAACTCGGCCATTGTTACCAAATGCAATCAATGTATCCACAGTCCTGCACTCAAAAGTGTCGTACAAACCGTCACCAGATTTGAATGCGAAAGTGCTTGCATCATGCCCGTGTCCTTGACGAACTCTGACCCAGCCCTTCTCAGATACGATTACTGTTACGGGCTCATCGATGATCTTGACCTCGATGACGGCGCGTTTGTCTTCTTGTATGAGAGTGCGTCTTGCGTCACCAAATTGTTTCGCATCAGCCTCAATTTCACGAACGAGTACTTTGCGAAGTGAGGCAGCGCTGCCCAGTATGTCCTCTAATTTTGACTGCTCTTCGCGCAACTCTTTGAGTTCTTGCTCAATTTTAATCGCCTCAAGTCTTGCCAATTGACGCAGACGAATCTCTAAGATGTCTTCAGCCTGACGCTCACTCAATTTGAAACGAGCCATCAATGCTGGTTTAGGTTCATCGCTTTGACGAATGATTGCAATGACTTCATCAATGTTCAGTAAAACGAGTTGACGCCCCTCCAAAATATGAATTCTGTCTAAAACTTTTGTCAACCTGAACTGTGTTCTACGTTGCACAGTTGCTTGCCTAAACTCAACCCACTCCTCAAGCATGCCGCGAAGTGATTTCTGAGTGGGTCTGCCGTCCATGCCCACCGAGGTCAAATTAATAGATGTTGAGCTCTCTAAACTGGTGTGGGCCAATAATATTTGAACAAACTCTGCTTGAGGGATTGTTCTAGATTTGGGCTCAAATACCAAACGAACGGGTGCATCTTTACTTGACTCATCTCTCACTGCATCTAGAACGCCTAGTACTGTAGCTTTAAGTTGATTTTGATCTTGGGTAAGACTCTTTTTACCTGCTTTTACTTTTGGATTGGTGATCTCCTCGATCTCCTCGAGCACTCTTTGTGTGCTGACACCAGGGGGCAATTCGTTGACAACAATTTGCCATTGTGATCTGGCCAAATCCTCAATTACCCAACGTGCCCTAACTTTAAGAGAGCCACGCCCGCTTGAATATGCTTCTTGAATATCTTGGGGGCTGCTGATGATTTGACCACCGCCTGGATAATCGGGACCCGGAATAATGGAATAAAGCTCAGCATCACTGATCTTAGGTGTTTTAATTAAAGCCACACAGGCCTGTGCAATTTCATTTAAGTTATGGCTTGGTATCTCAGTTGCCATCCCGACTGCAATACCACTTGCACCGTTCAGCAGTGAAAAAGGTAGTCGTGCAGGTAAAAGTTTTGGCTCATCGGTGGAGCCGTCATAGTTAGGCTGAAAATCAACTGTACCTTCATCAATTTCGTCCAGTAAAAGGGTGGTAATTTTAGACAGCCGAGCTTCTGTGTACCGCATTGCTGCAGCGCCGTCACCATCCCTTGATCCAAAATTTCCCTGACCATCAATGAGCGGATAGCGTTGTGCAAAGTCTTGGGCCATTCGCACCAAAGCGTCATAGGCGGCTTGGTCTCCATGGGGGTGAAAACGCCCCAACACGTCCCCAACAACACGGGCGCACTTTACAGGCTTAGCACCAGAATTGCCAGAAAAAGCAAGTCCCATCCTTTGCATGGCATACAAAATTCTTCTTTGTACGGGCTTTTGTCCATCGCAAACATCTGGGAGTGCTCGCCCCTTGACCACACTGAGTGCGTACTCAAGATAAGCACGCTGGGCGTACTTGCCAAGGCTGATCTCATTATCAGCGGAGTCAGTTTCTAAAGGTGTAAATATTTCAGACATTAGACATCAATCTCAATTTCGTTACCGTGTATTTCCATGAGTTCACGACGCGCCGCAGCCTCGCCTTTGCCCATCAATTGGGTGATCATTTTTTCTGTTCCACCAAAATCTATATCCCCAAGTTGAACAGGCCATAAACGCCTCGTATCAGGATTGAGCGTGGTCTCCCACAACTGCTCAGCGTTCATCTCTCCAAGTCCTTTAAATCGAGAGATGCTCCAACTACTCTCCCTTGCACCGTCCTTGCGAAGCTTATCCAAAATGGCGTTCAACTCTGCATCATCTAATGCGTACATCTTGCTAGCGGGCTTCTTGCCTCTGGCCGGCGCATCGACTCTAAAGAGCGGTGGGCGGGCTACGTATACATGGCCAGCTTCAATGAGTTTAGGGAAATGGCGAAAGAAAAGTGTTAAAAGTAAAACCTGAATGTGTGAGCCGTCCACATCAGCATCTGACAAAATACAGACCTTTCCGTAACGAAGGCCCGACAGATCAGGCGAGTCATTGGGGCCATGCGGATCAACACCAATAGCGACTGCTATGTCGTGAATTTCGGTGTTGGCAAATAACCGGTCACGTTCAACTTCCCAAGTGTTCAAGACTTTGCCGCGAAGTGGCAAAACAGCTTGACTTTCTTTATCTCGACCCATCTTTGCACTTCCGCCTGCACTGTCCCCCTCTACCAAGAAGACCTCATTGTTTGCTATATCTTTGCTTTCACAGTCGGTCAACTTACCGGGCAAAACTGCAACCCCAGAACCTTTTCTTTTCTCAACTTTTTGACCTGCACGTTGGCGCAACTGAGCGGCCTTGATTACAAGCTCAGCTAATTTCCTTCCCAAGTCCACATGCTGGTTGAGCCATAACTCAAGACTAGGTCTCACAAAACTTGAGACCAACCGAACCGCATCTCTTGAATTCAGGCGCTCTTTAATCTGACCTTGAAACTGAGGATCTAAGACCTTGGTGCTGAGAACAAAGTTAACTCTTGCAAAGACATCCTCTGGTAACAACTTTACTCCCTTGGGTAGCAGGGCATGTAGATCAATAAAACTCTTCACCGCATTAAAGAGTCCATCCCTTAATCCGCTCTCGTGAGTTCCGCCAGCACTAGTTGGAATTAAATTAACGTAACTCTCCCTAAGCGGGTGCCCGTCCTCAGTGAATGCAACACACCACTGCGCGCCCTCACCCTCAGCAAATGACTCGTGACTTGAGTCTGCAAAACCTTCCCCCTCAAAAAGAGGAATCACAGGATCCGCAGTTAAGGACTGCATCAAATAGTCTCTCAGACCTGCTTTATAGATCCAAGTTTGAACTTCTTTTGTTTTTTCAATTGTTAATTCAACCGTCACCCCAGGCATCAAAACGGCCTTTGAACGCAAGAGATGCGTAAGCTCTTGCATTGGAAGGTTGGTGGACTCAAAGTACTTTGCATCGGGCCACATACGAACCGATGTGCCCTGCACACGCATCTCAGACGTGGCCTTTTGAACTTTCAGTGGCTGAGTTACGTCACCGCCTTGGAAGACCAAGTGCGCTGACTTGCCCTCCCTGAATGAGGTGACCTCCATTCTTTTTGACAATGCATTGGTCACACTCACACCCACACCGTGCAGACCACCGGAGAAGCTGTAGGCGCCCCCCGAACCTTTGTCAAATTTACCGCCCGCGTGCAATCGTGTGAACACCAGTTCAATCACGGGTGCTTTCTCCTCGGGATGCATTCCAAAAGGAATTCCACGGCCGTCGTCGTCCACACTCACCGATCCATCGGTGTGCAAAGTTACGCTAATTTTTTTACCATGCCCCGCCAAGGCCTCATCGGCAGCATTATCCAAAACCTCTTGGATGATATGCAAGGGATTGTCCGTACGGGTATACATACCGGGACGTTGTTTAACGGGTTCGAGTCCCTTTAGAACTCGAATCGAACTCTCAGAATAATCAGTTTGTTTTGTAGCCATAGTGCGCAATTGTAATCAAAGTCAAAATACCCCCTGGATAAAATCACAGGAAACTAACAAAAATACCCCTCTAGCGAGCAAAAAGTGCAAAAGATTTGTACCATCTTGATATGAATCAAAAAACTGAAACTGTACAAAATTCCAATTCTGCACAACCTGAGAGCCGGTTTGTTCCCTTACCGATGTGGCAAATTCTCATATGTGGAGCCGTGGTGGTCTCACTTGCCATGGGTGTTCGTCACGGATTCGGATTATGGCTTCAACCCATGACACAAGCTCATGACTGGACACGACAGGACTATTCATTTGCAATTGCAGTCCAAAACATCACCTGGGGTTTGGTTGGCGTTTTCTCTGGAATGTTGTCAGACCGTTTTGGCGCTTTTAAAGTTATTGTCAGTTGCGCCCTGCTTTATGCGCTTGGTCTGTTTGGGATGGCCAATTCTGAGACACCCCAAATGCTGGTCCTAACTGCAGGGCTTTTGATTGGTGCTGCCCAAGCGGGTACGACTTATGCAGTCGTATACGGTCTCATAGGTAGAAATATTCCTGCTAACAAAAGGTCTTGGGCCATGGGTGTAACTGCCTCAGCGGGATCATTTGGTCAGTTTTTAATGGTCCCCACCTCGGGTTGGTTGATCTCACTTGTTGGCTGGCACGATGCATTGATCGTATTAGCTTGCGCTGTGCTCGTGATTTTGCCTTTGGCGCTTGGTTTGAGGGAACCCAGTTTTGAGCATTCTGTAAACAGACCCTATAAGCAAAGCGTTTCCTCAGCACTAAAAGAAGCATTTGGACTGAGGAGTTTCAATTTCCTGATGGCAGGGTATTTTGTATGTGGCTTTCAGGTTGTTTTTATAGCCGTACATATGCCTGGATATCTAAGAGACCAAGGACTGGCCCCTCAGGTTGCTAGTTATTCCCTAGGTTTGATTGGTCTATTCAATATATTTGGCTCCTACATTGCTGGTGCTCTAGGACAAAGGTTGGCAAAAAACAAGATTTTGTCTGCCATTTACTTAGGACGAGCCATCGCTATTGCTATATTTATAAACGCCCCGCTCACCCCTATGAGCGTTTATATTTTCTCAAGCGTGATGGGGCTCCTTTGGTTGTCAACCATACCACCAACAAATGCGGTCATTGCTCAAATCTTTGGGGTGGCACACTTATCAATGCTCGGTGGATTTGTTTTCCTGAGTCACCAAATTGGTAGCTTTATGGGGGTTTGGTTGGGTGGATACTTATATGACACAACCGGTAACTATGACACCGTTTGGTATCTGTGCATTGCCCTTGGCGTATTTTCTGCACTCATCAATTTACCCATCAAAGACACCCCCATTCAGCGCAACCTTGCTGCCGCGTAAAACCTAATGATTTTCAAGGCTAACATTACTGAAGAAATTACAATTAAAAGTGCCTCAATTTTTAATAGAAATTGGGTAAGATTTGCCCTCCTTTTACTGATCACTGTAGTTCTATATTTAGTGTTCATGATGTACTCAAAGCCTGATTTCATCATCGAGACCGCCAATCAACTTTGGAGTTGCTTTTAGTTTGGTCCATATCGAGCAAGCGATCTCCTTGGGCACCAAGGAGTCTGATTTTTTACAGCCATCAAAATGGGTCACACGTTGGGCGCATTTGATACAAAAGTGCCCGACTCTAGTTGGCCAAGACACCACAGAAATACTGGATCTTGCCTGCGGCACGGGCCGTCACATGAAGTGGTTATCTGAGCAAGGTTTTAGCGTCCTCGGGGTCGATATTGACGAAGATTCTCTAAATAAATGCCGCGCATTTGGACAAGTCCTGCAGTTTGACTTAGAGCAAGATGCCATAGAAAGTTTTAACGAATCAAATTTGCGAAATTTTGGGGCTCAAAGCAAGCAATCACTTGCCCCAAAAATGAACGCTTCTGAATCTAATTCAAATGCGAATCTAAACTCTAAATCAATACCATGGCCACTAGAGGGACAACACTTTAATGGAGTTATTGTGACCAACTATTTGTGGAGACCTCTATGGCCGCATATATTAGGTTCTTTAGGCGTCAACGGTGTTTTGATCTACGAGACTTTTTCCGAGGGCAACGAGACCGTTGGCAGACCTAGACGACCAGAGTTTTTACTGAGAACAGGTGAGTTGCTAGAAATTTGCTCAAATCTACGGATCGTTGCATTCGAAGAGGTGTTTTTAGAAGCCCCGAGCCGATTTGTGCAAAGAATAGTGGCGGTCAAAGCCTCCAAGGAAGTTTCCAAACCTTGGATATATCGGGCTACATCTCGTTAGAATAGTGCACTTTAGATATATTCATTAATATTTCATGACACCCATTACTGGAAGCATCGTTGCGTTGGTTACTCCGATGCATGAAGATACAAGCGTAGATTACCCAACTCTTCGCAAACTGATCGACTGGCATATCGATCAGGGCACGGATTGCATTGGCGTAGTTGGTACGACGGGCGAGTCCCCGACGGTGAATGTTGAAGAGCACTGCGAAATTATCCGTGTTGCGGTAGAACAGGCCAAGGGGCGAGTGCCTATCATGGCTGGGTGCGGCGCTAATTCCACAAGCGAAGCGATTGAGCTTGCTAAGTTTGCAAAAAAAGTGGGTGCTGATTGTCAATTACAAGTTGTTCCCTATTACAACAAACCAACTCAAGAGGGGCAATACTTGCACTTTAAGAGTATCGCAGAGGCTGTTGATTTACCAACAGTTTTATACAACGTGCCTGGTCGCACCGTTGCAGACTTGCAGCATGACACGGTTATTCGGTTATCTAAGGTCCCAGGGATAGTGGGCATCAAGGAAGCAACAGGTAACATCGAGCGTGCTCAGTGGTTGATCAAGGATTTACCTGCAAGTTTCAGTGTTTACTCGGGGGACGACCCGACTGCTGTAGCATTAATGCTTTGCGGAGGAAAGGGTAATGTAAGCGTAAGCGCTAACATTGCGCCAAAGTTAATGCATGAATTATGTGTGGCTGCGATGGCAGGGGATGTAAAAAAAGCGATGCAAATTCAATTTCAGCTCTTACCCATACACAAAAATCTCTTTGTTGAGGCAAACCCGATTCCCCTTAAATGGGCAATGTCGAAGATGGGGCTTTGCAAGAGCACTATGCGATTGCCTATGACACAACTCACTCCAGCGCTTGAGGGTGTTGTTCAAGCAGCACTGAAGGCCAGTGGATTGATTTGAATCTGAGCTCAGTAGTCAAATATAAGTCAAATATAAGCCAAGGAATTTACTTGAAAACGTTTTCTCAACCCGGTTCAAAACCAACCTCCTCCTTAATTGGTGGCTTTGGTTTAATCATTGCAAGCTTGACTCTCATTGCCCTAACAGGCTGTGAGTCCACCACCTTTAACGGTAACAAGGTTGACTACAAATCATCAACCGAAGTCAAGAGCACGCCCCTTGATGTGCCACCCGATTTGTCTCAATTACCTAACAATGCAAGGTACTCTGTACCGGGCGGTATCAGCGCTAAAGGCATTGGCGCAAATCAAATTAGCGCGACCAACAAGGTAAGTCCATCAAGCATTGGGGATATCTCTATTGCCAGAGATGGTGGTCAACGTTGGTTGGTAGTCAAACGCAGTTCAGATCAAGTTTGGCCCTTGGTTCGCGCTTTTTGGTTAGAAAACGGATTTATTTACACAACGGACAGCAAGGAGTTGGGAATACTGGAGACGGATTGGGCTGAAAACCAAGCTAACTTCCCACAAGACTTTCTTCGTCGTCAATTGGGTAAAGTGATCAACACAATTTCATCTACTGGTTTAAGAGATCGTTACAGAACCAGAATTGAATCCACTGGCCCTGACAGTTGCGAGATTTATATTTCTCAACGCGGAATTTCTGAAGAATACTCAGATGCAGCAAAGATCACTACGACTTGGAAGCCTCGCCCCAACGATGCTGAGTTAGAAAACGAGTTCCTTCGCAAGATGATGGTCAAGCTTGGCACTTCGGCTGAATTTGCTGCCAAGACAGTTGAAGCCGTCACTGCAGCAGCCGCTAACTCCTCTAAATTGACAACTGTAAACGGAGCTCCTGTAGTTGAACTTGCGCAAGGATTTGACAGCGCCTGGAGAAGACTGGGTGTTGCACTGGACCGGGGAGGCTTTACAGTCGAGGACCGCGACCGCAAAGCTGGGCTTTATTTCGTGCGCTTTGTAGACAAACCCAAACCCAAGGATGAACTTCCTTGGTACAAAAGCATCTTTACAACATCTGCACCGACCCCTGTCGGACCTCAAAAATATCGTCTTAAGTTAGTTGGTCAAGACGACACATCCAAAGTCAGTATTTTGAATAACGCAGGTGACCCAGATACAAGTGAGATTGCCAAGAAAATTGCAGCCATTTTGGTTGATGAGTTGAAATAAATAACATTTCAACCATTCCATCCTAATTTACTGTGCTCAGATTTAAGAACCTCGGTAGCGGAAGCACTGGAAATGCTTCTGTTGTTGAGGCTCAGTGCGGACTTCAAACTACTCGCATGCTCGTGGACTGCGGTCTTGGTTTAAAAGAGTTAGAGCGCAGATTGATACAAGCAGATCTTTGTCTTGCAGATTTAGACGCCCTTTTTATAACCCACGAACATATTGACCATGTGGGTCATACCAAAAGAGTAGCGAGCTCGTTGGGTATCCCAGTTTGGATGAGTCAAGGTACTTGGTTGGCATGCAATGGGTTGGACTGGGGCCTAACCGATACTCAAATTAACGTTGCCAGAGATACCCACTCGATAGAGATTGGTGGTTTAGAGGTAACCCCTTTCACAGTTCCTCATGATGCAAGGGAGCCCTTGCAGGTCCGTTTCTCTGATGGATCTGTGAGCCTTGGAATACTGACTGATTTAGGTCATGCAAGTGCCCATGTTATCCAACAACTCAAAGGGTGCAATGCCCTTATGCTTGAGACCAATCATGACTCTGAATTACTAAAAGCCTCTGGATACCCGCAGTTTTTAAAGGACCGCATATCCGGTCCGTTTGGGCATCTATCTAACGAAGCGGCGTGTGAGCTCGCAAGCCAACTCAAACATGCAAGTCTTAATACTGTTTTAGCTGCTCATTTAAGCGAGCGCAACAACAGCCCAGATATTGTCCTCAGCTGCTTAAGCCGTGCTCTGGGTTGTAGTGAAGATGACCTACTCGTCGCTGCTCCTGATACGGGTTCACCTTGGCTAAATATTCAGTAAAAACCAAGACAGTACCTTTGAGGCCTGTAGTTATAAGTATTTAAGGGCCTCTTAAACATTAGCACAACAAAGCAAAACACCCTCCGAAGAGGGTGTTTTGAATAGACTAGAGCAAGAATAATCTTTTTGAAACTATCCTAGCCCTGGGATCTACTAGAAGTACGAATTACTTCTTCTCAGGAGCAGCGGGAGCTGCTGCTGGTGCTGCGGCAGGAGCTGCTGCGTCGGCTGCAGGAGCTGCTGGTGCTGCTGCAGGAGCTGCAGGAGCTTCAGCTGCAGGAGCTGCAGGTGCAGGAGGAGCTTCTTTTTTGCCACAAGCAACTAAAGCAATAGCTA
>DAITOS010000029.1:0-5895 GCA_036834025.1 Limnohabitans sp.
TTGGCTTTATCCTGAATTCGAATCAAAAAAATACTAAATTCGAATTTACATGAGTCAATTTTGAGCCTGTCAACAACTCGCATTTAAGATATCATGGCAATCCGCCAGATGCAACTAAACGACATCTGCTAAATACAATTTGAGTTGCTGATTTGAGCAAAATTTGAAAAAAATTCAACCTTACCAGATCGCTGTTCAAGCTTTTTTTACTTTCTTGCTGCTATTGAGTTGGCCTGCTCATTCGCACGATTTGGTTATCGCTAGTAAACGATTTACTGAGTCATACATACTTGCAGAGCTTATAGCTAACTCCATAAAAGATAAGGCCCAATTGCAAGTTCAAATCAAACAGGGATTGGGTTCTACGGGTATTGTGTTTAATGCCCTGAAGGAGGGGGAAATTGACCTGTACCCAGAGTACTGGGGAACATTAACCCAGGAAATCTTAAAAACAGAATCTAAGCAATCGATTGCGCAAATTAATTTAATGCTTTTACCGATGGGACTAAAAGCTGGGTATTTTTTGGGATTCAATAATACCTACGCGCTTGCGATAAGCGGTAGTCTTGCAAAGCGGTTAAATATTCACTCCATATCTGATCTGCAAGCTCACCCTAATTTGCGGATGGGGCTATCGCAAGAGTTCTTGGCCAGGCAAGATGGATGGGCTGGATTAGCTAAGGCCTACGACTTAAATGCATTTAAGCCCTCCGGCTTGGAGCACGGACTTGGGTACCAAGCAATTGAGAGCAACCAAATTGATGTGATGGACGCTTACAGTACTGATCCTTTACTTGCTAACGGGAAAATGGAGCTTTTAAAAGACGACAAACAGTACTTTTCATCTTATCAGGCGCTCTTGCTTTACAGAATAAGTACTGTTGAATCCAATCCAAAAATTCTCATTGCTCTTAATTCTTTGACAAACTCTTTATCTGAGCAAACGATGCAATCCCTTAACGCAGGGGTGGAGGTGGAGCGTGAAAACCCTGCCTTTGTTGCCAAGAGTTATTACTCTTCTTCAAATTCAATCGATAACGCCCTTCCTGGTCTCAAGACACTAAAGGACAATCAGTCTAACAGCTCATCTCCTCTTAGGCCATTCACTTCATTTATAAACTCGTTTTTAACTTACGATTTTCTTCGCCTCACCTATCAACACTCTATATTGGTATTTGCATCTTTACTGTGTGCAGTCTTTTTAGGTATTCCTATAGGAGTGTGGGTCTATGCAAAACCAGTTTCAGGTCGTTATGTATTGGGCGTTATGGGTGTTGTTCAGACGATACCTGCACTAGCACTCTTAAGTTTTTTGATTTTGCTTGTTCACTCTATAGGATTTTTACCAGCATTTATTGCATTATTGCTCTATGCATTACTACCCATTATTGAATCAACCCACTCTGGATTGCAACTTGTGGATCCGGCGGTTAAAGAGGCCTCTAAAGCGTTGGGTGCTGGTTTTTGGATTCAGTTGATCAAAATTGAACTACCGCTATGTCGGCCCTCTCTTTTTAGTGGTATTCAGGTCGCAGCTGTTTGGACAACTGGAACAGCTACGATAGCAGCTTTTGTTGGGGCAGGGGGCTACGGGGAGAGGATTGCACAGGGACTATCAACCAATAATACTGAACTCATGCTTGAAGGTGCAGTCCCTGCAGCACTCTTCTCGCTCATCATGAGAGTATTGATTTCATCGATTGGTAGGCACCGAAAATAGTCAACCGCTGACTAATTTTGAACGTTAGCTTAAATCTTTAGCAAGCCTGAGTCCAGTCAATTGCCATCTGGCATGTGTAGGAAAGAAATTGCGGTAACTTACTCTTGAGTGATCAGGACTCGTAAAAGCAGAACTTCCTCTGAGCACCATTTGATTGACCATAAATTTGCCGTTGTATTCACCCGCAAGTCCACTCCAAGGTCTGTAGCCAGGGTAGGGGGTGTAATTACTACAAGTCCACTGCCAAACATTACCAAATAAACCCTTGAACATATTAGCCTGCGTTGCAGCAAAAACTTCCCATTCAAACTCAGTGGGAAGACGAGCTCCACGACAGTCGGGCAAACTCTCACTCGCCCATCTGGCAAATGCGTCTGCCTCAAAGTAACTAATGTGGGTGACGCATTCGCTACCCACCAGTGGCAAATTTCCTTTTAGTGAGAATTGATTAAAGTCACTTAGCTGAGGCGCCGCTTTAATCGATTCAGCGTTATTAGAATGACTAGAACCACCGGCACCGTCAGCACCGTCAGCACCGTCAGCACCCTGAGCACTTTCGTTCCAGTACATGGGCTGTTTGATTCTCTCCTTTTGGACCCAAGCCCATCCCTCATCAAGCCAAAGACTAGAATTTTGGTATCCACCGCTTCTCATAAACTCAAGCCACTCAGCGTTTGTGACCAAGGAACTTCTCATGGCGCTTTTCTGAACATAGACTGAATGTCTTGGACTTTCATTGTCAAAGTGAAACCCCTCGCCCTCAAATCCCACTTGATTCAGCCCATCTTTAAGGCCAATCCATTGAGGTTCATTGGTTACAGTATTTAAAGAACGGGGTACTTTTGAGTAAACTGGGTGTAGTGAGTTGTTGGAGAATAAATGCTGAAGATCAGTTTGAATTAGCTCTTGATGTTGTTGCTCATGGTTGATACCAATAGTAATTAACCACTCTATCTCCTGAGTAGGAGCATTGTTTAAAAGGTTTACAACCCTTGAATCAATATTTTTTCGCCACTCAAGAACCTCCTCAAGGGAGGGACGAGTCAGTAAACCTCTCTTAGCTCTTGGATGTTTATCCCCAATGATGTTGTAATAACTATTAAAAAGCACCGCGAATTCTGCTCTCCAATACTTAAAGTCTGACTCAAACTGTTTGAGCACCATAACTTCAAAGAACCAAGTCACGTGCGCTAAATGCCATTTGGTCGGGCTTGCATCATCCATTGACTGTGATTGACAGTCCTCTGGAGTTAAGCCCATCAGGAGATTGGTGGAGTAGTCTCTGGTTTTTTGGTATAAATTCACCAAAGAATCAGGTGCATCAGAGGAAGATAAATTAGCTGGCATATAAAAGAGCAAAGAAATTTTGTGGATCTGTCCAGGACGTAAAGGACTTGAAGCCAGCTGATCTGAGTAAGCTTTTAATTGAATCTATAGTGTATTTATGTGAATTCTCAGTGTGAATCAATTCGCCGCGCTTAAATACCCGCTTATGCTCTTTCCAAGTCACGGTGGTATTGATTAATGCTTCAAGGTAGAGTTCAACTCTTTGCAGACTGTGATTGATTTTAATGGTATGTTTGAACTCGGATACATCAAAGTCAGAGCCGATTTGAGAATTAATAGCCCTCAGTATATTAAGGTTAAAAGCCGCGGTTAACTTTAAAGGGTCGTCATAAGCATCGATTAGGACTTTATCCTCTTTCATGAGATCAACTCCAATTAGGAGACCTTGATCATGGATTTGGGCGTGAACCTGAGTCAGTAAATGGGCTGCGTCTACTGGGATGAAGTTCCCAATACTTGATCCTGGGTAGAAGAAATTGTTGTTCCTATCCGCAATGTCCATGGGCAATTGGAACTCTTTAGAGAAATCCATTCCAATCCCGAACATTTCGATTTGCGGGTATTTATTCTGAAGTTGGGGTAGTATTTCTTTTAAATAATCAATTGAGAAATCGATTGCTACATAAGATGCGGGTTTTAACGCATTAAACAGGGATTCTGCCTTTTGGCAGTTACCCGCTCCCAAGTCAACGAAACCCTTGCCGGTACCAAGTTCCTCTGCAATCTCTAATTGGTAGCGATCCAATATCTCTTTTTCTTTCTTTGTTGGATAATACTCAGGAAGTAACGTAATTGCTGTGAACAGATGTGAGCCCAACGAGTCGTAAAGAAATTTGGGTGATATCGTGGCCGATTCAGACAACAACCCGAGTTCAATTTCACTGGATAAGCTTTGTTGGTTCAAGAACTGGGTTTCAGTCAGGTATTTGGGTACTAACATTAATAAATTTTAAGTTTCGCAGAGAAATCTGTATCAATTAGGTAAAAAGAGATGAAAGCAATTTGGAACAACAAAATTGTAGCAAGTTCAGACGCAACCGTGGTTGTAGAGGGTAATCATTATTTTCCTGCAAGTTCTATTAATAAAGAGTTTTTTAAACCCTCAGATAAGCAAACCGTATGCTCTTGGAAGGGCGTTGCAAGTTATTATGATGTTGAAGTTGATGGACAATTAAACCCTGCAGCGGCTTGGTACTACCCAAATCCTAAGGCTGAAGCTATGAACATTGCAGGTTATGTTGCATTTTGGAAGGGAATTAAAACCAATGAGTGAACCATCTATTTAATTCAATTAAACTGAATTAAACTGAATTAAATTACATTTGCGTAAGTCCCTAGTCTTTATCTAGCGATAAAAACTATAAATCCGTTGTCTTTTTAGTAGATCGGCTTTTTAGTCTTCAATTTCACCTGTATTTGATTGCCTGGATGGTCTGGTTTGATCTGACTATCGATCAACTCTAACAATTGATCTTCTAAAATTAATGTTATTGATTTATCTCAAATTCTTTAAAATCAAAAACTTATAGTATTAGAATAAAGAAAGATTTTTGATTACTTCGGTTGACTTTCGGTGTCTTTTGGTGTCTTTTGGTGATTTTTAATGACTCACCTCTGAAGTAACAATTGATTTTTTTCCTAAGTTTCGGTGCCCTTCAATCTGTGCAAATGTGAATCCTAGATAAAGGACTGCAAAATGTATGACACTCAACATAATAATGTAACTTATAAACATTTCTCAGTTGCGCAGGTCAGAAGTTGGGTCCTGATCATATTCTGCCTTCACGTTTACTTGGTGATTTTTGGATTCCTGTATTTTGGATGCATCAATAAATCCCTTAATGCGCGTACATTTACCCAAGCGCTTGAATTATCTGAGAGGGCTTTTTACTTATCCCATGTGCAGGCTGGCGAAATGACTACATCCATCTCTGTCTCCGCCACCGTTTTACCTGGCGCAAGGATGACGTCTCATTTTCAGGCAAGCCAACTCACCATTACCCCTGCTGATGTAAGAAGAGGTTATGTTGATGTTGGTGCGGCTTCAAACTTTTCAGTACTGACTAATAGCCGCAATGGATACACCCTAGAAGTGAGTCCCATTGGATACATCTATGAGTCAGTTAAGATTGATGGATTGGGGGCGTCAGTTGAGGTTAGTGGAGACGGTGGGGCAATCGTAAAAAGGGCTTTAATCACACCTGCGATGTCATTTCAGCTCAGTTACAGATTCATATTGCGTTCAGATGTTCAAGCAGGTGTTTATAGTTGGCCAATACAACTCTCAGTGCGTGCACTGTCTTAGGTACTGAGAGACTAAATTTAAGCCTACTAAAAGTTGATGCTGACAGTAATATTGTCAAAGTAACTGCCAACACTTAAATCTTGCCCAGAAAATATCTGTCCATAAATTGTTAATGTCGTTGAACTATTATTATTGACGCCCACAGTTGCACTTATACCGGTACCGTCCCCCCAAACTACTGTTCTAGAGGCGTTCGTGTAAAGGTTGTATTGCATCATTTGGGTATCAGCACCATTCATTGAACGGATTGTAAAACTTCCACTTTGACCGCTACTAAGACTAACATTAGGTGCGGTATCAGAACCATTGCAGTTAACAGTAACGGTGCCAACTCCACTTGTATTTGCCAAGGGTGAAAAAACTTCATATTGTCCAAAGCTGATGGGAGTTGCCATGATAGAAGTGCAATAAGCAGCAGCCAGGGTAGGTTGCAGGGCTAGGTAAAGTGCTGCTAGCATAACGCAAATTGATCTCGAAATTGCAGAGTACATAGAATGCTTTTCGCAATCTAGATTTTCGTAAT
>DAITOS010000029.1:5995-20605 GCA_036834025.1 Limnohabitans sp.
AATCTAGATTTTCGTAATTTAGATTTTCTTTATATGATTTAATATGCAGATTAGTACTCTCACTAAATTTTATAGTCCCATGCTGTTGGTTTACATTAGTTGATGTATATTTAGAACACTTCATGTTTTTAATCCTTTGAGAGCTTACAAATGACGATGCCAAGGTCTGGCAGGGGGTCAGCAGTAATGGGGAAATGAACTTGGAAATTACAAATTTGATTCATCACAGTTGCGTGCATTTTCGTAATCTCACTCAAACCTGCTACGTAAACCTCTCCCCCATATCCAACGGTGAAGATTTCCTCAACTCCATCTATGTTTACAGCACTACCTAGCGGCACGGGGAGGCCATTTTCCAAATTAAGTGTAAAAGTGGCACCTTTGGAGCGTTCGACGGGAAATTTGACCTCAATACCACTACGAAAATATGGGGTTGCATTGATTTGTAGCCCCATTACTTTTGCATCTAATGGGAGATCCTCTTGATTAATTGAAATAATGTTTCGGTCATAGGCTCTGAGTCGAGGTATCAAAGCATCGCCTTTACTATCCGTTCTCCCAATCAGTTGATTATCACTAAGCACGCTTACATTTGCAAACCCTGGAACGCTTGCCACAGCAAAGCTTTGATCGATCCTCCTGCCTAGATAGGTATTATTTTCTATGTATGCAACACCCCCAATGGCCTCAAGCCTAGTTGCTGTGATATCCCCACTCTTGGAGACACCTGCAAAGTAGGTACCCATGTTATTTTGCATCTCAACTAAGGCCTGAGAGGATTGGTCGCTTCTAGATTGAAGTAAATATCCAAATCCCTCACCACTCGGTAAATTTTGTTGAACAGTGCTCGTAAAAATATCTTCCTTTTGAGGTTGTGAATTTGGATTGGCTCCTCGAGTAGACTGCGCACTCAAACTTGCACTTGTCGAGCCTGAAAGTGCAATGCTAAACATAGTGAAAATTGTCGTTCCAAGATCAGAGTTGAGATCTTTAAGAGCCGAGACGCTGAACGAGCCCATTCTCCCAAGCGATGCACCGTAGCTTAGTGTCAAAATCTGTGTATCTGGAACACCGCGATTGATTTGGGATACAAAAGCAATCCCTATCGATCCCAGATGCCCATCTGAATAGCTAAGGTTTGCACTTGTTAAATTAGAGGAGGGGAGTTGCAATACGGATTGGCCTATTTGAATAAAGCTACTGTTGGTCCACTGTGATCTGGCACTCATACTCCAAGGGTAAGCAAAACGGTCAAGCCCTAACATCACCATATTACCGCTGCTGATACTTTTAGAATTAAGGAGTGCGTTCATACCGTTAAAGTTATTACTGCTTTGAACGTAATTGTTTGAGGCGTCAAATTGAGGATTGACGAATGCGTTGCTTTCTTTGCCGTAACTCTGAGCAAAGTAGGAGCTCAGTGTGCCAATTTTAGGTACTAAATAATCAACGCCTAGACCAAATGCCTCTTGACTTTGCATAGCCTCGGTGTGAAACTCAGCTGTTAAAAAGTTGCTAATACCTACTCGGTAGTTCTCTGAGAAAAGCCATCCGTGATAATCGTTGCTACTAAGACCAAAGTTGTCCCGAGCGACGCCTATTTCATAAGAAAAGCTCTCTAAACCTTTACCAAGTAAGGATTGACTTGCATAAAAGGGCTTGGAAATGATTTGCTCTCTGCCAAATAAGTCTCTCACCAAAAGATTGACCTGTCCTGCTCCGCTTACAACGGGAAGATTACTGATAGCAAAGGGGCCGGGGGGGATCGTTTGTCTTGATACTAAGGCGTTATTGATAAATACATCAACCGTGGAGGGCAGCACAGCTTGACCCGCAACACTTTGCATAGGGTAGGTAATGAAACCAGGTTGTGTTGAAAAATTAGTACCGAATTGAATTCCACCAAACCTTACCGCTCTTCCCCATGCACCGGGTGTACTGAATACATCACCTACGCGTAGGGTTTGCATTTTCTCTGGAAAATCCGATGTCCAAGTGCTGTCCAAACGAATTACTCCTGGGACTCCACTTATATTTTGAGTTAAAACGGTACTCGTACCCACCCCATAAGAATTAAATATTCCAATTTCAAATTGCCCTGACTCTTGAGCGTTACCTGTTGTTGTACCGGATGCATTTGAAGTGTACAAGTCGTAGTTGAAAAAGCCCCCTAGACTTGAGCGCTGCGGCTTGGGTAGTTGAATGTATTCTGATGTTCTGTTTGTAAGCTCAAAAGCCTCTGCTCTCACTTTTAGGGTGAGGGTTTGTTTTTCTGGGTTGTAGGTGTGGATTAAATTGGAAATTGAACTAAGAGGAAAGTAAGAGTCTCCCTCGTAATAGATCTGTGTGTTTAAATTAGGCTTTTGAAGCCTCCAACTCTCTAAGTCGATACTTCTTAGGTAAATCATTCCTGACTTATCTTCAAGAATTAAAACTGTTTTATTGAGATTTTGACCGTTGACGTCTATTTCAATCAAGCGCTCAACATAGTGACCTGAAGCTGCTAATTCACTGAGCTTTGGTACAGAGTTTTTATATGCGTTTGCTCCCTCAGATGTTGGAATATCCTCTGAGCAAGCAAACCCATGATGAAAAATCAGAAAAACGCTGAGTTGGTATGCAAAATAGCGCTGCCTAATAGTGAATGCACTGAATGCTTTTACGGCTTGTTAAGAACAAGTAAAGTATCAATGTTCTCCCCGTCTGTAAACGCTCTCAAACGTAAACGTCCCGAAGCATTGACTTTTTCAGTAGATATGGATGTTGGTTTCAAGAGCCAGTCCCTGGATTCACCTGCGAGTACATAACTTGAGCCTGCAATACTTGCCAAAGGCTGATCGCTACCAATGGTGTATAACGAGAAGTCTGAGATTTGAATGTGTGCAGTTCCCTCGTTATGAAGAGTTACTTTTAAAGAGCTATCTGCACTTGTTTCAAGTCTCCAGGTCATTTTAGGTTCAGCTCTACCTTTGCGCGGCTGAACAAAAACAGGAAGCCCGATTCTGAGCGCTACTTGCACGGAGGATGCTTGGGGAGCGCTTTGAGTCGCAGCCGTAGGGAGTTCTTGCAAATTAATCCTGTAAGCAAGTTCTTTGGTCTTGTCCGCAGGCTTGCGAAGTGTGATGCGAATAATTTGCACCCCTTTTGATGCGATAGTCACAATGGGCGGCGAAACGAGTAGTTCTTTAGTGGAAATGAGAACGTCTCGTCCTTCCTCCTGCGACCAGGAGACAGCTTGAACTTGAACTGTTGTAGGCGCATCAGAATCATTGGTGATCGTCATTGCTGCAGTTTGTTTTGTAGGGGTTAGGTCAATCCGGGTGGGATTGATGCTCCATCCTGCCGCTTGGGCGAAGTTTGGGATTAGAAGTACAAAAGTAAAAAGAGTGTAAGCGCAGCAAAGTGCAAGGAGACTTAAAAGGCTCTTTGTATATGCAGTTAGGTTAATTTTATTTTTCAATTTATTCACCAATTTAAAAGTTAATGGTTGCAATGACAACGTCTGTGTAAGAGTCGGATGCTACGTTTTGGCCACCGGGGATTGAGCCACAAACGTTATATAGTCTCGCTGTGCTTGATGTTGCATTGGTCAAGGATAAAAGGCCAGTGCCCACATTGGTCCATGCAGTTGTACCAGGAAAGGTGCAGGTGGTGCCTGCTAAATTGCTCGGTGGCTGAAAAATACTGTATCCGAGAGCGGCTAAATTTAATGTGCCTAACATTTGTCTTTGTTGGCCAACGACGTGGGCTCCGTTATCAAGTCCAATGGTCATTCCAGTAGCACCTTTTGAGCAAGCCACACTGATCTGACCAGTCGCATTCAAGGGGGCAGTTAAGTTGACATTCACAGGGTCGTATACGTTGAAAGACAGTGAAGAGGAGGTTGTGATGGAGCATACCTGGGCTACTGTTGCATTGACTGGTACATTCGTTGTAGATGAGGCTGCAAGCGTAAGTCCAGGTAACGCTAAAAGCGATAACCAAACTAAACAGTTTGAAATATTTTTTGAATGCACTTGGCTTTGGGGGTGTTTTATTTGCATTGATTACTTTTGAAAGAAAACTGTATCTTCTTTTGTTTTCATTCTTTCAAGTGTTCGGTTGCGTACACGGTTGAGAACTATATATTTTTTTAAACTATTTTTTGATATTTTGCAAATGAAAATAAATGACTCCGTGTTCACTTGCACTTGTTTAAAGACCAATAAATTTCTAACTAATCTCTATTCGATTATTAGTTGATCACTGTCAATGTGCCGTTGACATACTTGATGTTGTAATTTGTTGGATTAAATGTTCCTCCACTCATTACACCCGGTTTGATGACATAAGGGTTACCGCTCGCGCTTGCATTGGCAGCAGCACCTGGGCTTGTCTCCGTCAGTGATCCAACGGTCTCTGCATTGACCAGTCCATCTACTGTGAATGATGTGGGTATGATTGCAGTTCCGTAAGGTTTTAGGGCGTCTGCAACTGTGATCAGCAGTCCAACAGGCTGAACAAATAAAAGACCTGGTAAATAATTAATCGTGTAATTATTTGAGTTGAAGGTCCCTCCACTAGCATTACTTGCATTGATCGTGTAAGGCCCAGCAGTGACCCCAGCAGTTGCCAATAACCCAATACTTTCCAAATTCAAACTACCCACAGTCTCATTGCTCATGAGCCCCAATTGTGTAAACCCTTTAAGGATGGGAGTTTGACCGTAGGTTTTGTTGAAATTCGAAGCCGTCAAAGTCAGGTTTGCGGGAGTAATATTTGCACTCGTCAGCGTACTATTATTGAAACTGTAGTTACTTGATCCGCTAATACCTGAGACCGTAACCCCTTTACCTGCACCTACATTGGGGTCTGTAAAACTGGCCGATGTGTAGACTAAATTAAGCGTGTCTCCCAGTAAAGGAGTAGCGCTTAAACTAACAGTCCCCACTAATGTGCCGTCATAGACTTTATTATTTCCCAGCGCTGTAACGTTCAGGGCCAATGGTGTAATGTTTGCACTCGTCGTACCACTTCCACTAAGAAGTGCATAAGAGGAAGTATTGATTCCTGATAGGCTAAAGTTGTTAAAGTTTATGGTGCTTGAAAATCCTGCGCTTGGATTGACAAAGTTTGCTGTGCCATTCATTAAGGACAACCCAGAGCCGGTCAAAGGAAATCCATCTAAACCCAGAGTTGCACTTGTATTGGAGTCATAAACTTTGTTGACTCCTTTAGCGTAAACCCAAGCTCTCGAGTCCGATAAAGCAGGGTAAAGCGCTATATCTGCTGCTGTGTTTGCATAACCATCGGGATTAAATCGAATCGTCAAATTGGGAGACGCAACCGCTGCGTTCAAGACAACTGTACCAGAGGCAACTCCAGGGGTTGTGCCATTCAGTCCTGATATGAGCTGAACAGATGCACCTGCTGCATTTACTGAGACCGGAGATCCCACATTAATATTTCGGCCCGCATTTACCGCTAATTTAACGCTCGCACCAACTCCAACGATTGCCGCGTTGGCCAAGGTCGTTACGTCCCGCCCGGCTGCAATGGATACAGAGGAACTTGCCCCTATAGATGTAATGCTACCTGAGGAGATAAAGTCTAAACCTGCGTTAAATACTGTACTCGCACTGGCTGCCGTTGCGGTAAGGGCGCTGCCTGTTCCTAATAAAATGTTGTTGCCTGCATTTACATTAATTGATGCATATCCACCTACGCTTGATAGGTTGGCATTAATCATTGCGTTATGACCTGCGGTGATCACAAGTGATGCGTACCCCGTTGTGGAATTGATGGCGGAATTATCTATGACGTCATGAACTGCATTAAGTGTTAGGGTGGTTGCGCCTACCCAATTCACAGGTTGATTGATTTGTATGTCTCCAAGGCTCCCGCCCTTGCCGTTGGCACTTAAAATGGTAACGTTTGAGGCCAATAAATTACCTGCTAGGGTTGCCCCAGTTATATCTCCTGCGTTAAGAGCAGAGTCAACGACAAAGTTGGTGGGATCCAAAATCCAGTTTCCCGTGACTCCATTAGGGGCCCTGGTGCTGATATTTGCTGTACTATTTACTTTTAATATACTTGCAGATGTCTCGATTGCCCCCCCATTACCCCCTAAGCTAGAGGCTTCAGCTGAGATCAGTCCACTCACATTGACCTGGCTAATAGGGTTGGTTAGGTCAGAAATTATGGATATTCTTCCCCCATTAGAAATGCTTGTAGGACCAGCATTCGCTTTGATTGTTCCACCCACATCAATTGTGTGTGATGCAGTAAGTTGAATCACGCCACCGCTGCTTGAGACTCCAGTTGCATCCAGTACACCTGTGTTTCCAATAACGCCACCTTGAATTTGCCGAGCAGCTTGGGCAGACATGATGATAAGTCCCCCGGGTGCATAGACTGCATTTGCGTTTGCAACCAAAGTAGCAATAGATGCTGGGGTCACGGCTACTGAATTCAAGCTATTTCCGAAAAATTGTAAAACGTATTGTTGACCCGCTGCCATTGCAATGGTTCCCATTTGAGCCACAATTACACCGTTGTTTATTACATTGGGTGACAACAAAGCAATATAGCCCGCAAGGTGTGCAGTTAAATTCCCTTCATTGATCACGCGAGCAGTGGATCCGTTGCTCTTAAAAGTGCTCAGTCCAGCCAAGAAATCGGCGGCGCTTAAAGTGTTTGTGGTCACAACCAGACCTGCAACATTGACAGTTGCTGAAGGGGAGAAGTAAACACCACTTGGATTTGTTAAAAACACTTGCCCATTTGAATTTAAGTTTCCAAAAATTTGCGTTGGACTTGAACTTAGAACCTGGTTTAACAAAACACTAGAGCTGCTGGGCTGGGTGATGTTAACCTTAGACCCACTACCAATATCAAAGCTTGACCAGGAGATTACGGCTTTAGGTGTACTTTGATTGATAGACATTATTGAGCCGGTCTGCAAAATAGATGCTTGTCCACTTAACAAAGCCCCAACAGTTGGTAATTGATTTGGAGCAGGTGGTCCAGCAAATGCAGGACTGATTGTCCAGGATGTCGTGGCTATGAGAACAATAGTAAATTGAAAAACTATTGTTGATATTCGTTTATATATTTTCATGATTAAAACCCGATGCTTGCAGTGAGCCATAGCTGACTTTTGCCACCAGATACATCTGTGTAGATCCCAGAGTTTGTAAAAGCATAAGTATTCGGATCTACACCTACCCGTTCAGCCCATATTGCCTTTAAATCAATATTTGGCTTCGGTTGTAGTCCAATCGATAGACCTGAGCCTTTGAGATCATAATTATTAAGGGTTGCAGCCCCTGGGAATGTATTGTTTGGATTAATTTGTATACGTCCGTAGTCAAAGAACAGAGCTAATTTGATGTTTTGATTTAATGTTTGTCTAAGCTCCACTGTTCCCAATTGACCTTGACTGCCACCGCCCGAGTTGGTGGGATATGCTCGAACTCCTAAAATACCGCCTAAATAGAACATCTCTGAAGCATCAAGATTCTTGTTTGCTGCTTGTCCAGTTAAGCTTGCATAAAAACTAAGTCCTTTTGGCTTAATGTTCAGTATTTGTAAAGCTTTTAAATTGTCAAGTGATTGTTCACGGTTTACGCTGTAATTGGTTTTAAAGAACCCGCCTTGAGTATTATTTGATTCCATAACTGCAACTTGATTTGGGGAACCTATTAAGTTGGTGTATCCACTGGTTAGGGCTAGGCTAAATGAATTAGAACCCTGAGCACCAAAGTTGTCGTAGGAGTTCCCCCTCAGAGCGGCTGAATAATCTTTTATTGAATACTGACTCACCAAGCCCTCTTCGGAGTTCGCATTGCTGAAGAAATGAGAGTCACCATTTAGAGTTAAATACAAATTGAACGGTTTAGACCGAATCACCGGATAGGCTGCTTCAATTCCTTTACTAGTGGACGTACCTGTTGCGTCTAATGAGGCGAAGTCTGAGGAGACTAAACGGTAGTTCATGTTTGAAGCATTTAGACCTAACCTCCAACCCGTGTTGCCTACTGGAAGGGTATAGCTCAAGCGCTCGTAATCACTTCCCTGAGAATGAAGATAGAAAGCACTCAGTAAGTCTCCAATTTTAAGTGGGCTATTAAGGGCTAATGATGTAAGTAATCTAGATACACCAATGGCCTTTGGTCCAGTATTATCAAATTGAACATTAGCGTTTAAGAGAGGTTCGTCTAGACTTGAGACAATTAAATCGGTGCTTAATGGAATTGAGCCCTGTGTTAAGAGACCACTTACACTTATGCCTGGTAAGTCATCTGCCAACAAGAGTCCTCTATCAACGCTATCTAAATCTAATAATTTAGTACCGTCTAGTGCAGTATCAATAAGTTTTTTTATTTGTAGTACCTTTACTCGAGTCACATCCCCTTGAAATACAGTATGACCATAAACTGACTCCTCAATTTGTATATGAAGTGTTTTATTCCGTATTTCTTGGGCAGGAGTGATGACCCTTGCAATTGATCCTTTTTTTCGGTAATCCTCTTCAATTGATCTGGTAAGAATTTTTAGTTGCTCTATGTCAATATTTTTATTTAAATAGGGTTCAATAAGAAGCTCAATTTGAGCGTTAGAGAGAAGGGTGTTTCCAGTAAATAAAATATGCTCTAGTTGAAATTTAATTGCGTCAATTTCTACTTCAATTGGCTGGTTGAGTATTAAATTATCAGCTCTAATTATTTGAGCTGGAAGACTTTGTCGCAACTCCTCTTTAATACTTTGCTCTAACGACCCAGCGTTGGGAGATCTTGTCTGTTGAGCATGAGGAAAAAGTGGGGAAAGTAAAAAGTAAAAAATGATATGCCTAGGAAAGTATGTTAACTTCAATAAAGATTTTGAATCTTTTTTAAAATAACGTGATAAAGTGAAAAGTTGTAAGAGACTAAATAAGAAAATTGGCTTGGGGTGTGTATTGATAAGGAGCAACCTGAAAAATAGGGATCAAAAGAAAGTAATTACTGTACGTAGTAATTCGGTGGATTAAATGTCTTTAACTAATTAAAATTAAAGGGATGATTTAAATCAAGTTAGTGAATGGTTAAATTCAATTTTTTAATAAAAAATTACCAACTCGATACATAACAAATTGAAAATGTGATGATGTCCAAAAGTGTTGTACTTGTATGTACGTGAACGAACACTTTCAAATATCTGGATAAAAAGCCACGAAAAACATATTCAAAAAAAGTATTTCTGATTAACCAAAATGACTTGGAATTATTCAAGAGATAATAAATAGGTGAGTTCAAAAAGATTTACATAATAAACATTGACCAGATTCTTTAAATGCGCCTAGACTTAAAAATTTTAAACAAACAAGATATAAATACCGCTTTGGATCAACAAGGATTTTGCTTGATTGACTCAACTGCTTTACTTGAATTAACCAAGCTCAGTGCCAGTGATCTTCAAAGGTTTGCAACCTACTGGGATAATTTGGTTGAAGACCGCTACTTAAAGGATCTAGGGCGGTACCGATTTCGTAGGCACAGCAGTTATAAAGTAGAAAATCAGCAAACATCGCTAATGTCGCACAGAGCTCATTGGCAGTCACTTGACTACAACGCATTGCACGGCGGTATAAACAGAATGTTCGAGCCCATAGATACAACTCTGAATGATTCACAAAGTTGGTTGAACCTTATTTCTGGAGTTGCAAGTTTAATCAACCATAAAAGTGACTCAAACCTACCCCATACATGGTTTACTGAGGCTCATCAGTTTCGAATCAATACGATGGGTGGTATCGGACGGCCAACCCCAGAGGGCGCTCATAGAGACGGAGTTGATTATGTCGCTGTAATTTTGATCAAGCGCCACTTAATCAAAGGAGGGGAGACACGTCTTTTTAACATTCATGGAAACGATGGTGTCAGGTTTACTTTGGAAGAACCCTGGTCATTGCTATTAATTGATGACCACCGTATCATTCATGAAACCACCCCCATTCAAGACAACGGTGGTCAAGGATTTAGAGACACACTCATACTTACATACAGGTCAAATGGATTCCAAGAGCCTAAATAGTTAATTACTTAGTATCTATTTCTGCTATATTTTTTAAATGCAATAAGTTTTGATTTTGAGTTGTTCAGTTTGTTGTGTGTGCTACAACACATAACAACTGTATCAAATCAAGTATATTAGTCCTTTTGATTATATATTTATTATTAATATGACTAACGGCAGAACCTTAAAAAATCAAAACTGGTTATTCAAGTCAATCCCTGAAGCAGAATGGAAACTGATATACCCAAATTTATCTCAAATTGATTTGCCTCTGGGTAAGGTTCTATATGAGCCCAATTACATTATGCCTTTTGTTTATTTTCCTACAACGGCTATTGTCTCTTTACTTTATGCACTCGAGGATGGTGCTTCAGCTGAAATCGCAGTTGTAGGTAATGAAGGTGTGGTGGGTATTTCTATTTTTATGGGGGGAGAGTCCACGTCCAGCAGGGCAGTGGTTCAAAGTGCAGGAATTGGTTATAAATTAAGCTCAATTTTGATCAAAGAATTATTCAATAAATCACCGGCTTTGATGCACTTATTTCTTAGATACACGCAAGCCCTCATTACACAAATGTCCCAAACAGCAGTTTGTAATAGGCATCACACACTGGATCAACAACTTTGCCGCTGGCTTTTGTTAAGCTTGGATAGATTAACTGGTTTAGACCTCATCATGACACAAGAGCTTATTGCAAATATGCTGGGTGTTCGTCGCGAAGGTGTTACTGAGGCAGCTCTAAAAATTCAAAAAGCTGGTTTAATAAAATACGCACGTGGTCATATTACTGTTTTAGACAGGCCAGGACTGGAGCGAAGAACGTGTGAGTGTTATAAAGTAGTCAAAGATGAATACAACCGACTACTTCCAGACACAATATCGTTTTAAAATTTCAGTAAATTACTAATCTGACTCTGTTAGTCTCCTAAGCCTCGGAAGCAAAGGTCTCATCGCATTCATAGTGGCTAATAATGTTGAACCATTGCTAATCAAGGTGCATGTGGCTGGAGTAATGAGTCCACTGGGAAGTGCTAATGCAAGCGCTAAAGTATTAAAACCAGCAATTAAACTGTAATTTTGTTTAACGAGTTGTAGAGCGTCTCGACTTATATCAATTGCTGGGAGTAGTAAATGTAGTCCCTCTCTCATTAGAACTACATCTGCTGCTGTTCGTGCTATATCTGCACCATCTACAAGTGAAATTCCAATATCTGCTTGCGCAAGTGCTGGCGAATCATTAACGCCGTCTCCGACCATTGCAAATGGTCCCCCACTGCGTTTGAGCTCACGGATGATATCTGCTTTTTCATGCGGTAAAACTTCAGCATATACTTTATCAATTCCGACTGAATGAGCGATTCGTTTTGCAACTCCCTCCCTATCGCCAGAAAGCATCACGATTTCGCGTACACCACGTCTCCTAAGTCCTTCTAATACTCTTCTTGATTCAGCACGTGGTTCATCACTGCAGCATATAGCTCCGATTAATCTCTCGTCATAGGCTACCAATAGCCCAATATGTCCCAAATTTTCAAGTTGTCCTAAATAACTCTGGGCTTTGCCTATTGTGATGTTAAGTCTTTTAAAGTAGCGCTCACTTCCAATGTTGATTTTGTGTCCGTTTATCTCTGCAGATACACCCAGACCGATTACAAATTCGATGTTTGAGCATTGGGGAAGCTGTAGACCTTTAATATTTTGAGCGTACGCAACAAGTGCCTTGGCAACAGGGTGACGCAGTTCCATCTCTGCAGCAGCTGCAAGCTGCAGTATTCGGTCGATACTGATATTGACATCGAATGCTTTAACTTCAACAACATCCAATTTACCTGTCGTAAGTGTTCCTGTCTTATCAAAGGCTATGCCCTTTAATGTGCCTAATTGCTCGATTATTCGCCCGCTTTTAATTAATATTCCTTCTCTGGCTGCACGAGTCATTGATGTCAATATACTTGTTGGAGCTGCGACTCTGATCCCAGTTCCGTAATCTACGATGGCAAGGGACATAAATCGGTCCAAATTTCCCGAAGCCAGTAATAGTGCCAGATTAACACCTAACATAGGTGCCACAAGATGATCAGCAAACTTTTCTGCATAGTTTTGAATACGAGTGTCGCCTGATGGTGCTGACTCAACCAATTGAACAATCTTTGAAGCAACCGTATCTTTGCCTGCGTGTGTAATGCGAATACTAACCGAGCCTTCTACGATTGATGATCCAGCAAATAATGAGTCTCCTGATTGCACGGTGCTAGGAATTGACTCACCCGTAATATGTCGTTGATCAACAGATGCAATTCCACTGATCACTTGACCATCCGCAGGAACAAGATCCCCAGCAAGGACCATCACCAACTGATCTTGGATCAAGGAATCCGCCGCCACCATGGTGATTATTCCGTCCATCTCAAGCAATCGTGCCTGAACGCTGTGAAAGTCAAGAAGGTCATGAATATGACCTCTAGATTGTCTTGCAGTTCGTTCTCTAACAACGTCTCCTAAGTGAACCAATAGTTCCAGTAAGGCTGCTGTGTTTGTTTGAAGACGCACAACAGCTATAGCTAAAGCCAGTCCATCGAGAAAGTCGACATTCAATCTTTTTTCTATAAAAAGGGTGGAAAGTGCTCTGCGCCAAATAGGAACAGCGCTAAGTAAGACCAAGCTCATCGAGAGAAGAGGGCCTGAAGACATACTAAGTACTAAAGCGCTTGCAGATAGAAAAAGAGAGTGGATAGGTTTTTGAGCCCAAACATAAGAGGATAGGACCTCAATTTGCAAAGTGTCTCTACAATTATTTTGCTTGATAGGTAAAGGTTCAATAAGCATCGAAATTAATTTATCATAGTTACCTCGATAATTAATTACGACTGAGTTACACGCAAGATTAATCTGGAAATGATCAATGAACGTACAGTTTCTAAGCTTTCTTTCAAAGTCAATTGAAATGTATTTACTCTCTCTCAATGAAGCAATCCTTAATCTACAACGACCAGGTATATCGTGTAAAACCTTAAATTGCTGAGAAGAAAATGCTTGATCACTACCAATTGTTAAAGGTGTTAAAAGAGATGAATTAGACTCAGGTGAATTTAATATTGGAAAATTTGTTGATGTTTGCATATGAAAGTATCACGTTCTTTTAGATTTTCGGGTGAAAATTTGAACGTAGGGCATGTCAATGCGGTTATGGTGCAGTGTTAGAAAGGTATTAAATGCGAAAGTACCTAGCGAAAGCCACATTGGCGTGCCCTTTGCTCTCGCCTTATTTAAGGAGGTTGCAATAGCGATACCTGTTGGTAATAAAACCTTCAGATCAAGGTACCCGTTACTTGCTTGTCTTAGTTTGTTATCGATCTCCTCAACAATGCTAACAATAGATTCTGCAAGTCGAGAGTGTTGCTCAGGATAGACAAAGCTCTCTGTAACAGGTTCATATATCACAGAAGTCAATCCCTCAAGATCCGTGACAGATAATCTAGATTTGACTCGTGGATCTTCTTGTAATCTTGAATGAAACCCTATATCTTTGGCAAAATAATCAACAACAATACTAGAAGATCTCCTGTTTACGCGAACTCTGTCTACGCCTGAAACACTTGCAATAGCTTCTTTTAAGCCCAAATAAAAATCTGGACTGGCTGGCGTACCCATCACTTTAATCCTTAGTCTTCCAGGAAGGTGGTGAACGATATTGCCTTGCCTTACTGATCTAGTTTCTAAATTTTGCATATATGAGTATTTATTTGCATACTGATTAAATTTTTAAAACTAAAATTTTCTTAGTGCGTAGAAAGCTCTTCAAGATGCGATTCAGTTTGGATTTTCGCAGAGGAGGTTGCAGATGAATTATGTTCTGTACTGTAGCTATTTGATTCGTTTTGTTCGTGCTTGACCTCTGCAACTAAGTCATTAACTTGCTCATTGGCTTCAGCTAATATTTGTCGTACTTTGTGTGTTGCTGAGAATCCAGCTTTAACGATACCTTTGAACATGGGGCGCACATAGCCGCTCATCTCAGGAAATAGCTTACCCAAAACAACCGCTCCAGCTCCAATCATAAGGCCCGGTATTAGTTCAATTTCAATTAGTGCAGCTCCCACAACGATTGCAACTGCTGTGGCAACACCACTAGCCTCACTGGAGAGAATATCTTTGCCTCTTTCAACTATAGTCTCCCGCCATTTACCTTCACCGTTGACATAATTTTTGCCGTTCATTTGATTCACGTTTTCATCTTTCTTGATGCTTGCTGCTGAACCATCTGTATGACCGGAAGATTCCTTCAAATTAAGATCATTTGAATGATTTGAATGTTCTATGTTCATATGTTTGTCGTGGGCTTTTTCGTTTACTAGGCTATTTTTTGTTTCACTATTTTGATTTTTATCATGCTCTGATGCAGAGTTCATTTTTTTCACTGTTACCATTTATTTCTCCTGAATCTTCAGTACAAACCGAGTTCAATTGAACTCGTAAAAATTGTGCCAATTCCGATCATTACATTTTGATGACAGAGGATCTGTTCGTTTTCGTACATAAAATTGCAAAGTCAAATATTATTTATCTTTACTATT
>DAITOS010000029.1:20615-33786 GCA_036834025.1 Limnohabitans sp.
ATTTAAATATAAATTTATAGAATAATTTCATTTTGAGATTGAAGACTTGTCTAAATTTAATATCGTCCGAAAGCATAACCTTGGATTAATTAGGATGCGAGCGATTGCTTTTGAATGGGCTGAAATTGCGGAAGCTGAGCAGCAAATGAGTTGTATCTATGAAGAGGGTGAATTAAGAGATGTACTGCTTTTTACCAAGCCAAGTGTGAAAGGTCGCTTATCAATTGATCAAAATGTACTTGAAGTTCAAGTTGAATTAGGAATTCTTATGACCCCTTTCAAGAATTTAATTGAATTAGAAATTTCTAAAAATTTAGATAAATTGCTTGAGTTAGAAATCTAAATATCTGAGAAATATTTTCCTCAACATTTTTAGCTAAAGTGTTTGATGCCGTACGTACTATTTATTGCTTAATTTTTAAAATAGTTTTTATCTCATTTTCTTTTATGAACTAATTTATAACTCTCAATTCTCCTAAGGTATCCATGATTTCAACAACGGTTAGTTGTCCTTTTCCCGATGTATCCAAAAAAAAACCTACCAATCAAGACTGGTGGCCAAATGAATTAAATCTTCTTGCATTACATGAAAATTCAGCTAGTAGCTGCCCATATGGTGAGGGGTTCGATTACGCCGCTCATTTCCTTACTTTAGATTTAAAAGCGGTGATGTTGGATTTGAACTTCCTGTTGACTGACTCTAAGGATTGGTGGCCTGCAGACTTTGGTAATTATGGACCGTTCTTTATTCGCATGTCATGGCACAGTGCGGGTACCTACCGAATTGCTGATGGACGGGGGGGGGCTGGAAGTGGAGCTCAACGTTTTGCGCCATTGAATAGTTGGCCCGATAATGTTAATTTGGATAAGGCAAGAAGACTTCTTTGGCCGATCAAACAGAAATATGGACAAAAATTGTCTTGGGCAGATTTAATTGTCTTAGCAGGTACGGTTGCACTTCAATCCATGGGGCTGAAGATATATGGTTTTGCTGGTGGTCGCGAAGATACGTGGCGTGCTCAGGAAACAGACTGGGGACCTGAAACTTCTTGGCTTGGAGATGAGCGGTATAAAGGTGACCGAGAATTAGCGAATCCATTGGCTGCTGTTCAAATGGGGCTTATATATGTCAACCCCGAGGGGCCCAACGGACGGCCTGACCCTTTAGCTTCAGCGATAGATATTCGCGAGACATTTGCAAGAATGGCAATGAATGATGAAGAAACTGTTGCTCTAATTGCAGGGGGCCATACTTTTGGAAAGGCACACGGCGCAGCAAGTCCTCTAAAAAATTTAGGTCCTGTGCCTGCTGCTGCATCTGTCGAGGAGCAGGGCTTAGGATGGATAAACACATACGGCACGGGCAAGGCGGGTGATACTATCTCAAGTGGACTTGAAGGTGCATGGACAAGTCATCCTACGTTTTGGAGCGGAGAATACTTTGACAATCTCTTTGGATTTGAATGGGAGCTTACACAAAGCCCAGCGGGGGCCAATCAATGGACTCCAAAGGGCACTTCAATCCCTAAGACAGTTCCAGATGCTCACGACGTAAGCCTAAAACATTACCCTAATATGTTAACAACGGATTTGGCCCTGAAACTAGATCCAATTTATGCAAAGATCTCCAAACATTTTCAAGAAAATCCAGTTGAGTTTGCTCAAATATTTGCCAAAGCCTGGTACAAATTAACTCACAGAGATATGGGGCCTGTATCTCGTTATCTAGGTCCCTTAGTGCCAAAAGAACAGTTAATATGGCAGGATCCTTTGCCATGTATTGATAATAAATGGACTCGATTAGATGAGACTAGCATTCAAAAATTAAAAGAGAAAATTACAAATTCAGGATTAAGTATCTCTCAATTGATAAAAACTGCCTGGGCTTGCGCAGTAACATTTCGTTCGGGCGATAAAAGGGGAGGTGCTAATGGATCAAGGATACGGCTTCTTCCGCAAAAAAACTGGATAGTCAATGAGCCAGATGAATTAATTAAGGTATTGAAAGTCTTTGACAATTTACAACTTGAATTTAGAAAAAACTCTACATCAAAGTCTATTTCTATTGCTGATTTAATTGTTTTGGGAGGCTGCTTAGCAATTGAGCGTGCTGCTAAAAATGCAGGACACGTTGTTAAGGTTCCATTTGTGCAGGGACGAGTCGATGCTCTTCAAGAGCAGACCGATATTGATTCATTTGCCCCCTTAGAACCTAAGTCAGATGGATTCAGGAATTTTATAGGTGAGTGCCCAGTAGATGTTTCTGCAAAGCTTTTGGTTGATCGTGCAAGTCAACTTAACTTGACGTCTGCTCAAATGACTGTATTGGTTGGTGGCATGCGCGTATTAAATTCGAATTTTAATGAATCCACATTAGGGGTTTTTACGAAAAGGGTAGGCTCATTAACTAACGATTTCTTTACCAACCTTTTGGATATGGACACAATTTGGCAAAAATCCACCATACCCGGTGTCTTTGAGGGTAATGACCGTACGACAGGGGTGCTAAAGTGGAGAGGCTCACAGGTGGATTTAACCATTGGATCAAACCCTGAGCTGAGAGCGATTGCGGAGATTTATGCCAGTGATGACGGAGAGACAAAATTCATCCAAGACTTTATAGCCGCATGGAATAAGGTCATGAATCTAGATAGATTTGAAATCAAGTCAATACATTAGATCTAGAGTTAAATATTTAGCTATCTAGCCAGATATCCACCATCTACCGGATAAAAAGCTCCGGTTACAAAGGAGGCTCTATCAGATGCTAGCCACGCAACTAGCTCGGCTACTTCCCTAGGTTGACCAAGTCGTCCGAGAGCGTGGGCTGCAAGTAATGCTTCATGAGCTGAGGCTGAATTTATGAGGGACCGCTCAAGTGGAGTTTCTACATAGCCTGGTCCCACAGCATTAATTCGCAGTCCTGAGGTACCGTATTCCCAAGCAGCGGTTTGAGTTAAGCCAATGACTCCATGCTTTGCGGCAACGTACGCAGGAGATCTAGGTGTACCAACGACGCCTAAAACTGATGCAATGTTGATAATTGACCCACTACCCTGGATCATCATAGCCGCAATTTGTGCCTGCATTCCGTAGAAAACACCCGATAAGTTTGTTCTTATGACATGGTCCCAAGCCGTTAATGAGTAATCTGCAGTAAGTGCACTTGGTCCACCAATACCAGCGCAATTGCAAGCAACATCAATCTTACCAAATTGTTCCACTGTCAATTTGACAAGGTCATAACATGCCTGAGCACTGCCAACATCACTTTTAACGGCAATTGACTCACCCCCTTGTGCATGTATTAATTCTCTAGTTTCATTGACTAGCTCAACGTTCAGATCAGATAGGGTAAGTTTTGCGCCCTCTCGCGCAAGAACCAATGCAATGGCTCGTCCTATACCAGATGATGCGCCAGTGACGAGTGCTATTTTATTTTTTAACATGCTATGAGTCCTAGTTTAGTTTTATATAAATAATTGACAGCAATTTAGAACTGCAATTGATTTATTTGTTCGCTTGATTATTTTCAGTTTTGCAATTTTTCATTAAATCCAATGGGCACAATTTTCACCATTTGCAATTTATTCATCCGTTCGTTAAACAACAGACGTTTGAAACTCTTATTTAGAAAATGCACTGTACCAAATTAATATTTATCGTTAGCAAATCGAAATTTTCAAAATCCGTATTAAATGAGAAATGCAAATTTAAAATACCGAACCACACCAGGAAATAAATTAATTACAGCCGTAGAGGCTGTGCGTCATATAAATCAAGGTTCAACTTTAGCTACTGGAGGATTCATTGGGAGTGGATTTGCTGAGGGTTTGGCTATAGCACTTAAGGACCGTTTTATAGGCGAAGACTCTCTATCCTCAGTTGGTACTCCTGGTGATCTAACTCTTATTTATGCTGGTGGGCAGGGCGATGGATGTGAGCGAGGACTAAATCATTTCTCATTGCCGGGATTGTTGAAGTGTGTAATTGGGGGACATTGGGGCTTGGTACCCAAACTTCAACAATTGGCATTAACCAATCAAATTGAAGCATACAACTTGCCACAAGGTGTAATCAGCCAATTATTTAGAGACATCGCAGCCCACAGGCCAGGTCTAATTACAAAAGTGGGATTAGGAACATTTGTAGATCCAAGACAGACAGGTGCTCAGATCAATGAAAGAAGTAAGCGAGAGTTGGTTAGGCTAATAAAAATCGATAATGAAGATTTTTTATTTTACAAGGCCTTTCCAATTGATACTTGTTTCCTGAGAGGAACTACAGCAGACGAACGTGGCAATATCACAATGGAGAAAGAGGCGTTAACTCTAGACTCACTGGCTATAGCAATGGCTACTCATAACTCTGGAGGACTCGTCATAGTTCAAGTTGAACGAATAGCTAAAGCAGGATCTTTACATTCTAGGCATGTTCAGATCCCAGGAATCTTAGTTGATTATGTGGTTTTGGAGACAAATTCTTCTTACCATATGCAAACCTTTTCAGAGACCTACAGTGCGGTGTTTTCAGGGGAGCTTTTGGCACCAGTCGAAACAGAGAAAAAATCTGGGCTCGACCTAAGAAAAATTATTGCTCGAAGAGCTGCCCTTGAACTGCGAGCTCACGATATCGTAAATTTAGGGGTTGGCATTCCTGAGGTTATTGCAAAAGTTGCCGAGGAAGAAAATATTAGCGACTTAATGACCCTAACAGCCGAGCCAGGGGTAATTGGAGGTATTCCTGCTTGTGGACTAAATTTTGGAGCCTCAACCAATGCTGAGGCGGTTATAGATCAGCCGTATCAGTTCGATTTTTATGATGGTGGCGGGCTGGATATAGCCTTTCTTGGTTTGGCTCAGGTCGATAAGATGGGTAATGTAAATGTAAGCCTTTTTAACAATCACCTAGCGGGGGCCGGAGGGTTCATTAGTATTAGTCAAAATACGCAGAGAGTTGTCTTTGTAGGAACTTTTAGTGCAGGTTGCATCAATACTGAAGTGGTTTCTGGACAATTAGTTATTAAGTCTGAGGCGCACATCACCAAATTCGTAAAAGATGTTCAACAAATAACCTTTAACGCAATGGATGCAGTCTTGCGAAATCAGTTAGTTTTATACGTAACAGAGCGTTGTGTTTTTCAAATGACTGCATTAGGCCTAAAGTTAATTGAGATCGCACCAGGAATTGATATGGAGAATGATATTTTGGAGCTTATGGAGTTTCGACCTATCATTTCATCTCATATAAAACACATGGATTCTCGTATTTTCAGCGATAAACAGATGTTAATAAGACGAGATCTATTGAGTGCAAAGGATGTGGTTAGCGAACTAGTGCCTGGATTGGCTAATTAATGAAAATAAAGTTCATTAAAGAAAATGCTTTTGCGATGCCTTTTACGAGTCCAGCATTCCCTTATGGACCATACAAATTTAAAAATCGTGAATTTTTGGTGATTACGTATTTGACCGACATGAAGTCTTTGCGATCGGTTGTCCCAGAGCCCCTGGAAATTATAGAACCGTATGTTAGGTTTGAGTTTATAAATATGCCTGACTCAACAGGTTTTGGAAATTACACAGAATCGGGGCAAGTCATTCCCGTTAGTTTGGACGGCATCAGAGGTACATATGCACATGCGATGTATTTAAATGATCATCCACCTATTGCTGGAGGACGAGAGTTATGGGGATTTCCGAAAAAGCTTGCGACTCCAAAACTTGAAACAGAGATCGATACTCTAGTAGGGACATTAAATTACGGCAAACTTCAAATTGCAAAAGCAACAATGGGATATAAACACAGGGAAGTTAATTCCGAAATTGTTAAAAAATCTCTTGCTTCACCTAATTTTTTATTGAAAATAATCCCTCATGTTGATGGAACACCGCGTATTTGTGAGTTGGTACGTTACTACACAACAAATGTTAAATTACACGGCGCTTGGAGCGGTCCTGCTACGCTTGAGCTACACCCACATGCATTGGCTCCAGTATCTGAATTGCCAGTACTGAAAATCATATCGAGTTTGCATTTTGTAGCTGATTTGACATTGGAATTGGGCGAAGTGGTCTTTGATTATTTGAAGTAAAAAGCTGTGAATGAAAACTATAAACAACCCAAGTGTGTTTAAGTACATACGATTAGATACAACTTAGGTAAAGTCATATTTTATAAACAATCTAACGCTAAGGTAAAAAAATATGCTCATTAATTTAATACTGATTTTTCTGTTTCTGATGCTTATAGGTGCTGTTCCCACTTGGCCTCACAGCAGGAGTTGGGGGTATTATCCAAGCGGTGGACTAGCTACCGTTTTACTTATTTTGATATTTTTACTACTCGCCGGTAGGATCTGAATTGCACCGAGAAGAATCTAAAAGTTATTCTTTTTACGACTTGAGTCATTCGTTCGTATCCATACAGACTATAAACTTTTAGTAATAAATAATATCTATCTCTGAATGCACTTCGTGCGCGAAGATATAAAACTTTAATAAGGAAATATATGAATAATTTAATACAACGCAGTGCTGCAAAAGTGTTAGCAATTTCTCTATTTGTTTTGAATGGAGCAGTTAGTGCCCAAACCAATAATGAAACCAAAAAAAATGATGTCCATTTGAAATCGGATCAGTCGGCTCTAAAAGCAGATGAACAAAAGATCAAAACGGATGAAATTAAATTGGAAGCAGATAACGCATCTGAGCAACTCAAGATAAAAGCTAAAGAAAATGCAAATATCAAGGAGGATAAAAGTAACATCAAGCAAGACAAAAAACAAATGGAGGCGGATAAATCTGCATCAGAGGAGCGAATTAAAGATAAAAATCTCTTGCGTGCAGACAGGGAGAAACTCAGGGAGGATAAAGCTAAATTAAAATCAGATAAAAGTACTCATGAAGATGAGATGATGTCGGATGATAAGAAAAAGATTGAACAAGATAAGAAAAATATTGCTAGTGACAAGAAAATGATTAAGCTGGATAAAAATCTTATTAAGGAAGATAAAGAGTCATCAAAAGGTGACGATAAAAAGTAATACGGAGAGTGTGTTTTTCGATATTGATTTATCGAGAAACACTCTTTTTTTTAATAAAGGCAAGCTTATTTTTCTAGGCTGGAGAGAAATTCATTAATTTCATATTTCATATGAATGGTTAATCTTTTTGACAATGTCTCATTAATTTTGTAAATTGATCCAAAAAAATAAAAACCTCCTCCAATAAATAAAAAAATCATAGGCAAAGCAACTAGAACCCAATAATGGTTGGGATTTAATACAGGCAGTGCTCCCCAAAGTAGGATGGATGCAGCACTACAGATAATCCCAAGTCCTATGAAAAAAATGCCAACCATATAAAGTGCAATTCTAATCTTTAAGGTGGTTATTGAATTTTCGACTTCAGTTATAAAAAAATCTACTAAATTTTTAAATCGAACAATTAAAAACCTAGGCCGTATCAACAATAATTGTGAAATTGTTTTGAACATTGCTTTTTGATACTAATTTGGCATGTATGTATTTTTAGGGATTAATCATTCTTATGATGGAGACTCGGTCTTGTTAAAAGACTAATTAGCGCAACTGTAGCAGCCCCTATACCTGCAGCAATAAACATTGCTTTAAATGGTTCTTGTCTGATAGTGTGTACAGCCTGATCAACCAAGTCATGGCCTTTTATTTCAATTGATAATTTACCCTTGTTAGCTGCAACTAAACTTTCCTTTGTTAGCTCTGTTATTCGTTCTGTTGCCTCGTGAATTAATGGTTTAGCCTCTTTAATTAATTCATTCACAGTATCAGTGATTCCAGCTCCAAATGCTTCGATTTTTTCGCTTGTAAATTTTTGCTCGTTCATTGATGTAATCCTTTATTGATCAGTTTATTGGTTCAATGCATATATTAAATTAATGGTGTTAATTAGTCTGTGTGATAGCCAACAAAGTTAATAAACGTACAGACCAAGTGTTTGGGGTAATTTAACATTAATAGTGTATTTTTATATTTCACTTAAGGATTCATAATGAAAACAATTTATCAAGCAGTCATTACTTCAATTTCTATATTCTCGCTTTTCGTTTTGGTAGGTTGCTCTGGGATGTCCACGCAAGATAAATCAACTGCTGTTGGCGCGGGGGTGGGTGCCATAGGCGGTGCTGTACTGACTGGCGGAAGTCCAGTGGGCACTGTTGGTGGTGCAGCTATTGGGGGCTATATTGGACACGAGACAGAAAAATCAAAAAAATAATTAAAACTTTTTTTGATTGGTTACCCAAAATGTAAATTTTCATTTTGGGTAATCTTTATTCACTCCTCCTAGTTTCGAATTTCAAGTTGATTTTTAACTACTTTTACCCCTTTAACCTTAATTGCGATGCTTTCAGCATTTTGCTTTTGATTTGTACTTTTTACAAACCCCGAGAGTAAAACCGTCCCATTTAACGTCTCGACAGTTATTGCAGATCCATCCACTGCATTGTCTTCAAAGAATCTAGTTTTAATTGAGCTTGTAATTACACTGTCATCAACATAAGCACCCATTGTTTCTTGGTCCCTAGTGACTGCGCATCCTGAGCTAATTAATATTGCTAAAAAACTAACAGAAATAAATATCGCATTCTTGACTTTCATCATGGCTCCTAATTTTGGTTAAAAGAAAGATTTCTTTGCACTAATTTAAAACCATACACCGTCCAAGTCTGTTCGTTGAAGTACATCAGTTTAATAATTAATAAATTCAATACGTTCGATAACATACAGAACAATTCATTAATTTCTTATCAAATCTAGTCCATGGAATGTGTTCGTGTGGATACTCCAAACGAGGGTTTTTTATGAGACAGTTTGAATTTTTAAAGATAAATAGTCGTAGCAGTTGTATCGTACTGCTTTCTGTTTTCTTGTTTGCTTGTGGCGGCGGGGGGCAGGCACCTATTTTAGGAACCCCAGGTGTCAATGATCTCTCACCAGTAACTCCTGTAACTCCAGGCGCAAGTGGAACTCCAGGCTCAAATGGAACTCCAATAGTTCCTCCAACCCCAGTTCCTGCCCCAATAGCTGTTATTGCCCCACAAGTCATACAAACTTCACCTATTAATTCAATACCGATTGTTAATGGAATCTCCACTAACTCAGTTATCACGGCTAAATTTAGTCACGATATGAATCCAACCAGTTTAAATAATAGTTTTACTGTGGCATGTCCGTCTGGGGTAGTGATTGCAGGAGTTGTAAACTATGATTCAGTTAATTACTTAGCAACCCTTTCTCATTCTGCTTTATTTCCTGCAAGTACAACCTGCGTTGCTACTATATCAACTGGGGCAATTGATACTGCCGGGACTCCGATTGCTACCAATTATGTGTGGAGTTTCACGACAGCTGCAGTAATTGATATCGTAAGACCAACGATCACGACAAATAACCCACTTGACAACGCAACACTCATTTGCTTGAGCCAGCCTATAAGCATTACTTTCAGTAAAGAAATGGATTCTTCCAGCATTAACACTTCCAATTTTTACGTAATGGATCCGTCAATTTCATCTAATCCCAATGCTACACATATGCCTGGTTTAATCACATACGATATACCTAGTAATACGGCTACATTTTCAGTGACTAATCCTACAGGATATGCTGCCAATACACCTTATGTTACTACTATCACAACCGGAGTTAAGGATTCTGCCCAAAATGCATTGTTAGTGAATAAGATACTTCATTTCTCCACTGGCGCACAATCTTGCACACCTGTGGTTCCTGTTAATTTAGGTACTATTGCCAGTTATGGTGCTTTTGGTGGGGGTGCTGGTGTAACCAATTCAGGAGTGAATACTGTAGTAAACGGAAACTTAGGAACTACAGCTGCTTGTACTTTGTTTACTGGTTTTCATGATGCAAATAATGGATATACAGAAACCACTCTCAATATTGGCAAAGTTACTGGAAATATATATTGCGCGCCACCTTTACCGGGTACTACTGGATCATTGGCTTTAACTACTCAAGCAGCAGCTGATGCTCTTGTTGCATTCAATGCAATTGCAGCTCTCAATCCTACAACGATTCTTGGTCCTACATCTGGTGAGTTAGGCGGACTCATCGTCACTCAAGGAACTTATAGGCCCTCTGCTGCTTCTTTCATCATTAGCACAGGGAATTTAACTTTGGACGCAGGGGGTGATCCAAATGCAGTTTGGCAATTTCAAGTTCCCTCATCTTTAACGGTGGGTCTTTCTGCAACTCCCAGATCAGTTTTATTGATTAATGGTGCGCAAGCGAAAAATGTGCTCTGGCAGGTTGGAAGCGCTGCTCGGATTGAAGACGGAAGCACAATGGTTGGAACAATCTTAGCAAGTGCTGGGGTAACTATATCTACTGCTGGTCAGACCATTCAAACTACTTTGAACGGAAGAGCAATTGGACTGAATGCATCGGTAACTATGGTCAATACAACAATAGTTTCTCCTTAATATTATTTAATCTATTTACCTTGAAAGAAACTATGAAAAAATTTCAATTATTATTTTCTACGTGTCTTGCGCTTTTGGGAGTCACAAATTCATATTCCCAGAATGTAGACCACTTTTATGGTGGAATTGGGGGAGGGCTTGGTAAGGCAAGAATAGACAATGACCGCATTAATTCACAACTTATCAATAGTGGATTTAGTAGCTCAAGTATTTCAAATACTTCAAAAGATACATCCTATAGAGTTTTCGTCGGATACCAATTTAATGAGTATTTTGCAATGGAGGGAGGCTATTTTAAATTGGGTGAATTTGGCTTTAAGTCAGTTACAGTTCCTGCGGGAGTAATGAACGGCAATGCATATTTTGATGGGCAAAATTTTGACTTAATAGGTTCCTTGCCCATCAATGACAGATTATCTTTGATAGGCCGCTTTGGAGTTGACAGTGTCAGGGCAAGGGATACCTTTTCAGGAGGAGGTGCAGTTGTTGCCAACAACTCGGCTGCCTCTGTGAGAGATGCAAATTACAAAGGGGGTATTGGATTTTCATATAAATTTAATCAATCTGTATCTCTTCGAGGTGAACTTGAGAGTTACCGTGTGAATGACGCGATTGGCAATAAAGGTGTTATTAATGTTGCATCTGTTAGCATGGTATTTCCTTTTGGAAAGAGCCCAGAATTACAGCCCAAGGTCATTGAGAAAGTAGTGTACTTGGAAGCTCCTGCAGCAGTGGTTTCACCACCTCCCCCTCCTCAAGAACGTATTATTTATAAAGAAATACCTGCGGCAGTTGTTGTTGCCCCTTCACCAGAGCATTTGCATGTTTCATTTAGCTCTGATGTTTTATTTGGATTTGATAGATCTAACGTCTCCCCCGAGGGTAAGCGTGAACTAGACAAATTTTATAGTGAACTTAATGGTGTCGAGTATGACCAGATAACAATTGAGGGTCATACTGACCGAATCGGTCCTAAAGCTTACAACGATAAATTATCATTACAAAGAGCCGAGGCAGTTAGGGCATATATTGTCGCAAGCGGTTTTGTTCCAATAAATAAAATTACAACCGTTGGGAAAGGTAGTTCCGAACCTGTAACTGGGGAGGGAGCTTGCATGGGTCTTCACTCATCTGTAGCAGCTATAGCTTGCTTAGAGCCAGACCGTAGGGTTGATTTAGATGTAACCGGAATTAAATTGGTTGCGAAAAAATAAGATTTATAAGTGATAGAGATATACAAATTACAGTTTAGATTAGTATTTTGTTTATTTCTATATTTATGAGACTCTTGAATCGGTCGATTTATATTTATATTAAATTATTTATATAGTGTTCGTGAACAGACATACTTTTACTCAGTATTCGAAGAACATTGCTTTTCTTACATTATTGGAATTCATATGAAAAAAATAAACTTGATATCTATCGCTACTACTGTGCTCATTTTTACAGGCGGTGCACAAGCCCAAAATCAAGTAGGCTCTCCTTATACTTTTTATGGAGAAATAGGTGGTTCTCAGGTCGATCTCTCCGGACCGGGGGGAGATGCGAAACCGGGAGCAGTTAGATTTTTATTGGGAAATGAGCTTAATAAAAATCTTGGATTGGAAGTCCTGTATACCTTAACCGTTGCAAAAGAAAGTCGCACTGGGTATGATGCTAGTTATAACGGGTTCGGAGTCTTCTTGAAGCCTAAAATGAGTTTAATTCAAGGCACTGAAGTGTTCGCACGAATCGGTGTAATTCGTGCTGATATCACAGCCTCTAGTGCTGGATCTAGTCAAGGAAGTGACGTGGCGTATGGGTTGGGAATACAGGCATACTTATCTCAAAATATTTACGGACAAGTCGACTGGATGCATTCTTATGACCGAGATAACGTTGGTGCCAAAGGATTTACGTTCTCAATTGGCACACGTTTTTAATAGAGATTTTTAAACTGTGATTTTTGTACTTTCCTAAAAATTATATTTTTATAAATATTAAATTGTTGGTTAACAGACAGAGTACGGCGTAATAAAGAAGCAAAATGAATTTATAGGTTGTGTGCACACAATCTATATTTTGAAGAATTATCAATTTATCTGAAAGAAATTAAAATGACTTTGACCGAAACAAAACATAAAGACAATTCTGCTGTAACACCACAACAGCATCATACGCAAGCCGCAGAGCATTTGGACTTGGCAGCTAAATCACATAAGGAAGTTGCAAAACTTATTGGCTCCAATGACCACAAAGGTGCAGCTGAACATGTTAAGGTAGCTACCCAACACGTTGCTAATGCGCAAGAGCACGTTATTGCGGCGGCCAAAAAAACTGCTGAAGTGAAGAAGTAATTCTCAGTCAATAAACCGCATGCTTAAATCAAGTGTGCGGTTTATTTAATTTAAACTTCTAACTTATTAAAATATTGCCAAAGATTTTGGGTATCCATATTTAATAAATTCAACTTAATAACGCCTTATATCCCAAATCGAAGAACTAGCCATTACACCTTCACCGATATCATCTAATTCCAATCAAGGATAACTTCTGTTAAGGTTAAATCGCAGAATACTAAATGACGTCAGGGTTTTGATTGGTATTTTCCATATTCCTGGTCTTACACACATTAGCTTTTCAATTGCATACCCTTATTACCTTGCAATAACCAAAACTTGCGCTATACATTCACTGTATCAAATTC
>DAITOS010000030.1:0-33474 GCA_036834025.1 Limnohabitans sp.
AAAATGGTTGATATAGCAAAAAATCGCAGAAAATTTTTACAAACATCTACAAGTCTGATTGGCCTGGGCGCATTAGGGGTCGCAGGTGCCCAATCTTTTCCTTTTAGCCCCAATCAGCGTTACCCAGACCCATCCGTATTGGTCTTAGATCCGAGTTTTTTGAAGTACAGAATATATAGCAGCACCGTTGAGCAACTCGCAACCGGCTACAGATGGATTGAGGGGCCTGTTTATTTTCCTAAAGGCGGCTACCTTCTCTTTAGTGACATTCCGAACCAAAGAATCATGAAGTTCGATGAAGCCACAGGAAAGACAACTGTTTTTAGAGAAAACTCTAACTACGCCAACGGTAACACCAAAGATTTGCAAGGAAGATTAATCACCTGCGAGCATTCAAATACGAGACGCGTAACTAGAACGGAGTTTGACGGCAAAATAACAGTGTTGGCCGATAATTACCAGGGCAAAAAACTCAACGCACCAAATGATATTGTTTGTAAATCAGATGGAACCATTTGGTTTACAGATCCACTCTTTGGAATTAGTGGGGACTGGGAGGGAATAAAAGCCCCGAGCGAACAAGCAACCACCAATGTTTACAGAATTGAGAAGGACGGCACGTTAACCGCTGTCATTACTGATATTTTCAATCCCAACGGGCTAGCGTTCTCACCCGATGAGAAAAAGCTTTATGTGGTAGAGGCAAGACCTACTCCTAACCGAAGTATTTGGAGTTTCGATGTTGCCCCCGACGGCTCTTTATCCAACAAGGTTAAGTTTTATGATGCAGCTGACCAAGGCGCGCTAGACGGCTTTAGAGTGGACAAGGACGGTAATTTGTGGTGTGGGTACGGTAGCAACGGACTCCTTCAAACCGATCCTACATCAACTGGAACAGGTAGACCTTTCTTGGCACTCAGGGGGAAATCAGAGGATTTAGACGGCGTGCTTGTACTAAATCCCCAGGCAAAACCGATTGGATTCATCAAATTGCCAGAGAGATGTCCCAATGTTGCATTTGGAGGCCCCAAGAACAACCGCTTGTATATGGCAAGTAGTCATTCTCTTTACGCTTTATATGTGGAAGCCCATGCGGCAGTTTATTGATATTTAAGTTTTTTTTGAATTAATTCAAAAGGGTTCAAAATTGCACCCAATTAAGTAGTAACCCTAGCCGTTTTGACTGCTCAAAGCGGTTAGATTACACGAGTATTCACAGATTCATATTCAAGGAGTTGGTCATGAGCGTAAGCTTTCAATTAAACGGTAAGACGGTCTCTGCAAAAGCAGAAGCAGATACCCCTCTTTTGTGGGTCATCAGGGATGAACTCGGTCTTACTGGTACAAAGTACGGATGTGGTGCGGCGCTTTGTGGAGCGTGTACCGTGCAGTTAAACGGACAAGCTGTTCGCTCATGTTCAATCACTTTGCAATCCGTGGCTGGCCAAAAGGTCACAACTATTGAGAGCATGGGCGTTGATAATAAACACCCACTTCAAGTGGCATGGATTAAGCACGACGTACCCCAGTGCGGATACTGTCAGTCGGGTCAATTGATGAGTGCACAAGCTTTGCTTGCGACCAACAAAAACCCAACTGATGCAGAAATAGACGTTGCGATGAGTGGCAATATCTGTAGGTGTGGAACTTATTCACGCATTAAAGCAGCCATCAAAGACGCCGCTGAAGTTATGCGTAGTGCTTAAATCAATATACCGCTAAAGGAATAAGAACATGACACTTACATTTAATAGAAATAAAACTTCAGCCAACCCTAGTGCTACTAATTCAGACACGCAGGTTGAGCTCTCAAGACGTAGCCTTCTTAAAGCTTCTGCGCTAACAGCAGGTGGCTTGTTAATGGGGGTATCGCTGTCACTAGGTAAAGACGCTGAAGCAGCTGCCTTTCTTCACACCCCCAATGCTTGGGTGCACATTGCAGATAACAATACGATCACTTTGATTTCTGCTCGCTCGGAGATGGGCCAAGGTGTATACACCTCCATGCCGATGTTGATTGCAGAGGAGCTGAACGTAGATCTGAAAAAGATCAAAGTATCGTTTGCCCCACCTGACGCAAAAACTTACGGAAACCCACTTCTAGGCGGACCTCAACTCACCGGTGGCTCAACCTCTGTTAGAGATGGTTGGGAGAAGTTACGCGTAGCGGGTGCTCAAGTTCGTGAGATGCTTTTATCTGCAGCGTCCGCGAAGTGGGGAGTCCCGGTGTCCCAGTTAACAGCTAAAGACGGAGTTGTCACAGGACCCGGTAACAAACAAGCAACTTACGGTCAACTCGCCGAGGCGGCCTCTAAATTGCCAGTGCCAGAGAAGCCGTTTATCAAAGATCCCAAAGACTTTAAGATCGTTGGTAAATCCACCCCACGACTGGATACCCCTGCAAAGACCAACGGCACCGCAGAGTTTGGAATAGATGTAGTTCTCCCAGGCATGGTATACGCTGCACTTGAGCAGTGCCCGGTTATTGGAGGCACCGTCAAAAGCGTTGATGATTCCGTTGCTAAGAAAATGCCGGGCGTTCAATCTGTCGTTCAAATCCCCGATGGTGTTGCAGTAGTTGCCAATACTTGGTGGCGTGCTAACCAGGCTAGGAAAGCTCTGAAGATCGTATGGGATGAGGGCGTCGGAGCAAAACTGGATAGCAAAGCTATGATGGACGCAACCAAGTCCGCCTCAGTCTCGGGAAAGTCCCTGGGAATGGTGAGCGCAGGCAAACCGTTGGACGTCATCGCAGCCTCTAAACAGGTTCACAAGGCAGAGTACACAACTCCTCTGTTGTCTCACTCCCCCCTTGAGCCGATGAACTTTACAGCGCATTTTAAGAACGGTAAAGTACAACTCATTGGCCCAACCCAGTGGCAAGACGGAGCTCAGGGAACGGTTGCAAACATTTTAGGTATCAAGCCCGAAGATGTCTCACTGCGAACCACCTTTTTGGGCGGCGGCTTTGGTAGACGTATTGATTTGGACTTTATCGTCCAAGCCGCACAGATCTCAAAAGCGGTCAACAAACCAGTCAAGTTGCTGTGGAGTCGTGAAGACGACATGACGCATGACTTTTACCGCCCTATGTCGGTAAATACTTTGGTTGCTGCGACAGACGCAGAGGGTAAACCAAGTGCGTTGACCCACCGCGTCACTTCTCAGTCCATCACAGGGCGCTTGTTTGGACTGCCAGCAGATGTGGCGGATCCTTTTATGGTTGAAGCTTTAGAGAGTCCATACAAGATTCCAGCAACTCAATACGACCAAGTTAAATACGACGCGGGAGTAAGAGTAGGTTATTGGAGATCGGTTAGCCATTTGATGAATACCTTCGCAAACGAAAGCTTCATTGATGAGTTAGCAAAGAAGGCCAATGCAGATCCGGTTGCTTACCGCTTAGCTTTGCTAAACGATAAGCCAAGGTTTGTAAATGTCCTTAAAACTGCTACCGAGCGAGCCGGATGGGGCAAACCATTGGCCAATGGACGTGCGCTTGGTGTTGCAATCATGGAGGGGTATGACACATTCATGGCTCAAGTTGCTGAGGTTTCAATGCTTGAGGACGGCTCAGTGAAGGTCCATAAAGTGACTGTCGCTGCAGATCTTGGGTATATGGTGAACCCAGATACCGTTCAAGCTCAAATTCAATCCAGCGTTGTCTTTGGTATGGGTGCTGCGTTGATGCAAGAGATCACGGTTGCAAATGGGCGTATTCAACAAACCAACTTCAATCAATTCCCATTGGTGAGGATGAACCAGTCTCCTGTGTTTGATATCACATTGGTGAGGAGCACGGAAAAGCCAGGTGGAATTGGCGAACCTGCGACTGCGTTGATCAGTCCAGCGATTGCCAATGCTGTTGCGAGTTTGACGGGCAAGCGGGTGCGTCAGTTACCCATGACCGCTAATGCAATCAAAAGTGCTTGATATTTAAAGTGTTTGATATTTAATAAGTTGATTTAAAAATACAACTAGATAAAACTCAAGCTAAAACTCAAGCGCAGGCCCAAGGTTGATAGTTTCTTAGGTCTTTAAGTCCTTAAGTCCTTAAGTCCTTAAGTCTAAAACCCAAGGCTAGAAAACAAAAGCCAGAAGCTTAAACCCTACAAAAGCCCAGATCCCAAGATTTGGGCTTTTGTCTTTGTAGCCTCCTTTCTGAGAGAATAGTCGAATGAATAAGCCACTAATTAATGATACTTTCCTTCGCGCCTGTCTAAGGCAGGCCACCCCTCACACACCGGTCTGGCTGATGCGACAAGCGGGGCGCTACTTACCCGAGTACTGTGCAACTCGCGCAAAGGCGGGATCCTTCATGGGGTTGGCCACTAATGTGGACTATGCTACTGAGGTAACACTGCAACCGCTTGATCGTTTCGATTTAGACGCAGCTATCTTGTTTAGTGATATTTTGACTGTCCCTGATGCAATGGGACTTGGGCTTTCTTTTGCTCAAGGAGAGGGGCCACGGTTTGCAAGTCCAGTCAGAACCGAGAGCGATGTGGCAAAGTTGCAGGTGCCCGATATGAATAAGCTAAAGTACGTCTTTGACGCTGTTAGCTCTATTCGCAAAGCCCTGCACTCAAGAGTACCCCTGATTGGTTTCTCGGGAAGCCCCTGGACATTGGCGTGTTATATGGTTGAAGGCGCAGGTTCAGATGATTACAGGCTGGTTAAGTCTTTGATGTACTCAAGGCCAGATTTGATGCATGAGATTTTAAAGATCAACGCCGACTCTGTTGCCCAGTACCTAAACGCTCAAATAGATGCAGGAGCGCAGGCGGTCATGATTTTTGATTCTTGGGGCGGAGTGCTTGCTCACACCGCTTTCAAGAGCTTTAGTTTGCAGTACACCGCGAGAGTCCTCTCCCAACTCAAAAAAGAGCATGATGGCCAAGTCATACCGAGAATTGTATTTACCAAGGGGGGCGCAGTTTGGTTGGACGAGATGGCTGACATGGACTGCGAGGTTTTAGGGTTGGACTGGACTGCGGATTTAAGCGCAGCGCGCCACCGCGTTGGTGGACGTGCAGGCACTCCTGGCAAAGCACTCCAGGGGAACATAGATCCCAATGTGCTCTTTGCTCCTGCGCAGGCCATTGAGCGTGAGGTAGTCGATGTGCTTGAGAGTTTTGGTAAACCTCACACTGACCACAGTTGCAGCGGACCCACCCATATTTTTAATCTTGGTCACGGGATCAGCCAATTCACGCCGCCCGAGCAAGTGAAGGTCTTAGTCGATACGGTTCACTCGCACTCCATAAAAATGCGGGCAAACTCGTAACTTTATTCTTTCACCGCGCCGGTCATACCTGACACATACTGCTCAACAAAGAACGAGTAAAGAACGGCGACGGGGAGTGAGCCAAACAAGGCCCCTGCCATCAAAGGTCCCCAGTGGTAGACGTCCCCATCAACCAACTCGGTGACGACGCCTACAGGTACTGTTTTCATCTCAGAAGATGAGATGAATGTGAGCGCGTAGATAAACTCGTTCCAAGACAAAGTGAATGCAAATATTCCTGCAGAGATAAGTCCCGGCACTGACAAAGGTAAAACTATCTTGATCAAAATCTCTAGCCTTGTAGCTCCATCCATGAGCGCACACTCCTCTAACTCATAGGGGATCGATCTAAAGTATCCCATGAGCAACCATGTGCAAAATGGGATCAAAAAGGTTGGGTAAGTCAATATCAAAGCCCATTTGGTGTCAAAAAGTCCCAACTGAAACACGATGGTAGACAAAGGAATGAACAAAATTGAGGGCGGAACGAGATAGGCCAAAAAGATGGATAACCCAACTTGTTTAGATCCCTTAAAGCGAAGCCTCTCGATTGCATAAGCTGCAAAAACAGAGCAAAGCAAAGACACAAAAGTCGAGATCACCGAGATGAAAACAGTGTTCCAAAGCCACTGAGGGTAAGAGGTGTGGAAAAGTAACTTTTCAAAATGTTCAAGGGTTGGATTGATCACCCAAAAAGGATTCCCCGTGTGCGCAAGCAACTCAGCATCAGGTTTGATTGCTGTGATGGTCATCCAGAAAAAGGGAAACAACAAAACAAATACAAAAATACCCAAGGGTAAAAGGGTGGTGATAAACCGTTTTTGAAACGAGTCTAAATAATCCATACTGCCATCGGAGTCCGACCGAGAGGAGTTCACCTCGTGCTGTTCGATTGGGCTTTGCTCTTGGATTTCGTGTTGCTTTTGCGTGTCTACAGTCATTTTATTTTTCTCATTAGTCTTTGCCGCCTTGTTGCCACGCACGCCTTTGTAGACCAAAGAAGCTAAACAGTATGGCTGCAAGTAAGAACGGTACCATAGCAATAGCAATTGCAGCGCCTTCCCCTAAAGCCCCTCCTGAGATGGCTCTTTGAAAGGACAGAGTTGCCATCAGGTGAGTATTGTTCAATGGCCCCCCTCTGGTTAATACATATATCAACTGAAAATCTGTGAAAGTAAATAAAACTGAGAACGTCATCACAACAGCAATGATGGGCGTAAGAAGGGGGAGTGTGATGTGTCTGAATTTTTGAAACCCAGTCGCCCCGTCAATTGCACAGGCCTCATACAAGGAGGGCGATATGGTCTGCAGGCCCGCTAAAAGCGTAATTGCAACAAAAGGAACACCCCTCCAAATATTAGCTGCAATTGTTGAGAACCTCGCGTTCCAGGGGTCTCCTAGGAAATCAATGTAATGGTCTATCAAACCCATTTTTAATAAAGCCCAACTGATGATTGAGAACTGTGCGTCATACAACCACCAAAAGGCAAGCGCAGACAATGCGGTTGGAACAATGTAGGGCAACAAGATGACTGAGCGGAAAAAGGTTTTATAAGGAATTCGCTCATTGAGCAAGATTGCTAGCCAAAGACCTAGAAAGAACTTAATTACGCTAGCAACTACTGTGTAAAACATGGTGTTAAACAAAGCGAGTCTTGTAACTGAGTCGTCCCAAAGGTAGATGTAGTTCTCAAGGCCAATCCACTCACCGCCCCGACCGATTTTTGTATCCGTAAATCCAAGCCATATTCCAAGTCCAAGCGGGTAGGTCAAAAAGACAATCAAAATTGCCGCGGCCGGAATCATGAACATCAGTCCGAGCGCGTTTCGATTATTTTGTAAATTTTTGAACATGAATTCTTACTTGAACTTGGAAATTTATGGAAACTTGGGGAAGCTAATGGGTATAAGGTCCGGATTAAACCTTGTAGTACCGCTCAGCACGCTTTTGAGCACGCTCAGCAGCCTCTTTAGGTGTTTTAGCGCCAGAGGCCGCCTCAGCAACCATGTTGGGCACAATAAAGTCAGCCAAAGCACCCGCTGATGCATAACCCAGTTTACCCGCGTAGCCTGCTGGTCTTAAGTGCTTCACAGAGTCCCTGTAAGGCATATTTTTAGGATCATTGGTCCATACAGGGTTTGTCTCATAAGCCTTCAACGGCTGAGAAATGTAGCCACCCGCACCCAACAACCAAGGATCAAATTGCTCCTTCTCCATCGTAAAGCGCAAGAACTCCTTCGCTGCTTTAGGATACTTGGTGTACTTCATGATCATTTGGCTAAAGAAGAGGTGATACTCTGTGGGTACGCCAACGGGGCCAATCGGCATGACTGAGTGGTTGATATCTGCAGCCATCTCTTTTACTTTTGGATCGGTTGAGTTTTTTGCCGCGTAGTAAATTGAAATACCGTTGTTGGTCGCACTAATTTGACCATCTAAGAACGCTTTGTTGTTGTTGGGATCAAGCCAAGACAAAGTGCCGGGGACAAAGGTGGAGTACAACTCTTTTGCATATTCAAGAGCCTTAATAGTCTCAGGGCTATCAATGACGACGCGGTTGTTCTTGTCAACAATTGAGCCCCCAAAAGCCCAAATCAGCCAATGCGTCCAGCCACTGTCTCCCGTGGCGTTTCCAAGTGCAAGACCACCAGGCGTTCCTTTTTCTTTTAAGGCCTTAAACATCCTGAGGAATCCGTCTGTGTCTTTTGGGAATGTATTAAAACCCGCAGCCTTCAAATGACTCTCACGGTAAACCATGATGGAGCCTGTAGCGCCAAGAGGCACACCGATCCAGTGCTTGCCGTCTGGTTTGAGGTAGGCCTCACAGGAGTCATACCAGCCGCCGTATTTCTTGGATAAATACTCACAAAGATCTGTGACGTCCAATAATTTATCGGGATATAAATTAGCGTCATCATTGGTGCCCAAAATAATGTCAGGACCAGCGCCTGTGTTTGCAGCCACTGCGGCTTTGGGTCTTACGTCCTCCCAACTCTCTGTGTCAACCACAACTTCAACGCCTGTTTTCTCTTTGAACTTTTCAATGTTGCTTAGGTAAGCATCCATATCGCCTTGAACAAAGCGCTTCCACCTCAGCACGCGTAACTTGGCTCCCTTCTCAACTGTGTTGTTCCACTGTGCGCTGGCATCTTTGATCCAAAAGAAGGGGGATGCGAGACCTGCGGCAGCTACAGCAGAGGAGGCCTTGATAAGACTTCTTCTTTCCTCATTGGGTGCCTTTGTCTGGGAAATTGAGGCACTATTGGGTGTTGATAAAGGTTTGTTGTCTGACATGTTGATTTCTCCTGGGTTGAAGCGAAAAAAATCTTATCTTGAATACCTGGTGGGTGATGTTAAGAAAGTGATGCTAAGAAAGTGATGCTACGAAAGTTTGTGAGTTGATATTTTGATGAAAAAAATGTAGGACCGATAGATTAAGCCTTGTTGCCTGCGTCAAAAGTATAGGATTAAGCCTTGAGTCTTTGTCCACTGTTTAAATCAAAGAGGTGAGCGCGAGAAACATCTGGTAAGAGATTAATCGTCTGACCAGGTTTAAAGGTATGGCGCTCTCTAAACACACTGGTGATTTGTTGTTCAGCTACTTTTGAGAAAACCTGAGTTTCAGCACCCGTTGGCTCTACAACCAAGACTTGGGTGGAGATACCCATTCCTTCTGCGCAAATAATCAAATGCTCAGGTCTTACTCCGTAATTCACAGCCTGACCTTCCTCGGTCTTGGCCCCGTGAGGGATAGGCAGTGCGTCCCCAGAGTTTAATACGACGTTAGAACCCCTAACTACGCCTGGCATAAAGTTCATCGAAGGTGAACCAATAAAGCCGGCGACGAACTTGTTATCAGGGAAGTCATAAAGTTCAAGCGGAGTTCCAATTTGCTCGACACGTCCGTCCTTCATCACCACGATTTTGTCAGCCATCGTCATCGCCTCAATTTGATCGTGGGTGACGTAAATAGAGGTTGTTTTAAGCCTTTGGTGAAGTTCCTTGATCTCGGTTCTCATTAAAACGCGCAGATTTGCATCAAGGTTTGATAGTGGCTCATCAAATAAGAACACTTGTGGGTCACGCACAATCGCTCTGCCCATCGCAACGCGTTGACGTTGACCGCCCGATAACTGGCGTGGGAATCTATCAAGTAAGGTGTCAAGGGCTAGAATTTTGGAGGCTTTTGAAATCCTTTGCTCAATGCTGGTTGCACTCTCTTTGGCCAGCATCAAAGAAAAAGCCATGTTGTCTCTAACCGTCATGTGTGGGTAGAGTGCGTAGTTTTGAAACACCATCGCGATGTCTCGTTCTTTAGGGGGCATGTTGTTGACTACTTTTGAGCCAATGCTGATCTCCCCACCACCAATCTCCTCCAAGCCTGCAATCATTCTAAGAAGGGTCGATTTACCACATCCAGAGGGGCCCACTAAAACCACAAATTCGCCGTCCTCTATATCAATGGATACTCCTTTGATGATTTGGCTTGTGCCGAAATTTTTAAAAACCCTTGATATTGAAACTGAAGCCATATGTACTTTTGAAAGAAATGAGCAGCAAGACTAGCTTGCAGTGTGCTGGTTTTTTTGTTTTTCTAAAGAAAATTCTAAGTGCCAAACTGTTTGGCACACCAAGTCTTATTTCATCAAGAAATAGAGTAGGTAAACATCGTGGTTTACCCGGTAGATTTTTAATTAATTTAGGGTCTAAATTACCTACAAAGTCTGGTAGGTGGAAATAATCAAAGTTTGATTAAATAATATGACATTATTAAATCTGTCAATATTAAGGGTTAGAGGCTACTCCTCTTCAAAGAACTTCCAGCATGAGGTTTCCGCGAGGATCTCACTTTTATTGTTCAAACAGAACTCTTTGTAAATGTGTTTTGAATGGTCACTAAGAATATAAGTCCTGTAGAGTGTTTTTTCTTTAACAGAGAAAATAACAAAACGTGGTTGAGGGCAGTGCTCCCCCAGCAAGCAAGTGCGCATCACATCTGTGTTGATATAAAACTCGATGGTGACAATCGGTAACTTAGGAGGCTTCTCAGTGGGTACAAGTCGCATGGCGCAGGTTTTACCCGTAACGGTTTGTATACCCATTTTTTCAGCCAAAATATTCATATCTTTGGTGAGTAATTCTCTATACCACTCACCAACAGTGCCTCTGCATAGGTAGTATTTATCCTCGCCCCGTTCGTTAAAGGGTTCGATGTAGGGTTGGCGCTTAGAGTCTAGGTAAAAAAGTGGCTCTATGCCTTCATAGGTTCGTTGAGGGGCTGCTTTTTTGGATTCCTTTTTCTCTCCACCTTCCTTTTTTTCGCCGCCTTCTTTTTTCTCACCCCCCTCTTTTTTCTCCTCTTTCTTGCCTTCTTCCTTTTTCTTTTCTTCTTTTTTCTCGCCGCCCTCTTTTTTCTCTTCTTTCTTACCTTCTTCCTTTTTCTTCTCTTCTTTTTTCTCACCGCCTTCTTTTTTCTCCTCTTTCTTACCTTCCTCTTTTTTCTTTTCTTCCTTTTTTTCTTCACCGGCGTAGGCGGGCGCGCTCACGCTAATGAAGCCAAGACATGCGCAAAGAAGTAGGAGAATGGATTTTTGAGAGAGTTTCATAGCGTTGATTTAAATTACCTCATCCCTTAGATCGGAGTGATCGCCAATAGCTTGAGGAATTATTTCAATAAAAGTTTCATGACCTCTAATTTATTTAAAAAATATTTAGAAATTATTCTTCAACTGTATAACAAGTGGAGTTCTTGTACCACTTACCCTTGTTGGTGACACAGTTTTGACTGATCACGCTTTTGCCCACATCGGAGAGGAAGTACTGTCTGAATACTTTATTACCCTTGAGTATCATGCTGACACTTCTGTAAGTTGTACAAAACTTTCCGGTCGTACAAGTACTCATTTCCTTGTTTGATGAGAAAAAATTCACGCTAATTCTGCCAGGAGTTAGGTGGTTTTCATTGGCCACACTCACCAAACAAAGGACACCGTCAACCATTGGGATTTTGGCAATTTCAGAGAAATAGTTCAACTCAGCTACTAAAACCTCCCTGAACCAGGGCGCTACGACGCCCTGACAGTCGTAATAATCTAGTTTGTAAGTGTGCACCACAATATCAATCATGGGTTTGTTTTTAGGACCCAAGAGCAACATGGGCTCTTTGCCTGAGGTTGGGGGATGAGCTTTTAAGGACTTTTTGGGTTGTCCTGCAGCGTCAAGCATGTTGTCCAAAAAACTTTGCGGAGGCTGAACAGCGTCCATAGGCCTGACTGAGTTGGTGGATGAGCTGCTAGACGCCGTTGTCGTCCCCGCGCTTGGAGGCTCCGACTTTGAAGGGATAGGTCTGTATTTTGGGCTATCCGGCTTGTCCTGAGCCCAGCTCTGTGCAAACAAGAAAATAGAAATACTCAGGCCGAGTAAGAATTTGTAAAACATATTAAGCAATTCACCAAATGAACCTACATAGGGTGTACTTTATCACCTTGTTGGCACTATTTTTGGGCCAATCACTGCCGTTTCTAGCCTCAGAACTCAAGTTTTAATGATTCAGTTCGAAACTATCATTACTCCTTGTGTGAGAAGGGCTCTGCAAGGTTGTGCATTTCATTGATTAAAAACGCGTTTTATTGACCTTACAGCACTAGAATTCAGTGCTTGTTTACGTAAAGAGTTAAACATTCAGGCAACTTGAGTGCAGAATCATTGCAGTTAACTGTCCTGATCATTGAGATTATTCATGTTATTTAAACGCTTGGCTTTGTTGGCCGTTTACTTGCCTTTGCTACTCCTATACTCCTGTGGTGGCCAGGGCAGTTATAGTGGACCGCCCCCGGGCACCTACAACGTTGTGATCACAGTGAGTGGTTTACCCAGCAACAGCACCTCAGTGGTGGTTGTTCAAAACAATAACACCAATCCATTAAGCTTTTCGGGCAATGGTGTTCAAAAAATCAATCTTCTGAGTGGCTCGAGTTACAGCATCACCGTAACCACACAGCCTACTCCACTTATTTGTAGCGTCTCCTCGGGTAGCGGCACAAATACCGGGACAAACGACATCAACGTCAGTGTCGTTTGTAGAGAACAGTATGTCTACGTCACCAACTATGCAGCTAACTCCTTATCGGTATTGGGCTTGGGGCAGGGAAATGTACTTACCTCAGTCGCACAGGCTAATACTGGTGTCAACCCAACCAAAGTAGTCATCCATCCTACAGGGCAGTATGCATATGTTGCGAATTACACGGATACGACCATCTCTCAATTCTCTTTGGGTGTGGGATCGATTACAGCGTTAGGAACACCAACGATCTCAACCGGAGCGAATGGAGCTGGCCCCTACGACATGGCCGTCACTCCTAATGGTTCCTACCTTTATTGCGTAAATATAAACTCCGGCACTATTACGCAGTTCTCTATTGGCTCATCGGGTAGTAGTGCAGGCCAGCTTACCCAAATATCTACACCACTGTCGATCGGGGCGGGAATCAACAGCATTGCCATTGATCCAAGCAGCACTTACGTTTATGTGACCAGAGGCGGTAATTCATCGGCTTTATATACCTTTCAGATACAAGCCAACGGCGCTTTGCAGCAGTTGAGCACTTTAAGCGGGTTTTTTGCTCCTACAGCGGTCGTGCTCAGTCCAGACGGTAAATTTGCATATGTGATCAATAGTTCACAAGACAATGTGGGTGTTTACTCCGTTAACAATGGCAACTTGAGCTTTAGCTCTTATGTGAGCACCGGGCATGTTCCTCACTCTATTGCCCTCACGCAGAGCGGAGCTAATGCGTATGTGACAAATTACGGAGGTAGTGGAGCACCAGGTACAACTATGTCTCAGTATTCGGTCAACACATCTACAGGTGCTTTAACACCTTTGAGTACACCTACAGTTATTTCAGGTCACACCAACTCAGCAGGCCCTTATACGGTCGTTGTTGATGCAAACGGCGGCTACCTTTTTGATGTGAATTACAACGAAGGCTCAGTTTCGCAGTACTCAATAAATGCTTCGGGTAATGCAGGAGCGCTGAGCTCCTCTTCACAGGACTACGTTACAGGCATTTCAAGCCCGACGAGTATTGCAATTCATTGAAAAGAAAATTGCAATAAATATTTTTGTAGTGTTGTGCTAATCCTAACTTGCAATGTTAGGAACCTCTGGTCACTGGCATCTCTACTTGTGCGGCCTCATGAACGCTTACCAGTTTAGCCAGTTCTAGTTTCGCAATTGCGTTGCGGTGTACCTCATCTGGACCATCTGCAAATCTAAGTGTTCTTTGATGAGCATAAGCATAAGCAAGGGGGAAGTCCTCGGACAATCCTCCCGCTCCGTGAGCTTGGATAGCCCAGTCGATGATTTTTGTGGCCATTACCGGCGCTATTACTTTGATCATGGAGATCTCACTCTTGGCAATTTTATTGCCAACTGTGTCCATCATGTAAGCTGCTTTAAGTGTAAGAAGTCTTGCTTGCTCAATCATGATCCTAGACTCAGCAATGCGCTCATGCCAGACACCCTGAGTTGATAAAGGCTTACCAAAAGCAACTCTTGAGTTGAGTCTTTTGCACATTAGCTCTAAAGCGCGCTCTGAAACTCCGATGGTGCGCATACAGTGATGTATTCGTCCAGGACCTAACCTGCCCTGTGCAATCTCAAATCCTCGGCCCTCTCCAAGCAGCATGTTACTAACGGGCACTCTAACGTTTTTGAGTTCCACCTCCATATGTCCATGGGGTGCGTCATCGTATCCAAAAACCGATAGTGGTCTCAACACCTTGATACCCGGTGTGTCTGAGGGAACAATAATCATGCTTTGCTGTGAGTGGCGGGGCGCCTCAGGGTCCGTTTTACCCATCACTATGTACACTGCACACCTCGGATCTCCCGCACCTGAGCTCCACCACTTGCGTCCATTAATAACGTAGTGGTCTCCGTCCCTTTGAATCTTGCACTGAACATTGGTAGCGTCTGAGGAGGCTACATCTGGTTCGGTCATTAAAAAAGCAGATCTTATCTCTCCACGCAAAAGAGGCTCGAGCCACTTAACCTTAAGCTCCTCGCTTGCATAACGCTCAAAGGTCTCCATGTTTCCTGTGTCGGGAGCTGAGCAATTGAAGACCTCCGCTGCAAAGGGGACTCTGCCCATAATTTCGCAAAGAGGAGCGTACTCAAGGTTTGAGAGCCCTTGGGGTGCTCGTGTGCTTTTGGGCAAAAATAAATTCCAAAGACCGGCCTTTTGAGCAAGTGGCTTTAGTTCTTCCACAATTTTGGTTGGAATCCAAGCGTTACCGTTTGCTCTGTTATGAGCAATCTCATCAAAGAACTTTTTCTCATTAGGGTAGATATGCTTATCCATGAACTCAAGCAACTGCCCCTGAAGCTTTTTGACTTTGTCGGTGTAATCAAAATTCATTTTAAATCCTATAAAAATATTTTTGTATTAAGTTTGAGAGGCTATTGTTGTAGATCAGAACTGTTCTTTTTAATAGCTATGAAAGATGCTTTTGTGCATATTGCCATGCAAGCTCAGCCATGGGTCTTGCTCCCGCTGCTGAGGTTTTTGCCTGAGCACTTGAGGCGGTCCCTGTGTCCACACGTTTTGCAATACCTTGCAAAATTGCGGCAATGCGAAACATGTTGTAAGAGAGGTAAAAGTTCCAGTCTTTAGCCAACTCCTCGGGCGTGGTCAATCCCGTTCTAGTGCAATACGACTTGATGTATTCTTGCTCTGATGGAATACCGAGAGACTTTAAATCTAATCCGCCAATCCCCCTGAAAGTTCCCGGTTTGATATGCCAAGCCATGCAGTGATAACTAAAGTCGGCTAACGGGTGCCCAAGCGTAGAGAGTTCCCAGTCCAGCACGGCTTGAACTTGGGGGAGACTAGGGTGAAACATTAGATTGTCAAGTCTGTAGTCCCCGTGAACTATGGATACCAGATCCATCTGAGGACCCGAAGGTAAGTGTTTAGGTAGCCAATCGATTAAGAGATCCATCTCTGGTATGGGCTGTGTAATGGAGGCCACGTACTGTTTACTCCAGCGGCCTATTTGGCGTTCAAAATAATTTCCTGGACGCCCGTAATCCTCCAACCCAATAAGCTTTATATCGGCCACTGAAATGCTGTGCAAATCAGCAATGACTTGGTTCATTGCGTCGTAGATTTGAGCGCGTATCTCATTGCTTAGTTCAGGTAAATCTTGTTGCCAAAAGACTCTTCCCTGAACAAACTCCATGATATAAAAGGCGCGTCCTATCACAGACTCATCCTCACAAAGCGCGAGCATCTTTGCAACCGGTACCCTCGTGGTTGAGAGTGCCTTCATGACTTTAAACTCTCGCTCAATTGCGTGCGCAGAAGGTAGTAATTTCTCCTTCGGTCCAGGCTTAGCTCGCATCACGTAGGTTAGATTTGGCGTGATCAGTTTATAGGTTGGATTGGATTGCCCACCTTTAAACATTTCGACTCCAAGTGGGGCTACAAATCCTTCAATGTGATCGCTCATCCATCTCTCAAGTGCGGGGATATCAAAGCGGTGAGCTTCGCTGACAGAGGAGGAGCCACTGAAACGTTCATCCGGGCTTTGGGACGTACTTTGTGAAGTCCTTTGTGTGGTACTTGAGGATGTACTAGATGCGCTAAATTCTTGCTGTGCCATTGCGTGGGGGGAGCTCAGGTTAGTTAGATTTCAGAAATTATTTATAGATAGGAGATTTTTTATCCAAAAACGCTTGTATGCCAATCCCCGCATTTTCATGGTGCAAGTTGTTTACAAAATGGTCCCGCTCATACTGCATGTGCGTGATTAGGTCTTGCGAGCTTGAGGCGTTTATGAGCTCTTTGATGCTTGAGGTTGCGTTCGCGGCTCTAGCGTTAAGTTTTTTAGAGAGACTCAGAGCCGCGTCAAACGCATGACCTGCATGAGTTAACTCATAGATAAGTCCGTGTTGATTCAGCTCAGAAGCGCTGATTCTCTCCCCAAGTAGTAACCAGCGTGCTGCAAGTTGACGAGGCAAAAGTCGACTTAAATGCCAAGAAGCTCCCCCATCAGGGGAGAGACCTATGTTGCTGTACGAGGTAGCAAACACAGACTCTTGACTTGCAACTATAAAGTCAGCCATCAAGCATAAAGAAAATCCTGCCCCTGCGGCAGCGCCCTCTACTGCTGCGATAACGGGTTTTGGGAAGCTTCAAATCGCCTCCATCCAACTGTGCAATCCATCAATACTGTCTGATTGATGTTGCCTAGGCAGTTCACGGTTGGTTTGGAGCCTTTTTAAGTTTCCACCGGCGCAAAAATTCTCTCCCTCACCCGTCAATATGACGGATCCAATGTCTGGGCTTGAATCAGCGGCGTTTAGCGCCTCTAAACCTGCTGCGTAAATACTCGGGCTTAGTGCATTGCGGTTCTCTGGGTCAGAGAGCGTGAGGATCAATGTTTGATCAATCGTATGACTTTTAAGCTGTGCAGACATCAGAGGAATAAATTGAAAATGTTGGCAGTGGTGGTCGTGTTGATAGTTAAAAAACTGTAAAGGCGCTTAAAGAATTAGCAGTACTGCATTGAAAAATCTTCTGAAACGATGGTCAAAATGTTCAATTAATTTTTTGAATTGAATCGATAATCCAAGCAATAGCTTAACCTCTTAATTTTCTTTTTGCATTAGGCTAATTCCCAATGCTCCTCTGCGTCTGAGCCAAGGAGAAGGCCTGTAGCGCTGATCTGCGTAAACGGTCTGTAAATTAAGCAACGTCTCAAGTATGTTGTCAGGCCCCAATTGATCCCCGAGTTGCAATGGTCCAAGCGGGTAGCCGAGTCCAAGTGTGACCGCCGTGTTTAAATCCTCCGGCGAACAAACCCCTTGCTGACACATGTCACTCGCAATATTCACAATTGTTGCAATAACTCGCTGGGTGATAAACCCTCCACTGTCCCTTATGACGCTGACGGGTTTACCGTCTTTGGAGAACAACGCAAAGGCAGCCTCCCTCATATCATCTCGGGTTACTGGATTGGTTGCAATGACTCGCCTTTTTGTTGACTCATCTGGAATAAGTAAATCAATTCCAACAGTTCTTGCGGGATCTAACCTCTCCAAGACTGCAACCGTTGTGACGTCTAGGCCTAAGGGCGCGACCAGGCACAAAGCCTCATTGGAGGGGGATGCGGCTGTCTCGATGCTGACCCCAAAGTCTTTAAGCATCTGCAGAAGACTTGCCCGACGAGCCGCTCTGGTAGACACCCAGACAGGGGGGAATTTATCTAGTTTGGGCGCTACAGGTTCTGGAACTGATATTTTTTCACCGTTATCGTATTTATAAAATCCTTCCCCCACTTTTTTACCAACCATGCCTCCTGCTAACCTTTGTGCAGTTATGTAAGAAGGGCGGTACCTGGCCTCCTGGTAATACTGTGAGTAAATAGACTCCATCACAGGGTGCGAGACGTCCAAAGCAGTTAAGTCCATGAGCTCAAAGGGACCAAGTTTGAATCCAACTTGGTCTTTGAGGACTCTATCAACAGTTGCAAAGTCGCAAATACATTCACCAGCTATTCGAAGCGCCTCGGTAATATATCCCCGACCCGCATGATTAACTATGAATCCAGGTGTATCTTGCGCAACTACGGGTGTGTGTCCCATTTGTTTTGCGTATGCACTTAAGCTCTCACAAATGGATGGTTCAGATTTAAGGCCTGCTATAACTTCAACTACTTTCATCAGGGGAACAGGGTTAAAGAAGTGATAGCCCGCGAATCGCCCAGGCAGCTTAAGGCAAGCCGCAATAGAAGTGACCGACAAGGAGGATGTGTTAGTTACAAGAGTGCAACTTGAATCCACGATGGCTTCAAGTTGTGTGAATAGGTCTTTTTTTACGTTCAAGTTCTCAACGATGGCTTCAATGCATAAGTCGACACTTTTGAGATCAGCTAGTTTGTCTGCAACTAACAACCGGGATGTATAAGCATCAAACTGATCAGAAGTAACTCTTGATTTTTGTACCAACTTCTCCCACTGCTCGGTCAGTTTTTTACTGGCCTCGAGTGCAGCACCTTCTTTGCTGTCGAATAAATAAACTGTTGAGCCTGCTTGAGCACAGATTTGGGCAATTCCTCTACCCATTGCCCCAGTGCCAATAATCGCTACGTTTTTATAAACAGATTCTTTGTTAATCATTTTGATGAATATATTTAAGTGTTACTCAAGAAATTCAAAGTTAGTATGAGTAAAAGTGCATTTGAAAATCAATTTAAATACAAGATATTTTTGCCCGGTGGGAGACGAGTTATCTGCCCTGAATGTCAAGTGCCTCACGGTTTAGGACATTGGTAGGTGTACCGTTACAGTAGTTAATGATGTTATCTATTGCAGCACCAAAGTAAAGCTCGTAGCTGTCCCTCTCCACATAGCCTATGTGAGGCGTACAAATGCAGTTCTCAAGTCTAAGCAAGGAGTGACCCTGTAGGATGGGTTCACTTTCGTATACGTCAATTGCTGCAATTCCAGGCCTGCCCTCGACAAGTGCGTTTGATAAAGCGTCTTGTTTGATAAGCTCAGCTCTAGATGTGTTGACAATCATTGCAGATGGTTTCATGAGAGCGAGATCTTTTGCGCTAACAATGCCCTGTGTTGCCTCATTTAGGCGCAAATGAAGTGTAAGCACATCCGAGCTTTCAAAGAAATGCTCTTTGGAGCTTGCGACCCCATAACCCATTTCACTTGCCAGTTTGAGGGAAGGTTCACGTCCCCAAATCTGCACATTCATCCCAAATGCTTTGCCGTAACCGGCTATCAACTGACCAATCTTACCGAAGCCCCAAATTCCAAGTGTTTTTCCCCTCAAAACTGTCCCGAGCCCAAAGTTTGCAGGCATGGAGGAAGATTTAAGCCCAGATTGTTGCCACACACCGTACTTTAGATTACTTGCATACTGGGGAATTCTTCTAGCCGCAGCCATGATAAGTGCCCAAGTTAACTCTGCAGGTGCAATGGGTGAGCCAACTCCTTCACATATGACAACTCCTTTTTTGGTGCAAGCCTCAACATCAATGTGACCACTAACTTTCCCAGTTTGAGAAATTAACTTTAGGTTGGGTAACCTGTCGATTAGCTGTTTGGTGATGTGCGTTCGTTCTCGAATAAGAATGAGAACTTCGGCATCCTTGAGTCTCAAGGATAACTGCCCCAATCCCTTGACAGTATTGGTATGAACTTTGACGGTATGACCCGCCAATTTAGAAGAACAGTCAAGTTTTCTGACTGAATCCTGATAATCATCTAATATTGCAATATTCATCCCCTAATTGTGCCTTGTGAAAGGCATCAATTGGGGGGCGCAATATCATTTTCTCAAGGAAATTAAATTGCTTTGATGTTCAGTTAATCTGTCGAGTTCGGCGCAAACATCGGCAAAACGTCCTGACATTACCATTCGACCCGCATTGAGTGGGGAGGATCCATGATCCATTACCCTCATGACACGCAGCGGAATTGAGGGCGATTTTGCAATTGCGGCTGGAAAATTCTGTGGTTCGGTTCTAAATCGCGTTAAGTTGTCTTGTAACAATTCATTAGGCACAGTCCATTTGCTAGGGTTTACCTTAATAAGCTGTGCGCCTGAGGAGACATGTGCAGAACTAAAACTTTGGTTAGAAGCTGAAATCGTTGCACATGTGTTGATTACTTTAGTTACAAGGCGTTGTACGCCAATAAAAGCTATGCTCATCTTTATTTCCTTTTTACATCAGTAAAGAATTTCTAATTAAACCAACTGCGAGCCCTTCAATTTCAAAAGATTCACCAGGCTGAACAATGATGGTTTGAAAATCAGGATTTTCAGGGTGTAGGGCAATATGGTCAGATAGCCTTTGGTAGCGTTTGACAGTGACTTCCTCACCAATTCTTGCCACCACAATTTGTCCATTCTTGGCTTCTTTGGTAGATTGAACAGCTAGTAAATCTCCATCCATAATTCCGATATCTTTCATCGACATGCCTCGAACTTTTAATAAATAATCGGGCTTTTTTTGGAACAATGCACTTTCCACGTGGTAAGTTTGTTCGACATGCTCCTGTGCAAGTATGGGGGAACCCGCAGCTACGCGACCCACCAACGGTAGTGCCAACTGAGACAAGCTTGGAATTGGGAAGGAGAGTTGTTTTTGAGGCTTTGGGTTGGCTCTAACCGATGATAAATTCTTGAGTCGAATGCCCCTTGACGTTCCACTGACTAGATCAATAGCTCCTTTTTTAGCTAGAGCCTGGAGATGCTCTTCGGCGGCATTGATGGATTTAAACCCAAGTTGCGTAGCAATTTCAGCGCGAGTTGGAGGAGCCCCAGAGAATTTGATAGCATCCTCAATCAATTCCAAAATCTGTTGTTGACGCGGAGTTAACTTTGGTTTGTCCATAATGTCACCTGTTTTGAGTTTAATTAGCTTCTTAATTTACTGTTAAGAATTTCAGTAACTGTATTTTTAACCAGAATTATCAGTAATGCAACCCCAGTCAGCAAAAAAAATTAAAAAAGTGGTGTTTTTTGGCACAGGCGGGACTATTTCCGGCTTATCTGATGATCCAAACGATACTTTGAACTACACGGCAGGGGGAGTTGGTATTGCTGAATTAGCAAGTCAAGTCAGGTTTGATTCGCCGGTGCAGGATTTCGTGTCTGTACATGAGCAAATTGCGCAGATAGACAGCAAAGACTTGCAATTTCCAATCTGGACTCAGTTAATCGAGAGAATTAAGTTTTGGGCCCATGACCCAGAAGTTTGCGGCTTTCTAATTACCCACGGTACAGACACCATTGAGGAGACCGCATTTTTTCTCTCTGCAATGACGGCTTTTGAGAAGAGCTATGACTTACCCACTATTGCACTTACGTGTGCAATGCTTCCCGCTTCATCTACAAATCCAGATGGACCAAAGAACATAAAGGATGCGTTAGGTTTGTTGATAGATGATGCATGGACCAAAAGCGGTGTAGTCGTGGTCTGCGCTGGAGAGGTACACAAAGGTGAATTTGTTCAGAAAATATATACAGACAGGTTGAATGCTTTCTCAAGTCTTCCCTATGAACCATTGGGGACGATTAAAGACGGAGTAAGTTTTAAGAAAAAACCTTTCATACTTGAAAACACCAATTCGTTAGCTCATGAAAGCGGTGGATCATATTTTGACTTTAATTGTCCATCAATTGATGATTTGTTAACTCAAAAAGAGTGGCCAAGAGTAGACATTGTTCATAACTATGTAAATAGCTCCGGGGACACTATCCATGCACTTTTGAACTATCAGTCCCCAAGTAGCGGAAAATTAAAGGGGCTGGTTTTGGCAGGAACTGGTATGGGTACAGCCAGCGACTCTCTTACGCAGGCTCTAAAGTCAGCTCAATCTGCTGGAGTACTCATTTGGCAAAGCTCTAGATGTGCATTTGCTATCTTAAACGTTAGGGAAGATTTGAGTTTTTACGACTTTCACGGCTTAAGCCCTGTCAAAGCCAGAATAGCACTCACTTTGCATTTGATTGCGGATTGTTTAAGGGGCAAATGAATAGTTGGATAGAAACCATTCACACTGTGTCCACATAACCCATTGAACAATTGAACAATTGATTTGTTGAACTATTGGTTTGTTCAGTTATTGGTTTGATGATTTAATGCTGGAGTGAGCTGAAGGCTCTGGCTTTTATTTCCTCAACCTCACCGACCCCAGATATTGCTCTGTATTTGGGGGCATCTTTTGGACTAGATTTCGCCCAAGAAGAATAATACTCAACCAGGGGCCTGGTTTGTGCCTCGTAAACCTCTAAACGCTTTTTAACAGTTTCTTCTCTATCGTCATCCCTTTGGATGAGGGGCTCCCCAGTGACATCATCAATACCTGATACTTTAGGAGGATTAAATTTGACATGATAAGTGCGACCGCTCGCAACGTGAGCCCGGCGACCACTCATTCTCTCTATGATGTCCTCAAAGGGAACATCGATTTCAAGAACGTAGTCTAGACTCACTCCTGCGTTCTTCATTGCGTCAGCTTGTGGGATTGTTCTAGGAAATCCATCAAATAAAAAGCCGTTCTTACAGTCATCTTGAAGAATCCGCTCTTTTACTAGCCCAATAATAATGTCGTCACCAACCAGTGCGCCAGAATCCATTACTTTTTTTGCTTCAATACCCAGGGGGGTCCCAGCTTTAACGGCCGCCCGTAGCATATCCCCAGTGGATATTTGGGGAATGTTGAAGTGTTGGCAAATAAAAGTTGCTTGTGTTCCCTTGCCCGCACCCGGTGGTCCTAAAAGAATAAGTCTCATGCGTCAATATCCTTGGGTAATTTTTTTATTTTGATTTTTTCTCAAACTCTGAAATATGACACTTATTTTACTCGGGATCTAAAGGGCATATTCAACTGAATTTGCTATGAAATAATGCAATTACTAATTTTTAATCCCTCTTATGATAGCCCTTACCCGCTGAAGATCCTCTAGGGTATCTACCCCTGGCCCTGGATGCACCTCAGAGATATGAACCCCTATCGCATAACCATGGGAGAGGGCTCTGAGTTGCTCAAGAGCTTCTATTTTTTCTAAAATTGTTGGCGCTAAGCTGGGAAACTTCTTTAAAAAACCGGCTCTGTAAGCATAAAGTCCAACATGCCTTAGTGGTTGTTCGCTGGGCAACTGTTTAATTCCATTATTGAACTCGTCCCTATTCCAAGGGATGGGTGCACGGCTGAAATAATGGGCTCTATTTTTTATATCCAACACGACTTTGACGACATTGGGATTTAAAAAGTCTTGCAAATCAGTAATACTGTGGGCTGCAGTTGAAATTGATAAAGAAGAATCAATTTCCAGTAGATTTGCGACGGCGTTGATCATCTCAGGAGCTATGAGTGGTTCATCGCCTTGGACATTGACTACTATTTCGTCGTCCTCGAGTTCTAAAACAGTACAAGCTTCAGCCAACCTGTCACTTCCTGAGGGATGATCATCTTTGGTTAATACGGCGGAGATTGAGTGCTTTTCGCATGCTTGAAGTATGCTTACATGATCACAGGCTACGACGACTTTATGTGCCTTTGAGAGTGCAGCCCTTTTTGCAACTCTTACGATCATCGGCTCCCCCTCGATATCGGCGAGCGGTTTGTTTGGCAACCTTGTGGACGCTAGGCGTGCAGGAATGATGACAGTGTACGTACTTGATGATGAAGTCATATTACAAATTAAACTGATTTCTCTTTAATCCCTAACGATCTCTTCATCTGATAGTGTTCGAGCCTCTGACTCAATCAAAATGGGAATGCCCTGGCGAACAGGATAGGCCAATCGTGCACTGCGGGATATGAGTTCCTCCTGTTCACGAATATAAATAAGAGGTCCCTTGGTGACAGGGCAGACCAGGAGTTCTAATAATTTACTGTCCATACTTCTCTTTGTTTTAGTCTTTAAATATTGCTATGAATTGAGATCAGATTTTTAATTTCAAGAGCCAATCCTCTAAATTGTCCAAGAACCTCGAGTCCAGAGAACAATTCAGCGGCACTGCCCAAACGAGGTCAGTGTATTCCCAAATCTTAACAGCATCTTTTTCAGTGCATAAAAAAAGTGTTTGATCTGAGCTTGATTGAGTTGAGTTTTGGATGAGTCGGTCTAAATGAGAGGAATCGATTTGGGCATGATCTTTTAAAAAAGTGGTTTGATCAAGCTTAAGTCCGAGTTGCTCTAGCATTAAAAAAAAGCTTTCAGGTCTGGCAATCCCCGCAAGTGCGTGAATTTTTTTGTTAAGAGGGAGACGAAGATCAATTTTTTCTCCGTACCTGTTGTAAGCATAATCAGATAGAAGTCTTTGAGCCTTAAAACCTTTGGGCGCCTGTCCCTCGTTGGTACTCAGAATTAGTTCTGAATCACAGTTTGGATACTTTATTGGCCAGTGCTCTCTGAGTGGTCCTGCAGGCAGTAAAAAACCATTACCAATGCCTGAATTATCAAAAATAATAATATTCAAGTCTCTTGCTAAGGCCTGATGTTGTAAACCATCATCGCTGATGATGATATCAACATGAGGATATTTTTCAATCAAAGCTCTGGCAGTTGCTGCTTTTTGAGAGCCCACAAAAACTGGAACATGAGTCTTTGTGAAAATGAGCTTGGGCTCATCCCCGCAAATGCGAGCAGGCAGTTCCTGAGTTACCTCTGTGATACCAATCCCCTCTCGACCGTATCCCCTGGAGATTACGCCCACAGAGCGGCCACTAGAAATTAAATATTTGGTTAATTCAATCACGATGGGGGTTTTACCTGCTCCGCCAACAACGACATTTCCAACCACAATCACCGGTCTATTTATCTTTTCTCTCGTCCTCAGACCATTGGTGTAAAGGTGATGATTTAACCAAAGATAAAGTGATGTTAAAAGTGACAAAGGCCAAAGAAGGTAACTCAGTACGCCTCTTTTTTGCCAACCCTCAAGAAAAGTAATGCGAATTTGATTTTTGAAAATATCTAAATTAGCAAATGAGCTCATCTTGCTGTGGCCTTGCTCGTGGTTTGAGACTGCGAAGCGAATGTGATTTGCTGTAGATTGCTTCTTTGAGAAGCTTCCAGGGCTTGGATGACAGATTGATGTGTTGTTTGTGCATCCGCGCTGATGACCACTACTGGGTTATCCATACCTGAGCTGGCTTGCCTGAGTGCATTAGAAAGAGTATCTACATCTTTTGACTCAACTGGGGTGCTTTGGACGAAATATCTTCCATCAGCTGTGATTAAAAGATTGATTTGATTGATATGGTCTTTGTGTGCGGCTGAATTAGAGGAGGGTAAGGTCAAATCTAATTCTGTTAATTTGCTGTAGGTGGTTGATAGCATCAAAAATATCAAAACAACCAATAAAACATCAATGAAAGGAATTAAGTTGATTTCTGGCTCAGCAATATTCTTTTTGGAGAAACGCATAAATTTTTATTATTAATTGTTGAATTTTAGAGATGCAGTCAAAGCCTATCTCGCAAAGTAAATATATTTAACCTTGATCTAACTTTCATCTCATTTTGAGCAGATGTTTTAAAAGCTTCTCACTAGAGGATTCAAGGGTTAGAACAAAATAATCAATTTGTGTTCTAAAGTAACGCCAAAAAATGAGCGATGGTACGGCGATGATCAAACCAAAAGCGGTGTTGTAAAGCGCAGTGGAAATTCCATGAGCCAATTGAGCGGGGTTGCTGCTCGTGCCAGACTGAGACCCGAAAATATCAATCATACCCACCACAGTTCCAAATAAGCCGAGTAAAGGGGCTGCAGACGCAATCGTTGCCAGTGCAGCCAAATATCTATCTAATTGGTGGGCAATGATACGTCCCTCTAATTCAATTTCTTGTTTTAACTCTAGCTCTTGAGCCTTAGGGTTTGCGCTGAAGGCTCTAAGCGTTGCAGACAAGATGGATCCAAGTGGAGAACCTCTCTCTAATTCGTCTACATCTATTGAGGAGGGAAGTCCGGCGTCAACTTTATCCAAAACCTCACTTAATAGGGAACTTGGGATGACGAGCTGCGCTCTAAGTTGGTAAAGCCTCTCTATGATCAGGGCTGTAGCGATGACAGAACAAACCAAAAGAGGCCATATGGGCCAGCCAGCAGATTCAAGAATTGAAAACAAATGCGGTCTCCCCAGGCGAGTTAAATGCAAAATCGATGAGCTAATCCGCTATTATCTACCAGGGAAGTTTTTTTCAGTGCTTTGTTCAGCTTAAAAACCAGTCTTCGAATCTTATGATCTGACAGCTCGATGTTAAGCTCAAGTTTTTGGGCACCATGAACCTCCTAAAATCAAGTTTTCCAATGCATCTTTGGCGCTATAACCCCTGGTCTGTTTGATCTTCTCCAATCCCAAATTAGGACGGTAAATTGCGGTTGATAAATCACATTTTTTGTGGATAACTTTGTTGGTAACTCTGATTTGACGGCCTAGAAACCGCATGTTTTGTTTGTTAGATTGAAAAGATTACTAATTAATCATTTAAATACTTAATGAAATCAATGACTTATGTGATGAACTCTCGCTTCCTGAGTACAGTGCTGCCCGTTACTTTAAGTGCTTTAAGAATTGTGTTTAACTCAAAATCCCAATTACTCCTTTAAAGTCAACCGAAGTCTATTTTTTAGAACTTAATATGCAATTTAACAGTCCTTTGATTTTTGACAACTCAGCTCCAGAGAGAAGAATATGGGGAGTGGGCGCGCTTTGCAAGGCTGTGTCTGACACTCTTCAATCCAGGTTTAATCCAGTTGCTGTGAAAGGCGAGATAACTGGATTTACAAGAGCAACTAGTGGACACTGCTACTTTTCAATCAAGGATGCTGAGGGGCAACTTCGGTGTGCGATGTTTAAAAGATCTGCTTCTCAGCTAGATTTTCAGCCCAGGGACGGGCAAGCAGTAGAGGTGTTTGGAAAGCTTGGGATTTATGAAGCTAGGGGAGAGCTTCAAATGGTTGTTGAGTCCATGCGTAAAGCTGGGCTTGGCACCCTTTTTGAGGAGTTTTTAAAGCTTAAAGCCAAGCTGGAGGGGGAAGGCTTATTTAATGAGGAAAGGAAAAGAGAGATTCCTCAAATGCCGCGAAAGATTGGGGTTGTAACTTCCCTTAACGCAGCAGCACTGCATGATGTGTGTATTGCGCTCAATAGAAGGGTTCCTCATATTGAAGTGTTGATCTCGCCTGCAGTGGTTCAGGGCGTGGAGGCACCGGGGTCGTTAATCTCGGCGCTAAAGAGTTTATATGTTATTGAAAATGTAGACGTCATCTTGTTGGTAAGAGGGGGCGGGTCCATAGAGGATCTTTGGGGGTTTAACAACGAACAACTCGCAAGAACCATAGTTGAGAGCCCAGTGCCCGTTATCAGCGGGGTTGGACATGAAACGGATTTCACAATCGCAGATTTTTGTGCAGATCTAAGAGCTCCTACACCAACGGCTGCAGCCGAACTTTGCGCACTTCCCAGGGATGTTTTATTGGAAAGGTTAGTGGGTTTATCTGAGTGGATGACCGCCCAAGTCCACCTCGTTATTGACCGAGAGTCTCAAAGACTAGATTACCTTCAGCAGCATTTGGGGCGACCATCTGAGTGGCTCCATGCTCAAGAGGTATTGCTTAACAGGTTCTTTAACCGCTTACGTGAAGGAGTGCGCAGACCCATTGAGCAAGCCAACAATAAAACTCAACTTCAAGCTCTGAGATTATCAAATGCAATTAAAACCACGCAGCAGTCTCGAAAAGACAGACTTCAGCGTGCCTCAATTAGGCTAGAGTTGCTTGACCCTTCATTGGTACTTAAGCGAGGCTATGCTTGGCTGAGCAACAAGCAAGGCGTTCCAGTGACGCAAGTCAAACAACTCGACGTGGGGCAGGTGGTTCAAGCAACCCTGGGCGACGGGGAGGCCGATATGAGTGTCATTTCAAAATCTGTTACATCAAAATGACTTACTTCATTTTCAAAGGTTTAAAAAAGTAAAAAAATATACTTTCACTTAAAAGTATTAGAATTTGCGCTTGAGCATAAGTCGTGATTTTGGCTTTTGTTTTAAAAACCAAATTAAAGATTTAATCCCTTTATTTCACTCATCTTTATTTTTAAAGGCTATCTGAACATGGAACATCAATTACCCCAATTGCCCTACGCTATTGACGCTTTGGCTCCTCATTACTCTAAAGAAACACTGGAGTTTCACCACGGTAAACATCACAATGCTTATGTTGTTAATCTCAATAACCTACAAAAAGGCACCGAGTTTGAAAACATGAATTTGGTGGATATCATCAAAAAATCCTCTGGCGGTATTTACAACAACTCAGCTCAAATTTGGAACCATACGTTTTTTTGGAACTGTATGAAACCAAATGGTGGCGGTGAGCCAAAGGGCGCACTTGCAACTGCAATTACAGCCAAGTGGGGTTCATATGCCGCATTCAAAGAGGCGTTTGTAAAGTCTGCAGTTGGAAACTTTGGTTCTGGTTGGACTTGGCTTGTTAAAAAAGCTGACGGCTCTGTTGATATTGTGAATATGGGCGCTGCAGGTACTCCGCTAACAACCGCTGATACCGCATTACTCACAGTCGATGTTTGGGAGCATGCTTACTATATCGACTACAGGAATTTGCGTCCTAAGTTTGTTGAGACCTTCTTGGACCAGTTGGTCAATTGGAGTTTTGCAGAAAGCAACTTTGCTTAACCCGCTGAGTTGAATTGAACGACAAATGCCGACTTTTAAGTCGGCATTTGTCATTCATGGAGTCACGTTTTTACAAATCTTCTGTGCAAGACAGCCTACTTTCGTAGATCGGCTACAAGTGTGTTTGCTGGTAAAGTCTATTGTGTTTTGAATGGAGCGCCCACCAACTTTGAGCCTGCTTTGAGCCCTCTTTTCGCGAACCAACCTTGGTTCATCTCTAGTACGAAGGGTACTGCTCTTTTTGAGCAGTGGGAATCGGTCGTTTGAGCCTTCATCTCCTCAATATTTGCGATTGTGCCATCAGCATCGACGAATGCAGTTGACAAAGGGATGAGCGTGTTTTTCATCCAAAAGCACTGGGGACCACTTTGTTCAAATACAAAGAGCATACCCTCATGTTGAGGCATCTGGGACCGAAACATCAAACCAATCTCACGTTGATTATCAGTACTAGCAACCTGAGCGTCAATTTGGTACATTCCCGCTTGAAGAGTCACTCTGGGTAAGCCTGACTGAGGCTCACCCTTGTTTGGGGCTTGTGCCCGAGCAAGAGAGGAACCAAATACTGAGGATACCAATGCTGCCAGAAAAATATACTTTTTTAGTTTTGTGAAATCAAACATGCTTTATATGACTTTATAGGACTGAATTTAAATGTAGGAGATTGGGGAGGGGGCTAAAATGAAGATTATTATTCAATTCCAACTTACTTTGTGAATTGAGTGTTGGCCTTTCAAGAAATTCTACGGAGATGTTAAATGTTTAAACACATTAAAGTGCCCGGTTCCGGTCAAAAGATCACCGTCAATGCTGATCATTCACTCAATGTACCTAACCACCCCATTATTCCATTTATTGAAGGCGATGGAACTGGGGCGGATATCACACCAGTCATGAGGCGAGTCGTAGATGCGGCAGTTGAGAAAGCATATGCTGGAAAAAAAGCAATCCAGTGGATGGAGGTCTACGCAGGAGACAAGGCAGTAACGCTTTACGGGCAGGGGTCTTTATTACCTGAGGAGACTTTGCAAGCACTCTCAGAGTATGTGGTCTCAATTAAGGGTCCACTCACTATTCCTGCAAGTGGCGATATCCGCTCGCTCAATGTGGCCTTAAGACAAGAGCTTGATCTTTATGTCTGTTTAAGACCCGTTCGTTATTTCAAGGGCGTTCCCTCGCCAATGCGTGAGCCTGAAAAAACCAACATGGTGATCTTTCGAGAAAATTCAGAGGACTTATATGCCGGTATTGAATTTGGTGCAAAGTCGGATGAGGCTAAGAAGTTAATTCACTTTTTAACAGATGAGATGGGAATTAAAAAAATACGATTCCCACTGACCTCTGGAATTGGTATCAAGCCCGTCTCCAAAGAAGGGACCGAGCGCTTTGTCCGCAAGGCAATCCAATACACCATTGAACACAACAAGCCCAGTCTGACTTTGGTTCACAAGGGCAATATCATGAAATATACGGAAGGAGCCTTTAGGGACTGGGCTTATGATTTGGCAAAAAAAGAGTTTGGCGCGATACCCATCGACGGTGGGCCAATGTGTAAGTTCAAAAACCCGAAGACAGGTAAAGAAATTGTCGTTCAAGACACTGTGATGGACACGTTTTTACAGCAAATTATCATTCGTCCCATTGAGTTTAGTGTCATAGCCACTTTAAATCTAAACGGGGACTTTATTTCAGATGCACTTGCAGCGCAGGTTGGGGGGACCAATATCGCGCCCGGGGCAAACATGTCTGACTCGGTTGCTTGCTTTGAAGCAACGCATGGGCCCGCGCCTAAGTTTGCTGGTAAAGACTACGTTAATCCTGGCTCAGAGATCTTGAGCGCAGAGATGATGCTCAGACATATTGGTTGGTCTGAGGCCGCTGATCTGATTATCCATTCGATGGAGAAGTCTATCCTCAGCAAAAAGGTAACGCATGACTTTGCGATGAGAATTGATGGCGCAGTGCAAGTCAGTTGCTCAGGATTTGGTCAAATATTGATCGATAACATGTGATGACTAGCTAAATACACTTAGGATTTAAATCCGGATTTTTTTGCGGCTTCCCACGCAATCATCGCTTTTTTTCGATCAAGTCCCCATCTGTAGTTACTAAAATCTCCAGACTCTCTTATAACCCTGTGGCAAGGTATTAGGTACGCAATTGAGTTTTTAGCTATTGCGGATCCAGTGGCTCTTTGAGCTTTGGCAGAAGACACATCTTTTGCGATTTGGCTATATGAACAAAGCGATGAAGGGGGGATCTTAATGAGCGCCTCCCAAACTTTAATTTGAAAAGGAGTCCCTTTTAAGATAACCCGCAGGGGGGGACTTTTTTGATTGCTCGAGTTATTGTTAAACACCGTTTGAAGCAGATGATGAGACTCTTTGTGATCGTGCTTGAACAGGGCGTTGGGCCATTCCTTTTTTAGCTCATCCAGAGCCGCTGAATCTGAATCATTAAACATTAAATGACATATACCCCGATCCGTCCAAGCAATGATGGCACGACCAAACGGTGTTTCCCCCGTACCGTAACTGATCAATATCCCCTTTGCGCCTGATTTGACCTCGCCAGGTGTCAAGCCAACCGTGTTAATCATTAAATCATGCAGCCGACTGGTTGCAGATAAGCCAAGTTCTTCAGTAGTTTCTTCTATGTTTTTAAAATTTTTAATGGCTTGAAGCGCATGCTCTTTTGTTAAAAATTGCAAAAACTTCTTAGGAGAAATACCTGCCCACTCGGAGAACACCCTTTGCAGATGAAACTCACTCATGTGAACCGCTTTGGATAGCTCTTCAAGTGAGGGTTGATTTCTTGCATTGATGCTTAAAAACTCAATAGCCTGTCGCACGGTGGTGAAATGGCGATAATTTGTATCCAGAGAACCGGAGCTGCCATCTTCTTTGTAGGGTGAAGGTATTTCTTTCATTTGAATTTGAGCAATATTGTTACAAGTAATGGTACCCAAATTAACTTGTATAAGACCACCTGATTCTTGCTAATATTGAGCTTAGTGGTGCGCTCAAAGTAAATTTTTAGGACGTTAGTGAGCTAGTGAGTTCTTGTTTGAAATGTTCAAGCGCTCGTGTTCACAATATTGGCGCTCGAGCTAAAACCGTGTGCTTGGTGTTGTAAATTTTGAATGAAAGATGACAATGAGGAGGACGCCACATCTCCTTGAAGACTAGAAACAAGACTGTTATAGCTTGCGTTTAGTTTATCTATGTAGGGATTGGTGATTTGGTTGTCTTTATTAGGAGGAGGTATTAAAACGTCGTCCTTAGAGTAAGTTACAGTTTTATCCCCCGGCGTGATAGTCGTGGTGATTGGGCTTGGAGTGGGGGGGCTATCGACTTGTTTTGCAAGGTACTCAAGTTTTGAATTTAGTAGATCATATGAATTTTGATCGTAACCCCGGTGGTAGTAATTATTGAAAGGGGCGGTGATACCAGTCATACTATTTTGATTAAGCTCGTTAATCTTTGTCGAAGCGTTAGGCATCTGATTAACGCTTTTAAGAGTTTCAAACATTTGGCTCATAAAGGCATGAAACTGAGGAAGAGAATATAAGCTGCTTAAATTTAGGGAATGATTTATGCCAATATTGGTCTTTGGTAAGTGATCGTAGGTACCAATGGTATTTTTGGCAGTTGTTGGGGTTTGAGTCAGGCTAACCGACTGAGGGAGACTTGAATTTTGCGCAACTTTTAAATTGTCAGTCAAAGTTTTGCCTGACGAAAGTTGAGATTTCAAAGCCAAAAGTGTAGCTTGTGCCAACTTTGGGGTCAGATCCATATAGACTCCCGCTGCGTCGGTCGCTCCGGAGTTCGCTGTTTTTGCACCCTCACTGGGCTGCAGCGAGACTGGCGCAGGGGCACGTTTAGACCATTCAGCCACGTAGGGGTTAGGCAGCAAAGCGTTAGTAGATTGGTAGCGAATCGATTCAACTGACACGGTTGTGTGCTCTTTATGTTGTAAAACTCAATTGTTGTGTGGTTTTTAGCTCTGGCTCAAGAGTACTCAACCTGAACAAAACACATTTGGGTTTCATCATACACTTTTTGAACTAAGTCGAAGGGATATGCGTGGATAAGGGATAAGCATCAATAATACTTAGGTATTAATAAAAAAGTAATTGATATTTTGCACTTTAAAAACTGCGATCCAACACAATATGAGTAATACGTTTAGATTAATAGCCATTGAGTTTAAGTTATCGGTGGCGAGAAGCTCTGGTTTTTCTAAACCATTAAATTGATACGTTCGTTGGAATTGATTAATACGCAACAATGTTTTTTTGGCTACAGTAAGCCGTAGCAAAACCCGAATCGTTAGAATGTTCCCATGCCTAGCCAAAAATCTATTATTTTGAAACATACTTCCCCCCTTTGTGCAAGCGATCCCAAAAAGCCTGCCCCTGCGAACACGCCGTCGTTGCCAAAACAAAGACCAGAGAATGATGACGGTGGGACCTTACTTTTGGAGAGAAACCCCCTTAGAACTGAGCCACCACAGATGTATCAGGTTGTTTTGCTCAATGACGATTACACACCGATGGAGTTTGTGGTTTTGATTTTGCAGGAGTTTTTCAATAAAGACCGTGAAACTGCAACTCAGATCATGCTAAAAATCCATCTTGATGGCAAGGGCGTTTGTGGGGTTTACTCTAAAGATGTTGCAGCAACCAAGGTGGACCAGGTAACGGAAATGTCCCTTAAAAACGGTCATCCATTGCAATGTCTTAGTGAGCCTGTTGAGTGAGATAGTTGAATATTTTTTGTTTTTTTTATGAGTATTCATAGTGAAACCTGAAAATGCAAGTGATTTCGTATTAAAGTAACATCGTAATGAACGAGAAGAGGAAAAATTCATGATTGCCCAAGAATTAGAAGTGAGCTTGCATATGGCCTTTGTCGAAGCTCGCCAGCAGCGACATGAGTTCATCAC
>DAITOS010000031.1:0-32458 GCA_036834025.1 Limnohabitans sp.
CCTCGACATGCCCTGCAGCGCGTCCGAACCCATGTCGAAACCAATGCAGCCCCAATGTTACTATTCTACGACTTCGGCAACCATTTGACTATCTCAAGCGGAGAATAAATATTTAGATCCGCCCCCCACTGATCAATGTCAGCTTTATCACCAAGGTAGCCATACCCTGCAGCAATTGTTTTAACACCAGCAGCTTTACCGGCAACAATGTCGCGTTCGTCGTCCCCAATATAAACACACTCCTGTGGACTAAATCCCATCCTTCTCATGGCCTCGAAAATCGGTTCAGGATGGGGTTTAGCGTGCGGTGTTGTATCACCAGATATAACTGTCTTGGCCTTTGATAGTAAAGGAATTTTGCCAACAATAGGGTTGGTGAAACGCTCACTCTTATTGGTCACGATTCCCCATTCAAGTCCTCTTAAATTCAACTGATCTATTAACTCGCTTACACCATCAAAGGGAGCAGTATGAACAACCAAGTTATCCTCATAATTGCGAAAAAATGCCTCTCTAAGATCCATGAACTCTGGATGATCTGGCTCCATTTGAAAAGCAATTTTCAGCATCCCTCTCGCCCCTGTACCCGTGTGGGGTCGGTACAACGAAAGGCCCAAAGGAGCAAGTCCTTTGTCAATCCTAAGTTGATCAGCTGCAGCGCCAAGGTCCGGTGCGCTATCAATCAACGTTCCGTCTAAATCGAATAATACTGCTCTAATGTTACTTAACATTTATTTAATCTCTAGATGTTTTTAGACAGGTTTTTGTAAAGCCAGGAAATAATTCACTTTGGTTCCAGAGCCTAACCAATACCTTTGAGTGATTGGATTAAAGTGCATACCAGTTAGATTAACTGCGCTAAGACCAGCCGATTCAGCCAATGATAATAATTCACTCGGGGTTATAAATTTAGCATATTCATGAGTGCCCCTTGGCAACATATTGAGCACATACTCAGCTCCAACAATCGCCATCAAAAAAGACTGCAGGTTCCTATTGATGGTTGAGCAAAATACCCACCCACCCGGTTTAACAAGTTTTGCACACGCAGCAACCACTAGCGAGGGGTCTGGGACGTGCTCTAGCATTTCCATACACGTCACAATGTCATAAATCTCTGGTCTTTGCTCTGCCAAACTCTCTGCGGAGCACTCCAAATACTCTAGAGACTGTACCTGTGCTTCAAGTGCATGCAATTTAGCTACTTTCAAGGCCTTTTGAGATAAATCTATCCCAGTTACTTGTGCGCCATTTAGAGCCAATGATTCACTGAGAATTCCACCACCACAGCCAATGTCGACTATCTTCTTGCCCTCAATCGGTACGTGAGACCTTATCCAATCTAACCTAAGGGGGTTAATTGCGTGAAGTGGTTTGAACTCGCTATCCTTATCCCACCAACGATGCGCCAACTGAGAGAATTTTTCAATCTCAGCGGAATCTACGTTTAAAGTTTTATTCATTTGAAAACCCATAAATATAAAGTAACTTCTTAACTTTATATGAAAACCAAATATTTTGTTTCCCAAAAAATAAATCCCGCTTAAAGCGGGATTTATTCAGACCTAAAGTAGGCTTTGGACTGTATTCAAATTATTTTGAACGTGTTCCAACAACCTCGATCTCAACACGGCGATTCTTTGAACGACCATCTGCTGTTTTGTTATCAGCAACAGGCTGGCTCTCGCCTTTACCTTCAGTGTAAACACGATTTTTCTCGATACCTTTACTTACCAAGTAAGCTTTCACTGCGTCTGCACGACGAACTGAAAGCTTTTGGTTGTAAGCTGCTGATCCTACTGAGTCAGTGTGACCTACTGCAATGATCACTTCCAAATTAATGGCTTTGATCTTTGCAACTAAATCATCCAACTTTGCTTTGCCTTCAGGCTTTAAAACGGACTTATCAAAGTCAAAGAAGGCGTCTGCAGCGTAACTTACTTTAGAAGCTGCAGCTGGTTGAGGAGCTGGTGCTGGAGGTGCGGCCTTGGCAACTGGTGCGGCCACAGGAGGAGCCACGGGCGCAGGCGCAGCCTTTTGGACAACGATAGCACCATCGCAACCAGGAGCTGCAGTGGCAGGAGTCCAAGCAGAACTTCGAACGCATTCGCCTGAAGAGTTTTTCCAAACTTCTCCACTTGAATTTTTCCAGTTGTTAATGTCTTGTGCGCTAACAGTTGATGCTAGTGCGGATGCGGCAACACAAAGTGCCAAAAGTTTCAAATTCCTCATATATCTCCCTAGAGGCTAAAAAAAGCAGTACTACTGCGAATTGGCGAGACTTCTTATGTATCTCGTACAGCTATCATTGTGCCATATCCTGAAAAATTAACTAAATCAGTGTGATTAAGTAATTGACCTAACGTAGGTTTTTTAGGACTTTAAAACTGGAAATTACCTAGTGCCCTCCTCTCAACATGACTAAAAAGGCTTAAAACGGCTCAAATTGCATAATTTCTTTGGTGTTGCTTGAGCGATACAAGTGAAATACTGTCCGTCTAGCCCTAAAATGGTCGGTTTATCCAATCATAGATCGGCTTTCTAAATGACCCAGTTTGCTAAAGAAACTTTGCCCATCAGCTTAGAGGAGGAGATGAGGCGCAGTTATCTCGATTACGCAATGAGCGTAATTGTTGGAAGAGCCCTCCCAGACGCGAGAGATGGACTTAAACCGGTACACCGCAGAGTTTTATTTGCGATGCACGAGTTAAATAATGATTGGAACCGTCCGTACAAGAAATCAGCTCGTATTGTTGGGGACGTAATTGGTAAATATCACCCTCACGGCGACAGCGCTGTATACGACACCATAGTGCGCATGGCCCAAGACTTCTCTCTTAGGCATATGTTAGTGGACGGTCAAGGAAATTTTGGTTCCGTTGACGGCGACAATGCCGCCGCGATGAGATATACGGAAATTCGTTTGGCCAAAATCGCTCACGAGATGCTTGCCGACATTGATAAAGAAACTGTTGATTTCGGCCCGAATTATGATGGAAGTGAAAAAGAGCCACTCGTTTTACCCAGCAAAATACCCAATCTTTTGGTCAATGGGTCCTCTGGCATTGCGGTCGGTATGGCCACCAATATCCCACCTCATAATCTAAATGAAGTCGTCGACGCCTGCCTTCACTTGTTGCGCAATCCCGGCGCCAGCATCGACGAATTAATGGAAATCATCCCTGCACCTGATTTTCCGACCTCTGGAATTATTTATGGCGTACAGGGCGTAAAAGAAGGGTATAGAACTGGTCGCGGTCGCATTATCATGCGTGCGAAATGTCATTTCGAAGATATCGATAAGGGACAACGTCAAGCAATTATTGTTGATGAGATCCCTTACCAGGTTAATAAAAAGACACTTCTGGAGAGAATTGCTGAACTCGTTAATGAGAAAAAGATAGAAGGAATCAGCCACCTCCAAGACGAATCTGACAAGTCTGGGATGCGTGTGGTGATTGAGCTCAAGCGCGGCGAGGTACCTGAAGTTGTCCTCAATAACCTTTACAAACTAACCCAACTTCAAGACACCTTTGGTATGAATATGGTTGCCCTGCTTGACGGACAACCCAAACTTTGCAACCTCAAAGATTTAATTGACATCTTCTTACAGCACAGACGCGAAGTTGTAACGCGTCGTACTGTTTTCAATCTTAGAAAAGCAAGGGACCGGGGTCACGTCTTAGAGGGTCTAGCAGTTGCGCTGGCCAATATAGATGAATTTATATCTATCATCCGAGCCGCGCCAACTCCCCCAGTTGCCAAGTCTGAATTAATGAGCAGAAGTTGGGACAGTGGAATCGTAAGAGAGATGTTAACCCGCACCCGTGAAGACGGTGCAACCATTAATGCAAACGATTACAGACCCGATGGACTTCAAAGAGACTGGGGCATGGGACAAGACGGCCTTTACAGACTTAGTGAAACCCAGGCCCAAGAAATCTTGCAAATGCGCTTGCAACGTTTAACTGGACTTGAGCAGGACAAAATCATTAATGAGTACAAAGAGGTGATGGCAGAGATAGACGACTTGCTCGACATCCTTGCTAAGTCCGAGAGAGTGTCGACAATCATTGGGGATGAGCTCGGAGCTGTGAAGGTGGAATTTGGTCAAACCAAACAAGGAGCCCGTCGCAGTCAAATTGAGATGAATGCTCAAGACCTGGCAACCGAAGACCTCATTACACCTACAGACATGGTAGTCACCCTATCACACTCTGGATATATCAAGAGTCAACCACTCTCAGAATACCGGGCGATCAAACGTGGTGGTCGGGGCAAGCAAGCCACGGTCACCAAAGAAGATGATTGGATAGAACAGCTCTTTGTTGCAAACACCCACGATTGGCTCCTTTGCTTCTCTAACCGCGGCCGTATGTATTGGCTCAAAGTTTGGGAAGTACCCGCGGGCTCAAGAGGTTCTAGAGGAAGACCTATTGTTAATATGTTCCCCCTTGGTGAGGGTGAGAAAATCAATGTGGTTTTGGCACTGACAGGCAACTTCAGAAGCTTTCCTGCCGACAATTATGTTTTCATGGGAACCTCCATGGGGACAGTAAAAAAGACATCTCTAAATGATTTCTCAAATCCTAGAAAAGCCGGCATTATCGCGGTAGATTTAGATGAAGGTGATTTCCTCATCGGTGCTGCATTAACAGACGGCAAGTGCGATGTCATGCTCTTCAGTGACGGAGGCAAGGCAGTTCGTTTTGATGAAAACGATGTTCGCCCAATGGGACGAAATGCACGTGGCGTCAGAGGCATGATGCTTGATGATGCTCAACACGTGATTGCGATGCTAGTTGCACAAGATGAAGATCAAAGCGTGCTTACAGCTACTGAGAATGGATACGGCAAACGCACATCAATTGCAGAATACACTCGCCATGGGCGGGGTACAAAAGGCATGATTGCAATACAACAATCTGAGCGAAACGGCAAAGTAGTCGCAGCAACACTTGTACACGCGAAAGATGAGATCATGCTCATCAGTGATAGAGGCGTACTCATCCGGACAAGAGTCTCTGAAATACGTGAGATGGGGCGTGCAACACAAGGGGTCATTTTGATCGGACTTGATGAAGGTTCAAAATTAAGTGGTGTCCAAAGGATCGCAGAAAATGACGCACAAAACTCCGAGGAAACAAACGAATTAAATGCAGAGTCCCAAACTGATATTTCACTTGATAACCTTCAAGATGACTCAAAAGGTACGGACGACGACTTAACAAAGCCTTAAGGTACTAATAGCAAGATGCGTCGAAAACTCTAAGACGCATCTTTTCTTTTTAAAACTTTTCCAACAGGCTATTTGTACTATAGATAGTGCTTTTAATGTAAGAAATAAATTTTAGATCGCATATGACTCGCCCCTTTAACTTCTCCGCTGGCCCGGCCATCATGCCAGAGGAAGTACTGAGAATTGCAGCTGCTGAGATGCTTGATTGGCACGGCTCAGGCATGGGTGTGATGGAGATGAGCCACAGAGGATCTGAATTCATCTCCATATATGAAAATGCAGAAAAGGATTTCAAAGACTTACTCAGCATTCCGAAAGAATTTAAAGTGCTTTTTCTTCAAGGCGGTGGAATTGGCGAGAACGCGATTGTTCCTCTTAATCTCTCACGAAGCGGGGTAGTAGATTTTGTATTGAGTGGTAGTTGGAGTCAAAAATCTTTCAAAGAGGCCTCTAAATATACAAAAACAAATTTAGCCGCATCCAGTGAGCAAGATGGGTTTACCTACCTGCCTTCGGCATCGACTTGGCAACTAAGTGACTCTGCTAGCTACCTCCACTTGTGTACCAACGAGACCATACACGGCGTTGAGTGTCACCAACTTCCTGATTTAAAGAGTATGGGTTCCAAATCCGAACTCGTTATAGACTTCTCCTCTCACGTTCTTTCTAGAAAAGTTGACTGGACAAAGCTTGGTTGTGCCTTTGCTGGAGCTCAAAAAAATATTGGTCCTGCTGGTCTAACTATTGTCGTCATCAGAGAGGATTTATTGGGTCAAGCCTTAGATATATGCCCAAGTGCATTTAACTATAAATTGATTTCAGATGCAGACTCGATGTACAACACACCTCCCACCTATGCAATATACATTGCAGGTCTGACTCTACAGTGGTTAAAGAAACAAGAGGAACAAGGACTAAAAGGTTTGGACGCCATTGAGCTACGCAACAAAACAAAGGCTGATTTGCTCTATAACTACTTGGATCAGTCTGAACTTTATACAAACAAAGTGAACCCGGACGATCGCTCCCGTATGAACATTCCTTTCTTTTTGAAAGATGAGTCTTTAAATGCCGCATTTTTGAGTGGGGCTAAAGATCATGGTCTTCTTCAACTTAAAGGCCATAAATCGGTAGGCGGAATGCGTGCAAGCATCTACAACGCTATGCCAATCAAAGGTGTTCAGAACTTGATTGAGTACTTAAAAGAATTTGAAAAATCCCGAACCTGAGCTAATTACACAACCTACTTTCGCTCTGTGTTGGCTTTGGTATTAACAGAAGCATTTGCAGTAGCTACCCTAAACCTTAGAACCTAAGGATATGGATTATTTAGATTGCCAGTTAATTTCCCTACAATGCAGTTGTCTCCCTCAAGTCTAAGGTTTATTTATTTATGGAAACCAGCAAGTCCCCAACTGAAAAGCCTACAAACGGCGAAAACGGATTGACTTCTCTTCGCATTCAAATTGACTCGCTTGATCGGCAGATTCTTGAATTGCTCAATGAAAGAGCGAGAGTCGCGGAAAAAGTGGGGGAGATCAAGCGAGCTGAAGGGTCCCCCTTCTTTAGACCTGACAGAGTTGCTCAAGTCATCCAAAAAATGGAACTCTCGAATAAAGGGCCGTTACAAAATAAGCATGTTGCAAGCATTTGGCTAGAAATCACATCGGCTTGCTTGGCACTTGAAGCACCTCAACGAGTTGCTGTTCTAGGACCAGAGGGAACTTTTTGTGAACAAGCAGCAATTGAATATTTTGGCAGTTCTGCAGAGCTTATCTACTGCTCCAACTTTGATGAAGTCTTTCACGCAACTTCTGCGGGCACTGCACAATTTGGCGTAGTTGGAGTGGAAAACTCCACCGAAGGCGTAGTTGCTCGATCCCTTGATTTGTTTCTCCGCTCACCAGTGCATGTCATTGGTGAGGTAAGTTTACTGATCAGACATAACCTCATGCGCCAAACCCCTAATTTAGAAGGTATTGAGGTTGTGCTTGCTCACCCTCAAGCTCTAGCTCAATGTCAAGGTTGGCTAAACCAACACCTACCAAACGCGGAGAGAAGAGCTGTGTCAAGTAATGCCGAGGGCGCAAGACTTGCATCCACAAATCCAGCATGGGCAGGTCTAGCAAGCGAACGAGCAGCGGCCCAGTTTGGCTTGCACATTGTGGCTCATGCCATTCAAGACGAAGCATACAACCGAACTCGTTTCTCAATCATCTGCCTACCCCAAACACTAAATACCCCCCCTTCATCCGGCAAAGATTGCACCAGTTTAGTAGTCTCTGTGCCCAACAGACCAGGGGCTGTTCATGACCTTTTGGTTCCCCTGAAAAACAACGGGGTATCGATGACTCGTTTTGAGTCAAGACCTGCAAAATCCGGTCAATGGGAATATTTCTTTTATATCGATATTCAAGGACATGTAAGTGAAACTCACGTACAAAAGGCTCTTGAGGATCTAAAACGACTTTGCGCTTTTTATAAAGTTTTAGGATCTTACCCAGTTAACGATTAATCGGCAAATTGATAAAGTGTGATAGTTTTCCAATCCCCCAGCTTATTCAAAAAAATTAAATCAGTCAGTTGTTTATGTTCAAAAAATTAGGACTCATTGGATGCGGCCTTATGGGGGGCTCTTTTGCTCTTGCACTAAGGCAAGCAAATTTAGTGAGCCGTATCGTTGGCTACGGACATCATGAGAGTAGTCTTATCATTGCAAAAGAGTTGGGCGCTATAGATGAAATATCTTTAAACTTAGAGCAAACTGTAAAAGGCGCTGATTTGATCTTGATAGCTATTCCAGTCAACTCAATCGCTCAATGCCTTGAGGAGATAAAAGATTCAATTGAACCCAATGCATTACTGATGGATGTAGGCTCAACAAAATTAGATATTACATCCAAAGCAAAGAATTTCTTAGGCTCCAAACTTTCTCAATTTGTCCCAACACATCCCATTGCAGGAAAAGAAGTCTCAGGAATTCAACACGCTAGTGCTGATCTCTTTGTTAATCGCCCTTTGATCATCACTCCGCTTGCTCAAACCTCGCATGAACTCATTGAGCGTGCTAAAGAGATTTGGAGTGCAATTGGATCTAAAGTTCATTTAATGACAGCAAATGATCACGACAAAGCTTTTGCCGCAGTTAGCCACTTACCTCATTTAATTGCATTCGCATTTATGAACGGTCTAAATGAACAGCAAGATCACGATAAATTTTTATCAATTGCTGGGCCTGGTTTCAGAGACTTTTCAAGAATTGCCGGCGGTGACCCAAAGGTTTGGAGTGACATTTTCTTTGCAAATAAGGAAAACTTAATTCAGCAACTCAGTTTGTTCAAGTCTTCCCTGCAATTTCTTGAGCAATCCATTGAACGATCGGACTCTCAGACTTTATTTGAATCTATAGAAAAATCTAGACAAAGTCGTATAAATTGGTCTATCAATGAATAGCTAGTCTAAGATTTTTCGCCAAGTCTTGTTCAACAATCGCACCTAAACATAAATTTATAGTATGTACTCCATTCCCTTTTTGGACATTCCCAACCTTCAGTCTGCTCAAGGGGTTGTTCAGTTGCCTGGTTCTAAGAGCATCTCCAACCGTGTTTTACTGCTAGCCGCACTAAGTAAGGGAAATACACTTATACGGGGGCTACTGAACTCAGATGACACCTCAGTAATGTTGAGTGCTTTGAAAGAGATGGGGTGCAAAATATCTGAGTCTAAAGACGGATTAACGATTGCAGGAATTCCTGAGACTTTAGTTTCGAATAGTGCAAAAAATCCACTTGATTTATTTCTAGGCAACGCTGGAACTGCAATGCGGCCCTTAACTGCCGCATTAGCCGTTATGGGCGTGAATGCAAAAGTACACGGAGTACCTCGCATGCATGAGCGCCCCATCGGAGATCTAGTGGATGCATTGAGAGCAATTGGGTGTTCTATAGATTACCTGGAAAAAGAAGGATTCCCTCCTCTTAAATTAAATCCAAGAAATGCCGAGCAAGAACTCGCTTTTGTTGAACTCATAAAAAAACCAATACCCGTTCGAGGGGATGTATCCAGTCAATTTTTGACCGCTCTGCTTTTGGCTTTACCGATGGCTACATCAGGTGATATCTCTATTGAAGTGGTTGGGGATTTAATCTCAAAACCCTACATTGAAATTACCCTCAAAATGATGCAGCAATTTGGGCTAACTGTGCTTAAAAACGGTTTCAAAAGATTTGTGATACCCAAATCCAGCATTTACACCTCTCCTGGTGAGATGCACGTTGAGGCTGATGCTTCCTCTGCAAGTTACTTTATTGCGCTAGGTGCAATTGCTTCAAGCGGTTTAAACGGATCAAGTATCAAAATCGAGGGACTCGGTCCAGACTCGATACAAGGTGATATTAAATTCATATCAGCAGCAAAGGCCATGGGGGCAGAGATTAAAACTGGGCCCAATTGGGTAGAGGTTGAAAGAGGTTCTTGGCCACTTAAAGCAATCGAACTAGACTGCAACCACATACCAGACGCTGCAATGACTCTTGCTGTCATGGCTCTATATGCAGATGGACCCAGCACTCTTAAAAACATTGGAAGTTGGAGGGTCAAGGAAACAGACCGAATCCACGCTGTGGCAACAGAATGTCGCAAACTAGGTGCCCAAGTGCTAGAGGGTCCTGATTGGTTGACCATCTATCCAATTAAGGAAGGAAATTGGAAGGCGGCAAGCATCAGCACCTATGATGACCACCGGATGGCGATGTGTTTTTCTCTAGCAGCTTTTAATAGCGATCGCAAAAGAATCAGAATATTGGATCCCAAATGCGTTGGAAAAACCTACCCTGACTATTTTGAGACCTATCTGAACCTTTGCCAAACAAACTCTGAGAGCATTCCAATCATTTGTATAGACGGCCCCTCCGCCTCTGGAAAGGGAACCCTGGCTTCCAGGGTGGCTGAAAATTTAGGCTATCACTATTTGGACTCCGGAGCACTTTATAGATTAAGCGCCTTTGCCGCGATTCAGCAAGGCATTGCACTTGAGCCGGAAAATGAGGTCCTTCTGAGCGAATTGGTTAGAAAATTGGAAATTGAATTCAGAGGTGAGCGCATACTTCTTAATGGAGTAGATGTTTCTGAGGACATAAGAACTGAGGAAGCGGGAATAAATGCTTCAAAAATATCGGTTTTAGGGGACGTAAGGACAGCTTTGGTGCAACTTCAGCACAGTTTTTGTAAGCTCCCAGGTCTAGTCGCGGACGGACGGGATATGGGAACAGTCATTTTCCCGAAATCACCCTTAAAAGTTTTTTTAACGGCCGGTGCAATGGAAAGAGCAAAAAGACGACATAAGCAATTGATTTCAAAAGGAATTCAGGCTAAAATAGAAGACCTTTTTGCAGATTTAGAGGCTCGGGACTTGCGTGACAGTACGCGAAGTGTTGCTCCCCTTAAAGCTGATAACGAGGCTTATCATTTAGACAATTCCAACTTATCCATTGAAGATTCAGTGAAGCAAGTGATGTCTTGGTGGCAAGAAAAGCAGACGATTTAAGCGGCTCTTGACTCTCAAGGATTCTCCTTGATCCCATTTGCCGCGTATGTTGACTGTGAAATGCGGCCCATATCGCTCCTTTCTGCGCGTCTAGCGCATCGGCGAGATGGATCATTAACTTAACCCCCGCGGGATCAACTCACCCGCACATCACCGCAAAAGAAATATTTTTAATGCACGGCTATGCATCTTTGAATTAGTTGTGTGTTGGTATTTATTTCGTGGTTTAGGAAAACTTTTATGTCAGAATCTTTTGCCGACCTATTTGAAGAATCACTAAAGCGCTCAGAAATGCGCACTGGTGAAGTTATCACTGCTGAAGTGGTACGTGTCGAACACAACCACGTTGTGGTCAATGCGGGTCTCAAATCAGAGGCTTATGTCCCAATTGAAGAATTCAAAAACGATCTCGGCGAGATCGAGGTGCAAGCTGGAGACTTCGTATCTGTTGCGATCAGTAGCGTTGAAAATGGCTACGGCGACACGATCCTGAGTCGCGACACGGCTAAACGTTTGGCCTCTTGGTTGTCGCTAGAAAAAGCTTTGGAATCAGGCGAGTTTGTAAGCGGCACCACCAGCGGCAAAGTCAAAGGCGGTTTGACCGTATTGGTCAACGGTATCCGGGCATTCTTACCTGGCTCACTCATTGACACTCGTCCAATTAAGGATTTGAGCCCCTTTGAGAACAAGACTATGGAATTCAAAGTCATCAAGCTTGACCGTAAGCGCAACAACGTAGTGCTTAGCCGTCGTGCTGTGATTGAGGCCTCCATGGGAGAAGAACGTGCCAAATTAATGGACACATTAAAAGAAGGCTCAGTAGTTCATGGTGTGGTTAAAAATATCACCGAATACGGAGCATTTGTGGACTTGGGCGGTATTGATGGATTGCTACACATCACTGATATGGCATGGAGACGCGTTCGTCATCCAAGCGAAGTGGTACAAGCAGGACAGGAAATCACAGCTAAGATCCTTAAGTTCGACACAGATAAAAATCGTGTTTCACTTGGACTTAAACAAATGGGCGACGATCCTTGGATGGGCGTTGCAAGACGTTATCCACAAAGCACACGTATGTTTGGTAAAGTTACTAACATTGCAGATTACGGAGCATTCGTTGAGCTCGAGCCAGGAATTGAAGGTTTGGTTCACGTCTCTGAGATGGACTGGACAAACAAAAACGTTGCCCCTAGCAAAATCGTTTCTTTAGGCGATGAAGTTGAAGTCATGGTTCTTGAGATTGATGAAGACAAACGCCGCATATCACTAGGAATGAAGCAGTGCCGTGCTAACCCATGGCAAGAGTTTGCACAAGACACCAAGCGCGGTGACCGTGTTAAAGGCCCAATTAAATCCATCACAGACTTTGGTGTATTTGTTGGACTGGCTGCTGGTATAGACGGCTTGGTGCACTTGTCTGATCTTTCATGGAACGAGACAGGTGAGGCTGCTGTTCGCAACTACAAAAAGGGGCAAGAGGTCGAGGCCGTTGTGTTGGCTGTTGATGTCGAACGCGAGCGTATCTCCCTTGGTATCAAACAACTAGATGCTGATCCCTACACCACCTTTGTTTCAGTGAATGAGAAGGGTCAAATCGTAACTGGCAAGGTTAAGACAGTTGATGCTAAGGGCGCTGAAATTGACTTAGGAAACGATGTCTTAGGCTACTTAAGAGTCAGTGAGATTTCTCGCGAGAGAATTGAAGACGCTCGTACAGTGCTCAAAGAAGGTGATGAAGTAACTGCAGTTGTTGTGAATGTTGACAGAAAAACTCGCAACATCCAACTCTCGATCAAAGCGAAAGACGCTGCTGACCAACAAGAAGCCATGGCCTCTTTGAATCAACAGAGTTCACGTGAGAATGCAGGGACTACAAGTCTTGGGGCTCTCTTAAGAGCCAAGCTAGACACACCGGAAGACGAGCAATCCTAATCAATTCAGATTGACGTTAACAAAATGACTAGAAGCGATTTGGTCGAAGAACTGGCAGCGCAGTTTCCTCAGCTCACCCACAGGGATGCTGAGTTTGCTGTGAAAGCCTTGCTTGACGCGATGAGTGACGCTTTAATGCGTGGTCACCGTATTGAGCTTAGAGGGTTTGGCAGTTTCTCGATCAATCGTCGCCCCCCCAGGCTTGGGCGTAATCCTAGGTCGGGTGAGCAAGTTGCTATTCCTGAGAAAAGAGTTCCTCATTTCAAACCCGGTAAAGCACTTAGGGAATCGGTTGATGAAAAAACTGTAACCTTGACCTTAACCGCTTCAAAATGATTCTTTAATACTTTTGGGAAATAAGATTGAAACACACTCTGTGGCTGCTTCGGTGGATTCTGAAGGCAGCCATTTTTTTTACACTCTTCGCCTTCGCACTTAATAACCAACAAGAAGCCAATGTGAACTTCTTCTTTGGTCTGAGTTGGCATGGACCACTAGTGTTAATCGTATTGACAGTCTTTACAATAGGGCTTGCGGTCGGCGTTTTGGCTATGGTGCCTCGGTGGTGGCGAGCTAGGAGTAATACAGGGAACTCAGGTATTGGCTTATCTGATCAAAAAGAATCCCCCGAATCAACCTCTTCTAAATCTTGATGCGAAAGCATTATCAAAAAAAACACGTGAATTTATTACTTCATCCTTCGTTGATACAAATTTTTAAAATCTTGATCAACTCTAACAACCTTGAGATTAATCATGGCGATTGATTGGGTCTGGTTGTTAATGGGAGCTTGTGCAGTATTTGCACTTGGATGGATTGCCTCGCGGTTTGATTTCTTACAACTCAAATTAGAAAATCAACGTAACCCAAAAGCATATTTCCAAGGCCTTAATTTTTTACTCAATGAGCAACAAGACCAAGCGATTGATTCATTCATTGAAGCCGTACAACAAGATCCAGATACGTCCGAGTTACACTTTGCTTTGGGAAACCTGTTTAGAAGAAGAGGCGAATTTGAACGCGCAGTTAGAGTTCATCAGCATTTACTTGCGCGCGCAGACCTATCCTCCAAAGATCGGCACCGAGCGATGTTTGATCTTGCACAGGATTACTTAAGAGCTGGAATCATTGACAGAGCTGAGAACGCTCTAAAAGACTTAGAGGGCACCCAAATGGAGGGGCAAGCTATGCTTGCGCTTCTTAATCTTTATGAGCGCTCCAGAGACTGGGAACAGGCAGCACAAATTGCAAGAAGACTGCAAAAACTCGGCGAAGGTGATTTCTCTGCAAGGCTTGCCCATTACTTATGTGAACAAGCCGCGGCATTAGAAGGCATAGATCCCAAAGCTGCACAGATCATGATTGAGGGCGCGATTGAATATGCACCTAATCATGCCCGTGCAAAAATTGCGTTAGCTCAACTTTTGCATTTACAAGGCCAAACACCAAAAGCTTTCGAAATTATCAAACGTATATTTATCGAATCTCCTAGGTTTGCAGGTCTTGGCGCACCACTAATTGCTAAGTTTTCCATTGAGCTTGAAAAAATTGATGTTGCACTGGAGCTTTTAAACCAAAGTTATCAAAATAAACCACGTCTAGATGTGTTGGAGGCTATCATTGATTTAAATTCAAAAAGAAGTCCTGATTTAAACAACTCCAATCAAAATACTTACTCCTATTCAAACTCAGCTACTGACTCGTTCCCTAATGCTAATGCTAAGGCTACTCAATCCCTTTACTCCGCTCACTTGCAAAGAACACCCTCATTGATTGCAGTCACTCAGTGGTTAAAAGGCGAAACATTCTCAGATGATGACACCAAAAAATCTATACTACAAACACTGAACAAATCTTCTACTCCTCTCAAGCGCTATCGCTGCGCAGCCTGTGGATTTGAAGCTTTAACTCATTTCTGGCAGTGTCCAGGTTGTCAATCTTGGGATAGCTATCCTCCTGAAAAAATAGAAGAACTATGAAGCATTTGCCTTTACCCCTATCTATAGAAAAAATAAAAGCAGCACAAGTACTGGTTGTGGGCGATGTGATGTTAGATCGTTATTGGTACGGCGCAGTTGACCGTATCAGCCCAGAGGCCCCAGTACCTGTGGTTCGCATTACTAAAGAGGAGGACAGACTTGGTGGCTCAGCAAACGTTGCCTTTAACTGCGTAAGTCTAGGTGCAAATGTCAGCTTACTCAGTGTTGTGGGAGATGACGAGGCAAGCCACAAATTAGAAAAACTGGTGGGGGCAACTGGTATCAGGCCTTTCTTTGGACGTGATCCACATCTAAAAACCACAATGAAACTTAGAGTCATTGGTCGCCAACAACAACTCATCCGTGTTGATTTTGAGAATATCCCACAGCACGATACTCTTGCCTTTCAGACTCAAAAATTCAACGAATTAATCGGACAACACCAAGCCGTTATCTTCTCAGACTACGGCAAAGGTGGTCTAGCCAAAATTCAAGAAATGATACACCTTGCAAAAGACTACAAAAAACCAGTACTTATCGATCCCAAGGGTAGCGATTATTCAAGGTACAAGGGCGCAAGCGTTATCACACCAAATAAGCAAGAGCTATCACAGGTGGTTGGAGAATGGAGGGACGAAGAAGATCTAAAGTCAAAGGCCCATAACCTTCGAACAGAGCTTGGGCTTGATACGCTCTTGTTAACTCGCAGTGAAGAAGGAATGAGCCTCTTTGATGCACAAGGCGAGGTTCATGTGGGCGCCCAAGCACTAGAGGTCTTTGACGTAACAGGGGCCGGAGATACTGTAATTGCCACACTCGCTGTTCTCATGGCTGCGGGCTATAGCGTTCGAGAGGCATTACCCTGGGCAAATAAAGCGGGGGGTATCGTTGTCGGTAAATTTGGAACTGCAAGTGTAAGCTTTGAGGAGTTGGCATCATGACCATAGTCGTAACTGGGGCTGCAGGATTTATTGGAAGCAATATTATCAAAGGCCTTAACAGTAGAGGCATCACCGAAATCATCGCTGTAGATGATTTAACGGATGGAGATAAATTTATCAACTTAGCTGATCTAAAAATTATTGACTATGTAGATCACAATGATTTTTATGATCTTTTTGCCGCTGGTGCGTACGGGAAAATTGAGGCAGTATTTCATGAAGGCGCTTGTAGTGACACCATGGAGACAGATGGTCGCTATATGATGGACAACAATTTTTCTACGACTTGTAGCATACAAAAAAGTTGTCTGTTACAAAATACAAGGCTCATATATGCCTCATCGGCTGCAACTTATGGGGGCTCAAGTGTTTTTAAAGAAACCCCAGAGTTCGAGCACCCCCTTAACGTGTATGGTTACTCTAAACTCCTGTTTGATCAACGCATGAGAGCTATGTATGGCAATCAGTTCGAGCACTCACCCAATCAATTGGTTGGATTCAGATATTTCAACGTTTACGGACCTAGGGAACAACACAAAGGACGAATGGCAAGCGTTGCATATCACCAAAATAACCAATTCAAAGAGCAAGGTAGAGTAAAACTATTTGGCGCTTACGCTGGCTACGAGGCCGGCGAGCAAATGAGAGACTTCGTTTATGTAGATGACGTGGTGGACGTGAATCTTTGGTTTTTTGATCATCCTGATAAATCAGGGATTTTCAATCTAGGATCTGGGCGCGCACAGCCCTTTAATGATGTTGCTTTGGCAGTTATTAACGCACACCGCGCGTTAAGAAAAACTCATGAAAATCCGGGTAAAACAGGCAATAAAGATAAAACAGACTCCTCCCCTTTAAGCCTTGATGAAGCTGTAGAACTTAAACTAATTGAGTACATTGATTTTCCACAGGCCCTTGTTGGCAAATACCAGTGTTATACACAAGCGGATTTGAGTTCGCTACGAGCTGCGGGTTGTAAGCACACCTTTCATTCGGTTGAAAAGGGTGTGACCGCCTATATGCACTCATTACAAGTCAAAAAATCTTAAGCCTTTGATATGTTTCAAGTCTTTGTAATCTGTATCTTCGCTTGCTTGGGTGCTTTGGTGAGGTGGCAACTGAGTGTATTGTTCAATACTCTTGCACCTATTCCACTTGGAACACTTGCTTGTAACTTAATTGGTGGCTATTTGGTAGGAGTTTGTGTAGGTATTTTTAATACCTTACCCCAAATAGACCCGATTTGGCGACTTGCTTTGGTGACTGGTTTTATGGGATCATTGACTACTTTTTCCTCATTTAGTGCTGAGGTGGTTGCCATGGTTAACAGTGCCAAATGGTTTCTCGCCTTAGCTACCATTGGCGCACATTTGTTTGGTTCGCTTGTGCTGACCTTTTTAGGCATTAAAAGCGCAACTAATTTGATTTCACAATTGAACCCTTAATTTAAAATTTTCTATTTTTGCAAATTAAAAAATTTAAACATTAAATCGCTCTTTATAAACTCAGGAATTAATTATGCACGGATGGCTTAAATTCTCAAACGCTATTGATTGGATCAGTGAGCACTTGGGTACCCTTGCTGCTTGGACTGTTCTTTTTGCTGCAGTCATTTCGGCGGGTAATGCTTTTGTTCGCTACGGCATGGACTTTAGCTCCAATGGCTGGCTAGAGATTCAGTGGTATCTCTTTGCCGCCACTGTAATGCTGGGAGCACCTATGGTTTTAAAAAGAAATGAGCATGTTCGTGTTGATTTAATCTACGGATCAATTTCTTCTAAGATACAAGTCTACATTGACCTCTTTGGCCTGGTTATTTTGTTACTCCCTGTCATGGCCTTCATGGCTTGGCTGAGCTTCCCCCTGTTTCTTAAAATGTTCATCTCTGGGGAGGTATCTAGCAACGCAGGAGGCCTTGTAAGGTGGCCAGCAATGATGCTTTTGCCATTTGGCTTTTTTTGGGTCTTCCTGCAAGGCCTAAGCGAGATCATCAAACGCCTTGCACATTTGAAGGGTCTAATCGTGATGGATACCCACTACGAAAAACCTGTTCAATAAAGAATTTGATTTCATTGTAATTTCCCCTCTTTAAATAAAAAATTTTTAGGATATCTTGATGTTTCAAATGGAGAATTTTCCACCCTATATGTTTGGTGGCCTCATCCTAATGATGTTGATCGGGTTCCCAGTTGCCTTCTCTTTAGCATCCCTGGGTCTTGCCTGCGGCTTCTTTGCCATTCAAATGGGTTGGTTCCCAAGCGGTTTCATGGCCAATTTACCATTGAATGTTTTTGGGATTTTGGCCAATGATCTGTTACTGGCCATTCCTTTTTTCACATTCATGGGAGCCATATTAGAGAAGTGCGGTCTTGCTGAGGATATGCTTGACTCCATGGGCCAACTCTTTGGTCCTGTGCGAGGTGGGTTGGGTTATTCCGTGATTATTGTTGGCTTCATATTAGGAGCTATCACTGGAACTGTAGCGGGTCAAGTCATTGCAATGGCACTGATATCCTTGCCCGTCATGATCAGGTACGGCTACAACATGAGATATGCAACGGGCGTGCTTGCTGCGTCAGGCACGATCACTCAGTTGGTTCCTCCCTCACTGGTTCTCATTGTCATGGCTGATCAACTCGGTCGCTCAGTGGGAGATATGTACAAAGGAGCTTGGGGGCCCTCCATCCTTCAAGTACTGATTTTTGTTCTCTACACCTTTTTGCTTGGTGTCTTTAAGCCAAGTCATGTGCCAGGCGTGCCCGCATCTGCAAGAACTCTTCAAGGTTGGAGGCTGTGGCTTAAGTGTTTAAGAGGGATTATTCCTTCTGCACTTTTGATTTTTGCGGTTCTTGGCTCTATGGGCGGATTGCCTGGTATGGACTCTGCAATCGCAACCCCTACAGAGGCCGGTGCCATGGGATGTATGGGCGCATTGTTCTTAGCTATCATTCACGGTCGACTCTCCAAGTCCCTAATTTGGGAAGCAATGCACAGTACCATGCGATTAACTGCCATGGTGGTATTTATTTTGATAGGCTCTCGCGTATTTTCAATGGTTTTCCAAGGCGTCGAGGGTGGACGTTGGGTCGAAGATATGCTCTCCAACCTTCCTGGAGGGCAAATTGGCTTCCTAATCGTCGTCAATATATTTATTTTCTTTTTGGCTTTTTTCCTAGACTTCTTTGAGATCGCATTTATTATTCTGCCCCTCCTTGGTCCCGTTGCCAATAAATTAGGCATTGATCTGATCTGGTTCGGGGTGCTACTTTGTGTAAATATGCAAACCAGCTTCATGCATCCGCCATTTGGTTTTGCGCTCTTTTACTTGCGAGGCATTGCGGATACGCTTTTCAAGGAAGCTCGTATCCCAAGACCCGTGCTCTCAAGAGACATTTATATTGGCGCGCTTCCATGGGTTTTAATGCAATTGTTGCTTGTTGTAATTGTTATCTTTGTTCCTGAAACGGTGACTGTGTTTCTAACCAAAGAGGCAACGATTGATATTGATAGTGTGAAGATAGAAATGCCACACTCGAATGATGATTCAAACTCTATTAATGAATCTACCCTTACGCCTGAACAAGAAAAAGCCAGGGCAGAAGAAGAACAAAAACGTATCAACGATTTGTTCAACCGAAATAAATAAGTCTGCGCTTCAAAACTTAACCATAAAAAAGCTCCGAATCCAGAAACCCATACAAGGCAACTGGAGTTCGGAGCGTCGATCTAAAAAGATTAAAACAAGCAAAGCAAAAGGAGTCTCGGTTATCAGACTTCCTTGATCGCTTATAACGGTCCTTTATTACAGTTTTTGAGCTTGCATGAAATGGTCAAAAGTGGCTTCAGCAAAGCTAAACCAGAGATTCTCATCAGCCCTAAACTTTCTATAGTCTGGGTAAATCTTCTTCCAGTTTTCGTTTTTATCGTTTAACTCTTCATAGTATTTCTCAGAGGCTGCAAAAGCGGCATTTAAGATATCTTTGGGAAACTCTTTTAACTTAGTGCCTGTTGCGTTAAGCTGCTTTAATGCGATCGGATTTCTAGCATCGTATTTGGCTTGAACATCAGAATGAGCTACTGCACAAGCGGCCTCTAAAATCGCCTTATTCTCTGGAGACAATGAGTCGTATGCTTTGTTGTTCACAAATAAATCAATCTGTGCACCACCCTCAAACCATCCTGGATAGTAATAGTTTGGGGCCACTTTACTTAGACCTAGTTTTAAATCGTCATAAGGTCCTACAAATTCAGCAGCGTCAATGGTGCCTTTCTCTAGGGCAGAGTAGATGTCTCCGGCTGGAATATTTTGTGCGATTCCTCCAATACGTTCAATAATTCTCCCCCCAAAGCCTCCAATTCTGAACTTAAGTCCCTTGATATCAGCAACTGATTTGAGCTCTTTGCGAAACCATCCACCCATTTGAGAGCCAGTGTTTCCGGCTAAGAAATTGATAATGTTGTACTTTGCATAAAACTCCCTCATCAACTTCATTCCATTGCCCTCAATCATCCATGCGGTTGTTTGTCGACTATTTAAACCGAAAGGAATTGCACATCCAAGAGCAAAAGTCTCATCCTTACCGAAGAAGTAATACGGCGCAGTGTGGGCGCACTCTATAGATCCTTGTTGTACGCCGTCGACTACACCAAATGCAGGCATCAACTCACCCGCAGCATGTGTTGATATCTCAAATTTACCACCTGACATTGCTTTGACGTTCTTTGCGATTGTCTCAGCCCCGCCGAATAAAGTGTCCAAAGATTTAGGGAAGCTTGATGCCATCCTCCAACGGACAGCGGTTTGAGCGTAAACCGCAGGTGCAGCTGCTGCAGCCAAAATTCCAGCAATTCCAGCATGTTTTATAACCGAACGACGTTCCATAACAAAATCCCCAATTTATGTATTAAGAAATTTTGATTTTAATCAGAATTGACACCCCCCACATAGGGAACAACCCAAGAAAAAACCTAAACTTCAAGTATTAACCCCAGATTGAAGTGTTATTGACGAACTCAAGATCTGAGCCACCAACAATAATCCTACAATTAGGGTATGGCTGAAAATGTAGAAATTTGTATTCGTGGGGGGGGGATCGTAGGTTATACCCTCGCGCTGTTGCTTGCCCGCTTGAACCTTAAAGTAGGTCTGGTCAAAGAATTGGGCAGTACAAAAAGTTCCGGACAAGTTGAAAAAAAAGATATCAGGGCTTATGCACTCAATCAGCAGTCCAAAGCCCTACTGGAGTCTATAAACGCTTGGCCGGGATCTGAAAATGTAACACCCGTTCATAAAATGGTGGTTCATGCTGATCAAAATGGCCTCGTTCAATTTGATGGCTATGACTCATCCAATCTTAAGAAGACATCCTACCCTAGTCCTCTAAGCTGGATTGTTGATGTCCATTCACTTGAGGGAAAGCTCTCAGACGCAATCCATCAAAGCAAAGTTGTGATTCTTAATCAATCAGATGAGAAGCAATCACAAAACTTCGTCTCATCTAATGCCCCACTCACCGTGATTTGTGAGGGTAATAAAAGTGTTTCAAAAAATCAACTCAATACACAGACTATCAAAACCCCTTACTATCAACACGCTATGGCAGCTCGTATAAGGGTATCTGAGCCCAACCATGGTATTGCATATCAGTGGTTCAACTCTTTAGCTGCGAAAAGTAATAACTTTGAAGTACTAGCCCTTTTACCTTTAGGAGGGGACAAATCTAAGGAATTCGCAATCGTATGGTCAGCACCTGATAGGTGGATCTCCAAACTTAAAGAGATGCCTGAAGCTGAGTTTACAGATTCTTTATCTCAAAGTACCCGTGGACTTTTTAAAGATATAACTCTTCATAGTCCTCGCCAATCTTGGCCCCTAACATTTAGCAAAACGACTCACTGGAGTGGTGCCTTTAACCCAAAACAAAGTTGGGTCGTTTGCGGAGATAGTGCTCATACTGTTCACCCCCTAGCTGGCATGGGTCTAAACTTGGGGCTTGGGGATGCAGCATCACTTTATGAGTTTCTTCTCCAACGTGAAACAACAGCGTCTTGGCGACCTTTGAATGATTTGCGTCTGCTTGAATCGTATTCAAGACACAGAAAGCTCTCCATTTTAGGTCCAACAACTTTTATTGATGGCATTCAACGACTCTTTGCCAGCGATTACTCAATTGCAAGTTTGATTAGAAACCAAGGATTCAATTCTTTTAATAACATTAACCCACTAAAACAATGGGCAATCAAAGAGGCGATGAAATCTGCAACCTAAGAATACGCAAACGGCAAATAAAATCACAAATATACGAAAATGAAATATCCCTCTCTATCTTTCAATTTTCAATCAACTTTTTACTCCACTCATAAAGCTATTCAGCTCCAAAAAATGATCCGCAAAATCTATCTATTAATTTTAATTCTTTACTCACTAATTACTCAACTCGCCTTTGCTGACACGGTAGAAAATACGATACGTAAAAATCTCACAGAACGGCTGCCACAACTGCCCCGTATCGATGAGGTTATTAAGACACCGATGAACGGTCTTTATGAGGTAAGGCTAGATGAAACCGAAATTTATTACACCGACTCAGAAGGTAATTATTTAATTCAGGGAAATTTAATTGATACTAAAACAAGAAAAAATCTTACTGAGGAGAGAACCGATAAATTACTCTCTATAGCTTTTGATTCTCTACCCTTAAAGGATTCATTCACTATTGTCAGGGGAAATGGGAAAAGGAAAATTGCTGTATTTGAAGATCCTAATTGCGGTTATTGCAAACGTTTTGAAAGAGATCTCCAAAAGATTGACAACATTACTGTGTACTTATTTTTGTATCCCATTCTTAGTGCTGACTCTAGTGATAAAGCCAAAAACATTTGGTGCGCAAAAGACAAATCTAAAATTTGGCAAGACTGGATGGTCAAAGGTCAAATACCTAGCTCTCTTCAATGCGAGAGCACTGCCCTTCAAAGAAATCTAGAATACGGCAAGAAACACAAAATCAACGGTACCCCAACAATTTTATTGGCCGATGGCACAAGAGTGCCGGGGGCTATAGAAGCCAAAGAACTTGAGAAGCTTTTGCTAGATATCAAATAATCTACACCACTATAAAAACTCTACCTTGAGAGGTACCGCGATTGAAAAATAAGGTCTTCATTTTGGGGTACGGCGGACTCGTACCGTTTATATTCTTTACCGTCTGCATTTGGATAGTCAGTCCAGATCTACAACCCTATGTGGCACTGGCTTTGACAGGTTATGCGTCCTCTATTATTTCGTTTCTTGGTGGTATTCACTGGGGGATTGGTTTCAAACAAGATATTGAACATCGGCAGTTTCACTTCATTTGGGGCGTTATCCCTTCACTAGCAGCTTGGATTTTTGTCATCATGCCCGCATATGCAGCCCTGCCCTTACAAGCGGTAATGTTGATCATCTGCTACTTAGTAGATAGAAAAACATGGCCCCTTGTTGAGATGCAAGAATGGCTAAGACTCAGACTGATATTGACTGTAGTTGCTTCACTGAGTTGTTTTATTGCAGCAGGCGCTGCGTAAATCAATTTCTAATCAGATTTTTTAAATCCATCAGGTCAAAGTGTCTTGCATGTGTGATTTTTTAATGCAACCTTAAATTTAAATTGCCTCTCAATGAATAGATCCAACACAAAAAATAAGAATAAGCTTGCAAATACAGCCTCGCAAATAACATATGAGGTTATAAATGCAAATCTTAACTCCCACATATACACGGTCATATGCCGCGTTGAGTGTCCAAACAAGGATCAAATCATTAACTTTCCTCAGTGGATAGTTGGCAGCTATATGATCCGTGATTTTGCGAAAAATTTACAAAATCTTCAGGCAATTCAAAATAATAAAACGATAACTTTTACACAACTAACTAAATCAAGTTGGAAACTCCACTGCACTGAAGGCCATGCATTAAGCTTTACCTACAAAATTTATGCTCATGATGCATCAGTTCGAGGAGCTTGGTTAGATCAGTCAAGGGCGTTTTTTAATGGGACAAGTCTGTTTTTTGAAATTGATGGTCACCTTGATTCCGAATACTTGGTCCGTTTAAATTCTATGCTCTTGTCACCTTCAAACAATCAGTTCACTGAGGAATGGAGAGTTTTCACCCAACTAGATCCCGTAAAAATTAATAAAAATGGATGGGGTCTTTACAAAGCGCAATCCTTTCAAACTTTAGCGGATTCGCCTGTTTTAATAGGTGCACCTTGGGTGGGTGAATTTAAAGTACGCGATATTACCCATAGATTTGTTATAACAGGTACTCCCCCCTCATTTGATGGCAACAAACTGCTCACACACAGTCAAAAGATTTGTGAAACAGTAATTGATTTCTGGCATCCTAGTAACAAACCCGCCATAGATAACTATTTATTTATTCTGAATGCATCCCAAGACGGTTACGGGGGACTAGAACACAAAAACTCTACAGTACTTCAGTGCAAGCGAGCAGACCTTCCCAATATTCATAAAAGTGATCTAAGTGATGGCTATATTGGTCTTCTGGGGCTCATCTCGCATGAGTACTTTCACACTTGGAACGTAAAACGTTTGAGACCTACAGAGTTTACTCACTACAAGTTCGATACTGAGAATTACACTGAGTTACTTTGGCTCTTTGAGGGCTTCACCAGTTATTACGACGATCTTTTATTACGAAGATCCGGTCTCATCAACGACCTACAGTATTTAAAGTTAGTCAATAAGAATATACAGCAAGTATTACAAACACCGGGACGATTTGTGCAATCCGTTGCTCAGTCCAGTTTTGATGCTTGGGTTAAGTATTACAAACCTGATGAGAACACTCCAAACTCAACCGTTAGTTACTACTCAAAAGGTGCGTTAATTGCTCTTTGCTTTGATTTAAAACTGCGGAGTTTTAAATCTAGTTTGGACGAAGTGATGCGCGAGCTTTATAAAAGGTCCAAAGGTGGTCCGATAGGAGAGCTTGAATTTGCTCAAGTATTGAACGACCTAAGTGGATACTCTTGGAGGAAAGAAATTAAGAGTTGGGTCCATGGAATCATGGATCCCCCTTTTGAAGAGTTATTGCTGGAAAACGGTATACAAGTGCTCAAGGCACCCGATCCTTTGCAACTACAACTTGGCATCAGAACCGATGACTCAAAATCAAATGTTCATATCAAACATGTACTCAGCAACGGTATCGCTGAGAGAAGTGGTTTTGTCCCTGGTGATGAATGGATTGGAGTGGAGGTGTCGGATACAGCTGGACACCATAAAAAATCTAGGAAATCTAATCCTATTCAATCTCAATCATGGAGGTTAAGTAAACTCGATGATCTTTGGCTATTGCTTGGAAATACCAAAAAATTTGTCGCTCTTGTAGGCAGAGATCAAAGAATAATTCGGCTCCTAATTGATTTTGATATAGATAAGGTCAACTCAAATAAGTCGAATTGCACGTTATCGATAAAGAATGGTGAAAAAGCTACCAAGTGGCTCTTGAATGTTTAAGAATTCAGGAGATCAACGGAACAAGCTTTACATAAAAAACTACAGCGCTTGTTGAATCAATAAGCAGCAACTGCCAGTACTTCAATCTGCCAACCATCAACGCTCCTAGGGCCCAACACATTAACACGAGCGATGCAATTATAGGCAACGCTTCTAAGTAGGCAATCTCCTCCTCAGTGGACAAGAAAAGTATCGTCAGCCCAGCGATGGTGAAAAACTGCGCCAAGCAGGCCGTTACTTTACGAATTTCTAAAGTTGCAGTATTTTGGCAAATATCGGCTTGAGATATTGCACCTGGCAAAAGGGTGGCTTTATGTGACTCTTGTTTTACTTCGGTCCACCCAGGGGGTTTAAATATAACTCTAAATTTATTAAACCAACCCGTGCATTGTTTGACCGATTGATAAATGCTGACATATTCACTAAGAATAGTCCAAACTGGATCGACACTTTCAAAGGTTTTTTTTGTCCCATAGACGCAAGCCTCAACTTCTGGTTCATAGGTACCAAACATTCGGTCCCAAAGCATCAGAAAACCACCATAGTTTTTATCTATATATTGTGGATTTGTTGCATGATGTACTCTGTGATTGGCTGGAGAATTAAAGACTGTATCGAACCATCCAAGTTTCGGGATGTGTTCTGTATGAATCCAAAATTGGTAAAAGAGTACGACCAAAACCGTCAGCAACAACTGTTGTGGTGGCAAACCGATTAAGGCCAATGGCAAGTAAAAGACAAAACCTAATATGGGCTCTGTACTCACTTGCCTAAGGGCAACTGAGAGGTTGTAATTTTTACTTTGGTGATGCACGACATGGGATGCCCAAAAAATAGCACTTTCGTGCTCAGCTCTGTGTAGCCAATAATCACAAAAGTCGAAAATCACAAGTCCCAGAGCGATACCTTGCCATGAATACCAAAATGGATTTTGGTAGTCTTGCCAAACAAAGTGATAGACGATTGTGTATATGCCGATATGAAAAAAGTGATTAACAAATTGTGAGAGCCTGCTGATGAGTCCTTGCATCAGATTAGAGAAGGTATCTGATAATGTGTAAGTATTTTTCTTTTTCAACAACCCATAAGTAAACTCTACAACCATCAATGTAGTGAATATTGGAATAATAAAGATAACCAACTGTTCCATATCAAGATTTTAGGACCAACAACTTTAATAGTGTTTTAAAAAGAAATTCACCATTAGACCTATATAGGTAATCCAAAGTGCTTTTACTTTACGACTATATTTTTAGCAACAAGCAAGTAACGTTAATTGTTACCTGCCAAATGATTTATTTGTCGAATGGTCTGTTATAACTAAATGAGTTTCTGTTAAATTGTTGAATACTGATGTAACAGTCCTTGTTCAGATCACCCAGTAAACGATTAAATGCGGCGAATGCTTCCTTAATGAACAAAGCTTTTTCCTCGTCGTTCACGATTTCAGACATGGCTACATTCAAAATTAAGCAACTGTTATCTTGCTCGGAAAGAGGCTCATCAGCGATGACCCAAGTGTCTCTGTCCAAGTATTCAACGACGACAACGGTGAACTCCTTTCGTCCTTTTAAATACTTTAGATTTAGTTCAAGCAAAGTCGATGAAATACTTGCAGTCGTTTGATGAGACTTCTTTCCACTGACTTTTACATTGAATATTGCCATAATTCTTACCTTGAAACTAAATTAGGGTTGTAACTCACAGAGCGTTATCTTAACTGTGGAAACATCAAATAGATTAACAATTAACTATTAAATACACATGACATGATCTGGAGTATTTTCCTTTTAAGCACTTATTAGGTGCAAAATAATCCGAATAATACTTATTAATTATTTTTTTATTAGCACTAAATTAGTGCAAAAATCACGTTTTTATGCGAATAATCCAATTATTGGGGTCTGTAGCTAATAGAAAGTGATGTAAACACTTGAATTCTCTAAAATTATCACCAAAATAAGGCATTTCAAAGTGTCAAATATCGGCATACATTCTGCTAAAGTGAAAGTGGAATCTTTTAAACTAATCGGAGTAATTGAGAAATGAAGAAGAAAAATTTAGTACATCTATTGTGTGGTGTTTCAGCACTTTTATCCGCTACTTGCTATTCGCAAACTGCGCCAGCTGCTGAGCCTGAGTCCACTCTTACATTTAATGTTGGAGCAGTTTCTGACTACCGTTACCGTGGTATTTCACAATCTGGAACAAAACCTGCTGTCCAATTTGGCGCAGATTACACAGACAAATCTGGTTTTTACGTTGGCACATGGAATTCAACAATCACTTGGATTAAGGATACCGGCACTGCTAACACAAAAGGTCCACTTGAGACAGATCTATACGGCGGTTACCGCGGTGCCTTCAATGATGATGTGACTTATGATGTTGGAGTTCTCCAGTACTTGTACTCTGGCAATAACTTGGCCACTGTTACGGGTTACGCAAATGCAAACACGACAGAAATTTACGGTGCCATCAATTACGGTCCAGCTTATATCAAATTATCAGACTCAGTTACAAATCTATTCGGTTTCCCAAGCTCTTCAGGAAGTACTTATTTAGACATAGGTTACAACTTTGATTTTGGAGACGGATTAACTGCATTAGCCCATATTGGTAACCAGGCTATTAAATCAACTTCTCCCTACTTTGCTGGTGATAACGCAAACGTAACGGCTTACACCGATTATTCTTTGGCGCTTAATAAAGATTTTGATGGTCTTGTCCTGAGCGGAACAATTGTTGGTACAGACTTTTCCAAACGCGGAAACAAAGTTAAAGATAACCTAGCTGGTAGCGGATCTAAAGACTTAGCAGGTACTTCATTTGTTCTTGGTCTTAAGAAAAATTTCTAAACTAGATTTCTAAATCAAAACTAGGATCGACGATGAAACTAATTACAGCCATAGTCAAACCCTTCAAGCTAGATGAAGTTAGAGAAGCTTTATCAGCAATTGGGGTTCAAGGAATTACGGTAACCGAGGTCAAAGGCTTTGGAAGACAAAAGGGTCATACCGAGCTTTACAGGGGTGCTGAATATACAGTGGATTTTCAACCAAAAGTGAAAATTGAGGCTGCTGTCAGTGCTGAATTGGTCGATCAAGCAATTGAGGCCATTGAGAAGTCTGCCAGAACCGAGAAAATCGGTGACGGCAAGATTTTTGTTTTCAATCTCGAGCAGGTCGTTCGTATTCGTACTGGCGAGACGGGTAAAGAAGCCCTTTAATTCCTGTAACACTAAAAATCACAGTCTGAGAAAGATATAAACCATGAAAAAAGTGCTAGTTCCCTTAGTACTATCGTTGGGGCTGTTCTTTGCAACAACCATAGTACGGGCAGATACAACTGCCCCCGCACCTAAACCTGCTGCTACTGCGACCACCGCAGCAGCCGCAGCACCTGCAGCGGCTACTCCAGCTGCTGCACCGGCCCCAGAGGCCGCACCAGCTCAGCCAGTACCTAACAAAGGTGATACAGCTTGGATGACAGTTGCTACTGTCCTAGTCATACTGATGACTATCCCAGGTCTTGCTTTGTTTTACGGTGGCTTAGTCAGATCCAAGAACATGCTCTCTTTGTTGATGCAAGTTTTTGTTGTCAGCTCCTTGATCTATGTTTTATGGGTTATTTACGGCTACTCGCTTGCCTTCACTGCAGGAAATCCGTTTATAGGCTCATTTGACAAACTTTTCTTTAAAGGAATGACTCCTGACTCAGTCGCTGCTACGTTTAGCAAGGGTGTTTACATACCTGATTTCACGTTTGCTGCATTCCAGGCAACATTTGCTGCAATCACATGTACGCTGATCGTTGGCTCCTTTGCAGAGCGTGTAAAGTTCTCAGCTGTTGTACTTTTTTGTGCAATTTGGTTCACTTTTAGCTACCTGCCCATCTCCCATATGGTTTGGTATTGGGATGGACCAGATGCAATCACAGATGCTGCTACTTTAGCTACAGTAACCGATAATGCTGGATGGTTGTGGGCCAAAGGTGCTCTTGACTTCGCCGGTGGAACCGTTGTGCACATCAATGCCGCTATCGCAGGCTTGGTCGGGGCTTACGTGATTGGCAAACGTACCGGATACGGTAAAGAGTCAATGGCACCACACAGCCTGACACTCACAATGGTTGGAGCTTCCCTTTTGTGGGTGGGATGGTTCGGCTTTAACGCTGGATCTAATCTTGAAGCCAACGGTGTTGCAGCCCTTGCATTCATCAACACATTAGTCGCAACAGCCGCAGCAACACTTAGCTGGATCGGTGCAGAAGCACTGCTCAAAGGCAAAGCATCCATGCTTGGCGCAGCTTCAGGCGCAGTTGCTGGATTGGTAGCAATCACACCCGCTTGCGGTTATGTTGGCCCAATGGGTTCAATTGTTATCGGTCTCTTAGCTGGTGTGTTCTGCTTATGGGGTGTCACCGGACTGAAGAGTATCCTTGGTGCTGATGACTCACTCGATGTATTTGGTGTTCACGGAGTAGGAGGTATCTTAGGAGCTCTGTTAACAGGTGTATTTGCCTCTCCCGACTTGGGCGGTCTTGGTATATACGACTACGTGGCAAATGCTGCTAGCGCTGAGTACTCTATCTCCGGACAAGTATGGATCCAGTTACAAGCTGTTGTCACTACTCTAGTTTGGTCTGGCGTTGTATCATTCATCGCTTATAAGATCGTAGACCTTACCATCGGACTCAGAGTCACTGAGGAAGAGGAACGCGAAGGGTTGGACATTAGCTCACACGGTGAGAGTGCTTACAACAGATAATAGGAATTAATCATCAATTAAATTTAAAGATCAAAATCTTAATTAAACATTAACGACGAACTTTAAAGTTTCTTAACCTCCTATAGTCCACTATACGATAACCGTATAGTGGATTTTTTTTACCCTGCGACAAGAAAGAAATCCTTAATAAATTTAGAATAATTTAGATTCGGTAAAATGACGACATCCACTAAAAAGCGAGAAGCATAAAAATGAAAAAACCTAAACTAGGATTCAAAATTCAATTTGTCATTTTTTATACGGTTTCATTTCTTCTCAGCGGTGGGCACGCCGCCACAGCAAGTCAAGAGAAATTGAGCCCCAAAAATCCTTTTTTACGCAAAAGTACTTTACCCTATCAATTGCCGCCATTTGCTCAAATTAAAGAGTCGGATTTTGCTCCTGCCTTTAATGAGGGTATGCGTGTACAACGACTTGAAATCGATGCCATAGCTAATAACAAGGAATCGCCTACTTTCCAAAATACCGTGACACCCTACGAGCAGTCAGGTGCAATTTTGAGCAGAGTGAGTAAAGTATTTTTTAATTTGACAATTTCAAATACCAACAAAAATCTATCTGATTTAGAGGAGAAATTTGTTCCTAAACTGTCTGCTCACTCAGATTCAATCATGATGAACCGCAGGCTATTTGAGAGGGTTCAAAATTTATATAAAAATAAAGAGTCTCTTGGGTTAGATCCAGAATCACTTCAACTATTAAATAGGACTTATATTTCTTTTGTCAGATCAGGGGCTGAGCTTACTCCAGAAAAGCAAGAAAAATTACGTGACTTAAACGAAAAACTGGCTCAAAAAACTACCCAGTTTAGATTGAATGTGATGAAATCGAACGAAGAGTCTGCAGTCATTATTTCGGATTTAAATGAACTAGACGGACTCAAACCAGAGACGATAGCGCAACTCAGTGCCAGCGCAAGTTCAAAAGGGATCAAAGGCAAATATCTTATTAGCCTTCAAAACACCACAGTTCAACCCATCATTGGACTTTTGAAAAACCGTGCTGTTAGAGAAAAAATATTTAAAGCCTCTGTCGAACGTGCAGGCTCTAGAAATGACTCTCTAATCTCTGAAATCATGCTATGCAGAACTGAAAAAGCTCAGTTACTAGGCTATGCAACACCTGCCGATTACGTTTTGGAGGACAACGCAGCAAAAACAGCTACTGCTGTGAACCAAATTCTTAAAGATCTATCCATTCAAGCACTGAGAGCTGCTGATCGTGAAGCTCTTGATATCCAAAATGCAATGGATACAGAGAGTAAATTAAATGGGGTTTCAAGCTTCAAATTAGAGTCTTGGGACTGGGATTACTATGCAAATCAAGTGAGCAAATCCAAATTCGGATTCAATGAAGAAAGTGTTAAACCTTACTTCGAACTCAACCATGTCTTAAAAGATGGTGTCTTTTTTGCGGCTCATGAACTATTTGGAATCAGCTTTAAAGAGCGCAGGGATCTTAAAGCCTACCGTAAAGACGTTCTCATATACGAAGTACAAGAAGAAAACGGAAAACCTTTAGGCCTATTCATAACTGATTTCTATGCCCGAAGCAACAAGCAAGGTGGAGCCTGGATGAACTCCATTGTGGATCAATCAAATTTATCTCAATCTTTACCTGTAGTTATTATCAATTTAAACATTGCGGCTCCCACTAAATCAAAAGAAGGTGGACTGAATCCAGTTTTCTTAAGTTTTGATGAGGTCACCACCTTGTTTCATGAGTTTGGTCATGCATTACACGGCTTGTTCTCAAAAGTTAACTACGCATCCCTCTCGGGTACTAATGTTCCACCTGACTTTGGAGAATATCCTTCACAATTTTTTGAGATGTGGGCTAGAGAGCCTAAAGTCTTAGAGCATTTTGCCAAGCACTATAAAACTGGAGAGCAAATACCCAAAGATTTGTTTAAAAAGATTATCAGTGCTCAAACTTTTAACCGAGGCTTTGAAACTACTTCTTATTTAGCTGCGGCTACATTGGATCAATACTGGCATCAAATTAAAGCCAGCGAAGTACCCACCGCTTCATCTGTTCGTAATTTTGAGGACTCAGCACTACTTCAATCTGGTTTTGGAAATACGGTGGTCCCTGTTAGGTATCATTCCCCATATTTCTTGCATATTTTCACGATCGGGTATGAAGCTGGTTACTACGCTTACCTATGGAGTGAGGTACTTGCAAGAGACAGTGGGGAATGGTTTTACGCTCATGGAGGTATGAACAGAGAAAATGGAAATATCTTTAGAGAGAAAATTCTCTCCCGAGGCAGAACTCAAGAACCCGACGTATTATTCAAAGCCTTTTATGGACAAGCCCCAAAGGTTGCCCCTTTACTTGAATATAAGGGCCTTAGCGACCTTAAATAAGTAAAACTAAGTAACTATTACAGTTTAGTGGGCAAAGTACTAAATTGCGTAATAAACTCTTTTGTATGAAATTCAAAAAAGCCTTATAATTGTTGGCTCGGCGCTTTAGCTCAGTCGGTTAGAGCGATGGAATCATAA
>DAITOS010000032.1:0-21946 GCA_036834025.1 Limnohabitans sp.
CAGACCAGGCTTCAAAGCTTTACCCGTTGTCAGATTTCAGTCCTCGCAAAAATGAGGCGCTTGAACGTGGGTATTTGATGGGACGTTACGGCGCACTGCCGTTTCTCGGTGATTGGGGCGTTTGAGATCAATGGTCCGCGACCAATCACCCAAAATCCGCCAGCGTGCTCAGCTCGAGCGCAAACAATCCCAGCGCGCCAGCTACGACCGCGTTTTGATCGTGTCCGAGGGAAAAAAGACGGAGCCGTTTTATTTTAAGGAAATTAAAAACGCCCACAGATTACAAACGGCAAACGTGGAAGTTCACCCCAGTGCCCTCGGAACTGAGCCGATTCAAGTGGTGCGTTTTGCCAAGCAACTGTTCGAGGCGGGTGATCCACATAAGCGCGTACGTCCCAGAGCCTTTGAGAAGGTTTTTGCGATTTTTGACCGTGATGACCATCAGTCATATTTTGATGCGCTCAAGCTTGCGGGATCGCTAGATGGCAAGCTACGCAACGATATCAAACAACCAGTTGAGTTCAAGGCCATCGCGTCCGTGCCCTGTTTTGAATTGTGGCTGTTGCTGCACTATGAGGATATTCGGCATCCGCTTCATCGTGACGAAGTTCTAACGCGCCTCAAACTGCACATTCCGGGCTATGCCAAGGGAACCAGCGGTAGCTTCGCCACGACCAAGGCAAGCTTAGACATTGCTAGCCAGCGTGCACGGAAATTGGCTGCGCTTAGCACCTCGTTCAATGACACCGAGCCATCAACCGATGTTGTTGAGTTGGTCGCATTGCTGATTGCGTTTGGCAATTAAATGGGTTGGTGTCGGTGATTGATATTTGGACACTGTCAAGCCCCCTGATTGTGCGATGTCGTTAAGGGTGGGGGTGTTCATACCATTACTTACGACCAATTTCCTCTAGATCATTGACCTGTATCAAGCCTACTCCGTTGGCGCAGGTTAATAATTAATCATCAATAACAAATGGAGTACTCACATGACAAGCTCAAATAAGATCGTCAGTTTGGTTAGATTAACTTTGCCCACCCTCTTGGTCACATTGTTTACATTGCCCGCCTTAGCACAGACAAATTCAGCTGGAGATGTAATTGTGCGTTTGAGGGCAACTGAATTGAACTGGGCAAATCAGCAAAATAACGGTCTCGCTACAACTAACGTTACAGCCCAAAACAAAGCTATTCCAGAGGTAGATGTTAGCTATTTCTTCACAAAAAATATAGCCACTGAACTTGTTTTAACCTATCCACAGACTGTGAATATAAATGTGGGCGGAGCTGCAAGCGGCACCGTTAAAGCACTACCCCCAACACTCTTGCTTCAGTATCACTTTACGGAACTGGGTCAAATTAAACCTTATGTTGGAGTCGGTGTGAATTACACCTCCTTTACCTCTGCTAATATACTGAACGGAGGAGCATCTGTAAACGCATCTAGCACTGGTTTTGCTGCTCAAATTGGTTTTGACTATATGTTAGATAAGAACTGGGGATTGAATGCAGACCTTAAATATATTCAAATTAAAACGGATGTATTCGCTGGAGGAGCTAATATTGGACAACTTGGTTTGAATCCAACTGTAGCCTCCGCAGGACTTACATATAGGTTCTAAAAGTTCATATGCGGACATGGTACTTTTAAGTCTTGATTGATTGCTCAATCTATACCTAACTCTAGACCTAACTCTAGATCAAATCATAGACTTAACCCTAGCGCCTACTTTGCAAAAACTCCGCTAATTCATTTGGGAGTTTTTGTATTTGTATGACTCTTTCTAAGTAGATGAAACCCAAGACCAATTGTTGCAGCGATAAAGCCCGATGCGGCCCCAATAGCTATTGCCCAACGAGGACCGTACAAATCCGCAATCCAACCAATCAACGGTGCTCCAAGAGGAGTACAGCCCATAAAAATGGCCATGTAGATGGCCATTACCCGCCCCCGAAGTGCTGGGTCAGTTCGTAGTTGTACAAGGCTGTTGGTGCTGATGGTAAAGGTTTGAGCAGTTGCTCCCAAAGCGATAAGACTTAAGCCAAATAACCAAATATTTGGCATCAGTGAAGCAACTACTCCTGCAACGCCAAATCCTAGGGCACTATAAGCTAGAAGCCTGACTCTCGGGTGTTCACTCCTAGCCGAGTAAAGAGCGCCCATTACAGAACCTACAGCCATACATGAGGAGAGTGCACCGTAAAGATGTGGGCCACCGTTAAAGGTGGTTACGGCCATAGTTGAGATGAAGATAGGAAAATTTAGACCATATGTACCAAGAATAAATAGCATTGTCAGCGCGATGAGAAGATCGGGTTTGCCCCTGAGATAACGAAGACCATGAACAATCCCTGTGTTTGTTGATTTATTCACCGCTGACGGATTCAATTCGCTTTTGCGAAGTTTAATGAGTGAATAAATAACGGCTACAAAACTCAATCCATTGATGACGAATAACCATCCCATACCTATAGCTATGATGAGAACTCCGGCAATGGCGGGACCTATGAGTTGTGCGCTGTTAAAGAGAGTCGAATTAAGGGCTACAGCATTGGGTAAATCAGCTTCACCCACGAGTTCAGTCACAAAGGTTTGTCTGACGGGGGAGTCAAAAGCACTGATACATCCCATGATTGCGGCAAATAAATAGACTTGCCATAAAGTAACAACTTCGGTTAGAACCAAAATTCCAAGTGAAACAGATGTAACTGCAAGTGCAGACTGAGTAATGATGAGTAACTTACGACGATCAAATTTATCAGCCACCATACCAGTCCACGGCATTAAGAGAATAGGAGGACCAAACTGTAGCGACATCACAATGCCTACCGACGCACCGCTGTGCTGGGTTAGCTGAGTAAGTACTAACCAATCTTGGGCAATTCTTTGCATCCATGTGCCGGAGTTGGATACCAAACTACCTATAGCCCACAGACGATAGTTGTATTTGGATAGAGATCTAAATGTTAATTTGAACCAACTATTAACTGTCTGAAATTTAGAATTCACGAGTTAGGACACTTTTGTATATTCGAACAGTTTTGGAAGTTGGGTTCATTTTTTAATTAATGTGTTGGGAGTTCGCTATAAATAGCAGGTTAGGTCGAGTGATCGAGAATACCTACTCATATTGATAAATTTAATTATTACTCTAAAAGGATAAACAACATCCCCCTTTTAAAATTCAATTCTTTGCTGCAAAATCTCCTGTGTTAACAAATTCAATCTTTGAATTTTTTTCTCCGCAGGATCTGCAGCAATCAAAGCTCTCACCATTGCTATAGAGCCAACGCCAGTGCTTATAACTTCTCTCATGTTGCCCTCATCAATTCCGCCAATGGCGACCAAGGGGTAGTGGCTTAGCAGTTTTGCATATACTTTAAGTCTGTGAACGCCTTGGGGCAGCGTTTTCATTTGCTTTAAAGTTGTTGGGTATATAGCCCCCATTGCAATGTAGCTGGGCTTGACTTTATCTGCTCTAATCATCTCCAAGTATCCGTGAGTGCTGATACCCAGTCTAAGTCCTGATTCTTTAATTAGCTTTAAATCATCCAAGCTTAGCTTCTCCAAATCTTCCTGGCCCAGGTGGACTCCGTAAGCATTGGCTTTGATCGCCAATCTCCAGTGATCATTGATGAAGAGGAGGGTGCTTGAGATTTGAGCAGCTTCAACTGATTTGTAAATCTCCTCCTCAATTTGGCCATCATCACTGGATTTAAAGCGCAACTGAACTGTGGGTACGCCAAGCTCTGCTAACTTGGCCACCCATTTGGCGTCGGGTGCAACGCCGTATAGTCCTAAATCTTTTGGGCAGGGGTTAAATCCGGTTGATTCTTTTGTTTGATTTGGGTTAGCTAGACCTGTAACCTCTTGAAGTCCAAAATCGGCAGCATGGGTTGGCCATGTTTCTGGGTCGAAGTGCCCAGTTCTAATGCTTTGATTAATCCAAGCATTTGCAATGACGACGCAGTCGACTAATTCAAAATGAAGTGCTCTGCTGGCCTGAAAAACTTGTCTCCAATAAGGCTGCCAAACTGAATCAAACTGAAAATGAGGAAACTCTTGGGTGTTGGCGATCAAGTCACTTTGACTAGAGACTTGACTTGGTCTGAAATGATGACTGAAATCTGTTGCTTCGAACAAAGGTCGCTCACCCACTCTCAAATGATGAAAGTTCTCCGTGATGAGTTCACTGATATTTAGCGACATTATTAATAGCTAGCTCTTGAATGGCGGTTTTAGAGGTTAAAAAAATTAGGTAATTAGCTAATTAGGTAATTAGGCAAGGTGAAATTAATTTAATTTAAATCAAGATTGGTGCCAAAAAGGAGTACCCAGCACGGGTGTGCTGGGAGAGGCATTATCAAGGGGTTGCATAGCTCCCGATAAATAAGCACTACGACCACTATCGACTGCACCTTTGAACGCTTTTGCCATATTGACTGGGTCTTGTGCCAGAGCTACAGCTGTATTAAGGAGCACTCCATCAAATCCCCACTCCATGACCGAGCAAGCATGTGAGGGAAGTCCAAGTCCAGCATCAACGATCATGGGAACGTCTAGCCGCTCTCTAAGTGTTTTAAGAGCAAATGGGTTAATAGGACCTTTACCCGTTCCAATGGGCGCAGCCCATGGCATGACAGCCTTGCAGCCCACATCCACTAGTCTTTGACAGAGCACCAAATCATCCGTGGTGTAGGGTAGAACTTTAAATCCCATACCAATCAGTTTTTGTGCTGCTTGAACTAAGTTTAGGGTGTCAGGTTGTAGGGTGTAATCGTCACCGATCAATTCTAGTTTGATCCAGTCTGTTTCAAATACCTCACGCGCCATCTGTGCCGTTGTGATGACTTCCTCAGTCCTGTGGCAGCCTGCGGTGTTGGGGAGTATGGGGACTTTTAATTTTTTCAGTAAATTCCAAAAATTTTTTGACCCTTCAATATCTACAGATTGCCGCCTGAGAGACGCAGTGAGCATGGCAGGGCTAGACGCAATGATCGCATCCTCAAGCACTTGGGGTGATGGATACCTGGAGGTCCCCAGCATTAAACGAGAGGAGAAGTGTTCGCCGTATAGCTCCAAACCACCTGAGAAACTTGCCGACGCATCAATTGCAAAATGGGTAGCAACGCCCGGAGTGCTGTGACTTGAGTTGGGTTTCATGTTTTAGATTTGGGAGCGATGGTTAAGTGTTAATTATCTCTTAAAGCCGATAGTTTACTTTTTACGTAAGGACTAGTTTAAAGTTTTGAGTCGTGTTGGGAGATTTGTTAAGTTCAAGCCTTGTTTCTGTCTTTGTTGCAATCATTGAGCGTAATCATTGAGCGAAATCATCGAGCGCAATCATCGAGCGCAATCTTTGGCGCTAGGTCTTGATTCGCTACCTTGCAGTTCCTAAAAGTCACAACGGCCCTAATTTTTACCCCCCCCCTTGCTGACTAAATATTTAACTAACCACCCGTAATGGGTGAGATTAGCTCAACACTGTCATTGTCAAATAAGACCTTGGCATCGTACTCTGATTTAGGAACAAAATCTAAATTGACCGCCGCAGCAAAGGGCGGTGTGACCCCGCAAATCTGAATCGCTTGTGCCAAAGTAACGCCCACAACTAAGTCGTAGGGTTCTTGGTTAATGAGGACCTTAATAAGATGTGAGGCGTCTGGGCTTAAATCGCTTTGCATGAGGTTGAATATATCAAAGTGCTTGAGTGAGTCTGTTTAAATTTTTTCTATTTGAAGATCTAAGCTTTCAGCAAGATTTTGGGTGCCTTTATTCATGAACTCCAATGCACAATCAGCGATGGCAGGGGATATTAAGAAACCGTGTCTATAAAGTCCATTTAATTGCAGAGTTCTCGCCCCAAGTTGTCTAATGGCTGGCAAATTGTCTTTCAAAGTTGGACGGGCCTGGGTTGAGATCTCTAAAATTCTAGCTTCAGCAAAGCCGCTGTGAACAGTGTAGGCAGCACTGAGCAGTTCAAGCGTTGACCTAACACTTGCATTTGAGAGATCTTCGCTCTCTATCTCAGTTGCACCAACGACAAAGACATGATCCTCCTTGGGGGCAATGTAGAGTGGATATCTAGGGTGTATCAATCTGAGGGGACGGTTTAGAGTCACTTCAGGTGCGTGCAGTCTTATCACTTCGCCCCTCACACCCCTTAGGGTATCCCAATTGCTGCGAGCTCCAAGGCCTCTTGTGTCTATCAACCAATCCCCACTTTTCGTCCCATTGTCAGCGGTTGAGGCAAAATCCTCTAAATTTTTAGGCGTGTTCCAGTGAAACTTGGCCCCCCAACCCCTCAGACTTGTAAGCAAGGCTGACATGAGTTGTCGGTTATCAAGTTGCCCCTCAAGGGGCAGGTAGATGCCTTGCTGAAATTGAGTGCTTAGGCTGGGTTCAATTTTGTTTAGCTCCTCCTTGTTAAGTTCTTGGGGTGCTTGGAGAAAGCCCATTTTTCTTTGATTGCTAACCAGGGTGTCGTTAAATCTTTTGGCTTCGTGTGAATCTTGTCGGTGCCAAACTATCAAAGTTCCGTTTTGCTGGAAGAAAACCGGATCGTTTAAGTTTTTGATAATCTCTTTCCAGCGGTTTAAGCTGTAGTGCCCCATCCTCACGACGGGAGGTTCGGTGATGACGGATTCAGCTAAGGGGGCTAGCATAGCGGCCGCAACTTTGGCCGCAGAGCCCTCACCCTCTGGCCCACCCTTTTCATATATCTCCACCTCATGCCCTTGCGTGCAAAGAAGGTGTGCAGTTAAACGCCCCATAAGTCCTGCGCCGAGAATGGTGGTTTTAGGCTTCTTGGTTGACATGGATGGGCTGGGTAAAAATTAGACTAAATCTGAAAATCAAATTGGAAAGAAAAAAAGGCCAACATTAATGTGCTTCATCTCATGGGTGACACTGAATCACTAAAATGCTAACAACGGAGATTAAAAAGTTTACGGGCTTAATCATAATTAAGCTTGAGGAAGATCACTATTTTAAGGTCTTTGAAAGATAAAAGCAGGTTTTTCAAAGACCTTAAAATTGCGACTAGGGTAGACTCATATTAATACAAAGCATTTCACTGTGATCCAATCATTTAATCTACACCAATTAGCAGTCCCTTCCAAGCGCTACAGAACGGTCCTAAGCATTGCGGGCTCAGACAGCGGTGGGGGAGCAGGAGTTCAAGCAGATATAAAGACCATTGCCGCCTTAGGCTGCTACGCAACCACAGCCATTACAGCCCTGACTGCACAAAACACCCAAGGTGTTCAGGCCGTATTACCTGTTGGCACAGATTTCTTGGCTCAGCAAATTGCCTCAGTACTCGGTGATATTGGAGCCGATGGTGTAAAGATCGGAATGTTTGCAACACTGGATAGCTTGGATGTCATCATCCAAGCTATCCAGCGTTACAGTTTAAAAAATGTAGTTTTCGATCCTGTGATGATGTCCTCAAGTGGCGCATCCCTTTTGTTAGACAATTTCGAGAGCAACCAGAAAAAGGAGATGCCTAAGAATTTGATAGTTTCCAAGGTCATGAGGACAGCGGGTTTATCAACCCTCTTTACACCCAATCTGATTGAGACTGAGTTTTTACTCGGTAGGCCAATCCTCACCTTAAGCGATATGCAAAAGGCTGGGGAAGAGTTTATTCAACAAGGTTTGAATGCTGTACTGATTAAAGGTGGACACCTTACCCAGGTTGCAGAAAAAATGGAATATTCATCTACCCCTGATAATTTAAAAAACAATATTCAAACCAATATTCAAGGCAATATTGAAATAAATGAACCAAGCTCCAAAGTGACCGATCTGTTCTTACAAAAAAATAGCAAATCCATATTATTTGAATCAGACCGTATAGTTAGTAGGAACCTTCACGGAACTGGGTGTACGCTTTCAAGTGCGATTGCAGCTTATTTAGCAAAGGGGCTGGAGCTTGAAGATGCTGTGCGCAGGGGGAGAGCGTTTTTAATAGAGGCCCTTAGCTCAGGGGTATCAATAAATCTGGGCGAGGTAAGCGACAAAGATCCCTCATATGCGGGACCTCTTAATCACGGTTTTAAGCCTTTGCCCACCGATCCAAAATAATCCTAAATTAGAGTTAAATCAATCTAGATTTAAAAACCATAGACGACTAATTCAAACTAATTCAAACTAATTCAAACTAATTCAAACTAATTCAAGCCAATTTGGGCTATTTCAGTCTTTGTAAGCTTTACCAAGCCATAGCCAAAATACTTAAAGAGGACACCAACATAACAGCCTCCATCAGTTGCAGGAAAACCTTCTCCGGTAGATTCAATACAAAGCGTTTAGAGAATGCTGAGCCTATCAACACAAACGCTCCAATCAATAAGCCCTGACCAATAATTTCACTTGTTAGAACGCCAAGTTGATGAAACGTAATCCCCTTCGCTACAAACATAATCAGTGAGCTTGCTGCCTCAGTTCCTATGAAAGCACCTTTTGTTAGGCCATAAGCTAGGAAAAATGGTGTGTTGATTGCACCCGTTGAAGCAACTACACCCGTTAAGTAGCCAATAAATGCACCCACTATTGCCATGTGCCATAACTTGAGCTGAAACTCAATTTTTCGTAACCACCTGCGAATAGGGATCATGAAAAGAAGGAAGCAACCCAAAATCAGATCTATCAACCTAGGCGAGAGCATCACCAGTGTATTGGCTCCCAAGATCACGCTTGGAACAGCGCAGAGGTTGTAGACAATGCAGACTTTCCAATCGATTGCTTTGAGCCATATGAAAACCCTGGATACATTTGCAACGATTGCTACAAGGGCAACAATAGGTACAGCTTGAAGCGGCCCAAAGAAATGGACCAACAAGGGCATCAAAATGATAGTAGTGCCAAAACCAATGATTCCCCCAAGCACTCCTGCTAACAAGCCTACCGAACAAACTATGATGTAAGCAAAGAGTAAAGAATCCATTGGGATTGATTGTGTTGTTAAGAATCTAAACTGATATTTTTGCTTAGATATTGTCTAAAGAGCTTGGCAAATTCAGCGCTGCATTTTTTAAGGTTTGAAGCTTTAGCTCCTCTAAAAGGGACTCAGCCTGCGAGCTGATCTCAACCAAGTTTAGTTGATGATCAACCATAAACTTTCTCTTGAGTGTAGACTTTACAAACGACACCAAATCATCATAGTACCCCCCTTGGTTAAGCAGTCCAATGGGCTTGTTGTGGTATCCGAGTTGTTTCCAGGTCCAGGTCTCAAAGAATTCTTCAAAGGTACCAATTCCACCGGGTAGTGCCAAAAATGCATCTGCTCGTTCGGCCATAATTCTTTTCCTGTCATGCATGGAGTTCACAACAATCAATTCATCACACTCTTTTCTTGCCCATTCACGAATGACCATTGATTCGGGGATGACACCAACTACTCTGCCGCCCCTGGCCTGGGTGGACTGGGCGACTACTCCCATTAAGCCGTTGTTACCGCCTCCGTAAATAAGTTGTGCACCTTGATCGGCTATCCAGTGACCAACCAGTTGGGCTGTTGCGGCAAATCCTGGATCATCTCCCATACGAGAGCCGCAGTAAACGCATAACGAGAATGTGGGTGCCTTTGAATTCATGAATTTGATTTAAATGTTTAAAAGGAACCCCATTATCCGGGTGAAACATTTCAGGTCGATTACTACTTTGCGACTAGAACTCAGCCAGGTAAAGTATCAGCGTTTAGGTATTAGCGTTTAAGTATTGGGGGTTAAGTGTTCAGTTAAAGTGATCAACCTGTATTAGCTGAGTTTGTGACCAAACATCATGCCAGAACTGTTTTGTCTTACCCAGTTTTGAGCTAAGCGCCCAAAATGTCACCCATGTACAAAGGATTACAAACGAATTGAGCCCATGGATATCAAATAAATTACTAAAAGCGAGAGGAGGAATAATCCATATCCAACACAAAACGTACCGAGTTAATGCCTGCTTGGTTGAGATACTTTCACCATTTAGGTTGGTAATGCGTAGCTTCCAAGTTTTCATGGCTAGAGTTTGGCCTTTTCGCCAAAGCCATGAGAAATATATCCCAAACACAATGAAAATAAACGCTTGAAGAGCGTGCCTGTTATCTAAGGCATTGCGTGTTTGGCTAAGGGTGCTGAAAAGGTAACCCGCAATAAAAACCACTCCAAAAAGCAATACCCCCTCGTAAATCCAACATGCCATCCGTCTTTTTAAGCTCGGGTGGTTGTGATCAGGTAATTGAGGCTCTTGCTGAAGCTTTGTTGTTAAGGTGGGGTGGCGGAGTAACATTATTTGACAACTGTTTGCTCACCCTTTGTGGCTTGACTGCTTTTAGGTGTAAGTTTTAGTAATGTTTGGGGGGAGATTTTAGAGGTATCGATTCTAGGATTTTTTGCTGCTACCTGTGACTCACTTAAGCCGACCTCAGGCGTGTTGGTTAGTAATGATTTATTGGTTGGTTTCAAAGCAATTGCGACCCCCTTTGGCAAAGGTGGACTTTGGTCTAAGAGCTTTTGTTTTGCATCTGGTTCTAAGGCCTGATAGGCTTCCCATTTAACTCTCTTTTGATCTTCTGAGAGTTTGTTGACTTCTGCAAAATTAAGCCTTGCAACAGCCCTTTCCTCATTAGATAGGGATACCCACTCTCTCATACGACTTTGAATGCGACTTTGTTCATCGCTTGAAAGGGTCATGTAGTTCTTTGAGATGACGAGCCACTTTTGCTTTTGATAGTCGCTCATTTTGGACCAAAGCTTTTGTAGCGGAGCCAGAGCAATCTTTTGATTTGCATCTAGATCTAGCCAAGTAGGATGGTTCTCCAACTTTAATGGGATCACAGCCTTTGAACTCACAGAGTTAGATGTATTTTCCTCAGTATTTGGTGTGTTTTGAGCTTGGGCATTAAATACCAAAATCGTTGTTAAAACTAATGTTATGAATTTCGTGATTAAGGCAATGGTTGAGTAAAAATCTGCGCTCAACTTAAGCCCTGTTTTTAAAATTAAAGTGCGTCCCTTGTTCCTAAATTGGCACTTGCAGTAGATTTTCCTTACCCAATGGAGCAAGTGAATGATAGATAAGGAATCTGATGGGGTCATTAGAAATATGAGGTTTTAGGCCGTATATTGAATTTTAAGGCTTATGAGCTCTCAAATCAGGGAAGATTTTGTAAAACCAAGTAAATAGAGTCATTAGTCTAATGACTTAGACTCGAACACGAAATTGCTAGGGGAGCACCTGACTAGTTCGTTGAGCCTGAAGTACGATCAGAGTCTGAAGAATCAGTGTTGGATTCGTTATCGATACTGGTACCGTTTTTAAGGCTAACAAGAGCGTTTGCACTCGTGTTTTGTAGGAACTTAAGGAAGCCGGGGTCTGTGTAAGCAATAGGGGGAAGGTCGTCTAGTAGCAGTTTAGAGTCAACTTCTGCAAGTTCACTTGTGATTTTGTTGTCATGGAAATTAAACAAAACAAACACCCCGACAACTAGCGCAATCAAGGGTAAAAAAGAGGCAAATTTGTTCCAAATATTGCCCTGCATGAAATCAAAGCTAAGGCTGGCTGAGTTGCCTTGCATCTGAATTGCAGAAGCGGTCTTGAGTTCCCAAACATTTGTCTTACGTGCACTGAGTGCTTGCAGTCTGGCGACCCTTAATCTTTCGCTTATATCGTGTGAGATTTGATTGCTTGAGACATCTAGGCGGGCAGCAAGTCGCCTGCCAAATTGGTCCATCAACATAGCGGATTGATTATTTTTACTTGTGTTTGTATTCATGGCTCAATTCCTTTGGATCTCAATGCAGTCATTAGAGCATGCACAGCGCGGGAGCAGTGTGTCTTTACACTCCCTTCTGTGCAACCCATAGCGGCTGCAGTTTCTGAAACATCCAGCTCTTCCCAATAACGCAACAGGAAGGCTTCTCGTTGACGTGTGGGTAGATTTTCTATTTCTTTTTCTATTTCTCGTACTATTTCATTACTTTTAAAAACATTTTCTGCACTATTTGAGTGCTCTGGTATCTCTGAACTGCCTAAACTATCCAAAATATTGAAGTCCTCGTCACCAGAGTTTGATTCAAAGTCAGCAAAGTTGGAAAACAGGGCACTTCGAGTTTTCTTTCTCCGAAACCAGTCAAGCGTGGTGTTGGACAAAATTCTGTGAAACAGCATGGGCAGCTCTTCACTCGGCTTGTCTGCATAGTTCTCTGCCAACTTCATCATACTGTCTTGAACAATATCTAAAGCTGCTTCTTCATCACGGACGTTAAAGAGAGTGCGTTTGAATGCACGCTTTTCAACGCCGATCAGGAAGTCGGAGAGTTCTTTTTCGCTGGCCAAGTCTCGCTCTTTTCGCTTTTTTTAATTAGTTTTCGGTGATATTTGGGGGCTTTTATCCTAAAAATCTACCTTTGTCCCAACCAATATTATCGCACTATGGGAAAAAATGGGGTAATTTATATAATTTCAATCATAAAAATGTAATAATAATAGGCTTTTCTCAGTAAAAGCAAGCAATCAAGGTAACGGGTCTTTGTCCGGTGCAATCCGCATCAATGTCATAAGGTCCAAAGCTCTGAGGCAACTTCAAAAGAGTTTGTTTAAGAGCACCGAAGGTTTTTCGTTCCCGAAATTCACAAAGGTTAGGTTAAGTCAAAATGCAAACAACATCAATAGACAAGAGTCATTCATCCACTCTTGCTCCAAACGCTGCTTTAGACCCTGTTTCATCAGGCGCTTTAGGCGACACAACAAAAAAATCATCATCTACAAAATCCTTATCCAAGGATTCTGCTCAGACTGAGGCTTTGCAGCTCAATGGTGCAGAGATCATGGTCAAAGCGCTTCAAGCTGAGAACGTCAAATACCTTTGGGGATACCCAGGCGGTGCAGTTCTCTACATCTATGATGCGCTTTACAAACAAGACACTATTCAACACGTTTTGGTTCGTCATGAGCAAGCAGCCGTGCACGCGGCCGATGGGTATGCAAGAGCCACCGGTGACGTAGGAGTGGCATTGGTGACATCAGGACCTGGAGTGACCAATGCAATTACGGGTATTGCAACGGCCTACATGGACAGTATTCCAATGGTGATCATCACGGGTCAAGTGCCAACTCACGCAATTGGACTGGATGCTTTCCAAGAGTGCGATACAGTTGGAATCACCAGGCCTGTCGTTAAGCACAATTTTCTGGTCAAAGATGTCGACGATTTAGCCCTAATCATGAAAAAGGCCTTTCACATCGCGAGAAGTGGAAGGCCCGGTCCCGTTGTGGTTGATATTCCAAAGGATGTTTCATTCAAAAAAACCGCATTCACTGGGTATCCTGAAACCGTAGAAATGCGCTCCTATAACCCTGTAGTCAAGGGGCACGGGGGGCAAATTAAGAAAGCGCTTCAACTGCTTCTTAATGCCAAAAGACCCTACATCTACACAGGTGGTGGAGTGTTGATGAGTGAGGCCTCTGCAGAGGTCAGAGCACTAGTAGACTTACTTGGTACCCCGTGTACCAGCACACTTATGGGTCTTGGTGCTTATCCGGCCTCAGATCCTAAGTTTTTGGGCATGCTGGGTATGCACGGCACGATAGAGGCAAACAATGCAATGCAAAATTGTGATGTGCTGCTTGCAGTAGGTGCCCGTTTTGATGATCGTGTGATTGGAAATCCCAAGCATTTCGCTCAAAATGAGAGAAAGATCATTCACATCGATATAGATCCTTCCAGTATTTCTAAGAGAGTTAAGGTTGATGTGCCTATTGTGGGTGACATCAAGGAAGTGTTAACCGAAATGCTCACTATGCTCAAAGAGAGCCCCGCTCGACCTGATGCACATGCAATGTCGAGTTGGTGGAATAGCGTCAATGAGTGGCGCGGTCGTGACTGTTTGAATTACGACAGAGGCAACAAAACTGTGATCAAACCTCAGTATGTCGTAGAGACTCTTTGGAACATGACCCAAAATGATGATGTCTACATCACCTCAGATGTTGGACAACATCAAATGTGGGCTGCACAGTACTTCAAATTCAATGAGCCAAGGAGGTGGATCAACTCTGGTGGCTTGGGTACCATGGGAGTAGGCGTTCCCTACGCGATGGGTGTTAAATTGGCAAAGCCCGAGAGTGAGGTGTTTTGTATCACGGGCGAGGGCTCGGTACAAATGTGTATTCAAGAATTATCTACTTGCAAGCAGTACAACACTCCCATCATTATTTGCGCTTTGAATAATCGGTACTTAGGTATGGTTCGCCAATGGCAAGAGATTGAATATTCTGGGCGCTACAGCCACAGTTACATGGATGCACTCCCCGACTTTGTGAAGCTTGCTGAAGCGTATGGTCACGTGGGTATGTTGATTGAGAGACCTGAAGATGTTGAAGGAGCCCTTAGAGAGGCGAGACGTCTGAAAGACAGAACTGTTTTCCTTGATTTCAGGACCGATCAAACTGAGAATGTATTCCCAATGGTTCAGGCAGGAAAAGGCATCACTGAAATGCTGTTGGGTAGTGAGGATTTGTAGGTTAGGTCTGAGAAGATTAGATAAGTCGTAAAGAGATCTTCTCGAGCCGTATAAGCCGATCGAAAATCTGAAATTACATGCTTAACATTTCTATACCTAGCCGCTGAACGTTCAAAATAGTTAAAACAGAAATTTAAAAAATTAAATCAGGCAAGAATCTATTGTCTGCCAAGCTCTTGGGTTACCGCTCAAGGGGGAGGGCAACGAAAAGAGGAATACCACCATGAAACACATTATTGCAGTATTGATTGAAAACGAACCCGGCGCACTCTCCAGGGTCGTAGGGCTTTTTTCGGCTCGTGGGTACAACATTGAGTCATTAACAGTTGCTCCAACTGAGGACGCCAGTTTGTCTCGTATGACTATCCAGACCACTGGCTCAGACGACGTGATCGAGCAAATCACCAAGCACTTGAACCGATTGATTGAAGTCGTAAAAGTGGTTGACTTAACCGAGGGCCCTTACACAGAGCGTGAGTTGATGCTCGTCAAAGTAAGAGCGGTTGGCAAAGAACGAGAAGAGATGAAGCGCATGGCTGACATCTTTAGAGGACGCGTGATTGATGTGACAGAGAAGAGTTACACCATCGAGCTCACGGGAGACCACTCCAAGAACGATGCGTTCTTGGAGGCCATAGACCGAAGCTCGATACTTGAGACCGTTAGAACGGGTAGTTGCGGTATTGGTCGAGGAGAGAGAATACTCAGGGTGTAAATTGGCGCGTGGTGTTCAGGCTTGTTGAGACAATACAGGATCTTCGCTCCTTTAGATGCAAAGACCAATTGAGTTCAATGATGATTGATGTTTTTTAAATAACTATTTTTTTAGGAGTGAGAGAGAAATGAAAGTTTATTACGATAAAGATTGTGATTTGAGCGTTATCAAGGGTAAAACAGTTGCCATCATTGGCTTTGGATCCCAAGGACACGCACATGCCCAAAACTTAAACGACTCCGGCGTTAAAGTAGTCGTAGGACTTAGAAAGGGTGGAGCAAGTTGGGTTAAAGTTGAGAAAGCGGGACTCACTGTTATGCCAGTTGCGGACGCTGTTAAAAGTGCAAATGTCGTAATGATTTTGTTGCCTGACGAGCAAATCGCAGAAGTTTACAAAAACGATGTTGAGCCAAATATCGCTCAAGGTGCGTCTCTGGCTTTCGCGCATGGTTTTAATGTCCATTACAACCAAGTTGTCCCCCGTGCAGACCTAGACGTTTGGATGGTTGCTCCCAAAGCGCCAGGTCATACAGTTCGCTCCACCTATACACAAGGCGGCGGCGTACCCCACCTGGTTGCTGTTCATCAAGACAAGAGCGGCAAAGCTCGTGACTTGGCACTCAGCTACGCTATGGCAAATGGTGGCGGCAAGGCCGGTATCATTGAGACTAACTTCAAGGAAGAAACCGAGACGGATCTCTTTGGTGAGCAGACTGTTTTGTGCGGTGGTGCAGTTGAACTTATCAAAATGGGCTATGAGACTTTAGTAGAGGCTGGTTACGCCCCCGAAATGGCCTACTTTGAATGCTTACATGAACTCAAATTAATCGTTGATTTGATTTATGAAGGCGGTATCGCTAACATGAACTACTCAATCTCTAACAATGCTGAGTACGGTGAGTACGTTACAGGGTCTGAAGTGATCAACGAGCAGTCCAGAGAAGCTATGCGCAATGCTTTGAAGAGAATTCAAACTGGTGAATATGCCAAGAGCTTCATTTTGGAAGGCCGCACAGGCTACCCAAGCATGACCGCTAGACGTCGCCTAAACGCAGAGCACTCCATTGAAATCGTGGGGGGTAAATTGCGTGCGATGATGCCTTGGATTACGAAAAACCGTTTGGTCGACCAAACACGCAATTAATAGATGCAAATCTGTTGGACTCAAACTCTTGCTCTTTCAAAGAGTTTGAGTCACAGTAGTTTGTGTTTTACTAAATTTGCTTTTAAGCTTTACCCTAAAAGCTCCCAAAACCCTTAACTGAAATTACTATGAACTATCCCCACCCCATATTAGCCCGCGAAGGTTGGCCTTATATTGCAGCCTCGTTGCTTGCATCCATGGGTGTGTGGAGTCTATGGGGTTTTGGGCTTAGTATTCCTTTGTGGGTGATCAGTGTTTTTGTTATCCAGTTTTTCAGAGATCCCCCACGTCAAGTACCAACTCAGGAGAACGCTGTTCTCTCACCCGCTGATGGGCGAATTGTTAAAGTTGAGAGGTGCACTGACCCGTATGCACAGCGCGAGGCCTTATTGATTAGTGTTTTTATGAATGTATTTAACGTTCACAGCAACCGGTCCAGTGTCAATGGAGAAATCTTGACTGTTCAGTACTTTCCTGGACTTTTTGTGAATGCAGATTTAGACAAAGCTTCCACTGAGAATGAACGCAATGCAGTGGTTATCAATGCTAATATTGAAGGTCAAAACCATACGGTCACATTGGTTCAGGTCGCAGGGCTTATTGCCAGAAGAATTCTTTGCTACGTCAATCCAGGTCAAAGCCTGCACAAAGGTCAACGCTACGGATTCATCAGATTTGGGTCCAGAGTGGATGTTTACTTACCACTCACTGCAACACCCTGCGTCGCACCAGGAGACAAGGTTTCTGCAACTACAACAATTTTGGCAACTCTTTAATTATTAAAGTTTGCCAATCATTTAGGTGCCCATTATGGATCCCAAATCTGCTCAAACTTCATCTGAGTCAGGACTCACAACCCCAGACATTGACTTAACCCCTGAGCCTCCTCCAAGAAAGCCCCCCATGAAGGGGATTTACGTTTTGCCCAACCTCTTTACCTTGGCAGCGCTTTTTGGCGGGTTTTACTCAATCGTCATGGCTATGAATGGGGTATTTGACCAAGCGGCGATCGGAGTGTTTTGTGCGATGGTGCTTGATAGTCTAGACGGGCGAGTTGCAAGGATGACCAACACGCAAAGTGCATTTGGTGAGCAAATGGATTCTTTAGCAGATATGGTCTCATTTGGCGCTGCTCCTGCATTGATTTCTTATGAATGGGCATTAAAGGGGCTTGGGCGTTGGGGTTGGATTGCAGCCTTTGTATATTGCGCCTGCGCAGCCCTGAGGCTTGCTCGCTTTAACGTAAATACAGCAATCGTGGACAAACGCTATTTTCAGGGTCTCCCGAGTCCAGCAGCTGCGGCCCTTGTGATGGGTTTTATTTGGTGGGCTATTGAGATGTCTTATGAGGGCGCAAGCGTATCTTGGTGGGTATTTGCTTTTTGCTTGTATGCAGGCTTAACCATGGTCACGAACGTACCCTTTTACAGTTTCAAAGACTTTCAAATGAAAAAGAGCGTGCCTTTCACCGCTATTGTTTTGATCGCTTTGATTATTGCAATCATTAACATCAACCCCCCTACGGTCTTATTTACTTTGTTCGTTATTTATGGGACCAGCGGTTACGGTGTCTATATTTGGAGAAAATACAAGGGTGAACAAACCAGCCTTATAAGCACCTCGACTGAGGAGCCAGACGAAGAGGGCCTGCATTGAGCCATTGTTGGGTTCAAATTAAATAACTCGGCCCCAAATCAGTACAGATTGGGGCTACTTTTTTAAGTGGGCTTTTTTAGAGGTCATCTTAAAGAACAGGTACCTTGCACCTGAGTTCTGATATTACAGTAACACGTAACGCCCCCAGGCCCGGTAGATTTTGCTCCTGGCCACTTAGATTTCTTCACAGCACACTTTTCGCACTGTTCTGATCAGAAAGACGTGAGTTCGCCAATAGATTTAGAACTTACATATTTTTACTAGAAACAAGTCAAATATTAGAATTGGCTGAGTTTTGGTAACTGCGCCATAATTATCTAAAATCGCGCCACAATCGCGCCACAATCGCGCCACAATCGCGCCACAATCGTGCATAATCGCGCCATAAATATTTGAAAACTCAGCCAAAATCGTATGTCAGATATAAATGTCCTTTTGAAAAGCATTCATGCATCCCCAAACGGATTGACCATTACAGAGTTGCTAACTGAGCACCCACAAATTACTAGACGAACTGCTCAGCGCCTAATTGCCAAGCTAATTGAGAGCAACCAAGTCAGCTCATTAGGGGAGGGCAGAGCACGTCACTATCTGAGTGTCCCAGTCCAAATGGGGGGCGACTTGAGTTCAGAGAAAGCAGACGTTTTCCCAAGTTTCATACCCTTGTCTGCAGACAGTCAAGATATTCTCAGCTACATTGAGCAACCTGCTCAAGCACGCAAGCCCGTAAGTTACCAGCGAGATTTCTTAGACAGTTACCGACCAAATGAGTCATCCTATTTATCTGAGTCACTTAGGCGTCAATTACACAATATGGGGGAAACCGCAGCCGCGCGTGAGCCCGCAGGTACCTATAGTCGCGCAATACTGAATCGACTACTGATCGACTTTTCATGGGCATCAAGCCAATTAGAGGGGAATACCTATTCTCGGCTTGATACTCGAGAGTTGATAGAGCACGGAAGGGCTGCAAGGGGCAAAGCAGCAATTGAAACACAAATGATCTTGAATCATCGCTCAGCTATTGAGTTGCTGGTCGAAAACATTGATAGCGCCGAGTTTAATCGCTATGTGTTAATGAATTTGCATAGTACGTTGGCTGAGAATTTATTACCCAATCCTGCCGATGAAGGCCGCGTACGTCGACACGCCGTCGATATTGGCAAAAGTATCTATCGGCCTTTATCAGCACTGCAGCAAATTGAGGACGCTTTAGACACTTTGTTGAGTAAGGCTAATGAAATAAACGACCCGTTTGAGCAGTCCTTCTTTATGATGGTTCATTTGCCTTATCTACAGCCATTTGCTGACATCAATAAAAGAACCTCCCGTTTGGCCGCAAACCTGCCCTTATTTAGAGCAAATTTATGTCCCCTCACCTTCTTGGATGTGCCCGAGCAAGCATACAGCCGCGCGACACTTGGTGTGTACGAAATGACACGTGTTGAGTTAATGAGGGATCTTTATGTCTGGGCCTATGAGCGATCAACCCAGGAATACCTTGCTATTAAACAAGATCTATCTGAGCCAGACCCAGTTCGTTTAGTTTGGCGGGACTTCATAAAGCAAACCATCCGTGATGTAATTATTCACCGCAGAGTCGATCCCATATCTACTATCAAACAAAGGGTGTTCGAACATATCCCCCTGGACGAGCGGTCCTATGTGGAGTCCTTAGTTGTTGAAGAACTTAGACGAGTGCACGAAGGGGTTTTGTCTCGATATGGGTTACGTCCCTCGGAGTTTGAAGCCTGGAAAACTAAAACTAATTCACATTTGAAAAAATCCTAGGTAGTGAATCCAATATTCCGTTAAGACGCATTTGAAGTAGCTTATTGTGTTAGCTTCTTAACGGATAGTTATCTGCTTATTGAACTGCCAAGCTTATGAATTTTCCTGACATATGCAAAATCGTATTCTTTTTTGTTATCTCGCTAACCATGGCAGACCTCGAAAGTTTTCAAATTACTGCTAAGCCCAGCCAAGTTAAATCGCTGGCTAAGATATCAATTGCTTAGCTTGGATGAGACTTCCAGAGCGACTGAATCAGTCGTTAGTTTTCTAAAACATATCCATTGTGTTGTTATTTTTCTTCAGATTTTCAGACTTTCAATCATGTGCCTGAAAACCTTCAACTCAGTTGTGATACATTTGAGCTTATGAAAAATTCATTTGCACTGCTACTACTACTGCGTCAATCTGGGCGGGTTGAGTAGCGCGCAAGTCTATCCAACAAAAAGGCCCGTCTGCAAATGCAACGGGCCTTTTTGTATTTCGGTGTTGATTTGTTAAGTGATTTATTGGAAAAGTTTTTTGTTTGTATTTGGTTTTTACATTGATTTAAATTTATCTCAGGAGATTTACAAATGGCGGAAAAATTAATCATATTCGACACTACATTACGCGACGGTGAGCAATCCCCTGGTGCTTCAATGACAAAGGATGAGAAGCTAAGAATTGCTCGCCAATTGGAGCGTCTTAAAGTCGATGTGATTGAGGCTGGATTTGCAGCAAGCTCTCAGGGGGACTTTGAGGCCGTAAAGGCAATTGCAGATGCGATCAAAGACTCAACTGTTTGCTCACTCTCAAGAGCCAATGATAGAGATATTTCAAAAGCGGCAGAGGCCCTTAAAGGGGCAAATAGCGCTCGTATACATACTTTTATTGCGACGTCTGCACTGCATATGGAGAAGAAGCTTCGCATGACACCAGACCAAGTGTTTGAGCAGGCTGTGCAATCGGTCAAGTTTGCCAAGAATTTGGTGGGTGATGTCGAGTTCAGTCCAGAGGACGGTTTTAGAAGCGATATGGATTTTCTCTGTCGCATATTAGAGGCTGTGATCCGCGAGGGCGCAACTACGATCAATGTGCCTGATACGGTTGGTTATGCCATTCCAGAGCTTTACGGCGAATTCATCAAAACACTTCGTACACGTATCCCCAACAGCGATAAAGCGATTTGGTCAGTACATTGCCACAACGATTTAGGAATGGCAGTAGCCAACTCTCTTGCAGGAATCAAAATCGGTGGGGCTCGTCAAATTGAATGCACCATCAACGGGTTGGGTGAGCGTGCGGGTAACTGTGCGCTTGAGGAGGTGGTCATGGCCATTAAAACACGATCAGATTACTTTGGTTTAACGGTTGGTATAGATACACAGCAGATCCTTGCCGCGAGTCGCATGGTCTCGCAGACGACAGGTTTTGTAGTTCAGCCAAACAAAGCTGTAGTTGGTGCAAACGCTTTTGCTCATGCATCAGGTATTCACCAAGACGGAGTGTTAAAGGCCAGAGACACCTATGAAATCATGAAAGCTCAGGATATCGGCTGGAGTAACAACAAAATTGTGCTCGGTAAACTTAGCGGTAGGAACGCTTTTAAGCAACGTCTCCAAGATTTGGGGGTTGATCTCGAGAGTGAGGCTGAAATTAACGGCGCATTTGCAAAATTCAAGGAATTGGCAGACAGAAAGAGTGATATCTTTGATGAAGATATCTTGGCATTGGTGAGCGAAGAAAGTCACTCTAATGACAAAGATACCTTCAACTTTGTCTCGCTCAGTCAAAGAAGCGAGACCGGTGAGAGACCCTATGCGAGCATTGTGTTTAATGTCAACGGAACAGAAGTCCATTCTGAATCTGACGGCAATGGTCCAGTTGACGCCTCCCTCAAGGCTATTGAAAAGCATGTTCAAAGCGGTGCTGAGATGGTACTTTATTCAGTCAACGCTATCAGCGGATCTACTGAGAGTCAGGGCGAGGTTACAGTGCGTCTGCAAAACAGTGGACGAATCGTGAACGGCGTGGGCTCTGATCCTGATATTGTGGTTGCCTCTGCAAAAGCCTACTTGAGTGCCTTAAATAAGATTAGAAGCCAAGCAGAGCGAGTGATGGCTCAAGGCTGAAAGGCCGGCAGA
>DAITOS010000032.1:22046-32122 GCA_036834025.1 Limnohabitans sp.
TAAGATTAGAAGCCAAGCAGAGCGAGTGATGGCTCAAGGCTGAAAGGCCGGCAGATGAAGGGGGGGCAACTTGGGCAACTAGGCACTGCCTTTGAAGTCTTATTTGCCCTTGCCCCGACCAACTGTCTCTTGCTTGTATGAGGGCACTGGATATCAAATTAATCCTGCTATGCAAGCGTTTCGTGTGGAAGAGGCCTTAGTGCATCCAAAATCAAACAGCTCCAAAATTGTTTTTGGAGACATTTGGAAAATAAGTTTAGGGATATTGGATTTTTTGGCTTAAAAAGTCTATTAAAATCAATAACTTATATGATTTCTGTGGGTTTAAGCTCTTTTTTGCTCGGTTGGGTTGCTTCAACAAATAGATATCAAGAATTTAAGCTAAGTGCTTGATCTTGCTATTTATTTAAAATACTATTACAATCTGCATTGATTCTTAATACATAAGAGGTACCTCTTTTGAAACGACTGTTCATCCAAACTGTAATCGTCGCGATATCCAGCTTTTCATTTGCACCCTTAGTATGGTCTTCAGTTCCTGAAAGCCATGAAGGCTCGGGGACCTCTGGCAATCATCATTCGATGAGCCGTAAAAGCAGGCATATACATAAATCTGTTGCTCAATTTGTGCCCTCCAAGCCATCGTTTGGTCAACTTGCTGGTTTGCACATTACTCAAGATGAACTCGCACTCAAATCCAGTGTTGCTTACGTTGTTGATCAAGAAACAAACGAAGTTTTGCTGAGTAAGAACGACCAAGCCGTATTGCCGATTGCCTCCATAACAAAGCTGATGACTGGGGTGTTGATCAGCGAGGCTAAACTCAATATGGATGAGCCGATCACCATCACTGAGGACGAAATTGATACCGAAAAAGGTAGTCACTCAAGGCTTGCCGTTGGTACGACTCTAACCAGGGGCGAACTTCTGCAGTTGGCATTGATGTCTAGTGAGAACAGGGCCGCCCACGCGCTGGGCCGTACTTTCCCAGGCGGACTAGAGACTTTCGTGGCACTCATGAACGCCAAGGCCTCATCAATTGGTATGAAGGACACTCGTTACGTTGAGCCCACAGGACTCTCTAGCCACAATCAGTCGAGTGCAAAAGATTTGGCTACGTTAGTTGGCTATGCTTACAACGATCCATTGTTACGTCAATTAACGACTTCAGATAGTTATTCAGTTGAAGTTGGACGCCGTCGCATGCAGTTCAGAACAACAAACCATTTGGTCAGCAGTCCTAATTGGGATATCGGTCTACAAAAGACGGGTTATATCTCTGAGGCTGGTCAATGTTTGGTGATGCAAGCAAAGATTGCAGGTCGTAAATTGATCATGGTTTTCTTAGACTCCGCGGGTAGATTTAGCCGTATTGCGGATGCTGAGCGTGTTCGTCATTGGATAGAGAACGAAGCACGTCGCGGTAATTTAAGAACTCCAACCTAATAAAATCTTTAATTAAATCCATTGCTGTTCGGTTAAAACCTAGCAAATTTAATTGCTTATGATCGTCTTATCTGCAATTTGACGACCAGGATGCAAGGCCCATGAAGTTTCACTTTTCTCAAAAATAGAGACTGAAAGTATCTGCAAAATAGTCGAACACGAACACTCCCTAATCCCTAAATTAACAGGCCTAAATTGGCTCCAAAGGCGATCAGCAAGTATGGAAGCTGTTATCCGTAAATGGGGCAACAGTCCAGCACTGCGTTTGCCCAGCGCGGCATTGAAGGCAACTGGTTTCGCTCTCGAGCAAAAAGTGGAGCTGGTCGTTTCACGCGGGTGCATTGTGATCCAGCCCTCAGGAAATGTAAATTACAGCTTAGATAACCTGCTTGCGGGCATTACGTCGGTAAACGCGCACAGCGAATTCAGCTTTGGCAAGCCGGTTGGCAAAGAGGCTTTGTAATGGCCACACGCGGCTATGTTCCCGATGCCGGTGAAGTGGTCTGGTTGGAGTTTGATCCCCAAGCCGGGCATGAGCAAGCAGGTCATCGCCCTGCGTTGGTGATCAGTCCGGCCAGTTACAACGGTAAAACGGGCCTGATGGTTTGCTGTCCCATGACCACCAAAATCAAAGGTCACCCGTTTGAAGTGGTGACCCAAGTTGACGGTGTTGACTGCGCCGTGTTGTCAGATCAAGTCATGTCCTTGGATTGGAGAGTGAGTAAGGCGAAGAAAAAGGCCGTCGTACCGGCGGATGTGATGTTGAACGTCAGGGCCAAGATGAAAGCCCTGCTCATGTTTTCCTGAGTGCTTCAATTATGGTTCGTATTTCAATTCAAACACACTGCTGCGCACAGTGCCGCCTTTGGCCTTAGTGGCTGATTTTTTAACCTGATTGAGTTGAGCTTTGGTCAATGCTCCCTCATCTGCCTCGTACTGAGGCAGGAACTTGGTGGCCAGCTCATGCAGCGCAAGGTGAATCACTTGCGTTTCGTCAACACCCAATACATCAGCCAGACGTTTGGTTGTTTTGCGGGTAACGCCAGTTGCGCTGTCTTGCGTGTGATAACGGAAGACGATCTGGGTTGCAGCAGCTCTCATCTCTGGCTCCTTTGAAATTGGATATCTTGAAGACATCAGAAAGGCGGGGTGTTGTCAACAAGGTGGAGGGGGAGTCTGCCTGGTAGGGCTGTTGGATTGAAGTGCATATTCCCCCAGCACACTTGGACACCTAATCCAGTAACACTTGGACACTTGTTCCCCCCCACATCGGTAACGCTCGGCGCGACTTTCTGCACATGACCACAACCACCATCAGCCAAAAGCACGCGATGGTTGCAATCGAGGATTTGCAGGTCAGGAATATGTCCAAATCGGCACCAAAATAAATCTTCTGGAGGAGCTCATGAATACTGGACTTCTTCTAAAACTGGGTCAATTAAACCGGACAGTCGTGAATTAAATCCTTAGTTAAATCCTTAGTTAGATCGTTTTTCTGAAACCAAGGGAAGCAGAAATCTCCACAGCAGTCGCTTGGAGTTTCTTAACCCATTCCTCGCTTAATCTATCTGCGGGCGAGGAGATTGAGAGTCCTGCAATGAGTTTGCCTTGGTCGTTATAGACACCGGCGGCCATACACCGAACGCCCAACTCAAGTTCCTCATTGTCTCTTGCTATTCCAGTGGTTTTGCACTTAGCTAGTTCTTGCTCGAGTCTGCTTAACTGGGTGATGCTGTTTTTATTATTGCCTCGTAACCCAGTTCTGGTCGCATAGGCCTGTACGCCAACGTCCTCATCGGCTGCTAAAAATAGTTTTCCAACAGAGGTCAGGTGTAGAGGTGCACGCCCTCCTATAGCCCTTACCACTTGCATACCAGACTGTTCACTAAAAGCCCGCTCTATATAGACGATCTCATCACCTTGGCGAACGCTTAAGTTGACAGGTTGATGAATTTGTTTGTGCAACTCTCTCATAAGAGGCAGAGCTGAATCTCGAACGTTTAATCGGGCTTTAACCGAGTTTCCAAGCTCCAGAAGCCTTAAGCCCAATCGATAACTACCTGCTTGGGGCCGCTCAACCAGCCTGCCACAGGCCAAGTCATTTAAGATTCTGTGTGCGGTTGAGGGGTGAAGTCCTGTTTTTTCACTGATTTCTTTTAACGTGACTGAGTCTTCGCTTTGGGACAAAACTTCAAGCAACGTAAACATTCGCTCGATGACCTGTATGGTCGGTTGGCCTGACAGTGATTGATCGTTTTTAACCATATTTCCCGTATCTTATCTACAAAGATTATTTTACCTTGTGAAAAATGGGTTTGCAGTTTATCCAAAGAGGATCAACTGAGTTAATGAGCAATTAACGAGCAATTAACGAGCAAGTAACGAGCAAGTAGGGGGTACCTAGAGGACAGGTCGCTTATTTGCAGGCTATTAGAGTGGTGAATAAATACAAAAAATCAAATCCAAACTCCGTCAATCAGCATTTGATGGGGTTTATAAAGTGATTTGTAGTTCATTTTCTCACTTTGCTCTATCCAATATCCTAAATAGACGTGGGGAAGGCCCAGTCTTTTGGCTTGTTCAATTTGCCACAACACCGAGTAAGCTCCGTAGCTGCTTGATGGCTCGGGCTCGAAAAAAGTGTAAACAGCAGAAAGCCCATCATTTAGCAAATCAAGGATGGCGACAATCTTGAGCTTGCCCAGGGCTTGCTCATCATTGTCCAAGTCTGTATTTGATTTTGCATCTAACTCATTGTTGAGCTCCCCAGGCTTTAAAGGGGGTTCTCTAAATTCGACAATCCTTGAGTTCACTCTGCTTTGAAGTAGGAACTGTGTGTACTGCTCCACGCTGTCTTGGTCCATTCCTCCTCCGCTGTGCCTGGCCATTTGGTAGCGTAAATAAAGGTCATAGTGCTCTTGCTTAAACCCAAGCGTAGTTATTCTGGTGTTTAGGTGGACATTGCGCTTATAGGCTCTTTTTTGGCTTCTGTTGGGAGTGAATGAGTCAACCATGACTCTTAATGGAACGCAGGCCTTGCATCCATCACAATAAGGGCGATAGGTAAACAGGCCACTGCGCCTAAACCCCTGAGTTACCAACTCTGAGTAAGCATCGCTTTGAATCAAGTGACTGGGGGTTGCGACTTGTGATCTTGCCGGCCTATCCGATAAATAGCTACAGGGATAGGGGGCCGTCGCATAAAACTGCAAGGCTTGAAGGGGAAGATCCTTTAGGTCAGTCACGGGTAGAGTTTGTTCGTAGATGCTTAATTCTAGACGGCTTAAGGGTTGGTTTTGACTTGTAACCCTAGAAGGCCCCAGTAATCAGGACTAAATTGCCACTGTGGAGAGCTTTCGTTTTGTGCGAGCGCAGCAAGCTCAAGGAACTTGGATCGGGGTATCTCTGCAGCCCCCAATGACGAAAGGTGTGAGGTGTTTTGTTGGCAATCTATCATGTGGATGCCATTTGCAATCGAAAATGCAACCAAAGCAGCAAGGGCAATCTTGGAGGCATCCTTTTGTAGACTGAACATGGATTCACCGTATACCGCTTTGCCAAGCGATACACAGTAAAGTCCTCCAACCAACTGGTTGTTCTCCCATGTCTCAACGCTATGAACAAACCCTTCGCGGTGGGCTTGTGCGTAGACGCTTTGCATCTGAGGAAGGATCCAAGTACTTGTCGTTGCAGTTGTTGCATTTGCTCCATTTTTTCCTGTAGACAAACTACCCCCAGTCGAATTGCCTTGAGTTGTAACTTTGGAGGAGTCCGTTTTAGGGGGCCTTTGAGCGCAGTTTTCGATGACTCTTTTGAAATCACTGTCAATTCGAACTTCGCAGTTTGGACTGAGTATGAATGCGTTTAATGTTTTCTTGAAGGAGCGGTGAATGCGAAATTGATTTACCATCAAAACCATTCTCGGATCGGTGCTCCACCAAAGAACGGGTTGAGACTCACTAAACCAGGGAAATATCCCTTTTGAGTACGCCTCCCTAATGCGGCTTGGACTTAAGTCAAGCCCTGCGGCGAGAAGCCCAGGTGCGCGAGAGTCCTCCCCCCACGCTGTGTTTGCAAGAGGTAATGGCTCATCAGCCTCAATCCAGGGCAGGGCAGGTTGTTGACGCAAGGGTTTTGTGCTTGGCTCTGGCAAAAAAGTGGATCCGCAATAGTATTAATCTTAAAGTAATTAAACCTAATCTGGTAATCACTCTATCTGTATTTTTACATGAAAAAAACTTCTCATTTTCCGCAGAAAGCACTCGAAAGAACTTAGCTCAAACTTGAGTTTGACTTTGACATTGACATTAACATTGAGTATTTCTGCGAAGTGTTTTCGGCTCAAATTTAAGTTTTCAAATCAAAGCGATGATTATCTTTTTAGCTTAGGTTTTCAGTGCAGGGATGGGGTGTTCACAGAAATAATCCATCGCTGCTTGAACTCCCCCCTGAACTTTGACCCCTGAGAGTTTCAGTCCCATCTCAACTCCTGCTAAAGTTCCCATTAAGGTCAAATCATTGGTGTCGCCTAAGTGTCCGATTCGGAACATCCTTCCCTTGATCTTACCTAAACCCGTCCCAAGGGAGCAATCAAAACGCTCGTATATGGTCTTACGAACTGAATCTGCGTCAACTCCTGCTGGGAGTATCACGCCGGTCAAAACGGGGGAATAAACGTTTTTATCAGCACACTGTATCTGAAGTCCCCAGGCGTTAACTGCAGCCCTGACGCCCTGTGCAAGTCTGAGGTGGCGCGCAAACACGCCCTCTAGTCCCCCATGTTTGTGATCTAAAAGCATATCAAGGGCTTCAGATAATGCATAAAGCAGGTGGGTGTTGGGGGTATAGGGAAAGTATCCCGTCTTGTTCATCTCAATGATCTCATCCCAAGCCCAAAAAGCTTTGGGGAGCGTGGCTTTTTTACTGGCCTCGATCGCTTTGGGTGAGACTGCATTAAAGCTGATTCCCGGTGGGAGCATCAATCCTTTTTGTGATCCGCTGATTGATACATCGATTCCCCATTCATCGTGTTTGTACTGTGCACAGGCAAGTCCAGAAATAGTATCAACCATCAATAGAGCAGGATGCTTAAGATCATCCAGTGATTGTCTGACTGCTTTGATATCGCTCGTAACGCCAGTTGAGGTTTCATTGTGAACTACACATACAGCCTTGATTTTGTGGCTTGTATCTTCCCTTAGGTGCTTAGCAATCAAATCTGCCTGAACTCCGTGTCTCCAGGCGTTTGGAATGCCGTCTGTTGCTCCCTCCATTGCAATCACTCGTGCATGAATACCAAGTCGGGAGGCCATTTTGTGCCAAAGTGCAGCAAAATGGCCTGTCTCGTACATCAGCACCTCGTCTCCAACACTTAAAACATTGGTGAGTGCTGCCTCCCAGGCCCCTGTACCAGACGCTGGATAAATAATTACGGGATGAACGGTTTGAAATACTTCTTGAATACCTTTTAAGACCTTTAATCCTAAATGGCCAAACTCAGGTCCACGGTGATCGATCGTTGGCAAACTCATTGCCCTGAGAATGCGATCTGGAACAGGTGAGGGCCCAGGGATTTGAAGGAAGTGTCGACCAAAAGGATGAAAATCTAAATTTAGCATTTAATAACCTGATAAAAAACTGAAAATATTATTGCATATACACGCCTTGTTCCCAGTTCGTAAATACCTTAGGAGAACAAAGTATTTGTGTCGGTGGGGGGGGGGCTAGGTTGGGTGATTTAATTTAATCGGTTTAGATAGAATATCTATGTAATCTAATCCCTTTTAATTCTATATTCATTCCCTTCGCACTCCTTCGTTTAAAGGCTCAGGTCATGCTGCTTCCAAGTTTTGAAGAATTTCAATCAAATCAACTGTCCAAAGGTTGCAGTGAAGTACTGATTCGAGATTGGAGTCCAAATCAAGTAGTGGAGGAGCATTCGCACCCTTTCGCCGCTGATGCTTTAATTGTGGCAGGGGAGATGTGGTTAATAGTTGGGCAAGATTCTCAGCATTTAAAAGTAGGTGACACTTTTCATCTTGATCCCAATGTTTTGCACAAGGAAATTTACGGAGCAAGGGGCGCTACTTACTGGGTAGGCAGAACTAACCACTTGAATTAAAAACTATGAACGCACCACTCACCTCTAAACAACTCAGCACTCAAGAAATGGAGGTGCCAATCGATAACGATGTTGCCCAACTTCTTGCAAAACGTCTTCGAACCGAGACCCGTGCACAGGCGCTTTGGAGTGCTGCTGACAGGGGAAGGTACTCAACTGATGCCTCCATCTATCAAGTCATGCCTGTTGGAGTGCTCATCCCAAAAACGATGCACGACGTTCAAACAGCACTTGATATTTGTCGAGATTTATCTGTGCCTATTGTTCCAAGAGGCGGGGGTACAAGCCAATGTGGTCAAACTGTAGGGGTTGGACTTGTGATTGACTACAGTAAGCATTTAAATAATGTCAGCAACCTTGATCTCACAAACGGCACGGTAGAGGTTGAACCCGGGGTTGTTTTAGACCATTTGAACGCTGAGCTCAGACAGCACGGCGTTTGGTACCCCGTAGATGTTTCTACTAGTGCACAAGCAACCTTAGGCGGGATGGCGGGAAACAATTCCTGCGGTAGTCGTAGCTTAGCGTACGGAAATATGGTGCATAACGTTGAAGGCGTGAGTGCACTTCTCAGCTCTGGTGTTAACTTAGAGCTAGGCTATTTTAATCAAATGTCGGGCAAATCCCTTGAGTTGGGTAAGTATCTGCAAAGCTTGGCCCAAGATCTTAAACCAGAGATTGAGGGCCGATGGCCCAAAGTACTGCGTAGAGTTGCTGGCTATAACTTAGATATATTTGATCCGCAAAGTGAGAAACCTTACAACGCCTCGGGGGAGGTGAATTTAGCTCATCTTTTGGTTGGAAGTGAGGGCACTTTAGCCCTCACAAAATCCTTAAAGTTGAGACTGAGTCAAATTCCCTCCACCAAGGTTTTAGGGGTGGTGAACTTTCCTACTTTTTATTCTGCAATGGACTCGACCAAGCACATTGTCAAAATGGGTGGAGGACTACTAAGTGCGGTTGAGTTGGTTGATAAAACCATGATTGAGTTGAGCTTGCAAAATCCAGCGTTTGCCCCAACCATTCGAACCGCTTTATCTCCCCACATCAATGGGGGCTCACCCGCAGCGGTGTTGTTGGTTGAATTCAGCGGCGCATCTAAGCCTCAACTACTTGAAAAATTAAAAGGCTTGGTTGAGTTGATGGGTGACTTAGGTTTGGCAAATAGCGTTGTTGAGATGGTAGACGCGAGTGCTCAAAAAAACCTTTGGGAGGTTAGGAAAGCTGGCCTCAACATTATGATGAGCTTAAAGGGGGACGGTAAACCGGTTAGCTTTATTGAGGACTGTGCAGTGCCCCTGGAGTCGCTAGCAGAGTATACGAGTGCCCTAACTGAAGTGTTTGCAAAACACGGTACCCACGGTACTTGGTACGCTCATGCCTCGGTAGGTACTTTGCATGTGCGACCCATTTTGGATATGAGAAGGGACGGCGCAATCAAGATGAGAGCTATCGCTGAGGAAGCATCCGCGCTGGTTGCCAAATACAAAGGTGCTTATAGTGGTGAGCACGGAGACGGGCTATGCCGGGGAGAGTGGATTGAGTGGCAGTTTGGACCAAAGATTTACGACGCATTTAGATCTATCAAAACCTACATGGACCCCATTAATTTGCTAAGTCCTGGTCGGATCATAGATCCCCCAAAAATGGACTCACAACAACTTCTTAGGTTTAAAAATAGCTACAAAGTAATTCCTTTAAAAACCGCTTTGGATTGGAGCGACTGGAATGTACAAAATAATCCCGTAACTGAGGAGGTCTCCGCTCCAGGTACTGGACTAGATCCTGCCAAGGGGTTTGCAAAAGCAGTTGAAATGTGTAACAACAATGGTCACTGCAGAAAATTTGATGCGGGAACCATGTGCCCAAGCTACAGAGTTACGAAAGATGAGAAGCATCTAACACGAGGGCGAGCAAACACCTTAAGACTTGCTTTATCTGGGCAACTCGGGGCGTCAGGTAATGGACTCTCAAGCAAAGAGGTGAATGAGGCGATGGAGTTGTGTGTGGGGTGTAAGGGTTGTAAGCGGGAGTGCCCAACCGGTGTTGATATGGCCCGCATGAAGATAGAGGCAACATATCACTACAAGAAAGCCAACGGTTACTCTTTAAAAGATTATTTGATTGGGTATTTGCCGAAGTACGCAAACCGAGCGAGTGCTTTTGCTGGCCTTCTTAATTTAAGAAATAAAAGTAAAACCTTGGCATTTCTCATGCAAACTTTGCTTGGTTTTTCGTCAAAGCGTGAATTACCTACTTGGTATGCAAAGCATTTCTTTAATTCACCTCACACGGGTGTAAGCAGGGGGGAGCTACTCGCATCAAAAGATTTAAGCAAGTGCGTTGTTTTATTTGTTGATACCTTTAACGGCTATTTTGAGGGAGGGGGGGAGAACGCCCGCGCAGCGCTTCGCGTTCTTCAAAGCGCTGGTTACACAGTACATATTTTGAGTCAGGATGGCTCGGGACTGGACCAAGATGGGATCCCAGTATCGAAAGGAGCTCTAGG
>DAITOS010000033.1:0-30483 GCA_036834025.1 Limnohabitans sp.
AAAACTAGCGCTCAATTTGCAAAAATTTAAAAACTTATTTGCAAAACTGAGCGCCTAAACTATCAACCTTCTTAGGCCTTTGCTGACTTAACTGCTTTAAGCGCTTGCAACACTTTAGCTGGTGTAATGGGCACCGAGCGCAGACGAACGCCAGACGCATCATAGATTGCATTGGCTATCGCAGAGGGCACAACCGCTGCTGAAGGCTCACCAGCTCCCCAGGGCTTCTCATTGGGACGGTCAATCAACTCTATCTCAACTGTGGGTACCCCTGGAAATTTAAGAATAGGGTAGCTAGCCCAGTCCAAACTCGTCACCATCGAGCGGTTGAACTTAACCTCCTCCATCAGTGTGCGACTCACCGTTTGAATCACATTACCATCGATTTGGTTTCTAAGCCCGTCGGGGTTGATAATTTGACCGCAGTCATGAGCGACATAGAATTTCTTAACCCGCACGACTCCCGTCTTTTTGTTAAGCTCGATGTCAGCAACTACTGCAATGTATGTTCTGACGAGCTCATACTTGATATAGGAGACTCCTCGGCCGTAAACGATGTCTGATTTAGCTTTGTCGACTTGTTGTGAATGGGCTGGCGCACTCTTCCAATTAGCCATCTTCATGACCCTTTGAATACACTCCACACCCCTTGGATCATCCAAGTAGCTGAGTCTGTATTCGAAGGGATCAATGCTTGCTTTTGCTGCTAACTCATCTAGGAAACACTCGTTACCAAACGTATTTTGCATACGACCAGGAGTTCTGATCCAGCTCGGTCTGAAAGGCGTATCTTTCACGTAATGCGCGGTAGCGCGGATATTGGGTAACTTGTACTGCACTGCCAAGGACTGTTGGATGTTTCCAGGGTGTGCAACCTCACGAGGAAGCTCTGCTAAATCTGCAGCTAAAAGCGTTACTGAAATCTGCTTTGGTCGCTCGGCTATGAATGCATCTGACTCCCAGCTTATGACACGGCCCGCTTTGTCAATTGAGCCTTTATAGTCGTAAAGAGACGGTGGACCTTTAGGATCCCAGCCATGCTCATCTGCTCTAGACCACTGAACCCTGACTGGTTTACCGACGTATTTGGAGATAAGCACAGCGTCCGCTGCAGCGTCCTCGTGTCCGTTTCGTCCGTAGCATCCAGCACCGTCAATATAAATACACCTAACTTGATCATCTGCCAATTTAAGCATCTGTGCCAATTGCTTGCGCAACAAATGCGTTTGCTGGGACGCGTTCCAACACGTTACACGTCCGTCCTCCCATTGAGCAACTGCACAAGATGGACCAATAGAGCCGTGTGTGTGAATGGCAAAATCATAGGTCGCCTCAACAGTTTGAGCGCCCTCTAAATTAACCTGCTGAGTGTTACCAACTTTTTGTAGATCCTCTACTCCTGCAATTTTAGAATTGCGCACATATGTCCAAAGGTCTTTTTGCTGTGGTAGTCCCTCCCACTCAGACCACTTGACTTTCAGCTTTTTGCTTGCAGTGATGGCTGCCCATTCATCTGAAGCAACGACGGCGAGGAAATTTCCATCCCTTACGACTTGAAGGAATCCCGCAATCTTAGTAACTTCGGAGTCGTCAAAAGAGATTAAGCTTGCATGTAAGTTGGACGGTCTAACTACTCTTGCATGCACCATACCTGGTAATTTGAAGTCATGAATGTAAGTAAATTCGCCGGTCAGTTTTGCAGGAATATCAAGCCTAGGAACTGATTTACCAACAACTGCATAGTTAGCAGGAGCTTTTAGCGTCACCTTTGCATCTGATTTCATTTTAAGAGGTTGCATTCCTACTAACACCACGTAGCTCAGTGACTTATCACCCAAATAACAAGCCCCGTTCTTAGTCGTGATATCAGATGGGCTTGCGCCCCACTCTTTTGCTGCAACTGATTTCAAAGCCTCCCTTGCTGTTGCACAAGCTTGCCTGATTTGCATGCCGCCGTTTTGAATGGATAAACTGCCGAAAGTTGGGCCTTGATCCGGGGTCAGCAATGTGTCGCCTTGAATTAGATCAATTTGAGACAAAGAGACATCAAGCTCTTCTGCTGCAATTTGAGAGATTGCAGTACGAATACCAGTTCCTAAATCAACTTTGCCAGAAAAAATTGAGACCGTACCGTTGGCGTTGACTGAGATAAAACCTTCCACCTCATCAAGTGCTACGGATTTGACACTGTTAAAGGTGCTGCTGGTAGCGGCGAGCACAGATCCCGATAGGGGAGCCAGAGAGAAACTAACGACCAACGAGCCAGCACCTTGGAGCAAACTTCGACGCGACAGATTAGTGGGCTTGGAGGTGTCAACTTGCACGGGGCTAGATTTTGTTAAAAAACTCATTTTGTATCCTTTAGCGAAAGCGCCAGATTTGCGCTTAATTAGACGAGTTGACCGGAAGCTCTTTGTACCGCACGAACTATTCGTTGGTGCGTTCCGCAGCGGCAAAGATTATTACTAAGAGCCTCTTTAATTTGAGCTTCTGTTGGTTTTTTATTCTTATTCAATAATGCCTTAGCCTGCATCACCATGCCGTTGATACAGTATCCACATTGAGCTGCTTGTTCGTCGATAAAGGCTTGCTGAAGCACATCGGGTTTGGCAGAGGTACCTAAGCCCTCCAACGTAGTTACGTTCATACCCTTGGCAGAGGAGACCGGATAACTGCAAGAGCGAACCGCCTCACCATTGATGTGAACTGTGCAACTGCCGCACTGTCCAAGACCACATCCAAACCTAGGGCCTTTTAAATCAAGCTCATTGCGTAGAGCATATAAAAGCGGCATATCTGGATCGTTAAATGGCAAAGATACCTCTCGTCCATTAACCTTCAGCTTAATCGATTGCGTCATCAAGAACTCCCTATTCAGCGTAATTTGGTTTGTGCTTAAACACCGAGGAATTCTAATCTATGCAGGGCATTGGGGAATTAAGACAAGTTGTATAGTCCTAAATACATTAAAACCCTAGGGAGCTAATCAAATTGCAACATTCTTGACTTTTATGTTTTAAATACAAGTATTGATTTTTGATTGATCAATAAGTCTCTAGATGTAGGCGTCCTTCTTTTTTGAGGTTTTGGGATAAGGTTTCCCAATTAATTCCGTGTTCAGTCACAACATCACGCAAAGCCAAAATTGCCCCCTCCTCCATACTCTTTAACCCACATACATAAATGTATGTGTTGTCTTCCCTAAGCAGTTCAGCTAAATCGATTGCTCTTTCTCTCATCAAATCTTGAACGTAACGTTTAGGCTGTGCTTGCTCACGAGAAAATGCAAAGTTAATATCGATAAAGTCTTTTGGTAACTTTTGCAAGGGACCAAAGTAGGGAAGTTCCTTTTGAGTTCGGGCTCCAAAGAAAAGCATTAACTTGCCGCCCTCAAATTTGCCACTGTTTCGTTGCCGCCTGCGCCACTCGGTCATCGCTCTCATAGGGGCGCTGCCTGTTCCCGTACAGATCATCACAATATTTGATTTAGGATGGTTGGGCATTAGGAAACTATGGCCAAAGGGGCCTATAACTTGAACCTTATCGCCGAGTTTTAAATCGCATAAATAGTTGGATGCAACACCTTTAACAGGATTACCAGAGTGGTCCTCTATCACACGTTTAACGGTGAGAGAGAGGTTGTTATAACCAGGTCGTTCACCGTTTCGTGGACTTGCAACAGAATATTGACGAGCATGATGTGTTCGACCTTGTTCGTCACTACCTGGGGGCAATATGCCGATTGATTGCCCCTCCAACACGGGAAAGGGTAGGTTTGCAAAATCCAGTACGATGTGATGCGTCTCGTTATCTGTGCCGGCGTCATTGACCTGAACATTACCAACCACGGTCGCAGTGATGGGCTCCTTGGGCCCATAAAGATTGGTAAAGGGGTGAGCTGCGGACCAAGGGGGGACAGTAGAGCCTACAGAGGCCGACACGAGTGCTTTAACCTGTGCAAGAGCTTCATTGTCTTGAGAGGGTGAGACAAAGGCTAATGCTTGCTCGGTTGACTCACCATTTCCTGCTGAAGCGACGGCGGACAACTCATTATCGGTCAAGGCAGCAGGTAACTCATCCCAAGAGAGTTGCTCCTCAACGGTGTAGGGTGAGCTCTTGGCCTGCATCCTCCAATTATCAATTGAGCCAGTTGGGCACGGCGGGACACAGGCCATACAAAAATTGCACTTATCAGCAAGCACTACGTAGTTGCGAGAGTCGTGCGTGATCGCACCTACTGGGCATGTCGCCTCACATGTGTTGCACCTGATACAAATTTCAGGATCAATCAAATGTTGATTAAACAGCTCAGCAGTTGCACTCATAAGGATAAAACTTCTTTAGGTTTATATGGCTTTAATTAAAACGAATATATTCAAGATCAACAGGTTGGCGATTGACCCCCATGACAGGTGGTGCAATCCAATTTGCGAACTTGCCAGGCTCAACTACGCGCCCCATTAAGCTTGCAACGTACGCGCGGTCTTGCTCAGTTGGCAACCAAGCATTGACGTTTGTATTCCACTCTGAATCACTCAAGACACGTCCGTCTGTTGACACTTTAACACCTGCTAAAGCACCAATGTTACGGTGAAATGCCTTATGGGGTACCGTTAGTTTAAATGGTATTCCAGCTTTTTCGATAATTCTATTCCAACGGTCAACACCACCCTTTGAATCGGTTATGTAATCATCCCTTAAAACCTCATTAAGCGCATTCAGCATCGGGACTTCTTTTTCTATAAGTTGGCCGTTTTGAACCTCTAGCACTTTGTAAGTATTACCCTTCAGAACATGGTCATCCGTGCGTTTACCTTCCTCGTATCGACCTTTTAGGCCTGAGCTGTAAAAGGTTGCAGCGTTTGAAGATTGATCAGCACCAAACAAATCAATGGTCACGCTGAAATGAAAATTAATGTAGCGTTGTAGGGTGGGCAGATCGATCACGCCTGCGGCGCGAAGTTTTGCAACATCATCAGTTTTGAGTTGATTCATGGCGTCCACAGTGCGTTGAATTACGCGACCTACTCCGGATTCACCCACAAACATATGGTGTGCTTCCTCTGTCAACATAAATTTAGTTGTTCTGGCTAGTGGATCAAATGCGCTCTCAGCGAGGGCGCAGAGTTGGAATTTTCCATCCCTATCAGTGAAATAAGTAAACATGAAAAAACTCAGCCAATCTGGTGTCTCCTCGTTAAACGCTTGAAGAATACGGGGATTGTCAGCGTTGCCACTATTTCTCTCAAGGAGAGCTTCCGCTTCCTCGCGGCCGTCGCGACCAAAGTATTTGTGTAACAAGTAAACCATTGCCCACAAATGACGGCCCTCCTCTACGTTCACTTGAAAAAGATTTCGCAAATCGTATTGGCTCGGAGCTGTTAGACCCAGATGTCTTTGCTGCTCAACGGATGCAGGCTCGGTGTCACCTTGCGTCACGATGATTCGGCGAAGATTGGCTCTGTGTTCGCCGGGCACGTCTTGCCAAACATCTTGACCTAAGTTATCACCAAAGTGAATTTTGCGGTCTTGCTCTGCTGGATTTAAGAATATACCCCAACGATAGTCTGGCATCTTGGTATGACCGAACTGAGCCCAACCTTGAGGGTCAACACTCACTGCAGTACGCAAATAAACATCAAAATTTTGCGACCCCTCTGGACCCATATCATTCCACCACTGTAAGTAGTTAGGCTGCCAGTGCTCTAGCGCTCTTTGCAATGTGCGGTCTTCAGATAAGTTAACGTTATTAGGAATCTTTTCACTGTAATTGATTGCTGTCATGGTTAGTTCCCCTTAATAAATAATTTCAATTTTGTTTAGTATTTTTGATTTATCAAACACGGTTCAAATCAAATGCGGCTTTTTCGCCTTTACCGTAGACCTTCAGAGCACCCTTTTCGCCGACGGCGTTTGGACGATTAAAGATCCAGTTCTGCCATGCTGAGAGGCGACCAAAAATTCGTGTCTCCATTGACTCTTTCTGACAAAAGCGCAGATTTGCTTCAAGTCCCGTCAAACTATCTGGAGACATAGAAGCCCTTTCCTCAACGGCAAGCCGAATTTCGTCATTCCAATCAATATCATCTGGCGCTGCAGTCACCAGACCTAAGGATAATGCAGTGTCTGCATCCAATGTTTGTCCGATTACAGAGCGAACCTTCTCCATGGGTTCAACTTCTTCGTAAAAACGTCTTTGTAAACGAGTTTGATGATTGACCATGGGGAAGTAGCCAAAGTTTAATTCTGTGAGGGTCAAACCTGGAGCCTTATTTGGCTGATCGGGCAATGCGAGCATATAGGAACGGTCCGCTGCAAACGCCAACTCTGCCAAGGTACCTGCAAAACATGAACCTTCATCTATGAGGGCGAACAAGGAGCGAGATGAAACATCTATACGAGCGAGTGTGCGACGAAGATAGCCCATGGTTTCACGAACCAACCAATGATCTGCGAACTGCAAAAGGACTGCATCCGATTGCAATGCCAATGCTTTATCACCAGCTGTCGTTAGCAGCCATGTCCCGATATCTGATTCGTTTGTACGCAAACTCAAAATTGCATCATCCAACTCTCTGGCCATTTGAAGTGGATACCAACTTGCGCCCTGTGCTTGAATGTCTTTGATGCTGCTTGGAACTGCAACTTTGGGTGCATGCACTTTGAGCGTAGCGGTGCGCTTTTGCCTGTCTATTCGGACCTGTACAAATTCATAATCAATGGAGTCTGAACCTACGTTTTTAGTTAGGGGAGTTAATGCAACCCCTTGCCCCGTGGCTGGTGCACCTGCACGCTTACTATTTAAACTTAGTTTAGCGACACGAGCATTCACCGCTTCTGCGAATTGTGCAGGCTTAGCGACTTCATCAACAAGGCGCCACTCTACCGCACGTTGGCCCCGGACACCTTCAACACTTGTGCAAAACATATCAGCGTGATCATGACGAACTTTACGTTTGTCCGTCACACGTGTCAGACCACCCGTACCTGGGAGCACACCCAGCAAGGGCACTTCGGGTAGTGAGACACTAGATGATCGATCATCAACCAACAAAATCTCATCACACGCAAGTGCTAACTCATAGCCCCCGCCAGCACATGCACCGTTGACAGCAGCCAAGAATTTAAGACCATCGTTACGGCTGGAGTCCTCCATGCCGTTGCGAGTTTCATTGGTGAATTTACAGAAATTCACTTTCCATGCATGAGTTGATAAACCCAACATAAAAATATTAGCACCCGAGCAAAAGATCCGGTCTCTTAAACTGGTGACGACAACGCATTTGATTTCTGGGTGCTCGAATCTGATTCTTTGCAGGGCATCGTTGAGCTCTATATCAACTCCCAAGTCATAAGAATTGAGTTTGAGTTTGTAACCGGGTCGAATTCCACCGTCCTCATTGATATTGAGTTGTAGAGTGGCTGTTTCACCTTCGTACTTAACCGACCAGTGCTTGTATTGGCTTGGATCAATTTGGTAATTTACTTGCGCAGTTTGACTCATTTACCAGTCTCCTATTTAGTGAGGGATCGATATGCATGTTGATAAGATGAATTTTACTTCATTTAAATGCATTATATTTCACCTTTATTTAAAAATATGCACTTTTATTCATGAAAAGGGAAAACCCTGACAGTCTAATGTTCAATACCACTTTAAATTATTACTTTGGTATTAAATATTAAATTGGAAGTTTTAAAACGGCTCTTATCTGAGCTCGCAAGGCTTTGAAGCTATCCTCCAAAGACTGGGAACTGGTATCGAAAGTTAAGTTTGCTTTTGAGTAAAAAGGAGCACGCCCCTCGAGGATCAACTTTAAATCCTCAAGTGCTTCCTCAGATCCGGCCATGGGTCTCATATCACCTTGGGCCACAACTCTGGATAAATGGTCTTCGGGCTTGGCCTGCAGCCATACGGTATAGCAGTGGGAGAGCATCTCGTTAAGGGTAGCAGTATCTGAGACCACACCGCCTGGGGTGGCGATGATCACCTCGGGGTAAATTTGAATCGCTTCCTCAAGAGCCCTGCGCTCGTAGCGACGGTAGGCACCAATACCGTATAGGTTGTGAATTTCCGATACGCTACAGCCCGCAAACTTCTCAATCTCGCGGCTAAGTTCAATAAAAGCGTAGCCTAAGTCTGCTGCAAGGAGTTGCCCGAGCGTTGACTTGCCAGCGCCGCGCAAACCAATCAAAGCTATTCTGTTGGTACGAGCAGACTCCACAGTTGCCCCAAACATTTCTGAGATCTGCACCCGAGCACGGTGCAAATCTGCATCATTTCGCTGAGCCAACATCTCTCGAAGGAGCAACCATTCGGGTGAAGACGTCGTAACGTCCCCGATCATCTCCGCTAGTGAACAATTCAGTGCCGAAGCAACCTGGTGCAATACGAGTATGGAGGCATTGCCCTCCCCGTATTCCAAGTTAGCTAAATGTCGCTCGGAGATATCTGCAGAGATAGCAACCGCTTTTCGGGTGAGCCCACGTCTAGCCCTTAAGGACCTAACTCGCTCACCCAATGCAGTTAAAAATGGGTTCTTATCTAATTCCACCTCAGCCATTTCAAGCCTTAATCTTTTAATTATCTAGGGATTTCCCTAAAACATGCAATATAGTGCTAGACGCGGAGTTTACTGCATGCTATTCTACACATAAGCATAATAATTCATATCCCTGAAAATAACAAGTCTTTTTATCCATAACAACCCCACCTTTCCTTTGCTAGATCGGACAACACAAGTCAGCTAAAGCTCAACCCCGTGTGGGGGCCACTCAATTTAAACCATCATATTTAAGAGAACAACATGAGCGAACTTTTAGCTAACTTTGTCTGCAATCAGTGGCAATCCGGAAATGGCCATGCAAGCGCACTGTTTGACCCCGTATTGGGAACTGAGTTGGTCAAGGTAGATGCCACTGGCCTAGATTTAGCTGCATGCTTTGCTTTCGCTAGAAACCAAGGCGGCGAGTCCCTTAGGGCGCTCAACTATAAAGAGCGCGCAGCCCTTCTGGGTTCAGCGGTGAAGGTACTTCAAGCGAATCGCGATAGATATTACGAGATATCCCTGGCCAATAGCGGAACCGTAAAAAACGATACTGCTGTAGATGTAGACGGTGCTATATATACCCTCAGCACTTATGCAAAGCTCGGGGACGGATTAGGAGAGAGGCATTTCTTGGTTGACGGTGAGATGTCTCGACTTGCGAAAGATCCACTCTTTCAGTCCCAACACATTCTTACTCCCAATAGGGGCTTGGCTTTATTGATCAACGCTTTTAACTTTCCTGCTTGGGGATTATGGGAAAAAGCAGCCCCTGCTCTTTTGTCAGGAGTCCCCATCATTGTTAAACCAGCCACTGCAACGGCTTGGTTAACCCATCAAATGATTAAAGACGTTGTGGACGCTGGAATCTTCCCAAAAGGGGCTGTCTCGATCATTTGCGGGAGCTCTGCAGGTCTCATGGACCAACTCGAGCCATTTGATGTGGTCTCGTTCACCGGTTCGGCTGACACAGCGCAGAAGATTCGCGCGCATCAAAGTGTCACCAAAAAATCTGTACGCGTGAACATAGAAGCCGACAGCGTCAATTCAGCCCTTTTGTTGCCCAGCGAAAGCGCGACCAGCGAAGCACTCGAATTACTTTGCAAAGAAGTCGTCAAAGAGATGACTGTCAAGTCAGGTCAAAAATGTACTGCTATTCGAAGGATATTCATCCCTGAGAGCTTATACGCTTTATCGGCGCAGGCTATTTCAGCCCGCTTGAAAAAAATCACCATCGGCAATCCTCGCAACGAAACAGTCAGGATGGGGGCTTTGGTTAACCGTGAACAGTTCAACACCGTCATGAGTGGGTTAACGTATTTGAAAGAACAAACTGAGGTGTTGTTTGAAAGCAGTACAGACGCACTCATCGATGCTGATCCGAGCGTAGCATGCTGCGTAGGACCCACTTTGCTTGGCACACGCACTGCAAGGCAAAGTGATACCTCAACGCGTGTTCATGAGATGGAAGTTTTTGGACCAGTTGCTACTTTGGTACCTTACCGAGACAACGATTTAAATCATGCCTTGCAGCTCATCCGTCTAGGACAGGGCTCACTTGTCGTCTCAATATTCGGAACTGATCAGCGTGAGTTAGCACAAGTGGTGCCTGAGCTCACTGACAGTCATGGACGCGTGCATGTGGTATCCCCTGACATCGCATCCCTTAATACGGGTCACGGTAACGTGATGCCTCAGTCTCTTCACGGGGGGCCTGGGCGTGCGGGAGGGGGCGAGGAGTTGGGTGGTCTTCGGGCACTGAACTTTTATCATCGCCGTGCAGCTGTTCAAGCTAGCACTTCTGTGCTCAACCAGCTTACCTAAGTAGCTTACCTGAATAGCTTACCTAAGTAGCTTTCTTAAATTAACAAACAATCCTAACTCACACAAGTCCAGAACTCAAATCCAATCATCCTTCGCCTATTTCAGAAAAGATGCTCATGAATTCAGAATTAATCCATAACCCCTCCTCAACCTCCTCAAGTATCAGCCCCCCTCCTGAGAAATTTAATATTGCAGGATTTTTGCTTGAGTGCAATGAACACCGTTCAAATCGGCCTGCATTCATTGATGATGCAGGGACCCTGAGCTACGCCGACTTGAGCGAAAGGGTTCGTCGACTTGGAGCGGGTCTAAGGAGTTTGGGTCTAAGACGAGAGGAGCGCGTGTTACTTTTAATGCACGACTGCAACGATTGGCCCGTAAGTTTTTTAGGATCTATTTACGCTGGTTTGGTCCCTGTGGCTGTCAACACACTCTTAACTGCCGATGACTACGCTTACATGCTTGAGCATTCAAGAGCGCAGGCTGTGTTGGTTTCAGGAGCCTTGTTGCCCGCCTTAACGGCTGCCATGACAAGATCAGACCACGAAGTGGTTAAAGTTATCGTCTCCAACCCAGTTGCCCCACTTCACCCCTCTGAGGTGGAGTTTGAATCCTTCATTCAGGGCCAAGTAGCCTTACAAAGGCCTGCGCAGACCAAGGCCGATGACCCTGGTTTTTGGCTTTACTCTTCTGGCTCCACAGGACGCCCCAAGGGGACCGTTCACTCTCATGCCAATCCCTACTGGACTGCGCAGTTGTACGGCAAGGGCGTGCTTGACCTTAAAGAGAGTGATGTTTGCTTTTCGGCTGCTAAATTATTTTTCGCCTATGGATTGGGCAACGGCCTCACATTCCCCATGAGTGTAGGTGCTTGCACAGTTTTAATGTCTGAGCGCCCCACACCAGATGCAACTTTTAAAAGAATGATTGGGGGCGTTGGAAACACCAAACCTACTGTATTTTTTGGAGCCCCAACAGGTTTTGCAGGTATGTTGTCACACCCAAATTTGCCGCAAAAGAAAGAGGTTGCTTTGCGTCTAGTTTCATCCGCTGGAGAGGCGCTCCCCGCTGAGTTAGGTGAACGGTTCACCCAGCATTTTGGGGTCAACATTGTTGACGGCATTGGATCAACTGAGATGCTTCATATTTTCTTATCCAACCGACCCAACGAAGTTCGTTACGGTACCACTGGTTGGCCCGTGCCAGGCTATGAGATTGAGCTTCGCGGAGATGATGGTTTACCTGTCCCTAATTCTGAGCCTGGGGATTTGTATATCAAAGGCCCTTCAGCAGCGCTTATGTACTGGGGAAACCGTGAGAAAAGCAGAGAAACATTTCAAGGGGGCTGGACTAAAAGTGGAGATAAATATGTCAGAAATGATGACGGCACTTACACCTACGGTGGTCGAACGGATGACATGCTCAAAGTCAGTGGAATTTATGTGAGTCCCTTTGAAGTCGAAGCTACTCTTATTCAACACCCAAGCGTACTAGAAGCCGCAGTTATCGGTGTTAACGACAACGACGGACTAACCAAAACCAAGGCATTCGTAGTACTTAAATCAGGATCAACTGCGACTGAGGACGAATTAAAGGCCTTTGTCAAGGATAAACTTGCCCCCTATAAATACCCCAGGCTCATTGAGTTCGTTGCCGAGCTACCTAAAACCGCCACGGGCAAGATCCAGAGATTTAAGTTGCGTGCTCAGGAAAATAACAATATTAAATAATCTTTTGAGCTTTTTAGCTTTTGAGCATTACTTAGCCCATCATGAAATCCTCCTCATTTGTTCAAGTCGAATTTAATGAACAACCAGTCTCTATTGAGTATCTTTGGTTGAACTGTGAATCAAAAAAGGAGAATAATGATCCGGTGATGATTTTTTTGCATGAAGGCCTCGGCTCAGTTGCGATGTGGAAAGATTTTCCTGAGACCTTGTGTAAATCTCTTAATGTCAAAGGCTTGGTCTATTCTCGACGCGGTTATGGTGAATCCAGTGCACGCAACCCAGGTGAGATGCTCAAGCCAGACTTTATGCACCAAGAGGCTTTTTATTTTTTACCTGAACTCCTAAAGGTGCTAAAAATTAATTCGCCACCTTGGTTGTTCGGACACAGTGACGGTGGCTCAGTTGCACTTTTATATGCATCCCGCTTCAACGTTGCTGGACTCATCGTCTTGGCTCCTCATACGTTCGTAGAAGAGGTGACTCTTTGCAGCATCGAAAAAGCGGGGGAAGCCTATGTAAACACTAATTTACGCGCCCGTTTAAGTAGGTATCATGCCGATGTGGATTCGGCTTTTTGGGGTTGGAATCAAATTTGGCTAAATCCTGAGTTTCGCCATTGGTCCATTGAGGAGGATATTCGCACAGTTACATGCCCAATTCTGGCGATTCAGGGGGTGGACGACGAATACGGATCGATGTTGCAAATAAAGAATATTGCTAAAAACACGCCACAAACACAGTTACTTGAACTGAGCGGTTGTGGGCATTCACCTCACCGTGATCAGCCGGAAGCGTTGATACAAGCTTGTTTAGAATTTTTCGTGACTCATTAAGGTTATTAACATTTCATTATTAGGAAAAATATGCGCTATAAAAATTTATTCAATTTGGGAATCGCAATTTCGTTACTCACTTGTTCGCCTTTCATTGGAGCGCAAAGCCAGGGTAAATTAAAAATTGGTTTTATGCTTCCGGCAACCGGTACCTATGCTGCGCTGGGCACAGCAATTGATAACGGCTTTCGTTTGTATGTAAATGAGCAGGGCGGCAAAATCGGGGGGCGCGAGATTGAATACGTGCGCGTAGACGATGAGAGCGATCCTTCAAAGGCCGCTGACAACGTCAATAAACTAATCAAGCGCGATAACGTGGATGTGATCGTTGGCTCCGTGCACAGCGGTGTCGCTATGGCGATGGCCAAGGCAGCCAAAGAGTCAGGTACTTTACTGATCGTACCCAACGCGGGCGCGGTTGCAGTGACGGGGCCCATGTGTGCACCCAATATCTTCAGATCCAGTTTTTCCAACTGGCAACCAGGCTTTGCTATGGGAGAGGTAGCGGCAAAAAAAGGACATAAAAAAATTGTGACCATCACCTGGAAATATGCAGCGGGTGAGGAAACCATGAAGGGTTTTAAAGATGGGTTTGAGAAAACTGGTGGATCCGTCATCAAAGACCTTACCCTCCCATTTCCCAACGTTGAATTCCAAGCCCTATTAACAGAGATCGCTTCTTTAAAGCCAGATGCAGTATTTACTTTCTTTGCAGGTGCTGGAGCGGCTAAGTTTGTTAAAGACTACGCCGCAGCAGGTCTTAAGAAGAGCATCCCTTTGTACGGTTCAGGGTTCCTAACAGACGGCGTCTTGGACGCTGAGGGTGCAGATGCAGAAGGCATTCTCACCACCCTGCATTACGCTGATAACTTGAACAACAAGCGTGATCAAAGCTTTCGCCTAGCCTATGCCAAGACTTTTAAATTACAGCCCGACGTTTATGCTGTCCAAGGCTATGACGCAGCTCAAATGCTTGCTATCGGTTTAAATGCGACACAAGGGGATGCTAAGAACATCACCACCTTTGCCCAAGCACTCATGAAAGCAAAAATAGACAGCCCTAGGGGAACATTTACTTTGTCCAGCAGCCACAATCCTGTGCAAGATATTTATCTTCGCAAAGTAATTGGCAAAGAAAACGTAAACGAAGGAGTCGCAACCAAGGCCTTGGCTGATCCTGGGCTGGGTTGCAAGATGTAAAGATTGAGGTGTTAAATTGGAATGTTAAATAAGTAGGTGCAATATTACGATAGTCAAACTATCGAACTACTAATCACAAATCAACTAACTTACCTTTAACAGACTCAAAAAGCAGCCCTTATGGATTTAGCTATTTTTTTAATCCAGTGCCTCAATGCATTGCAATATGGGCTGCTTCTCTTTTTAATTGCCTCTGGCTTGACATTGATATTTGGCATCATGGGCGTCATCAATCTCGCCCACGGTAGTTTTTATATGATTGGCGCTTACATGGCCTACGCGCTTGCCCCAGTTGTGGCTTGGAGTATGGGGGGGGGATTTTTTACGACTTTGGCAATTGGATTGGTCATATCTGTCTTTCTTGGATACTTTCTGGAATGGGCTTTCTTTAGTTTTTTATATGAACGTGAACATCTACAACAAGTGCTGATGACTTACGGTCTTATTCTGGTATTTGAGGAACTTCGCAGTATTGTTGTTGGGGACGATGTACATTCCGTTGAAATTCCAAAATTTTTAGATATTGCAATTCCCTTGAACGAGGTCTTGACTTACCCCCTTTACCGACTTTTCATGAGCGGAGTTTGTTTGATACTTGCTGTTGGCATGTGGTTGGTTTTCAAACGCACTCGTCTTGGAATGATGATACGAGCGGGGACTAGCAACCGAGAGATGACTCAAAGTTTAGGCATTGATATTACTTTGCTTTACCGAGTCGTATTTGCCTGCGGGGTGGCGTTGGCCGCTTTTGCTGGAATGATTGCTGCCCCCGCATCTAGTGTCTATCCAGGCATGGGTAGCTCAGTTTTGATCATCTGTTTTGTAGTCGTTGTGATTGGCGGTATCGGCTCCATCAAGGGGGCCATGCTTGCCTCACTTTTAGTCGGCCTAGTGGATACATTTGGTAAATTACTTTTACCTCAAATATCAGGGATGTTGGTCTACGTTTTAATGGCTTTGATCTTGCTTTGGCGTCCCAATGGCTTATTTAAAGATTAAAAATAAGCACTAAACAAACATAGCCACATGCAAACTCAAACTCGCTACTCATTTATTTCTTTAGTTGTCCTGTTCGGTGCACTCGCACTTTGGCCTTTTGCTGCAAGTTCATACGGCATGGATTTAGTAGCCAAGATGATGATCTACGCGTTGCTTGCACTTAGTTTGGAGTTGTTGGTTGGTAGTACGGGACTTGTATGTTTTGGTCAAGCTGCTTTTTTTGGAGTCGGAGCGTACGTTGCGGTGCTCCTCGCACCTACAGACGGTAGTTCTGCAAATTTATTATTCGGACTCGTTGAGTCAATACTATTGGCTGGATTTTGTGCCATGCTTATTGGTAGTCTCTCACTGAAAACGAGTGGCGTCTATTTCATCATGGTTACTTTAGCGTTTGCTCAAATGACCTACTTCGTCATTCACGACACACCTGTTGGGGGCGGCTCAGATGGAATATTTTTATATGTAAAACCCACTCTTGGTGGGTTGGATTTAGACAAACCCATGCATCTTTACGGGTTTATTTGGATAAGTTTATTAGCGGCTTATGCTTTTTTATCCCGACTCGTCAGATCACCCTTTGGACGTGCGTTATCCGGAATTCGAGTCAACGAGCAGCGTATGAAGGCAAGTGGCTTCTCCACCTATCCTTATAAGCTTGGCGCTTTTACGGTCTCAGGCATGATCGCTGGTTGGGCAGGTTATTTATTTGCGATCAAAGACGGATTTGTCAACCCAGAATTATTGAGTTGGCACCTTAGTGGGGCTGTACTAGTCATGATCATTTTGGGGGGTCTAGGCCGCCTAGGAGGCGCACTTATTGGCGCTTTTGCATTTGCAGTTCTTCAAGAAATATTTCAATCTGAGGCTTTGTTTGGTAGCTTTGCCAAACACTGGCAACTCAGTCTAGGGCTTGCTATTATTGGCTGCGTGGCATTTATGCCAAACGGCTTGATCGCCCTACCCTCTCAGTTTGTCAGAAGACTCACTGGGAGCATTGGTCCAGAGGGACTAACACAAAGCTCATCCCAAAAATCGCAATCATGAAAAACAATGCAATCATGAGCTGCAAAAATCTAACCCGTCAATGGGGAGGACTTACAGCAGTTAAGGATGTCTCCCTCGAATTGGCACGTGGATCAATTCACGCTGTTATTGGAACCAATGGTGCTGGTAAATCAACCCTTATCAATTTATTATCTGGAGAGGTTGAACCATCATCTGGAGAGGTCGAGCTCTTGGGTAGTGATGTAACTGATTGGCCCCAGTTTAAGCGAGCCAGAATTGGACTGGGAAGGAGCTATCAAAGAAACACGATCTATCCTTCTTTTACAGTTTTAGAAAACTGTAGGCTCTGTGCGCAGGCAAAATCCCAAAGAGCTTGGTCATTTTGGATTCAAGCACAAATGGATCATCAATCACTAGACGTTGCAAAAGAGGTGGTAAGGCTAGTAGGTTTAGATGAATTTTTAGATCGCCCTGCTGGATTTTTAAGTCACGGCCAAAAACGTCAGCTTGAAATAGCGATGTGTCTGGCAACAAATCCTCAAGTGTTACTTCTTGATGAGCCTTTAGCTGGTATGGGAGCAGAGGAGACAGAGCGAATGCTCAGTCTGCTTGTTCAGCTTAAACGTGATCATGCAATATTATTGGTTGAACATGATATGGATGCAGTGTTTCGAATTTCTGATCTAATTACTGTCATGGTCAACGGCAGTGTGATCGCCTCCGGGGCTCCAGATTTTGTGCGCAACCACCCCGGGGTGCGAAGTGCTTACTTGGGCGAACACGGATGAAAGCTGATAACGAAATCATTTTGCACGCACAAGACTTACACGCTTGGTACGACAGTAGCCATATTTTGCACGGCATCAACCTTGATATACGCAAGGGTGAAACTGTGGGACTTCTTGGTCGAAACGGGATGGGTAAAAGCACCCTTATCAGGACACTCCTTGGTCATGTGGGCAACCAAATTGGAAAGCGTGAGGGACACATCAGCTTTCTTGGACACGACATATCAAACGCTAAACCCTATCAAGTTGCAAGACACGGGGTGGCTTATGTGCCAGAAGGTAGAGGGGTGTTCTCTAACCTGAGTGTCCGCGAGAACCTGGTAATGGCGGCAAGAAAAGGCAAAGACGAGCGTTTTGACTGGCCCTTGGAGCGCGTGCTCCTTACATTTCCCAGACTGGCGGAGAGGTTAAATAATCTAGGTAATCAACTCTCAGGCGGCGAGCAACAAATGTTATCCATTGGACGCGCCCTCATGACGCACCCTGAATTGATCATCTTGGACGAGGCTACAGAGGGTTTGGCTCCTCTCATCGTCGATGAGGTCTGGAGAGTTATAGACGAGATCAAAAAAAGTGGTCTTGCAGTGTTGATCGTTGACAGAGACTGGCACCGCGTTCTTGGGCGTAGCGACAGAGCTCTGGTATTACAAAAAGGCCTCGTCGTTATGCAAGGCGAGTCCAAAGAGTTACTCAGTGACCCTCAACTGCATAACTTTTTGGGCGTATAGGCCAAGCAAAAGCATTTTTTAAACTCTTGCTGATTTAGTTCGATGAATCAGTTTTAAGAATTTGATCAATGAGCTCCGATATTGTTGAATGCAGAACCGCCTGAGAACGGTTTTTCATAACCACAACTGCATATTTCGCGCTCGCGTTCAAAGGCGGCAAAACCCTTAAAACCTCCAACCCCCTCCCCGCCGCTCTCGCGGCTAAAACAACTGTGTCACTGGTTTTAGCAACATGGATTAGATCGTTTATCTCATCACTGATCAATCGAATCATTTCTTTTGGATGAGCCGTGTCGCCGTAGCGGGAGATTAAAAGGCGCGCAAGCTCATCGCTGAGAGGTGTTGAGGCAATAGGGTATTGAATTAATTGCTCGTATCTGACTTTTCTTAACTTCAAGAGTGGGTGACTTTTCCTGCATAAGAATTCCCCAGCGAATTCATATATATGTTCAATATGAAGTGCTGAATCAGGGGCCAAAGAGCGCAAATCAACAACCAAAGCATCTACCTCTCTTTCTTTTAACAAACCAACCAAAGTCTGAGTGTTAGCCCGAAAAATCTCAACTCTCACCTTAGAAAATTGATTTGCAACTTTGGTCAGTAATGCAGCGCTGAGTAATGCACCTGGCCCCGAACTCAGCCCCAATTTGTAAACACCACTTGTGATGGGTTGCTTTGCCTTTCCCGATCCTTTTAGCTCATCGAGTGACTCCAAAAGCTCTTTAGAGCGCTTAAGTGAGCTGATACCAAAAGAGGTGAGCTCAATTTTTCGACCAATCCTGTCAAAAAGCATTTGTCCCAACTCATCCTCGAGTGACTTAATGCTTCTGCTTAATGCGGGTTGAGTTATGAATAATGCCTTTGACGCCTTGGCAAAACTACCCAACTGAGCCAAAACAATGAAATGCCTTATTTGTAGAAAAGTCATAGTCAAATCAATCCATCACAAAAAAGTTATGTAAATATATATAACAATGCATTAGACATTATTAATTTTAAATCTTATGATGACAAGACTTTCCAGCATACATAGGGGGTTTTTAATGAAGTTTTTACTCAAATTAAGATATTGCTTGTTGTTTTCAATGCTCCTTGGATTAAATTGTTTTGCTCAAAACTACCCAAGCAAGCCAGTAACTTTACTGGTACCTTACCCGGCGGGTGGGCTCTCAGACGTCATTGCTAGGACACTGAACACGACCTTATCAAAGAATATGGGTCAAACGGTACTGGTTGATAACTTGGGCGGTGCAAGTGGCTCCATTGCAGCCCAAAAGGTGCTGAACTCACCAGCCGATGGACAAATTATTTTCCAAGGCTCTCCAAACGAATTGATCCTTGCACCTTTGGCAATTTCTGCAGTTAAGCTCAAGAGCGAGGACTTTCGGCTCGTGCAAATGATTGCTACTGCACAAATCGCATTCCTTGCTCGCAAAGATCTACCCGTCAACAATGTAGATGAGTTTTTAGATTACGCGCGCAAGGAGGCTAAGGCGGGAAGACCAATTACTTATGCGAGTGTAGGTCCAGGGTCGTTTTATCACCTCTTGGGCGAACATTTATCAAAAACAACAAATATTCCAATGACTCACATTCCCTACAAAGGCGCTGCTCCAGCAAACCAAGATCTGTTAGGTGGACAAGTTGATATTTTTCTAGCCCCTTTTGGTAAAGCTTACGAGGAGCTTCAAAGACAAGGTAAATTAAAAGTGCTTGCCATGCTCAACAGCGATCGCATTGAATCTGTAAAGGAATACCCAGCTATTGGTGAAAGTAAATCTTTAAAGAACTTTACTTTCAACATATGGACAGGTTATTTTGTAAGAAAAGACACTCCTGAGCCCATTGTTGAGGCGATACACAAAGCAGTGACCGAATCTTTATCTGACGCATCTGTTAGGGCAGGTCTTGAGGCCAACAGCCAGTTGGTTGCAAAACCTATGACTCTGCAAGCTGCAAGTAAAGCCTATACAGACGGTATTGCCCAGTTTAGAGCAATTGCCAAATCAATAGATCTACAGCCCCAATGAAATGAGTTACATGGGTGACGCTATAGTTGAGCGATTGGATGAATTCATTCAGCTCAGACATGACATACACAAATTCCCTGAGCTTGCATTTGATGAACACCGAACCTCCGAACTGGTTGCAGGTAAGCTTTTAAACTGGGGCTACAAGGTCCACCGCGGACTGGGGGGAACGGGAGTAGTAGCTAGTTTGAAACGAGGCAACTCGGCCAAGACCATTGGTATTCGCGCAGACATGGATGCTTTGCCGATTCAAGAGGAAACGAAGCTTGGTTGGCAAAGCATGAAACCAGGTGTGATGCACGCTTGTGGTCATGATGGACATACAGCAACATTACTGGCTGCGGCAAAAATAATTGCAGAAACAGTTGAGTTTGATGGAACCTTGAATTTGATATTTCAACCCGCAGAGGAAGGCGGTGGAGGAGCATTAAAGATGATGGAGGATGGTCTATTTGACCTCTTTCCTTGTGACAGTATATTTGCCATGCACAACATGCCCGGTGTCCCGGTAGGGCATTTTGTTTTTCGCGCTGGTCCAATGATGGCGTCAAGCGACTATGCAACCATTAAAATTTTAGGCAAGGGTGGTCACGGCGCTATGCCCCATCTTGCTCAAGACCCAGTTGTCGCCGCGGCTTCTATGATTATGGCATTGCAAACTGTTGTGGCAAGAAATGTAGATCCTCAGCAAACTGCTGTGATTACAGTTGGTGCGGTGCATTCGGGGCAGGCTAATAATGTGATTCCTGCATCTGCGACTTTGGAGTTAAGCATAAGAGCCCTAGACCCCAAGGTACGTCAATTACTTGAAGAGCGAATAAGAACTTTGATCACTGCTCAAGCACAGAGTTATGGCGTCAGTGTAGATATTGATTGGAGAGCGGGCTATACAGTGCTTGTTAACAACGTCGTCGAAACAGACTTAGCTAAGAACGTTGCACTGCGGCTATTTGGCAACGAGCGGGTGAATTTGCAAGGTCCTGCACTCACTGCGAGCGAAGATTTCTCCTTCATGTTGGAGAAAATCCCTGGGTGCTATTTTTTAATTGGCAATACCGACTTGGGTCCTGACGGAGTGGTTAGTTCGGATTCAACCAGTTCTTGCATGGTGCACAATCCAGGGTATGACTTCAATGATAAGATTATCTCCATTGGATCAAAGTATTGGGCACAACTGGTAGGAGAGTATTTAAAAAAATAAGCCACAAGTATCCATTTGATATCGGGAGAGACTACCCCGTGTAGCGCCGAAGGAGCAACCGCCCCGGAAACTCTCAGGCTAAAGGACCGATATCAAAAATCATTCTGAAGAGTAGTTGATGAAATCGTCCATCAACTCACCGCAGGAGCAATCAACAAAAACATTTTGTTGAGAATCTCTCAGGTCCAAAACAGAAGGGGCGCGCAAGCACAATTTCGTTGCTGTGCAAAACCCTTTTGACGTTTTGAGAGATCTGAGTATGAAATCAATTGCAATCATTGGTGGTGGCATCACCGGAGTTACGACTGCTTACGCCTTAGCTAAACGCGGCTTTGAAGTCACATTGTTTGAGCGTCATCGCTACAGCGCAATGGAGACTTCTTTTGCCAACGGCGGTCAACTCTCAGCCTCAAACGCTGAGGTTTGGAATCACTGGTCCAACATTGTGAAGGGCATCAAATGGATGCTCAAAGGCGATGCCCCTTTACTCATCAACCCCAAACCAAGCTGGCACAAACTTTCTTGGTTTGCAGAGTTCATAGCGGCCATGCCAGATTACGAGACCAATACCGTTGAAACAACGAAACTTGCTATTGCATCGCGTAACTATTTGTTTGATTGGGCAACTCAAGAGAACATTGACTTTGATTTAAAGAAAGAGGGTATCTTACATATTTACCGCGATAAGGCTGGATTCGATCATGCAGCGAAAGTGTCCAAGCTTCTTGCCAAAGGGGGGTTATCTAGACAGGCAGTTACGCCAAAAGAGATGCTTGCCATTGAACCAACTTTGGCAGGCTCTTATTACGGAGGTTTTTTTACAGAGAGCGATTCAACTGGAGACATCCATAAATTCACGACTGGCTTAGCCATAGCTGCACAGCGCCTAGGGGTAAAGATTTTGTACGATCAAAACGTTAAGTCCCTAAGAAACCTCAACGGCGTTTTTAGCGCGCATGTGTATTCTCAAAACACGGCCCCTACTCAACATAACTTTGATGGTGTTGTCATTTGTGCAGGTGTTGAGAGCCGAGGCTTTGCTCAGCAATTAGGCGATAGAGTCAATATCTATCCAGTGAAGGGATATTCGATCACGGTTAATTTAAAGGACACTCCAAGCCAAGAGGGTGCACCAACTGTGAGTCTCTTGGATGATGAAACAAAACTAGTGACCAGTCGTTTGGGGGTTGATCGATTTAGAGTTGCAGGTACTGCAGAGTTCAATGGTTATAACAGAGACATCAGAGCAGACCGGATCAAACCGTTGATTAATTGGGTAGAGGAGTGTTTCCCCAGGATCAATACCAGCTCAGTCGTTCCTTGGTCAGGACTGCGCCCCATGTTGCCAAACATGATGCCTCGAGTTGGGCAAGGCTTAGCAAACAACGTCTTTTACAACACGGGTCACGGGCACTTGGGCTGGACTTTATCGGCGGTCACAGCCAATATGATTGCTGAAAAAATTCAGCAATCAATGAAACCTTGATGTATTGACGTTCGAGCTAGAGTAGCAAAATTAAACTGCTCTCTAGCTACAACAACCCATTAGTCACCAAACATCTTTTGTTTGAGTTCGCGACGTTGCTGCGCTTCTAAGGACAAAGTGGCAGTGGGCCTGGCGATTAAACGCCCGACACCGATGGGTTCACCTGTTTCATCACAGTAGCCGTAATCACCTGCATCGATCCGGGTAATGGATTGCTCAATCTTCTTGAGCAACTTTCTTTCTCGGTCTCTGGTTCTTAGCTCTAAAGCGTGTTCTTCCTCAATGGTTGCGCGGTCCGCGGGATCAGGGACTACGACCGTATCTTCTCTGAGGTGCTCGGTGGTGCCTTCAGCATTAGCCAAAATATCGTTTTTAAGTTGTACGAGCTTGATTCTGAAAAAGGCCAACTGAGTATCGTTCATGTACTCCGAATCAGGCATAGATAGCACTTCTTCATCGCTCAAATCTTGTAAAGGCTTTGACTTCCAATTGTTAGCCAATTTAGCGTCTTTTTTGTGAACGACTGGCACAACGTTTGGTAACTGTGGTGTGGACATAGGGGTGTAACTTGCCTTTGCGGTTGTGGATGCCACCATTTGTCCAGGGGGCGGTGGCATGAGTGAGATCGCTTTAGCAGCGCGAGGGGATTTTTTGTGAGCGTCTTCCAAAGCCTTAGCAGCAAGCTTGGCAGCTTTAGCTAATGCTTTTGCTTCTTCCTTGGCAATTTTTGCCAAAGCTTTGTCGACTTTAGGCTTCACCTCTTTTACAGGCTTGGCAGGTTTGATAGGCTTTATTGGTTTTACTGCCTTAACAGCTTTAACTACCTTTGGCGTTTTGGATTTAACAGGAACCGCTTTCTTTGAAGCCACTTTTGATGTGGCTTTTAGAGGTGCTTTAGCAGGAGCCTTGGTAGAGGTTTTAGCAGCAGTTTTAGGGGTAGTCTTAGGGGTAGTCTTGGCAACTGCTTTGGATACTGGTTTTACTGCCTTAGATGTTTTAGCTGACAAAGCCGACTTGGCCGACTTGGCCGACTTAGCCACTGGTTTTTTAGCAACTACTTTCTTTGAGACCACTTTTTTAGCAACTATTTTTTTTGCAACTGGTTTTTTTGCAACGACTTTCTTAGCAGCTGGCTTAGAGGCAGCTTTGATAGGCTTGCTAGCTTTGCTTGTGTTTGTTTTTTTAGTCACAGCTTTTTTTGTTACCTTTTTTGTAGCAATTGCTTTTTTGGCCTTAGGGGCTGTCATAAATTTGTCTCCTGTTTTCCAGTTGCTAATTTGGAATTGATTTTTAATTTTTCAATTTATAAATAATCTCAAAAAGACGAACATCTCAGAGTACAACTCTTAAACCAAAAATGCAACCTATGAAATTGAGTGCATAAAAGTACTCTAAAAGACGCGTTTCTCAAAAAAACATATCAAACTGAATGATTTAATGATGCGCGCGGATTGTACTCATACTAAGCACTGTTCTAACCCTTGTAGGAAAATATCTCTGGGTAAATCTATGCCAATGAATACCATTTTATTCATCCGGGGCTCTTCTCGGCCCCAAACAGGACCTAAATCGCTACCCATGAGTTGGTGAACGCCTTGAAAAATAACTTTCTTATCCGTACCCTTCATGAATAAAACGCCTTTGTATCGTAGCATTTTGGGGCCATAAATATTTACGATAGCTCCCAAGAAATCCTCTAACTTAGCTGGATCAAAGGGACGTTTTGATTTAAAAACAAAACTTTTCACATCATCGTCATAATGGTGGTGGTGACCACCTCCGTGATCATGGTTGTGTGAAGGATGATCGCAATTGGGGCCATGCTCGTGGTCATGGTCATGATCGTGGTTGTGTTCATGTTTATGGTCATGATGGTGAGCACCTTCCGCCTCTGCTAAAAAGTCGGGATCGATCTCCAACTTAGCATTAAGATTAAACCCCTTTAAGTCAAAAACATCTGAGATCGCAACATCTCCAAAGTGAACACTCTTTTGAGGAGCCCTTGGGTTCATGTGAGTCAAACGGTGTTGCAAAGCACTAAGATCAGCAGAGGACACGAGATCTGCTTTGCTGATAAAGATTTGATCAGCAAAACCGACCTGCCTTCTAGCCTCTTGGCGGTCGTTTAATTGAGTCTGTGCGTGAACAGCATCAACTAGAGTCAATATCGAATCCAACAAATAAGATTCAGCCACTTCATCATCCATGAAGAATGTTTGAGCAACAGGTCCCGGATCTGCCAAACCGGTGGTCTCAATGACAACTCGGTCAAAATTCAGCTCCCCACTTCTCTTCTTGGCGGCAAGGTCTCTGAGTGTGGTTCTTAAATCTTCTCTAATCGTGCAACACACGCATCCATTGCTCATTTGAATGATTTGCTCGCCCTGGTCAGACACCAAAATATCGTTGTCAATGTTTTCTTCGCCAAATTCATTCTCAATTACAGCAATCTTTTGGCCATGAGCTTCACTTAATACGCGCTTTAAAAGTGTGGTTTTACCTGAACCTAGAAACCCCGTCAGTACGGTTGCTGGAATTAACATCGTGAGCCCTTAAGAAATGAATTCTAAATAATTCTTAAAAATTAATAATGTAATTAATAATATCTAATCTGAATATGTTGATTCGTTTTTAAATCAACTCAGCATTTTAATCGATTTAAATTATTTTTTCAAGACAACCAAGCCCTTGAGATATTCGCCCTCTGGGAAATTAATGGTCATTGGATGATCCGAGGAGGCGCCTAAACGCTCGACGATATAGCCATCAACACCTGCGTCTGTGCCTGCCGAGGCAACGATTTTATGAAACAAATCAGCTGACACTCCCCCAGAGCAACTAAACGTAAACAAAACCCCTTTGGGCTTTAAAAGCTTGAAAGCCAATCGGTTGATGTCTTTATACGCCCTTGCGGCTCGCTCGGCGTGGGCAGCGGAGGGAGCGAATTTGGGTGGATCCAGAACAATTGCATCAAAACTCTCCCCAGCCTTGATCAGCTCCCTCAAACTCGCATTCACATCGGCGTCTTTGAACTCTGCACAATGCGTATCGATACTGTTTAGTGTGAGTTGTGCTTTGGCTTTAACAAGCGCGGGGCCAGAGGAGTCAATGGAGAGCACATAAGCGTCTTCGGGCAATGAATCACTACCCCTATTTTTTGCGTTTGCATACATGCCTTTTAGTGCTGCTACGGTAAATCCACCCGTGTAGCAATAGCAATTGAGAACTCTCTTAAATGCAAGCCTTTGGGCGTAATCACGAAAGAGTTTACGGCTATCTCTTTGATCTAAATAAAACCCCGTTTTGTGTCCCTCCTCAATGTCTAGAGCAAGGAGCCAGTCATGTTCACGAATAACTATTTGAGTCTCAGTTGCGTCAGCGTAGCTTTCGCCTTGGTCAATTTGACCTGAGTGCATCTCACTAACGCGAGATTGGATTGGATTTGTAGGGCTTAACCATCCCGTTTTGGGCTCAAGTCCCTCAAGCGTCCTGACCCCAGAGTCAGATCTCTCGTAAATACGATGGACTCCATTGACTTGTAAAAGCCCTTTTACGATTGCCGCTTTAAAACGCTCAACCCCTGCACTCAAAAACTGAACTACTGCGGTGTCTTTGTAGCGGTCAACGATTAGGCCTGGCAAACCATCTGCCTCACCATGAATCAGCCTAACCCCATCGCTTTGAATGTCAAAGTAGGACCTGGCTTGCGCGCTCTCAAGGATCTTTCTCACAAAAAACTCTTCATCAATGCGCTCAGTTTCTGTGAAACTCCAAATTCGAACACGAATTTTGGAGGTAGGACTAAATGCACCCCAGCCAAGAAAAGCGCCCTCCAGGCTCTCGACGCGAACGGTCTCACCAAAGTCCCCTCCGCCACTGGCAATTGCAGTATCAAATATCCAGGGATGGCCACGAAGTGCAGCACGTTCTTTACCGGTTTTTAAGCGAATGGTTTTCACAGTTTTTAATTCTTTTTTGGAGGTGATTTGGTTTTCTGAGTTTTCTTGGTTGCACGCGGGTGCGCTGCATCATAGGCTTTTGCTAGATGCTGAAAATCCAGTCTGGTGTAGACCTGAGTCGTTGAAATATTTGCATGCCCAAGCATTTCTTGAACACCGCGTAAATCCGAGCTTGATTGCAGCAAATGACTTGCAAATGAATGCCTAAGCATATGTGGATGAACCGGGGTAGCAAGACCCGCATCCAAACTGCGTTTCCTAAGCCTTTGCCAAATCGATTGAGGCGTGAGTCGGGTAGCGTTATGCCCTATAAAAAGTGCATTTGAATGCTCTGATGAATCAAACGCATCGCTCGTCTTTAGTTTTAAATCTCGAACATGGATCCAAGCCTTCAAAGCCTCTATTGTTTTAGCTCCTACAGGAACTGATCTTCTTTTACTGCCTTTTCCTAAAACATGCGCCTCTGATCCGTCTATATCAATCCAACCAGCATTTTTATGACCAGGATGATGTGAGGGTTTTAAATCAAGCCCAACCAATTCTGCAACCCTCAGACCACTTCCGTACAAAAGCTCAACAATTGCAGCGTCCCTTGCCTCATACCAATGAGCGTCTAAGGGGTCATTGGTATGAATATTCTCATCACACTTTTCTTTAGCATTCTTTTCACCGCCGTATTCGGCCAAGCGAACTGCATCATCCACACTCAACGCCTTTGGGAGCGGTTTAGATACTTTGGGAGATTTAATACCTAAGACTGGATTTATTTTTATATGCCCTTGTCTACCAAGCCAGCTGTAAAAGCCGCGCCATCCAGAGAGTATGAGTGCGATCCCTCTAGGGGTGCGCCCCGTAGAGTTCATAAGGACCAACCAACGCCTGATATCAGCACTTGTGACTTCAAGCGAGGTGAGCTTGCTATCACTTAACAGCAAAGAGAGTTTTTTCAAATCCTCTATGTACAAAGCAACGGTTCTATCAGCCAGCCTTTTCTCGAACCGAACGTGGTCCAAGTATTGATTCATTAAATGATCTTCAAATTGCCTGGCCACAACTTTTAGCTTTTAAACTCTTAATCGAGCAAGACTAGAGCTTGCTAACTCTCCAATTTGTTCTAAAAACACAGTCCCCATGCCTGCATGGTATCTGTGCTCATCATCTGAGGCTAGTACTAAAAGTCCGATCGCCGGGGGGGTTGCCTTCAGACTATCGTGGATTGAGGTGACACTAAACGTCTCAAACGCCCTGAGCGGAATCAGCGCCAAGGACTTTGCCTCCGAAGGTCTTGGTAACCAATCGACCGCCTCAAAACCGGTATTCACGCCGCAATAGGGGAGTGCAAGTGAGCTTGCAAAAGCTTGCGCTTCTTCGCTTACTCCTTTAGCAAAGCTCTCTTTCTTGGCAGCCTTGGAGACATCCCAAACTTTAATTGCAGCTTGCGGGACATCAAAACAAATCTCCAAACGCTTAACAATCATGTCAGGAATTTCGGTTGCTTTGTTGATCTGAAGTAAATTCAATGTCCATTTGTGCAGGTGCTCAGCGATCAAGGAGTAATCTCCTCCGTTTCGCATCATCTCCATTAGTCTGAGCTCAAGCCCTCTTATTTTCTCGCGCATGAGCTCAGCCTGACGCTCCTGCAAACTCACCGCCCTGTTCCCGTGAGGGCTACTCAGGCGAATAGTGCCAAGTGTTTCTGCGTGACGCACAAAGAAGTCTGGCGTATTGACTAAAAAATTAGCAATATCGTCCTCTGTGATGGGTGACATGTTTGAATTACTCATTGATTTTTATCTCGCCTTTAAAAACACTAACTGCTGGCCCAGTCATGAACACATGCTCTAGGGTGGTTGAATCTTTAAAACCTGCCCATTCAATGGTGAGCAAACCCCCGCGAGTATGCACATCTACGCAGGAGTCTAACAAGCCAGCTCGCACACCTGCAACCACCGCTGCACAGGCACCGGTCCCGCAAGCCAAGGTCTCACCTGCCCCACGCTCAAACACTCGCAAATTGACCTCAGCTCGGTTCAATATTTGCATGAACCCAACGTTAACACGGTTTGGAAATGCAGGATGGTGCTCTACCAGTGGCCCAAGCTCTAGCACTGGGGCAGTCTCTGTATTTTGGACAACACAAACGGCGTGAGGGTTCCCCATGGAGAGCACACTTAGCGGGGGGCACTGAACCTCTAACCCCTTTGAGCCGTTCAAGCCCTTCAAAACCCATGGGCTCCAATCACCTGTTTTATTTGCTCTATCCGTTGTTTTTGTTAGTTCTGTTATTTCTGTTATTTCTTTTGATTTGAAATTATTGTTTAAAGCTTCATAAGATACTGTTTCCTCAAGAGTGGCGAATGCGGGATCAAAGGGTACTTTAGCTAATTCAAATACAGGTGGTCCCATATCAACTCTAACGCGTCCATCCGGTAAAGCTCTGAGCTCAATCTCGCCCGTATGGACCTTCACTCTAATTGGATTTTTATCAGTTAAACCAGCTTCTTGAACGAATCGAACAAAACACCTCGCTCCGTTACCGCAGTGCTCTACCTCACCCCCATCTGAGTTGTGGATCACATATTCAAAATCTACCCCTGCATAGGGAGGTGGTCTAACACTTAATATCTGGTCAGCTCCGACACCGAAATTTCTATTTGCGATAAACCGGTAATGCTCTGGGGTCAAGGTGTACCTCGTCTTTGTCTCGTCAATGACAACAAAGTCGTTTCCTGCTCCCTGCATTTTTGTAAATGGAATGATCATCCCCTAATTATCCGATATAAATTGGAAAAAGAGGCATTAAGAATTACTCGGCCAAAACTTATAATGTTTCATGCTTTTTAATTTATTCAAATCCAAACCGCCTGAAACTCCTGATCACCCAAGCATTGAGGTGGGATGGTCGTTGCTGGATTTTCCAGCAACTGTGATTTGGGATGATCCCGAGCCTTACAGCAGAAAACCTGTCCCTGGCTCCCCCTCCCCCCAAAAAAACGATGCTACTTTACCCAAAGACCAACAAGATTTGAACTACGACGGTAGGTATTTTGTAATCAAAGCGCCGATAGATATGCATTTGCGATTTTTTGTGGATCCAAACGGCCGTCCCAATATTCAAAACATGGACGGTGAGCGCTCATCGGTAAGGGACCATTTTTTGAATCAATTGATTCAAATGACTGCCCCAAACGAGTGGCGTCACCCAGAGCGCCCCATGATTCAGATCATCACACCCTACATTTTTTTGGCTGATGCACCGGTCTACATCAACCAGTTTCCACCGTTCATGGACTACCCCCAAAGCCCCTTGCCGGGTTTGTTGATGGATGGTCGTTTTCCAATCGATGTTTGGCCCAGACAGTTGATGTGGGCATTTGAGTGGTATGACATTAAGAGTGAAATCAACATTAAACGAGGGGATCCTTGGTTTTATGTCTACTTTGAGACAACAGACCCTCACAGTGAGATCCGCCTCGTTGAGTCTGAGATCACACCAGAGGTTAAAAAATACATTACCTCGATCAACGGAGTATCCAATTACGTAAAACAAACCTACTCGCTATTTAATACTGCTAGACGCAGGAGACCCGAGAAATTGGTTTTTCCAAAGTAATTTTTTCAATACAAACATTCATTTAAAAGGCATTTATGAGAATTCCAGATTGGTCCCAAGAACAGCACCCCACCCCAAAAGACCTTGTTGACTCGATACTTGAGCGCCGAGGTGGGGAGCTATTAAATCTAGATAAAGCTCTGCTTTGGAGTGAGCCAGTTGCTAGGGGATGGAACGTTTATTTGAAAAACGTAAGAACCGGACTGACCACAAGTCGCAAACTACGTGAACTTGGGATATGTACGGTTGCAGTTCTAACTGGCGCCACATATGAATACCATCACCACAAACCAGATTATTTGGCTGCTGGCGGAACAGATGCTGAGTTAGAGGCCTTGAATCATGTTTTGGCCAGCGCTCCAGGGTCTAAAGTGAGTGATCCTCGTCTAGGAGAACTCGAGTCTTTGGTGATCCAATACGCAGCCCAAATGACACTAACTGTCAAAGTTGAGGACGAAGTATTTAACAAACTAAAGAGTCACTTAAATACCCAAGAAATCGTAGAACTCACAACTGCCATCGCAACCTACAACATGGTGGC
>DAITOS010000033.1:30583-31710 GCA_036834025.1 Limnohabitans sp.
ATCACGCACCTTGACCGGGTAGCTGACAAGCGAAACCGTATAGCTCTGCTGTAGTCCTGCAACGCAGTTCACTCAACTCTGACATTATTCTCTTTAACCACCTTCGCCCAGGTGGTGATTTGTTTATCAATAAAAGCTTTTGCACTCTCTGTAGAACCCCCAACCACATCGATACCTTGTGCGTCTAGTTTCTTTGAAACCTCTGGATTCTTAAGTACTTTATTTAGTGCATCATTCATTTTCTTCACAATATCGGGTGGAGTTTTTGCTGGTGCAAGAAACGCCCACCAGCTGGGAGCCTCAAATCCTGGGTAGCCAAGTTCCTCAATAGTGGGCACGTTCGGTAAATCTGGGCTTCTTTGCTTGGAGGTCACTGCAAGCGGACGAAGTCTTTGTGCATCGATATGAGGTTTAGTCACAAATATTGACGCCATGGACAAAGGAACATGAGTTGCGACAGCATCTGTCATCAACGGGCCTCCGCCCTTGTAAGGGATGTGAGTCCATTCAACGCGCGCATTTTTTGCAAGCAACACCATAGATAAATGGCCCAAACTGCCGTTACCAATGGTGCCGTAGCTGACATTTTTATTGGCTTTAGCCGCGTTCATTACATCCCCAAAGCTCTTGTACTCAGATGCTGAATAGGTGGCAAGCACCATTGGAGAGGTCCCCACAAGAATCAGGGGAGTTAAATCCTTTTGTGCGTCATAGGAGAGGTTTGGATAAATACTGGAATTCACACCATGCGTGTCAAACACCACAGCAAATGTGTAGCCGTCTGCAGGTGCCTGCGCTACAAAAGCTGTACCAATGGTGCCTGAGGCACCACCTTTATTGTCCACTATCACATTTTGACCCAACTCTTGGCTTAGGGGCTGAGAGATGATTCTTGCAACCTGATCAACAGATCCCCCTGCGGGGAAGACAGCTATCAAAGTGATTGGCTTACGAGTGGGCCAAGCAGATTGAGCAAATGCGCTTGTTTTAAATTGGAGTCCTAAGAAAAGCAGAATACAAAAACCAGCGATCATTCGTGCAATCAGATGGGGTTTGGTCTTACCCAAAGTGCTTGAAATATCGTTGATAATATTTGCGTTTGTTGTGATCTTTAACATCAAAGTGCC
>DAITOS010000034.1:0-31163 GCA_036834025.1 Limnohabitans sp.
CTTTAACGGGGGTTTCTCGGTATATTAAAAACACCATGAAAAAAGCGATTGAAACGGTCGCAGTTGAGCCAACCAATAGCCCCGTGATCTCGCAAAAAATAAAGGGTGAGGAACTCAAGCCAGGACCTCACAAAATTCAAGGCATTGGAGCGGGGTTTATTCCCGAAACCCTTGATCTGAGTATGATTGACAAAGTCGAACTCGTCTCTAATGAAGAGGCCATTGAGTTTGCGAGAAGACTTGCGAGGGAGGAGGGGATACTTGTTGGAATCTCCTGCGGGGCAGCCGCCGCGGTTGCGGTTCGGCTTGCCAAACAACCCGAATATGCCGGTAAAACTATCGTTGTGATCCTCCCCGATTTAGCAGAGCGTTATCTAAGCTCTGCCTTGTTTGAAGGAATGTTTGACGAAAAGGGGCTTGCTGTTAGCTGAGATTCTTTGCTGCAAGCCTCATTGCCATTAAACAAAATGGACCCACTGCAAAATGATTCGCGCTTGGGTCCATTTTTATAACCAGCGATGATAAACAACACCGATAAAAATACACTAATAATTAGCGTCAAAACTAAACACTTAAGTGGTGGGCTGTGGAGGATTTGAACACTCCGACCAAAAGATTAAGTGTCTTCTGCTCTACCACTGAGCTAACAGCCCGCGGTTGCATTATAAATAAAATTTGAAGCTTTTCTTAAAACTTTTTATGACAACATTTATAAGCACTGAGAGTCGTTCAATGTTAGCTCTCAACGCTAGCTCCCAATATTAGCTCTCAATATTAGAGATTTAAATTCTTACAAATCTGCATCACAGCACTTGATTGATTCATACTATAAAAATGCAAACTCGGTGCACCAGCTTTTAACAACTGTTCACATAAATGCGTGATCACCTCAACCCCAAAGTCACGAATCGACTCCACATCGTCACCAAATGACTGAAGTCTAAGTCTGAGCCAACGCGGTATTTCAGCACCACAGGCGTCAGAGAACCTGATCAACTGAGCGGCGCTAGATATAGGCATGATGCCGGGAATAATCGGCATTTCAATACCCAATGCATGTGCATCGTGTACAAAACGCAGGTAGGCATCTTGGTTAAAGAAATACTGCGTTATTGCAGAGTTAGCTCCCGCACGAGCTTTCTCCAGAAGTGCTTTTAAATCACTCTGTGGACTTGGAGACTGAGGATGAAACTCTGGGTAAGCTGCAACTTCGATATGAAAATAATCTCCCATCTCCGCTCGGATGAAGCGTACCAAATCGCTTGCATAGTGAAACTCACCGCCCAAGCCGTATCCGCTTGGTAAATCTCCGCGAAGAGCAACTAGTCTTTTAACGCCCATTTTCTTTAACTCAAGCAGTTCAGAGCGAACTTTCTCTGCACTTGCACCAATACATGAGAAGTGTGAAGCTGCGTCCACCCCTTCAGCAAGAATTTCAGCAACTGTTGCAAAAGTTCCTGCCTGTGTTGCACCACCAGCCCCGTAAGTGACGGAACAAAAATGCGGCTTTAACTCATAAAGCGTTTTTCTAACTGCGCGTAATTTTTGTGCACCCTCGGGCGTTTTTGGTGGAAAGAATTCAATACTTATATTGCTCATAATTTATTTTGCTGTCTTTAAATAATTGTCTTTAATCACGATTACTTGGCTCCAATAGACTTGGATCCATTAGACACACGTCCGAATAGACATAACCAATTTAACTTAGCTTAAACAACTGGCTTGGGCCTACAAAAAAAAGGAGTCGAACCATTACGGCACGACCCCTATTTTTAAAACGCCTGCAAGATTTCAGCGAATCGTTTTATGCGAAACGTATCCATCAAATCAATAACGGTATGTATCTGGTTTGTAAGGACCAGTCTTAGCCACACCGATGTAAGAGGCCTGCTCATCGGAGAGCTCTGTGAGCATGGCGCCGACTTTGTGTAGGTGTAAGCGTGCTACTTTCTCGTCCAAGTGCTTAGGCAACACATAAACATGACCTGTTTTGTATTCTGTTGGACGAGTAAAGAGCTCAATTTGAGCAATGGTTTGATTGGCAAATGAGCTACTCATCACAAAGCTTGGATGGCCGGTTCCGCAACCTAGGTTAACCAAACGTCCTTTAGCAAGCATGATGATTCTCTTACCATCGGGGAAGATGATGTGATCAACTTGTGGCTTGATTTCTTCCCAAGTATATTTTTCAACGCTTGCGATATCGATTTCGTTGTCAAAGTGACCAATGTTACAAACGATTGCTTGATCTTTCATTTTGGCCATATGGTCGTGTGTGATCACATGTTTGTTGCCTGTAGCTGTGACGAAGATGTCAGCCTTATCAGCTGCGTACTCCATCGTTACAACTTTGTAGCCTTCCATAGCCGCTTGAAGTGCGTTGATAGGGTCGATCTCAGTGACCCAAACCTGAGCACTCAATGCGCGCAGTGCCTGAGCACTTCCCTTGCCCACGTCACCGTAACCAGCAACTACAGCAACTTTACCGGCGATCATTACATCTGTAGCGCGCTTGACTGCGTCAACAAGTGACTCACGGCAACCGTAGAGGTTATCAAACTTACTCTTGGTCACTGAATCGTTCACGTTAATGGCTTTAAAGAGCAATGTGCCTGCGGCGGACATTTCATTTAAGCGGTGAACGCCTGTGGTTGTCTCCTCAGTAACGCCAATGATCTCGGCACTCTTTCTTGTGTACCAAGTTGGATCAACAGCAAGCTTTGCTTTGATTGCGTTAAAGAGGCAAGTCTCTTCTTCAGTTTGTGGATTGCTGATGACTTTTAGATCTTTTTCTGCCTTTTGACCAATGTGCATCAAAAGAGTTGCATCGCCGCCGTCATCCAAAATCATGTTGGGGCCTTCGCCTTTGGTGCCAGCTGCGCCAAATTCAAAGATTTTGTGTGTGTACTCCCAATACTCATCAAGGTTCTCGCCTTTGTAAGCAAAGACGGGGGTTCCGTTTACAACCAAAGCCGCAGCCGCATGGTCTTGGGTTGAGAAAATATTGCAAGAAGCCCAACGCACTTGTGCGCCAAGAGCTTGCAATGTCTCAACCAAAACAGCAGTTTGGATGGTCATGTGCAAAGAGCCAGTGATACGGGCGCCTTTGAGGGGTTGTGATTTTGAGAATTCTTCACGAATTGCCATCAGACCTGGCATTTCTGTCTCAGCAATCTTGATCTCTTTGCGGCCCCAAGCGGCTAAAGAGATATCAGCGATTATGTAATCTAGGGCATCTACGGGTTTTAATACAGCACTCATTTATTCAACTCCATTCATTGTTGATACCAATGAAGGATGTGCGTGTGTAGCGCCAACAGGGCTGCTGAGGCTCACCTCACATCTATCAGTGGGTGAGCGCAGTTGGGTGATCAAGATCCGAGCCTCACCAATGTACTAATAGTTAGACTTGGTTGCAGCGCTCCTCAGATTTGCGAGTATTCTATCTGAAACTAAAAATTAGTAAAGATTTGTGTGATGATTGAGCTTTTAAGACCACATAAACTACACGACTTTTGACAAGAATAAGGCCTAAGCCCTTAATTTGTAAAAACTTTTTGATTTTTAAAAACATTTCATATTGATGTCAAACTTATCTCCAAATCACTCATTTTGGGAAGCCGATGGCACTGGGATTATGGTTTGGGCTTTTATTTTGATTCTTTTAAGTTTTTTAATTGTTTTTCTTTTTTTCTTGACTGCCAATTTAAAACTAAGAAATCAAATCAAATCTTTAAGAGAACAATCTAGGCTTCAAGATTTATGGAGCGCTTTTATAAGCCACGAACTTCGCTCTCCTTTGTCAGTGGTTCTTATGCATTTAAATCTTTCTAAAGAAACTCCTGCACTACCATTGCAAGCAGCAGAGCATATTGAGGCCGCAATACAAGCAAGCGATCATCTAAAGGCGCTTGTGAATGAGATTTTGGATAGTGCTCAAATCCGATCTAAGGCCTTTGCCGTTAGACCTCAATGGGTTTCAGTTGAGCAAATCACTGAAAGTGTTTATAAGTCTTTTACTGAACTGGCAAAGGCTAAAAATCTAAGCATTCAGTTACACATTGAAGAAAATTTACCCACCAAAATGTTCTTAGACGGCCAACGCCTGAAACAAATATTGATTAACTTGGTTCATAACGCAATTAAATTTACTAGCGAAGGATTTGTAAAAATCTCAATTACAAATACATCACTAGGTATTGAGCCTGCACTTCAGATTTTGGTTAGTGACTCAGGGGAAGGAATAGAAAAGGAGAACCTAAACCGAATATTCGAGCCTTTTTACACCGCAAACTTACACACACAGAGCCCAAGTAACCATTTGCCCCACAACGAAAGCACAGGACTGGGGCTCTCAATTGTCAAAAGTTTAGCTGACGCAAATGGCTGGCAAATTCAAGTCAGTAGTGAGAGTAAAAAGATAAGTCCATCGAGTCACGGGACAACTTTCTCACTCATCATCGGATCTAAGTCACAACCAGATGAACTGAGCGGCATAGACGATGCGCCCCCTTTGGATGTTCCGATGTCTGCGCCTGTTAGCACTTCAGACTCAAAGACTTCTAGTTTAAAGGTTCTAATTATTGAAGATCTAGTTGTCAATCGACATGTACTCAAACTTGCACTAAAACGCATAGAGGAAAAAAATTTAGCGAGTCAACCTTCAAATTGGACCCGTATGGATGTTGAGGAAACGGGGAGTGGTCAAGCGGCGGTGAATCTTTTGAGCACTCATTTCTTTGACTTAGTCATTTTGGATTGGAATATGCCAGGACTTAGTGGCTCCCAACTTCTTGGTCAAATCCACCACGTCGCTAATCCGCAAACCACCATTGCAGTTATCTCTGGTCAGATTGACCAAGAAATACAAAGTATAAGTTCAAAATATAAAATTGCATACTTACTGACTAAGCCTGTAGATATGAGTAGCTTAGAGGATTTGATCAATAGCGTGAAAGTCTCTTAAATTTACCGAAGAATACATTGGTGTGAGAAAACTTGTGCAGTCCCATAGACCTAACCGCCCTCTTCAAGCTATCATCGCAGGTTAAGTTTCAAAATAATCATGACCACAGTATCCCAAGAAGTGCAGCGCAGGCGCACGTTTGCCATCATCTCCCACCCCGACGCGGGTAAGACTACTTTGACTGAGAAGCTTCTGCTGTTTTCTGGAGCCATTCAAATTGCTGGCTCAGTTAAAGCCCGCAAAGCCTCACGTCACGCAACCAGCGACTGGATGGAGATTGAAAAGCAACGCGGAATCTCTGTTGCAAGCTCGGTGATGCAAATGCTGTACCGCGATCACGTCATCAACCTTCTTGACACGCCTGGCCACAAAGACTTTAGTGAGGATACCTACCGAGTCTTAACCGCTGTTGACTCGGCGCTGATGGTGATTGACGCTGCAAACGGCGTTGAAGCGCAGACCCGGCGTTTGATCGAAGTATGTAGGCAAAGAAATACTCCCATTTTGACGTTCATTAACAAAATGGACCGCGAGGTACGGGACCCTCTTGACTTGCTTGACGAAGTGGAGCGCGAACTCGGTATGCCCTGCACCCCGATGACATGGCCTGTGGGTCAAGGCAAACAGTTCTCTGGGATTTTGAATCTCCGAAACGACACGATGACTGTTTTCGAATCTGGCTCAGAACGCAGACCCGAGGACTTTGAAGCTATTTCTTTAACAAACAAAGATGCCCTCAAAGAGCGGTTCAAAGACACTTGGGACTCCTCTATAGAGAGTATGGAACTGGCAACTGGTGCGTCACCCAAGTTTGATTTAGAAGAGTTTTTAGCAGGTAAACAAACCCCCGTATTTTTTGGCTCTGGTGTGAACAACTTCGGGGTGATGGAGATTTTAGACGCACTCGTCGACTTAGCCCCATCTCCAAGACCTCGTACCAGCTCTCTCATCGTTGATAAAGCCCCAGTCATCAAAGAGATACAGCCAGAGAATGAACATTTCTCTGGTGTCGTCTTCAAAGTACAGGCCAATATGGACCCATCTCACAGGGACAGAATTGCGTTTGTAAGAGTTGCATCAGGTAAATATTTACCTGGAATGAAGCTAAGAGTACAACGCTCTGCTAAAGAGCTTAGGCCAACGTCAGTTGTTACTTTTTTATCTCAACGCAGAGAAGCAGTTGAAGAGGCTTTTGCTGGCGACATTATCGGATTCACCACGCACGGAGGCGTACAACTAGGGGACACCATCACTGACGGCATTGCGCTTCAATACACCGGCTTACCTTTTTTTGCACCGGAACTTTTTATGACGGTGATTTTGAAGAACCCCCTTAGAACTAAGCAACTCCAAACCGGTCTTGCTCAACTCGGGGAAGAGGGAGCGATACAAGTATTTAGACCTGAAGCGGGGGGTTCCATGTTGTTGGGAGCCATTGGAGCGCTGCAGTTTGAGGTGGTACAACATAGGCTCAAGGCTGAGTATGACTGTGATGTCAAACTAGAATCTTGTCAGTACACGGGAGCTCGCTGGATCACCGCAAGAAACGATTCTGAGCTAAAAGATTTTATAAACGCGTACCCACAAAGAATGGCTCTAGACGCCGCCAATACCCTGGCCTATTTGTGCACATCGCCCTACGATGTCAGACTCGCTCAAGAGCGTTTCCCCAAAATTGAATTTCACCCACTTCGCGAGCACGCTGGACTCGCCCTACAGGATGCATCCAGTTAAGAATTCCAGTTAAGACTGCTTGATTTAATTGGGAGCTTGGTTACTGTAATAGCTGCTAGCAAAGTTACTGTCGCAATTACTGGCGCAGTTACTGGCGCAGTTACCGTACCCTCTCCCCTTCATTAACATCACCTTGACAAAACTGGAGCCAAAGCTGCAGCGGTATGCGTTTTAAGCTTGACACCTTTTTCAGGCGTCGTGGACATCACGACCCGTCCCCCCGCGTCTCCTCCCTCAGGACCTAGATCAATAATCCAGTCAGCCTCAGCAATCAAGTCCAAGTCGTGTTCGATCACAATCACACTGTGTCGAGCATCTACTAACCGGTGCAAAACTCGGATAAGCTTATCAACGTCCGCCATATGCAGCCCAACGGTTGGCTCATCAAGTACGTATAGGGTGTGAGGTGCCTTTTGTCCTCTTCGGGTAATGTCGTCCCTTACTTTTGAGAGCTCGGTCACCAATTTAATTCGTTGTGCCTCACCCCCGCTTAATGTGGGAGAGGGTTGCCCAAGAGTTAAGTACCCCAGTCCTACATCCTTTAAAAGCTGAAGGGGATGAGAGATCGCAGGCATTGAAGAAAAAAACTCTACCGCCTCATCAACCTCCATAGAGAGGACATCTCCAATACTCTTGCCGCGCCAGCTCACCATCAACGTTTCTGGATTAAAGCGCGCACCCTTACAAATCTCACACAACACTTTCACATCGGGTAAGAAACTCATCTCGATCGTTCTCATGCCCTGTCCCTCACACCCAGGACACCTGCCCTCCCCGGTGTTGAAACTAAACCTTGCAGCCCCGTAGCCCCTTGCCTTGGCCTCCAAGGTGTCTGCAAAAAGTTTTCTAACCGTATCCCAAAATCCAATATAGGTAGCAGGACATGAGCGAGGTGTTTTACCAATTGGAGTTTGATCAACCTCTAAAACTCGGTCAATCTGCTCCCAACCGATAATAGATTCACACCCGTGCCACGTTTGTTCACTTTTTCTAAGCACCGCAGCCTGAACGTTAGCGAGAAGTACATCTCTCGCAAGCGTTGATTTACCAGATCCGCTCACCCCAGTGACTGCGACAAGGCGTCTTAGGGGTATGTTGACGTTTACATTTTTTAAGTTGTGTAAATTCGCACCCTTTACACTCAGCCACTGCACTGGCTCACTTGGATCCGTAAGACCTGAATTGAACTCCGCACTTTGCGCAACCAACTGTTGAGCCTTGAGTGCTTTTAATTCAGCCTTTGTTTGGGTTGGGGATTTATTTGTTTTGTCCCCCCCTTTATTCCCGGTCTTAGTTCCGGTCTTGACCCCGGACTTAGCCGCGAGCCTAGCGCTCTCTTGAAGCGCAGCTATCGCACTATCGCTTAACTCTTTAATGCCTCGCCTTAACTGGAAAGGATGTCGCATAGCGTCCCTTAAGTATTGGCCAGTTTGAGAGTCTTTAGCCGCGCTTATATCGCTAGCGCTACCCTGTGCAACCAAATGCCCTCCTCTTTTCCCCGCACTCGGGCCAATATCAATGATGTGATCTGCTGCGCGTATCGTCTCCTCATCATGTTCAACCACCACCAACGTGTTGCCCTTCTCGCTTAGATCTCTTAGAGCCGATAATAAGATTTGATTGTCTCGTGCGTGTAGGCCAATTGTTGGCTCATCCAAGACATAACAAACCCCTTGCAAATTACTTCCCAGTTGCGCAGCAAGTCGAATCCTTTGAGCCTCTCCCCCGCTGAGCGTTGGTGCTCCTCGCTCAAGCGTTAGGTAGCCAAGTCCCACTTTCTCCAAAAACTCCAAACGACTTGCAATCTCAGGGATCAAGTCTCTGGCAACCTCGGCATCTCGACCTGTTAATTTCAATTTAGAAATCCAAGACCTTAATTCCCCCACGCTGTGTTTGGCCAAGTCTGTAATCGCAACAGTTTGAAATTTCACATGCCTTGCAATTGAGTTGAGCCTCGTTCCCTCGCAACTAGGGCAAGGCAGATCACTTATGTCGTCAACATCGGGTTCTGCAAAGCTTTGCTCTCGTCCCTTGTTATCTTCTTGCAGAGTTTCGTCCAGGGCCTTTCTCTGTGCACCTGAGAGCTTTAATCCAGTACCTACACACTCCGCACACCATCCGTGTTTGCTGTTATAAGAAAATAGCCTTGGATCCAACTCCATGTAAGAGGTGCTACAAACAGGACAAGCCCTCTTTGTTGAGTATGTGTGCAGGCGACCCTCTTTCGCAGTGGACCGACCCTCACTCAGCGCTGCCCCTAACCCTCCCAAATCACTCAGCACATGCAACACACCTTTGCCGTGCTCAAGAGCAGTTAACAGGGCCTGTTTTAACTCAGCCTCTTTGGAGGGCGAAGGGATTAAACTCAGGACGGGTAACTCAATCGTATGCTCTTTGAAACGATCAATTCGTGGGAAGTTTAGAGTCGTCAAAAACTCCCCATCCACACGTAAATGCGTATACCCACGAACTCTTGCCCAGTCAGCCCACTCTGTGTAGACGCCTTTGCGGTTAATGACCAAAGGCGCTAAGACACCAATCATTTTGCCTTTGAACTCTTTCATTAAATGAGCCAAGATCCGGTCTACACTTTGAGGCTCAACGGCAGCTTCATCGTGCACACAGTGTTGAACGCCTAGCTTCACAAATAAGAGTCTTAAAAAATGCCACACTTCTGTGGTAGTTCCAACGGTTGACTTTCTTCCTCCCCGCGATAGCCTTTGCTCAATCGCAACTGTTGGGGGTATGCCATAGACAGCGTCAACCTCTGGTCTCCCAGCGGGTTGCACAATGCTTCTTGCATATGCGTTAAGACTCTCTAAATACCTTCTTTGTCCTTCGTTGAACAAAATATCAAAAGCAAGGGTTGACTTACCTGAGCCACTAACGCCGGTGATCACGTTAAATTTTTGCCTTGGAATATCAACGCTTAAATTTTTAAGATTGTGTTCCCTTGCATGAATGATTTGAATAGATGGATTGATGGTGTTTGGGCCTTTGACATGAAGGCTCAAATCTGAGTGGTTCGTTTGAGCCTGCACAGATTCAGGATTTACCTTGTACACCTGTCCAACCAAAGAGGCGTCGTATTCTCTGAGTGCTTGTCCTGTGTGTGAGACTGGGTGTGCACGCAAATCATCTGGCGAGCCTTGGGCAACCAACTCACCCCCTTGCTCGCCCCCTTCTGGACCCAAATCAATGATCCAGTCACTTGACCTGATGACGTCCAAGTTGTGCTCAATCACCACCAAAGAGTCTCCAGCTTCAAGGAGTCGACGAAGTGCACGCATAAGTTTTGCGATATCGTCAAAATGTAAGCCAGTGGTTGGTTCATCAAACAAAAATAGCGTTCCTCGTCGCGCCAATGATTGTTTGCTATGGGACGCGGATTTAGAGGCCTCAGCTAAATAGCCTGCAAGCTTCAGGCGTTGCGCCTCACCCCCGCTTAGCGTGGGTACTGGTTGCCCCAGTCTTACATACTCTAAGCCAACATCTACGATCGGAGAGAGGGTTCTAATGACCTCTTTGTCTTTTGCAAACAGTGCAACGGCTTGACTAACAGTGAGCTCCAAGACATCGGAGACATTTAAATAAACCAGTGCACCAGTTACAGGGTCTTTTCTCTCTAAGCGGACCTCCAAAATCTCGGGTCTGTAGCGCTTGCCGTTGCAGTCTGGGCACCTTAGGTACACATCACTCAAGAACTGCATCTCTACGTGCTCGAAACCTGAACCCCCGCAGGTGGGACATCTTCCGTCACCCCCATTAAAACTAAACTTACTTGCCGTGTAGCCTCTTTGCTTGGAGAGCGTTGCGTTGGCAAATATCTCTCTTATCGCGTCCCACGCTCCAACATAGCTAACCGGATTGGAGCGGGCTGTTTTACCGATAGGGGACTGATCAACAAAAACCACATCACCCAAGTGATCTGCACCCAAAAGTCTTGAATGTTGGCCAGGCGTCTCAGTGGAGCGCCCAAAGTGCCTGAGAAGCGCAGGAGCCAATATGTCTTGTATGAGGGTCGATTTGCCAGAGCCACTAACGCCAGTTACACAAACCAATCTCTCCAGCGGAAACTCAATGGATAAGTCCTTGAGGTTGTGCTCCCTAGCACCTTCCAAAATGAGTCTTTTCGTTGACTCGCGTACCAAGCGGGTAAATCCAAGTCCAATAGCTTTGCGCCCCCCTAGATAGTCTCCAGTTAAGGTATCTGCACCTCGGATTTGAGCAGGCGTACCGTCAAAAACTATTTGTCCTCCTCGCTCTCCCGGACCAGGCCCCATATCGATGATCCTGTCTGCGGCCAACATAACGGCTGGGTCATGTTCGACAACAACGAGGGTATTGCCTGCATTTTTTAAACGCTCCATGGCTTGCGTTATCCGGGCCATGTCCCTTGGATGCAGCCCAATACTGGGCTCATCAAGTACAAAGAGTGTATTCACGAGCGACGTTCCAAGCGCAGTCGTCAGATTAATGCGCTGCACCTCCCCCCCTGAGAGGGTGCGGCTTTGCCTATCAAGCGTCAAATATCCTAGCCCAACATCACACAAATATTTAAGTCGCGTTCTAATTTCATCAAAGAGCATCTCAAGTGCTTGACGCTCTGCGCTGTCATGAACTATGAGTGAGTTGTCTTTTGCCATTGCATCAAAAAACAATCTCAACCGCTCGATCGGCAAAAGCATCAAATCATGCAACGTCATCCCAGGCAATACAGATAACTGCTCAAGGGACCAGTCTACGCCGGCGGGCATGAATCGGGTGCTAAGTGGGCTGGCCTCTTTTGCACTTTGCAAGCTGCCTATGCGCCACAAAAGACTCTCCGTTTTTAAGCGCGATCCCATACAAACATGACACGGGGTATAACTGCGGTATTTGGATAAAAGCACCCTGATATGCATCTTGTAGGACTTGGTTTCTAAGTACTCAAAGAAGCGTTTGATACCAAACCATTTTTGGTTCCATTTGCCGTTCCAATCTGGGGATCCGTTGATGACCCAGTCTTTGTGAGCCTGGGAAAGCTTGTACCAAGGCGTATCTCTTGGAATACCTTCTTTCTCTGCGTGACGCATCAAATCGTCTTGAGCCTCAGACCATGCGGGAGTCTGGATCGTTTTGATCGCACCTGATCGTAGCGTGAGTTTATCGTTCGGAATAACCAATCCGTAATCAACTCCAATGACCCTGCCAAAACCACGGCATGTCTCACACGCGCCAAGTGGTGAATTAAACGAAAACATCGAGGGGGTTGGCGCACTGTAAGTCAAGTCACTCTCTGGGCAATGAAGACCGGTGGAGAATTTCCAGATTTGAGAGCCTTGTGCTGCTGGTGTGTTACCAGTATCCACCGCCGGGTCAACATACACATTCAGCCGCCCTGAGCCGCGTTTGATGGCAGTCTCGATTGCCTCTATAACGCGGGAAGGCTCAACTGAGCCCAAGCGAAATCGATCTGCAACCACATCAATGACCTTTCTGGGTCCACTTGGCGTTGCGATCTCGCGCTCAGCTTGCACTTTGGTAAAGCCACTTGCACTGAGCCACTGCTCGATTTCTTGTGGACTCGCGGAGTTGGGGAGTTCAACGGGAAAGGTAAAGAATAGTCTTGGGTCAGAGCTTGGAGAATTTACACCAGCAGTACGGCTTGAGGGGTTTATAGAAGGGGCAACCAAATTAGACACTCTAGCCTGGATCTCAGCAAAGATGGTCTGTGAGTTATCTAAACGAACAGGTTGAGCAGTTTTCTTATCAAACAGTTGCGCAGCTCTTGCAAAAAGCAATTTCAAATGATCATTAAGCTCGGTCATTGTTCCAACCGTGGAGCGTGAGCTACGGACAGGATTGGTTTGATCTATTGCAATGGCTGGAGGTACGCCCTCTACCTTGTCCACAGCCGGTCGGTCCATACGGTCAAGAAATTGACGTGCATAGGCACTAAAAGTTTCTACGTACCTTCTTTGCCCCTCGGCGTACAAAGTATCAAAAACCAAACTTGATTTACCAGATCCACTAGGACCGGTTACAACAGTTAGTTCACCGGTTCTGATGTGAACGTTCAGATTTTTAAGGTTGTGCTGCCTTGCACCTGTAATTTTGATAATGCCGTCGTCCATGCTAGCTGTACTTTTTTGTAGAAAACATACATTCTATGCATGTTAGAAGTCAATTCGTTTATAGGGTCAAAAGGGTTTTGACCCTATAACTTAATCTAGCGACACATGCGATACTTAAGTCATACAAAAAGAACACTAAAAAAGCACCAAAAAAAATTCTGAATGCTTATTCCGATATGAACGCCCCCGCATGACTCACCCGCCTAGAAAACAAACTCAACAAACTCAACAAAATCAACGATCTGAGGATTTTGTTAAAGTTGCGTCCCATTCAAATACGGATGCGGGTGAACCATTAAGTAATAAACTCAATAACAATTTAAATAGCAGCCTTAACCGTACCCATGAAGCCATGATAAGGAGACGCTGGGATCTAATTTCAAAAATGGACTTAAGCACACCACTACCATCACCCTGTGTATCCGTATGCCTAGTTGATGAGGATAGCATTTGCATGGGTTGCCAAAGACACATTGAAGAGATTGCAGGCTGGTCCTCCTTTGACTCAACTGAGCAACTTCGAATTTGGACTAAACTGATAGAAAGACTTGATCAAGCAAGGTAGAGCTATAAGGTCACTATAGCCCTAGTTTTTATTAAGGTGAGCCAACAAGATGCCTAATGCGTTTAATTTTCAGTCCTCTCCCTTTGATTGCTTAACCAAGGACGAACAAGCACGGGTTAGGGCGCATGTAGATGTTGTGTATTTTCCCAAAGACACCGTGATTTTAGAAATCAATGGGACTCCGAGCCATTTATTTGTCATCATCAAAGGTCGAGTGGTTCAAATCGAAGACAACGAGATCATTGCAACCTATGACGTTGAGGATTGCTTTGACGGCAGGGGTTTGGTTGCAGGCAAGTCTAGCAGTCAATTTTTAGCGGCTCAAGAAGTCATTGCTTACCAGTTAGACCGCCAAACTGTACGCGATCTAATCGCTTCAAATGTGGGGTTTGGAGCGCTGCTCTTCTCTGATTTAAGTCAAAAACTAAATGTACTCTCCAACCGTGCTGATCACCACCAACTTCAGTCTTTAACCCTAACCCGTGTTGATCAGGCATTTCTAAGGCCCGCACATTTTGTAAATGAGGAGGCAACCGTCATTGATGTAGTTAAGATTTTCAACAAGCACAGGGTTTCTTGTGTGCTAGTCAAGCCTAGTACTTTTAGCCATCACTCACCAGAGGAGGGACCTCAGGTCGGTATTTTTTCATCCAATGATCTACAAAGGGCCATATTGAGTAGCCCCAATAACCTGGGTGAGCTTAAAGTCATAGAGTTTGCGAATTTCAAACTTATCTCAGTGGAGCCCTCAAAGTCGGTTGGAGACGCCCTCGCACTCATGCTTAAACACAGAATTCATCGGCTTGTTGTAGAAGAGGAAGGGGAAATATTCGGAGTGCTAGAGTCACTTGATTTGTTTAGTTTCCTATCAAATCATTCTTATCTCATCAGCACACTCATCGAAGAAGCACAAGATTTAAATAGCTTAAAAAAAGCGGCAGATAAAATAACTTTCATGATGAACACTCTTTACAAGAGTGGCTCAAAAATAAATTTAATTTGTGGTCTAGTTCAAGAATTAAACGCGCGGTTAATGGAGAAGGCTTGGACTTTGATTGCTCCCCAAGAGTTGATCGACAATAGTTGTTTGTTTGTAATGGGTAGCGAAGGACGGGGCGAGCAACTCTTAAAAACTGATCAAGACAATGGTCTTTTATTAAAAGACGGGTTCACACCACCGAGCAATTTACAAGAAATCTCTGATCAATTCTCAAATGCCTTGATCGAGTTTGGTTACCCTCCTTGTCCTGGAAACATCATGCTCTCAAATCCAGATTGGAGATTAAGCGTTGGCGAGTTTAAGCACCGAGTTAGAGAGTGGTTCATTATGCCGACTCCCGACAGGCTCATGAACTTAGCTATTTTCATGGACTCTGACGCAATTTGCGGCGATGCGGCCCTATTGATGCAGGTCAGGCAAAGCCTCATGCAGTTCACAACCGACAATGATGCAATGCTTTCACGGTTTGCGTCCGCCGCCAATTCATTCAAAGGAGATAGCGGGTGGTGGAACAAGATCCTTATACTGGGTGGTAAGCATGATGAATTTAGCATTAAACGTGAAGCCATATTTCCACTGGTCCACGGGGTTAGGAGTCTCGCTTTATCTCACGGCATTTACCAAACAAGCACAGTTCAAAGAATTGAAGAGTTGGTGAACTCTGGTTACCTAAGCCCCTCAATGGGTCTAGATTTAACTCAGAGTCTGCATCTATTGATCGAGTTAAGATTTAAGTCGGGGTTAAGAGAGTCCGAGTCTGGGCAGGCCATATCGGGGCGCGTTGATTTGGATCTTTTATCTACTCTTGAGCGAGATTTGCTTAAGGATACGATCAATGTTGTGCGCAGATTTAAGGTTTTGTTGTCTCAACAATTCAAATTAGATTCCATGTGACCCATGCAAATGCAAACACCACTTCGAAGTAGCTGGATCAAGCGACTTACCCATAAGCTGCAAAAACGCTCTTTAAAAGATTCATCTTATAGCTTTTTGTTTGATGTGCCCCCCCCAAATGAGTTTGTTGCCATCGATTGTGAAACAACGGGTCTGGATGTAAGACGAGATGAAATTATCTCAATTGCAGCGATACCCATCAAAAATATGCAATTACTCACTAGCCGTAGACTTGAGCTATTGATAAAGCCCTCGCAGGGACCTTCCAAAGAAAGCGTAAAAGTGCACCGTCTTAGAGAGTGCGATCTGGAGGAAGGCTTGGATGCAAGCACTGCGATCCAACAATTTTTAAGATTTATCGGCCCTCGCCCATTGGTTGGCTATTACACAGAGTTTGATATTGCAATGCTAAACAAACTTGTCTATCCTTTACTTGGCATTCGAATGCCGAACACTGCACTGGATGTCTGCAATATCTACTACGACTATAAATTTAGCCAACTCCCACCCTATCAACAATATGCCAATGCGGACATCGATCTAAGGTTTATAAGTTTGATGACCGATCTTGAACTGCCGCTTAGACAAGGGCATGACGCATTTAATGATGCTGAAATGGCTGCTCTAGCCTTTGTAAAACTTCAAGCGATTACGCAAAGTTAGCCAAGAGAAGTGGCTTCTTATTGGCAGGTTTTTCTTCAAATCATGAAAAAGGCCGACTGTTACAGTCGGCCTTTTGTTAGGTGTGTTATGTGTGTTTGGTTTGTCTAGCTTGTTTTAGATATTAACAAGCCACCTAAACTCCCTCAATCCCCTAGTGTCCAGAGGACACCGACGCACCAAATCCTGTCTCCGAACGAACCCTTTGCGCAGCATAGGCCTCACGCTCTTTTTGCGCTGTTGGGCTTTTATCCAAAATAGATACGATCCAAATAGTCACAAAAGCGATGGTCATAGAGAACAAGGCAGGTGAGGCGAAAGGAAATAGCGCTGAGCCCTTTGGATTACCAAGAGTTGCCTCCCACACTGAAGGTGACACAACTGTCAAACCAACTGAGAATATCAAACCCAGGAACCCTCCCGTCACGGCACCCTTGGTCGTGCAGTCTTTCCAAAGCACGGACATAAAGAGGACGGGGAAGTTAGCAGACGCTGCAACCGCAAAAGCAAGTGACACCATGAAGGCAATATTTTGCTTTTCAAACACGATTCCCAATAAAACCGCCACCAAACCAAGGCATAAAGTTGTGATTCTAGAAACTCTCAGCTCATCTGCACTATTTGCCTTACCGCCTTTGATCAAGGTTGCATACAGATCATGTGAAACAGCAGAGGCCCCGGACAATGTGAGTCCAGCCACCACAGCCAAGATCGTTGCAAACGCAACGGCAGAGATAAATCCAAAGAAGATATCGCCGCCCACGGATTTAGCTACTAAAACGGCCGCCATATTGGCTGTACCCGCGCCGCCTTTAATGACCCCTTTGACAACATCAGCCATTTCTGGATCGGTTAACACCAGCGTGATTGCGCCGAATCCAATAATGAAAATAAGAATATAAAAGTAACCGATCCAAGTGGTTGCCCAAAAAACAGATTTACGGGCTTGTTTTGCATCGGGAACTGTAAAGAATCTCATCAAAATATGGGGCAATCCTGCAGTACCAAACATCAGAGCCATTCCAAAGGAAATCGCAGAAATTGGGTCTTTAATAAATCCACCAGGCGACATGATCGAAAGACCTTTCTTGGCCGCCTCTTCTGCTGTTGCACCACCTGCCATTGCGATAGCCGCCTTCACCTCGACTCCTTTGGCAAATAGTGCCTCTGGACTAAAGTTGAACTGAGCTAAAACCATGAAGGCCATAAACGTAACGCCGGATAAAAGCATACATGCTTTGATAATTTGAACCCAAGTGGTTGCAGTCATTCCACCGAAGACCACATAAACCATCATCAATGCACCTACGAGCACCACAGCTACCCAATAATCCAAACCAAATAGGAGTTTGATCAATTGACCAGCACCTACCATCTGCGCAATCAAATAAAAGGCCACAACGATGAGTGTGCCAGTTGCAGCAAACGCCCTGATGGGTCCTGGTTGAAAACGGTAACCCGCGACATCAGCAAATGTAAATTTGCCCAAATTGCGAAGCCTCTCAGCCATTAAAAAAGTAATGACAGGCCAACCCACCAAAAAACCGATTGAGTAAATAAGACCGTCATACCCATTTGCCATCACCGCGGCAGTGATCCCCAAAAAAGAGGCCGCAGACATATAGTCGCCTGCAATAGCCAATCCATTTTGAAATCCAGTAATGCTGCCACCTGCTGTATAAAACTCTGCAGCAGAGCGAGTACGGGAGGCGGCCCATTTGGTAATTCCAAGCGTAGCTGCAACAAATGCCACAAACAAAATGATCGCGGTCCAATTGGTCGACTGCTTGGCTGTATCACCAACATCTCCACCAGCGGCGAACGCAAATCCGCTCAATATAGAAAAGAGAATAATGAGTTGTGTTTTAATTTTCATTTTGAAACATCCTCTAAAATTTCTGCGGTTAACGCGTCATATTCACTGTTTGCTCGGTTAACGTATATTCCAGTAATCAAAATCGTGAATAAGATAACACCCATTCCAATTGGAATACCCAGACTTGTAACACCCTCCCCAATCGGTTGCCCTAAGAATGGTTTGTTAAAAGCAATGAGTCCTATGTATCCGTAATAAACAATAAACATTAGGATACAAAGTAACCAACCAAAATTGTTTCGCTTCGATTGAAGCTCATTGTATTTGGGATGATTTTGAATTTTGTCGACAATTGGATCACTCATGGTAAGGCCCCCTTTTTCCAAAAAACTACTCAAAAATTAATCAAGCGTATTTACAATTTTTTGAAATACTAGGTTGGCTTTAGCTTAAGAGCCGACATTGCCTCACCCGCATTTCAATTCACTTTGTCCAAGTATGCTCTTATTTATAGATCTTTTGGGCTATTGCGGATGACAGATTAGCTTTAAATGAGTCATTTAAGGGTAAATAACTATGTCATAAGTATGACAACTACACACTAACCCTAACAAACTAAGTGTCCACTTTTTAATGGCGGAGTGCAAATCCTAAGAAATTAAAAACCCAGGCAGCTCATGCATATTTCTAAATATTTTTTTTGCGCCTGCGTTGAGTAGTTCAATTTCACTTATCTTTTGTGAATTGAGTAGTGGTAAGTATGCCCATACTGTTGCACCTGCAGCCACTCCTGCAGTTACTCCCGTTGGAGTGTCCTCGATGACCAAACAATCTTTAGGTTCCACTTGAAGATGAGCGGCTGCGGCCAGGTAAACGTCCGGGGCAGGTTTGGTTTTTGGCATTTCATGGCCACTGAATATTCTTCCCTCAAACCACTCTATCAAATTAACTTTTGAGAGTTGTAGCTCTATCTTCACACGATCAGCTCCTGAAGCACACGCAATTTTTGATTGGAAATGGCCATGCATAAAACTCACCGCCTCATGAATACCATTAATAGCGGTTAATTCTCTACTAAGAGCTTGATCCCTATCAAAACGAAACGATGTTAGCCAATCATCGGTTAACTCTTTACCCGTCATCTTTTTAAAGAGATGCGACTGATCTTTAACTGCTCGCCCTAAAAAGTGAGTAATGCATTCATCAAAACTTATAGCCCACCCGGAGGCATTTAAACATTTAGTTAGCACACCTAATGTGATAGGTTCACTGTCAACCAACACACCGTCGCAGTCAAACAATACAGCTTTAAACAATTGAAACCCACTAAATATGAATATTAAAAAAATTTATAACTTTGAGCGACCTCTGCTCTCAGATACGATCAGAAATAGTTACTCTAATCAGGCCATCATTTGCACTCCTGTACAGCACACCAAATATATGTCCGAGTCTCAATTCTCACTTTTTAAACTCCGATTGGATATCTTTTAAACGCTCTCCTAAAGACGTCCACTACTTCGCTCGGTCCAGTCATGCTCACATTTAGATCTTTTACAAGACCGTCCTCAAGGCCGTATATCAAACCATGAACAACTATCTTTTGATCCCTCGCCCACGCATCTTGCAAAACATTTGATAAAGCCACGTTCCCCACCTGCTCAATTACATTCATCTCGCACAACACTCTCTCCATCTCAATTTGTGATAAGTGATTGAGTCTTTTGCGGTGGCGTAGGTGAACATCTTGAACGTGCCTGAGCCAATTATCCGCCAGTCCAATTCTCAGTCCACGGGCCGCAGCTATCACGCCCCCGCACCCATAATGTCCAACGACCATAATATGCTCAACCTTTAAATGCTCAACTGCGAATTGAATCACCGACAATGCATTCAAATCGGAATGAACGACTACGTTGGCAACGTTTCTGTGAACAAAGATCTCACCTGGATCCAAACCCACAATCTCATTAGCTGGTACCCTAGAATCAGAACACCCAATCCACAAATATTTAGGCGACTGCTGCTTGGCTAGTTGAGAGAAAAATCCAGGTCGAGTTTTCTCCATTCGAGCGGCCCACGCAATATTGTTTTCAAATAAATGATTTAGGTGTGCATTCATTTCTTGATCCTATTTTTTGCGAAGTATTTCTTTAATTCACTCAATTATCAGGGAAAATGTTGAATTACTCACGCCAACATACTTAACACCTTTGACTTCCACATCCATTCCAACCGTCTCCACCTCGGTCTCTACTGCTGTAAATTCCCCAATTGAGTATCCATTTGGAACACACCCCGTATCAGCTGGGCATGCCCAGCGTATTGCGCCCGGAGTTTACTGGGTCCGTATGCCACTCCCATTTGCACTAGATCACATCAATCTTTGGCTAATAGAGGACTGCATCGAGGGTGTGCAAGGTTGGACCTTGATTGATTGCGGCATTGACTCAAAAATTACAAGAGATTTGTGGGAACAAATCTTCTCTCAACATTTGAACAATAAGCCGTTGTTGCGAATTATTGCAACTCATATGCATCCAGACCATTTAGGCAATGCACACTGGATTTGCGAGCGTTTCAAGTTGAATCTCTGGATGAGTGGTACCGAGTTTTACGCTGCGCATCATGCACTTAACGGGGATACTGGATTTGGTGGCACTCTAGTTTCTGAATTTATGGAGTCGCATGGACTGCGCAACGAAGAGTGGTTGAGCACAATTCGTAACCGATCAAACACCTACTCCTCTATGGTACCCAAGGTACCTGAAAGATTTATACAACTGAAGCACAATCAATTCATTGATATTGGAGGCCATCAATGGCAATGTATTGAGGGTTTCGGACACTCTCCCGAGCATATCGCTCTTTACAGCTCCGATCTTGATTTGCTTATCAGCGGAGACATGTTACTTCCTAAAATTTCAACCAACGTGAGTGTATGGGCTAGTGCACCTGAATCAAATCCAGTACATGATTTTTTAGAATCCCTTACTTATTTTGAGAAATTACCAGCGCAAACAACTGTATGCCCTTCCCACGGAATTCCGTTCTTGGGCATTGGGCGGCGTGTCAATGAATTAAGGGATCATCACGCCGATCGATTGGATGAAGTATTGCAAGCCTGTAGAAGGGCTCCGCAATGTGCTCATGATGTGATCAAACTTATGTTTAAACGTGATTTAGATCTTCATCAAATCACATTTGCGATGGGCGAGGCACTTGCTCACCTTCACTGGTGGTGGCATAAAGGCGAAGTAAAGCGCTTTCAATGTGAAGACCAAATTATAAGATTTGGTCATTGAGTATTTATTCTCTTGCGTTACACAAACTGCAGTAGTTTTCTAGGTCCATATGGGCACAGGTTTGTCACTTAAAACAGCTCTGCGCTCTTTAAAATCTGGGACCACTTCCTTTACAGTGTCCCAAAATCTAGGACTGTGATCCATCACCCTTAAGTGACTCAGTTCGTGCACAACTACGTAGTCAATGACATCCATCTTAAAGTGTATCAATCGCCAATTAAGTCTTATCGCTCCGTCTGAGCCCGCACTACCCCACCTTGTGCTCGCACTGCTTAAAGAAAGCTTGGTCCAAGTAACATTCAACTGAGGGGCGTATTGATCAAGGCGATCTTTAAAAAGTAATTTAGCCTGTCTCATGAGCCAAGCCTGGACAGCGTCTTGTATTTGAATACTGTGAGCACTTAAAGCAAGACCCAAATAGAGCTTACCCCCCTCAGTAACGTCTCCTAAACTGTTGATAACTTGACCTGTTGAACTCTTTAATACGCCACCTGACTCATTAAAAGAGTGAGCCGGATCCAAAACAATTTCAACCTCTATACCAAGTATGGGTAAGGTCTCACCATTTGCCCAAACAAGCTTACGTTTGGAGAGAAACTTTTGTTTCTCTTGCATTTCTACAATCTTTCGAACAATCCAATCAGCTCTTTCTTGAAGAGCGGACTCAATCTCTCCCCACCCAACCCACCTTGGAGCACTCACTGTTAGCCCATCGTAACCAACGCTCATACCAATCGTTTTGCGCTTTGCACGCCTAAAAGCGTAAGCGATTTCAGTGTTTCGCAGAACTATTACTCTTTTGGCATCGGGGTGCCTAAATAAATTAACTTGTGATTGGACTTGTTTTACAGACAGATCTGGTGGAGTGACCTTCGCTTTGTTTTGTAAGGACGTATTTTCAACACTGAAATTTGATTTTTCATGATCAAAAAAACGTTCTCTCCCATTTGTTTTCAATTGGGTATCCACCAAAAAAAATTCATGATCTATTTTTTTTGATATAGGATCTGGGTTGGGTGTGCTCGGTATGTTTTTATTTGTAGTTATTGCAGGGCCACCAACAGAATTAACCACGGGTGGATCAAATAGATCTAAAACCAATTGGACAAACTGTCTCAATCTTGAATCCTTAGTTTTCTTTGGGCAAATAGGCCATCGGATCTAGGCGGATCATCTCTTGCTCAATCCAATTCTCCACCTTTAGGCTCAGTTCATCAGCCGTGCAGTTTTCAGATGATATAGCGGGACCGATTGATACATCAACAGTTCCAGGGTACTGGAGAAAAGACTTTCTAGGCCAGCACCTCGCAGAAGTTACAGCAATAGGTATCACATCGACCCCCGTTGCAACCGCAAGCCTTGCACCTCCTGTTTTATATTTCCCCCGCTGTCCCCTGGGAATCCGAGTTCCTTCAGGAAACATAATAACCCATGTCCCTTTTTCAAGGAATTCCTTGCCCTGCTCAACTACTCTTTGAAACGCTTCAGCTTTAAGTTTTCTATTGATATGAATCATATCCATTCGCCACATCGCCCATCCAAAAAAGGGAATGTATAAAAGCTCTCTCTTGAAAACATAGGCCAATGGGTGAGGCATGATTGAGGGCAGCAAGAAGGTCTCATACGCTGATTGATGCTTGACCAAAAGGACTGCACCTTGGTTGCGCTGTTGCGGCAAATTCTCCCACCCTTGAACCTCATAGCGAATACCAACGATCAACCTTGCTGCAGATATTGCCATTTTTAGCCAACTACTAGCAAACCAATAAAGTCGTTCGCCCCGCAAACCCAAAAAACTAATAATCACAACACAAAGGGCGTGCGGGATTACAGAGACGATCAACCAAGTCATATAAAGTGTTGAGCGCAGGTAAATCATTGCCCAATCGGCGGCAGATCTCTCACTTTTGATTTGATTTAACACCAAGTTTGTCCTTATTTTTTATTAAGCTCTTCACCCCCTCAGGCTTGGCTAGTGCGGGTTCTTGAAATACTATTTTTTCCAAGCGATTTGTCATTTAACAAAAGCCAATCTGCAAACGCCATTAAATCTTTGTGTACGACTGTTTTCTTTGGGAAGTGATCTGGTATTTCAACATACCTATACTGCTCGCCCTTTCCTGTTAAAACCAAATGAGGGTTGCACCCTGCTTGTTCACAGGCCTGCAAATCTCTTAAAGAGTCACCTACGGCTGGCACACCCTTTAAATCTATACCGTAGCGCTCCCCGATTTGGATAAATAAACCGCTTAAAGGTTTTCGACAATTACACTTATCCTCGGGCGTATGCGGGCAATAAAAAACAGCGTCAATTCGCCCACCTTCTGCAGCTAACAGCTTGTTCATTTTGCTGTGCATTGCATTTAGTGTATCTACATCAAAGAGCCCCCGGCCAAGTCCAGATTGATTGCTCGCAACAACAACATGCCATCCAGCATGATTCATTTTAGAAATAGCCTCTATTGCTCCAGGCAAAGGTTGCCACTCTTGAACAGACTTTACGTAGTCGTCTCTATCGTGGTTGATCGTTCCATCCCGATCAAGGATGACAAGTTTTGTATTCAAAGTCTCGTCTCTCTATTTTGAAATTCATCTAAAACACTAGCAACTTATAAAACGGCACATGCTAAATAATCAGGCAAGTTTTGATAAATCGCCAACCCTATTCATCTCCAAATGCAAAGCGCTCAATAATGCAAGCCTATTTTGCCTCAACTCTTCAACCGGATCGTTCACCATAACTTCATCAAAGAAAATATCTGTAGGTCCTTTAAGCGCGGCTAACTCGACCAATGCAGAGCTGAATTCTTTTTGGTGTAGTTTGGTGTTTGCCAATGGCGCAACCTGTTCAAGGGTTTGATATAGCACTTTCTCAGCTGGAAGGTTTAATAAAGATACGTTCACTTTATTTGCTTTTTCGAATTCAATACTGATGTTTTCTTTTTTCAATATATTTCCGATGCGTTTATTCGCAGCCGCCAAAGCAGGCGCCTCGGGAAGAGTGCCAAAGTCATGCACCGCTTTAACTCTGAGAGGAATCTGAGTTAAATGGTCTGGACTTTGGCTTATGACGGCATCAATTTCTTTTGCAGTAAAGCCCTGCTCTCTCAGACCGCTGCTCATACGGTCAAATATGAAGCCCTTAATTTGTAGCACGAGCTCTTGCTTGGAGACCTTTAATTTATCCCCAAACACCTCAATGGCTGCCAATAGAAGAGGAGTCAATTCAAGGGGGAGTTCTCGCTCTACGATCATACGAATAATACCTAGCGTATGTCTTCTCAGTGCAAAGGGATCTTTATCACCACTAGGTCCTTGTCCTATTCCGAACAAACCGACCAATGTCTCTAGTTTATCAGCCAGTGATACCACGATACCTGTCATAGATCTAGCCAGACTATCTCCAGCAAATCTGGGTTTGTAATGGTCTTCAATTGCAAAAGCAACCTCCTCAGGCAATCCTTCTTCTAAGGCGTAATACATTCCCATAATTCCTTGAAGCTCAGGAAACTCTGAAACCATATCAGTTAACAAATCAGCCTTGGCTAGGCGGGCAGCCATCAGTGAATTTGACCTTGTTAGTTCAGTCGTGATCGAGCCACCGATTTGCTCACACACAAGTTGCGTTAACAAGCATACTCTTTGCACGCGCTCACTTTGGGTCCCAAGTAAGTTGTGATAGACAACTTTTGATAGTGATGAGACCCTTGAATCTAGAGTTTTCTTTTTATCTTGATCAAAGAAAAATTTTGCATCAGCAAGTCTAGGTCTCACCACGCGCTCGTTACCTTCAATCACTGCACCTGAATCTTGTGGGGAAATATTACTAACAACTAAAAATTTGTTGGTCAACCGTCCCTCATTATCAAGCAGGGGAAAATATTTTTGGTTTGCCTTCATGGTGAGGATCAAACATTCTTGCGGGACCTGCAAAAATTCAGACTCAAAACTACAGGTGAGCACGTTAGGGTGCTCCACAAGAGCGCATACCTCATCTAAAAGTGAGTCGTCTTCTAAGGGGTGGTAGTTCGAGCCTAGTTCTTTAGCTTTTGTTGTGAGTTGCTCCTGAATGATCGCTTTTCTTTGCTCAAAACCTACAATTACACTCCCCCGCTCCTTCATGACCCGTTCGTAATCGTTTGCATGATCAATGGTGATGACGGAGTCGATGCTCTCGAATCTGTGTCCCTTAGTAGATTGACCCGCATCAAGCCCCAAAATTTTCACCGACAAAACGTTGGCCCCATACAGAGCAATCAAGGAATGTGCCGGTCTAACAAAATGAACTGTACTCCAGCCTGGCATCTCACAACCCTTGTCAAGTTGATAGCTCATTACTTTTGGTATTGGCAACTTACTCAGCATCTGATTTAAACTTAATTGCAGCCCGACCGTCAAATCAACACCGGGCTGAAGTCGATTACAAAATAAAGTCTCAGATTTTCCGTCCATCTCGCGCTGCATCTCACTAATTTCTAAATCTGCAAGACCCAATGATTGGAGTTTCTTGATCAATGCTGGCGTAGCCTGACCCTGATCGTTAAGGGCTACTGAGACTGGCATTATTTTCTGTCTGATTTGTTTGTCGGGTGCGCTACTCAAAACGTCATTAATCAAAACCCCCAGCCTGCGCGGGGTTGCGAATCCTGTTGATCTACTTCTATCACTAAGTAGCCCCTGATCTTTTAAGCTTTGTGTAATTACTTCTTTAAAAGCTTCTCCAATTTTTTTCAGTGCTTTGGGAGGCAACTCTTCAACCAAGAGCTCAATTAATAAATTATCTAATTTCATCTTTTGTTATTTTGTAGCTTACTGACTATTTTGTTTTGAACTCTTTACGCGCTTTTTGCAGTTACCTGGTCTATCCATTCCCGCGGGGCCATTGGAAATCCTAAGCGCTCTCGACTCTCCAAATAGCTTTGGGCTACTGCTTTCGCCAATTGTCTGATTCTTCCAATGTAGGCAGCGCGCTCAGTTACGCTGATAGCGCCCCTTGCGTCTAATAAATTAAAATTATGTGCACATTTAAGTACTTGCTCATAAGCGGGAAGCGCCAATTTTTGTTCAATCAGGTAATGAGCTTGCTTCTCGTTTGCGCCGAATGCATGAAATAAGAAATCTACATCGCTGTGTTCAAAGTTGTATGCAGATTGCTCTTGTTCATTTTGCAAATATACATCGCCGTAATTTACATGATCAGTCCACTTTAAATCGTAGACATTGTCAACGCTTTGCAAATACATGGCCAGTCTTTCTAAGCCATATGTAATTTCACCGGTTATAGGCTTGCAGTCTATGCCTCCAACCTGTTGAAAGTATGTGAACTGTGTTACCTCCATTCCGTTGAGCCAGACCTCCCAACCCAAACCCCATGCGCCCAGAGTTGGGTTCTCCCAGTCGTCTTCAACAAAGCGAATATCGTTTTTTTTCAAATCGAAGCCTAATGCTTCGAGTGACCCCAAATACAGATCAAGGATATCTGATGGAGCCGGTTTAAGTACAACTTGAAATTGATAATAATGCTGAAGCCTGTTCGGATTTTGTCCATACCGGCCATCTTTAGGTCTTCTGCTTGGTTGGACATATGCAGCTCTCCAGGGCTCTGGCCCTATCGAGCGAAGAAATGTTGCCGTATGTGACGTTCCTGCTCCAACCTCCATGTCGTAGGGTTGTAACAAAGCGCAACCCTGCGAGTCCCAGTAGTTTTGTAATTTGAGGATGATTTGTTGAAATGTCAGCATTTAATGATCTTATTCACTTAGGTATTTTTTATGAAGTAGTTTATATCTCGCTCATCTGATTGTGTTATTTTAATGCCTGAGTGTTGAGCGTACTCACCTATTAATCGAAAAATCCAGCACCCCTTTAATGATCGCGTTTAATTAGGGAATCCTTTGATTCCTTATGCTTTGAATGAAGGCCCCCTTTTTTTATTTTTTCGAGAAATCATTACGCACATCAATACATATATTATGCAAACAAACCAGACTGGATACAGCCCGTACTTACCACTCCAGCTTGCATAAATAGTAGGGCGTCCCACTATTCCTTTTATTTCACCTACCAAAACACCTTGCTCATATTTTGGCAACAACCCAAGGACATAACCGTTTTCATCAATGTATGCCGTTGCCCCTGTATTCGTCGCTCTAAGTACGGGTCGGTGCATCTCAATAGCCCTCATACGTGAAGCATTCAAGTGTTGCTCCACAGCCAATAAGGGGCCAAACCATCCAATATTGCTTATATTCACCAATAGGGTGGGTTGATTTTCTCGCCGTGAATCAAAGGAAGCTGCTATTTCTTCACCGAATACATCCTCATAGCAAATATTTACCGCTATGTTTTGACCACCCCACTCCCAACTTGGTTGTACTTCACCACCTCTAGAAAAGCTACCCAGAGGAATGTTCATCATGTCTGTGAACCATTTAAACCACGGTGGAATGAACTCACCAAAAGGAACTAGGTGATGTTTACTGTATATGTAGACCTCACCATTTGCATTTAATCCTTCAGCCGAGTTGGTATAACCCATTTGGCTAGTGCCAATTAATCCCAATAAGACAGACTTTTTTTCGTTTTGTGGGAGTTTAAGATTTTGGACAATATCACTTAGGTATTCGGGAGGTAAGTAATTTTTTAATACAGGCAATGCTGTTTCTGGTGTTATTACCCAATTTGTTTTGGCATCAATTATTTTTTGCTTGTACCAATTTAAAGCCTTGAGTCCCTCAGGACCATATTTAATCTCTTGACCAATATTTCCTTGCAACAAGCTAAAACTTATAGATTCTGTAAATGCATCCTCACTGTCTCTCAGGTTTTCAAAAACTTTAATTTCGCTTGACACCGGGATCGTTAAAGTAGCAGTCACAAGGATTGCAAATAGCCATTTTGTATTGTTAGTGTTCAGCTTAAACTGCAACTTATCATCTTTAAGCCTTATTTTCTTTAATCCAATGAATGTTGCCCAACTACATAAAGAGGCCAGACACATCGCCACACCGCCAATTGTGTAAACACCTCCAAGAGGAGCCACTAATTTTAAGGAATCATCAATGTGTGCGTAGCCAACCGCCCCCCAAGGAAATCCAGTGAACCACTGACCCCTTGCCAATTCCGCTATTGTCCACACTGCACCAAACAAAATCCATCGCATAGGGTTTGGCAAGTGTTTACCGATCAAAACATAGACAGCACAAGCCGCTGCATAATAAAGACTTAACCCCCCTGCCAACAAAAGAACAGAGATGACTGCCAAAATTGAAGGCAATCCTCCATAGGTGTGCAAAGAGATGTAAATCCACCAAAACATTGAAGAGAGCCAACAAATTGAGAAAACAAAACCATAAATAAATGGTGTTTTCAACTTGCTTAAATTTGAGACCCCGGTGACTGAAGTATTCGAATCACTGTGGTCTAAGAAGTAACAAAGTACTGCCGCACTTGCCACTTGTAGCCATCCCTTTGTGCTTGCATCTATAGGACTAGAGGTGGCGTATGTTTGTAGTAGTCCTGCCATTCCAAGTATGAATGCAAGGGGACCAAAATTTAACCAAAATCTCAGGTTTAAAGTTTTTTTAGATTTATTGTCATTTTTTAGCAGATCATTCATTTTGTTTTTATTTCAGAACGAGCTGCTTCAAAGAGCTATAGTTTCAAATAAGTTCAGATTCTTATTCTTTTTAGCGCTAATCATTCTTACGATCACTTAAAAGAGCCTATGAAGTTTGCGATTGTCGTCGAACTCTAAACCACTTTACTGCGCCGGATTTTGTGTGCATTACCTCAAATTTGTGCGATCCTAAATTGAATATTTCACCTCTTCGGGGAACATAACCCATTTCGTGAGCAATTAAACCTCCAATGGTATTGAATTCTTCAGCCTCTTCTGATTTCGTAAGTTCAATATTGAATTCTTTAAGAACATCATTCAAGTCTGTACGACCAGCCACCCTATATGAGCCATCTGAGAGAGCATAAATCTCACCCGTATCTTCGTTTGTATCAAACTCATCTTCAATTTCGCCAACTATTTCTTCTAAAACATCTTCAATAGTGACTAAGCCTGCAACTCTTCCAAACTCATCTACGACGATGCACATATGACTCCGATTTCTTCTGAAATCACGGAGCAAATCAACCAGCCCTTTACTCTCAGGGATCCAAACCGTAGGACGTAGCAAAGTCCTTAAATTAAGTTCTGGTGCTTTTTGTAGTTTAATCAGGTCCTTGGTGTGCAATATTCCAATGATATTTTCGCGTTCACCCTCATAAACTGGGAATCGTGAATGGGCGATATCAATTACAGAACTTAGGATTTTCTCCATTGGATCTTCTATGTTGACCACATCCATTGCAGGAGCTGCAACCATGATATCTCCAGCAGTTTGCTGTGTAAGCTCTAGTACACCTTGCATCATACGCAAGGTCTCTGCCCCAATTGCTTTATCTTGATGAGCCTTGTTGAGCAGAACTTCTACGTCATTGATATTTCGCAGTCCTGGTGTTAACCAATCTATTAACCTTGACTTGTAACTTTTGTTAGGCAACTGAGAATCTTTTATTGTTAATGTTAAATTTAGTGTCCCACTTTTTTAAAGAGGGTTACAACATTTTAATAGATTCGAGCACCTAAATTATGACGCTGACTTTTGCCTGGCAAGCTTCACACCTTGTCTAATTTCTTGGACATCTTTCATAAAGTCCCAGAATTTTTTAATTTCTTTTCTTATATCGTAGTTGGTTTTTGCGTATTGTTCCAACATCAGTTCATTCAATTGGGTATCAATTGACGGCTTTGCGAGGGAGACATAGGCCTCAGTTTCTGATCCCTCTCGGTTTAAAACTGCACCATGTTTACGAGCTATTTTTAGCATCGGTGCATTTTCACTAAGGGCGTGTATGAAGATCGTTTTTATATTATTGTTTGTGGCGTGAATTGATGCACGCTCGAATAGTTTATTCCCGTAACCTTTTCCTCTTTGGGTTTTTAATACTGACACGCCAAACTCAGCCGGCTCAGTTTTTTCGAGATCATTTGGGAGTGCCAAATGCGCCATTGCCACTAACTCCATTGAGTCACTAAAAATACCGTAAATATCGTCTCTCTCATAATCTAAGCCATCAATGTATCGCTCGATGTGTTCATCCGTCGCGGTGTAGCCAAAACGCATAAACCTATCTTGATTATCTAAAGATAATAAATGTTTTCTTATTTTGGATTTGTGTAGTTTTCCTAAAGTGTTGATTGCAACACCCAGCACGCCTATCGGACGTTCGCTAAAGTCAACCCACTTTGGATTAAATAAATTAACCCATTCACTCAATGGAGTTGTCTTTTTATCTATTGGCTGTGTTTCAATCATAGTCTGTATTTTAAGGGTTTTCCCTTAAGTCAACTATGCAAATTCAACAATGTCCCTACATTATTCATACATTGAATACCACGTATGACTTGTTTTACATAGATATCGGTTGGCATCAAATTAGAAAATCAAAAAAAAACCCCATCCTTTTGGGATGGGGTTTTCTCGGCTATAAAAGCCTGACGATGTCCTACTTTCACACGGGTATCCGCACTATCATCGGCGCTGAAGCGTTTCACTGTCCTGTTCGGTATGGGAAGGAGTGGTACCACCTCGCTATGGTCATCAGGCATAACTTTTTGCTCAGTTGACAAAAGTCAACCAAACGAATTCATAGAATCAATCAGCATATTTATATTTTTTGAACTGCGTCACTTGGCATAAATCATTGATGTAAACATCAAAGTTATAGGGTCAAGCCGCACGAGCAATTAGTATTGGTTAGCTTAACGCATTACTGCGCTTCCACACCCAACCTATCAACGTCCTGGTCTAGAACGACTCTTCAGGGGGCTCGAGGCCCCGGCAAAACTAATCTCAAGACGAGTTTCCCGCTTAGATGCTTTCAGCGGTTATCTCTTCCGCACTTAGCTACTCGGCAATGCCACTGGCGTGACAACCGATACACCAGAGGTGCGTCCACTCCGGTCCTCTCGTACTAGGAGCAGGCTCTTTCAATTTTGCAGCGCCCACGGAAGATAGGGACCAAACTGTCTCACGACGTTTTAAACCCAGC